>NZ_KV795756.1:280857-316002 GCF_001809115.1 Rothia sp. HMSC071F11
TCCGGCTCCTACAGATCAGACTCCGGTGAATCCCACACCGGTAACCCCTACTCCGGTCAACCCCACACCGGTCCCGGTGAACCCTACGCCTACACAGGCCAACCCAACACCGGTGTATCCTACCCCCACTCCCGTAACACCGGCTCCGGCTAAGCCAACACCCGTGACTCCCACACCGGTTCCGGTCTCTCCGACCCCGTCGCCCGTAACACCTACTCCTGCAGACCCCGCACCCGCACCGTCTCAGGATCCTGGGTGGACCCCTGCGCCTTCGGAGCAGCCTACTAGCCAGCCTGTTCCGTTCCCGAGCCCAAGTGCTTCCGAATCGGCAGCTCCAACTCCTAGCCCGAGCCCTTCGGGGCATGGAAACCCGGGGTCTGACGATTCGCCAGCTCCAGATGCCAGCCCTTCGGCAACGCCGTCGAGCAATGTCTCTCCAGCACCCGCGCCGTCTACATCCGCTGAACCCTTCCCCAATAGCATCGCGACGTTGGGGCGTTTTGCAACAAATTCAGGGTTCCCCAATGCGTTCCCCGGCGCCGCGGACTGGGTACAGGGATATTTGTCTCGTGGAGAGAACGCCCGGAATGGCTCGCCAACTTTGAGAATGGCGAACCCACAGGAGTCTAGAAACGGTTCTTATTCTGTTCCATCTGCTGTGAACCCGGTTGCTCGTCCGCCCGCAACGTCCGCTGGTTCGCAAGCTCAACGGAACGGCGATAGCCCTAAGAGCGTTCAGGAACGTTCAACGGATTCTCGTGGCCCTGGACTCTCAGGTTTCGTGCCGTTGGCGTTCTTCTCCCTGCTAATTCTTGCGATTACCATTGTGGCGATTCGGTACTTTATCCGTGCCAGGTAACAGGGTAT
Source organism: Rothia sp. HMSC071F11 (assembly GCF_001809115.1). Taxonomy (NCBI): domain Bacteria; kingdom Bacillati; phylum Actinomycetota; class Actinomycetes; order Micrococcales; family Micrococcaceae; genus Rothia; species Rothia sp. HMSC071F11. The sequence goes on from NZ_KV795756.1 coordinate 281,725, forward strand.
GGGCGATTATTGGGGAATGAACCCTCGGACCAAAAAGCATAAAGCACGGGAAAGTTCACTCCGGAAGAGCACATTGGCTCAGCTGGGGGAGTCTCGTGTTTTGCAATTGTTTATGCCCATGCTGGATGAGCATAACCGCTCCGTAATCCAGGTTGTCTCCGCACATGGGCAGGAACCGGTGCTTGAAGTAGGTCCCGGTGACGACTGCGCAGTGCTCACGGGCGATAATCGACGCACGGTTATCACCACAGATACTCTGGTACATGGGCAAGATTTTCTCGATATCTGGCCTGCCGGTCCGTGTAGCGGTGGTTACGAGGTAGGGTGGAAAGCCACCACCCAGAACCTTGCCGATATTGCGGCTATGGGTGCTGAACCCGTTAGCCTTTTTGTATCTCTAAGTCTGCCACCCGAAACCCCCTATGGTTGGGTTGAAGACTTTGCCTGCGGTATCCTCGACTCGCTGCATGCATGCGGCGCTACAGTCTGTACGGTAGGCGGCGGTGATCTAGGCAGCGCACGTGATGCCAGCGTTACCATAACGGCTGTTGGACGATGCGAAAACCCTGTGTTGAGGTCTGGGGCGCAACCGGGAGATACCGTAGCTTTGGCGGGCTGTACCGGGTGGGCTGATGCCGGGCTGCGGCTACTGACAACCACAGGCTCTCTCGACTCGATAGAGCAGCTGCCTTCCACGCAGAAAGAACGTATCGAACGCGCTGTTACCCATCAGCTAAGGCCCGTATCGCCCATACCCACAGGGCGACGCGCTGCAGCATACGGTGCCAACGCGATGCTGGACCTTTCAGACGGACTCGTTAAAGACGCGCGTCGAATTGCCGAAGCATCCGGCGTCGATATCGTGTTCAATGATTCTGCGATTACCGAGCTGGCACGTGAGCTGGTACCAGTGGCAAGTCTTATTCTTGAGCATCAGCCCCATAACGATCATGGTGATTCTGCGGTCAGCCTGGCCCGTGAATGCGTTCTGGGCGGTGGCGAGGACCACGGGCTTTTAGCATGTTTTCCGGCGGGTGCCACGATTCCTGAGGGATTTGTCGCTTTAGGCTCTTGCAGTGCTCAAGAACGAAGTGCATCACGAATTCTGTGCGATGGATATGAGCTCCAAAACTATGGTTGGGAACATTACCGAGCATAACCGTCGTATGCTAGAAAGAGCACGGTTACCCAACCCCGGATGGGAAGGATACGTTATGACGAGCGAGCACTTTGCCGCACAAACCCCGCTTAACTTCGGGGTCACGTGGATTGGCGAGGCGCTCTCAACGGTGCGAGTATATTGCGACACACTTAACTCTCTGAACGCTTTCCCTGTTCCCGACCAGGACACAGGCTCGAATTTGGTACACACTTTAGATGCCCTCAATAAGGCCTTTAGTGAGGAGCTTGATACCCTTCTGCACGATCTTCACGCTCTCACGACGGATATACAGAGCGTTAACCAACGTCTGGGTGAAATCTATGAGAACGCTCTCGTGCAAGCTAGTCGGATGGCTCGCGGCAATTCTGGGACGCTCCTGTGTGCCTGGGCGTTGGAGGCAGTGCGTACCTACTGGAATTTTCCCGGCCGTCTAGCAGAAGAGCTGGGCGAAGAGGCACATAATCTGCCGCTTCTTCAGGAACTTGAGGCGATGTACCGCGAAATACCCGTTACGGAAACCGGTACACGCGAGAGCGCGTACCGTGAGAGCTATGCGTTAGCGCTTGCCGCTGAACGAGTACGCCGTATTATTGCGGATGAAAGCCTAGAGCAGAGCACTATGGTAGCGATTATGGTTGCGCTCGCAGATTACCGTTTTCACTATCGTGCAGGATCGGAGCTCACCGATGTGACGGCACGTGCAGAGTTTCGTCGCGCCACGATGCGCCGAGCGCTTGAGGGCACGGCACAGAATCCGCCGCTGCCAGAACTCAAGGGATACGTAGATGCAGGTGCCCTAGGCTTTTATTTGGCAGCGGTACAATCAAATCCGCGCTGGATGAGCTCGCGTATGCCTGCGCAGGAGGTTTATGCCTTGGCGGAGCCTCCTACAGATGTTACAAAGCCGAACAGTACGTCTGCTCGGAAAGCGCGAAAGACCGAAGGAACGCAGGACCAGGCAGAGCATCATACTGATGCGACCGGTACTCGGGAAAACCCAGGGTCAACCTGGGAAATCATGGGGACGCTAACTATAGACCCCCTTACTCTCGTACAGCTTCGAGCAGAACTAGAAGAGCTTGGCGACTCGCTGTTGCTCACCCCGCTCGATTTTAAGAACAATATGTGGACCTTACACGTACACGTGCCGTCTTTGGAAGAAGCCCGCAAAGTTATCGCTCATTACGGTGTATTAGCGGACGAACGAGTGAGCTCGTTGACTGTTCACGAGGACGAGAGCGCCGCACCATCGTGTTCTCAAGATTGATGTCTAGAGCCTGTGTTCACGGGCAGGATAGAAATGTTTGCAACCAAGACACGAGCGTGCGCGGTGAGATGAGCTGACGGAGGTTCGTAGCGTGCCCCAAATGTGCAACGGTAGTATTAAACCTACGCTACGTCTTATATGACCGTTCGAGCCGAAGGTATTCGGGTTGACGGAGTGCCGCGAGCAGAAAGGAGGGAAAACGTGTCACCTCAAAACTCGAAAGAAGCGCATGATGAGGGCGCGACTCCCAGCCTTTTTGCTGATGAATTTTTAGAAAGCGGTTTTGGACAGGCCAAGAAAGCTGCCAAACAGCAGCCAACCGATACCGAGCATTCTGATCCTAAATCATCTGCCATTCTCTCTGAGGACGAACTTGTAGCCCATGAATATGTAACGGTTCGCGACCTTGCCGAGTATGCACGCGGCACTAAAACGTTAGCGGAACTCTCCACCCTTGCGCATCAGCGTGAAAGCTCGGAGTATCAGCGTATTGTGGATGCTCTGCGTGCTTCTTTGGGTGCGGCGGCTCAGAATATGGAGACAGCGGAACTGTACGAACTGGCTGATATTGCTTATACGGCGCGTACCGAAGCACCGTCCCAGCGTGGAACGTCTATCCGAGGAAAAACCAAGAAGAGCACACAAACAGCATCGCAAAAACCAGCAGCTAAGGGAGCGAAACCCCCACGAACCAATCCAAAAAATTCTACGCATAAGCAATTAAGCACGGATATCTCTCCGGAGAAAAACAATAATCTTGCTTCTCTTGTAGAAGAGCCGCATCATGAAAAGGTCGAACCGAAGAACGCCGTAAAGACACCGGGAAAGAAACCTTCGCGCAAGAAAACCGCCGACCCAAAGAAAACAGATAAGCCAGCCGCGCGAGTGCGGAATACAAAGTCTAGTTCGGACTCTTCTCAAGAGCAAGAAAAGCAACAGCAACGTGCCGCACGGTCGCGGGCTTTAGCACACTATAACGATGAGAAACGCCTGGAAAACGCACCCTTAACACGCTACCTGTCAGCGGCAACGGCACGCGCCCTCAAAACTCACCTGAGCATAAGCACGGTGGGGGAGCTGCTGGAATATTTTCCACGGAAGTATCTGCCTCGCGGAGAACTTAGCCGGTTTGCCGACCTTGTTGAGGGACAGGACGTGACAATTATCGCCAGGGTCACGAACGTTTCGACCCGAACCATGGCGGCACGCAGAGGAAAAATCACCGAAGTCACGATTACCGATACCCTTGCAGAATCCGACCAGAATTCGGTCGATAGTTCTTCATCAGGTACCTTCGCCGTACGCGAGGGCAGGGCTAATATACCGCAACGAATGCCTGCGGGTAAAACCAACCCGCGCGTGAGCGGATTAGCCGCGCCTTCCGCCGGTTACTCGGGCTATGCGGATTCCTACGGACAACAGAGCGGCGGGAATAATTTCTTCGGCGTGCCGCAACATATATTCGGCGGTTCGGATATATCAGGAACCGGGCGGGTGGGCTCCACCATGAAGCTTTCCTTCTTCAACGCATGGACCGCGGCACGCGAGATCCACGCTGGTGAAACCATGATGTTCTCCGGGAAGGTAGGGATTTATCGCGGGGAGTATACACTGACAAACCCGCATTACGCCCTGCTTTCGGACGACGGAAATGCGAACGCCCCCGAACGGGCCGAGGCGCCCATTCCCGTTTATCGTGCTCCGGTAAAACTGCCAACGGATCGCATCGCGACCGCTATTGCTCAGCTCATCGAATCTGTGCCCCTAAAAGAGCTTGAAGACCCAATACCGTATAAAATACGCCGCGCCCGAAAAGTCCCTTCGCTGGAGTGGACCTATCGCGCCCTGCACACTCCCGATAGTGAGGACACCTGGCGCGCCGCTCAAGCTCAGATGCGCTACCGAGAAGCCTTTGTTCTGCAGAGCGCCTTGGCCCGGTTACACGCCGCACGTGCCGCCCACGCCACCGTGGCCCGGCCCGCCCTGCCGGATGGGGCAGCAGATGCTCTGCTAAAGGTGCTTCCCTATGAGCTCACCGAGGGGCAGCAACGAGTGGGCAAGGAGATTTCCCGTGATCTCGCCTCACCGTCACCCATGAATCGGCTTCTACAAGGCGATGTTGGCTCGGGTAAAACGGTGGTAGCCCTTCGCGCTATGCTTCAGGTAGCCGACTCTGGTGGGCAATCCGCGATGCTCGCGCCCACCGAAGTGCTTGCCGAACAGCATTTCCGTTCGATCCTCGATATTCTCGGGGATTTAGCGGATACAGAGGGAATACCGGGATATGAGACTACGCTTTTTCACCCCCAAAACCAAAAAGAAAGCAAAAAATCCGCGCATCGTGTGCGGGTTAGGCTACTCAGCGCCTCAATGCCTAGTGCACACAAGCGTGCCGTACTCGCCGAAATCGCCGACGGAACCGCCGATGTGGTGATCGGTACCCACGCCCTGCTTTCGGACACGGTCACCTTCCGCGACCTTGGCATGGTTGTGGTCGATGAACAGCACCGTTTCGGCGTGGAACAGCGTGACTCTCTGCGTGGGAACAACGGCGAGTTGCCGCATCGTCTGGTGATGACGGCAACCCCTATTCCCCGTACCGTCGCCATGACCGTGTTTGGCGACCTTGATGTGTCCGTACTCGATCAGCTGCCCGCCGGACGGCAGCAGACCGCAACCCATGTGGTACCGCTTGCGGAAAAACCGACCTGGGCAGATCGCCTGTGGACACGCGCTCGCGAAGAGATTGATGCAGGGCACCAGGTCTACGTGGTGGTTCCCAAAATTGGAGATGACGATGAAGAACTTGAAGAAGGTCAGCAGCTCTTCGGCGATGCCGGGCGTGAAGGTTCTCAGAGCTCTGACGGTAAAACACGTCTGACCTCCGTGACCGCGATGACCGCCTATCTAAAACAGAACCCGGCGCTGACCGGAACCCGGATTGCAAGCCTGCATGGGCGTATGGACCCCGAGGAAAAAACTGCTGTAATGACCGCTTTTGAACGCGGTGAGATAGATATTCTGGTGAGCACCACTGTTATTGAAGTAGGCGTGAACGTACCGAATGCGACCCTCATGATGATTATGGACGCCGACCGCTTCGGTATTTCCGGGCTGCACCAGCTTCGCGGCCGCGTGGGGCGTGGCGGTTTTGCCGGAACCTGCCTGCTTGTTACCCGGCAACAGGCCGGGGGAGTATCCCGCGAGCGTCTAGACGCGGTAGCGTCCACCACCGACGGGTTTAAACTTTCACAGATAGACCTGCAGCAGCGCCGTGAGGGTGATATCCTAGGTGCCGCGCAGTCCGGGAAGAAGAGTACCCTTAAGTTCCTGCGGGCGCTCGCCGACGCAACCATTATTGAGCGCGCTCGTGAGGATGCGCGGGCGCTGATCGCGGCAGATCCCACGCTGGCAAAGCATCCGAACTTGGCACGTACAATTGACCGGGCGCTTGATGCCGACCGTGAGGCATTTTTGGGGCGTGGCTAACACACGGGTTTGGCGGTTTTATCACCTTGGAGGCTCCGCCACTAGAGACTATCGACGAACAGACGTGAGGAACGCATGAGCCGTATTATTGCCGGAACCGCTGGCGGTCTACGCCTTGTCCCGGTGCCGGGAGAGAACACTCGTCCCACGACCGACCGGGTGAAGGAATCACTTTTCTCGAAACTGGAGAGCTATGATATTGTGCAGGGGGCACGTGTTCTTGATGCTTATGCTGGGTCGGGTGCCCTCGGATGCGAAGCGCTTTCGCGGGGCGCCGCATCCGTCGAGTTCGTGGAGAAGCATCCAAAGGCGTGTGAGGTAACCCGCCGAAATGTTGCGGCAACGTCGAAAACTGCAACCGGTATTACCCGAGTGACTCAGGGGAGTGCGCAAAGCTATGTAGCGGTCCATAGCGGCCCCTGGGATCTTGTATTTCTTGACCCTCCATATGCATTTACGCAAGATCAGGTTCTCGATATTTTGCGTGTCATCGCCCCGAATCTAGCGGAGGGTGCCATCGTGGTAGTGGAGCGTTCTTCGCGCGACGCGGAACCCGCGTGGAACTCTCAGCTGCGCCGGTTTGCAATGAAGAAATATGGCGAGACAGTGCTGTACTATCTTGAACCAGATGAATCATATGCGGGTGCTGGTTCTGACCCCGCCGAAAGCGAGAATGCTTCATGTTAGCTATCTGCCCCGGATCGTTTGACCCGATTCACCATGGACACCTGGAGATTATTGCTCGTGCCTCTGCGCTCTTTGATGATGTGATCGTGGGGGTAGCGCATAACTCCTCTAAAAAATACCTTTTTTCTCTGCAAGAGCGAGTGAACTTGGTAGAGCGTTCCCTCGCGGAGCGCGGTATTACCACTGTGAAGGTTGAGGTTATTCCGCCGGGGGTACTTTTGGCACAGTGGGCTCAGGAACACGGGGCACAGGTGCTTGTTAAGGGTCTTCGTTCGGGGGCGGACTACGAGTATGAGGCTCCGATGGCGAGTATGAACCGCCATTTGGCAAACTTGGAGACGGTGTTCTTGGCGGGAGAGGACCGTTTCGGCGGGGTGTCTTCGACGATTATCCGTGAGGTTGCGTCCTTAGGCGGCGACGTTTCGGTTTATGTGCCGCGTGTGGTCTCGGATGCGCTCGTCGCTAAGCACTCACAGGCTTCGGACCGATAACACGATTGCGTAGTTTTATGCGTGATTCTCCCATGATCGAAGGCTTTTTTCCTGGGTTTGCGCGTATTTTATGTGAATTTTGATGCGTCGAATGTCATAGTTTGCCGCCCGAACCTTGATTAACGGCGGTTGAGGGGATAGAATATCTCTTTGGTTTAAGCATTTTGTATAAGGAGATATGCCATTTCACCTCAAAACTCCTCTGATTTGGTGGTGTCAGTCAAAAATCTGGTGCACCGTCCCGGATCTATGGAAACCCTCGACGAGGTTGTACAGGCACCCGCTGAGATGGGTAATGCCCTGATTGGTGTACAAGAAGGCACCGACATGGACCTGAACATTCGGCTGGAGTCGGTAGTAGATGGTATCCTGGTAAGCGGCACAACCGTAGTGGATGTACACGGCGAGTGTAGCCTATGTTTGGATCCGATTGATTACGAAATGTCGACCAACATACAAGAGCTTTTTGTTTTCGAGAAGGCCCCCTCTGGCGGCCCCGAAGACGAAGACGATGAGCAGTATGCCGTTGAAGGTGAATCTATTGACCTTGAGCCGGCACTGCGGGATGCAGTAATCCTTCAACTGCCGTTCCAGCCCGTCTGCCGGGAAACCTGCCAGGGACTGTGCTCTGAATGCGGAGCGCGCCTGGAGGAAGACCCCGGGCATCATCACGAGGTGTTGGATCCGCGCTGGTCAGCCTTACAGGGCTTGCTGAGCGAGGATACCGAAAACTAAATTGTTGTTACGAGAGAATGAGAGATAGCTGTGGCTGTTCCCAAGCGCAAGATGTCCCGCGCTAACACCCGCGCGCGTCGTTCCCAGTGGAAGGCATCTGTGCCGCCGCTGGTTAAGACTGTTGAAAACGGTCGCGTGACTTACAGCCTGCCTCACCAGGCAAAGGTTGTAACCGACGCTGCAGGCAATGCCCTGTTCCTGGAATACAAGGGCCGTAAGGTCGCCGACGCTTAATCACGCGAGTATTCCTGATGACTAACATTCCTAGCGAAGCTGGGGAGTTGCTTGAACGTCTCGGTGTCGATATTGACGCCGAGACGTTTTTGCTGTCTCTCACGCACCGTTCCTACGCCTTTGAAAACCCCGGGGTAGAGCATAATGAACGCCTAGAGTTCCTGGGGGATTCTGTACTTTCTCTCGCCATTGCTGAGGAGGTGTACCGCCGCCACCCCGAACTTCCCGAAGGTGAGCTCGTGAAACTGCACCATGTGGTGGTTTCGGCTCCCGCTTTGGCAATAGCCGCCCGTAAACTAGAGCTGGGTAAGCATATCCGTCTAGGTAAGGGGGAAAGGCTTACGGGAGGTGCCGATAAAGATTCGATTCTTGCCGACACCATGGAAGCTATCTTTGGAGCCACGTACATCAGCTTGGGGCGGGAAGCCGCCCGTGAGCTCGTTCTGAGGTTGATTGCGCCCATGTTAGAAGACGAGCAAATTCTCAATTCCGGACGCGACTGGAAAACCGATCTGCAGACGCTGGTAACCTCGCGGTCTTGGGGAGATGTAACCTACGAGATCGAAGCAGAAGGCCCCGACCATGCTCGCGTGTATACTGCCCGCGCTATCGTGGCAAAGCAGACCGCGGGTACCGGAAGCGGACCTAGCAAGAAGGAAGCAGAGCGTCTCGCCGCAGAAGCTGCGTATCGCATACTAGTCTAAAAATAAGTTTGCGCCGCCCGGTGGGAGAAACTAGCTCATGCGCCGAGTGGCGAGTTCATGACGCTGTGAAGGGGAGAGATGCCGGAGCTACCCGAGGTTGAGACTGTGCGTGAGGGTGTGCATCATCATGCTGTCGGTTGTGTAATCGAGCGGGTACGCATTCTCGATGAACGTTCTATTCGCCGCCATATCGGGGGTTCTGCGGATTTTACGACGTGTTTAGAAAGAACCCGTATTCGCGGGGCATATAGGCGCGGCAAGTATATGTGGCTGACACTCTCTGCACCCGAAGACGAACCTTTCCCGAAGCGTGGCGACAGCGATGACACGTTACTGCCGTATGCGCTTGTTATTCATCTGGGGATGAGCGGGCAGCTACTCGTGAAGACTCCAGAATTCCCCGCTGAGAAGCACCTCAAAATCGTACTTGAACTCGAACCCGCCGATGGTGAGAGTACCAATAAAGCCACTGAATTACGGTTTGTCGACCAGCGTATCTTTGGTGGAATGTTCCTTTCGAATCTAGTTCCCGACATTCCTGCGGGTACTTCGTCCGCTGGTGCGGAAGAAATATCGGAAGAGTTCTTGGTTCCTGAAGCTGTTGAGCATATTGGGCGTGACCCGGTAGATCCATCCTTTGATGTGGCAAAGATTCGCCGCATCATGCTACGCACTTCCAGCGGCATTAAACGCCTGCTTCTGGACCAGTCCGTGGTTTCTGGGATCGGGAATATTTATGCGGATGAGGCGCTCTGGCGTGCCAGAATACACTACGCAAAACCTGCAAAATCTCTCAGCGCCGCCCAAACCCGGGAGCTATTCGCCGCCGTACACCAGGTACTGACCGAAGCGCTCCATGCGGGCGGGACCAGTTTCGATGCGCTCTATGTGAACGTCAACGGACAATCCGGTTATTTTGACAGGTCCTTGAACGCTTACGGTCGCGCCGGAGAACCCTGTCGACGGTGCTTAGAGGCCGGGCGCACCAGCATTATTGTGCGTGAACCATTTATGAACCGTTCCTCATACCGGTGTCCGCACTGCCAACGCACCCCGCGCGGGCTAAAGATCAGCTAATGTTTTTCCTACACTGCTGAAGAGGAACGCGAATATTTATCCCCGTAAAAAAGACCCAGACGACGGTACCCCTCGTCGATCGTAACGGCGGGCTCCCACTGTAAAAGTTCGCGGGTGAGCCTCTGATCGAACCAGTGCGCCGTTGAAAGCTGCTCCGCCAAAAACTCGGTCATGGGAGGCTCATCCCCGGCTGTTACCGACTTCGGCAGACGACCCCACACCTTTTCGATTAAACGCCCCGCAAAAGCCGCCGCTGGCGCGGGAACCGAAAAACGCGGCGCGGGGACCCCAACCGCCGTGCAGAAACCACTCAGTAACTCAGCAATCGTGCGGGGCTGGCCATTTGTGACCACCAGCGCGCGCCCAGCTATCGACTCTAGACGCTCATAACCGCGTACCAGCGCATCCGCAGCATTATCGATATAGAGTGTATCGATCAGACCTGTGCCCCCGGAAAGTAGGGGCAGCCGCCCGGACCGAGCCCTATCTAGGACGCGCTCCACCAACTGAGTATCGCCCGGTCCCCAAATCAGGTGCGGGCGTAACGCCCCCACGCGCATGGTAGAGCCCGAGGCGAGTTTTGTACCGTTCGCGGCCAAAACAGTAAGCTCTGCCGTAGCCTTGGAACGAGCATAGTTTCCACGAGCATGCTCGGGGGACGCCGCCCCGTTCCCCTCGCCGATGAGAGCCGTTCCGGCATGAGCAACCGAAGGAGAAGATACATACAAAAACTTAGAAATCGAACGCTCTATAGCGGCATCCAGAAGAGCCTGCGTGCCCACAATATTGGTACGCTCGTAATCCTCCCAATCGCCCGAAACAGATACTTTCGCAGCGGCATGCACAATACCGTCCACTCCCACAAGAGCCTGCTCAATAACCTCAGCATTATTAAGAGAACCGCGAATCTGCTCGAAACGAGGGCGTATCGTATCTGGCAGCAGCGCTGCAATACCCGCATCACTGCGCTGGAATACGCGCACATCATACCCGGCACGCAATAGCGCGATGGCGGTTTCACGACCAAGCATGCCGCTTGCGCCGGTAATAAGCACACGTTCGCCGCTACGGGCAGCAAAATACGATTCATCGACGGGACGCAAAGACCGCGGCGCAGGGTCGGTATACCGAGCCGCTAAAGGAGCCGGGGTAGCCATAAAAGCCTCCAAAATTCAGGTTTCTCATGATTTTCAAGAATCTACATGCGAAAACACAACGGGAGAACAGTATCAGGCGGATCCCCTGCGTATCCTCTCACCGCTATCTTAAGAACTAAGCACCCGCAAGTACCTTTGAAGCCCACTCGCCAAGGGCAGGCCTATCAATCTTCGAGTTATGGCGAATATCGGTCGGATGCTCCTTGATAACCAACACAGCCGCTAGCTCTATACCCGTATCGTCCTGAACGCGCTCGCGGATCTGTCGGCTCAGCTCGAAGGGTGCCTGACCCTGCTTGAGTTTACGGTTGGCGGCCTCAATGACGAGCACGGGTGCGGCTGTGCCTGAAGGACCGACCGAGACCAGCGCGGCACGGCGAACTGCATCCAAGGTCTCGGCGGACTGCTCAGCGGCAACCGGGGTCAGTACACCTTGGGCAGTCAAAAGGACATGCGCTAAGCGACCCTCAACCCAGAGACGACCGGCAGCATCCAGATGCCCCACATCGCCGGTGTGATGCCAACCGGGGGTTGAAATCGATTGTTCTTCAGTCACCCACAGAGTATCGTAACGGTCTTTAACATGGGGAGCCGATACCAAAATCTCACCGGTCACCCCCGGTTCGTGAGTCATTTCCGAAGCCACAGTTCCATCCTCCTGTAAAGGAGCGATCGCCACCGCCGCACCATAGACTGCGTACCCTACACATACCCCGTCTCGTGCAAAAGGATCAAGAATATCGCCCTCGGCATTCGGGGTTCCCTCAGCTAGTGCCTGGCGAATCATATCCAAAGATACATCGGTAACCGGCAGTCCCTCGGTCATACCATAAGGGGTGTGCAGTGAGGCATGAGGCACCAGCTTCGAGAGTTCGTCAAGCAGGGGAACAGGAATAGGCGCCCCAGCCGACAGCACGGTGGTGACCTCCGCTAGGGCTGCGCGCTGCGAATCGGTGAGTTCGGAGGCGCTTGCCACCACGTTCACGAGTGCCGCAGGGGAGGCGAAGACGGTGGATGCGCCAATCGCCTCGGTCGCGGAGGCTAACGCGGTTGCGGTGAGCGTCTTGGGCTTGGTCACGTCCATCTTCGGGGTAACACTCGTAGCGCCCAGTGCCGGACCTAGAAGCGCGAAGGGTGCGAATCCAGCTACCAGACCTGACCCGGACTTGAATCCGTAGGTGTTGACGATGGCATCGCGCATACCCGCCAGCTGGCGCTGGGTGTACACAACACCCTTTGCGGGGCCGGTTGAGCCGGAAGTGTACAGGACGGCGGCATCCGCATCCGGATCGGGGTCGGGGAACTCGATAACCGCAGGAGTGGCAATAGGGGCGCTGAGTGTGTTTTCGGATGTTTTAGAACGTGCCGAACGTTTGTGAACGGACTCAAAGACAGAACCTTCTACACCGAGCACCCGATCCTGGAACTTACCGAGCGGTTCTACGGAAATGCGGTGCCCGGGCCACAACAGGGATCGTGCGGCGGCGAGAGCGGCGGGAATGCCCACGATAAATTGCGGGTTGGCGCCCTTGAGCGCGCGCGTAAGACCCGTAAGCCCCAAACCGGTATCCGCCACCACAATAACCGCACCCAGTTTAAGGCACGCATAAATAAGCGTTGTCAGGCGTGACCCAGGTGGCACCATCAGATTCACACGGTCACCGGGACGTACCCCTAGGGCGCGCAGGCGCGCCGCCGCCGCATCCACATGCGTTGCGAGCTGCTGCCACGTAAGCTGTGCTGCAACCTGGGTGCCATCGCCTGCGGAGTCCATATCTACAATTGCGAGCGAGGTGTCCTGCGCGCGTTCGTTCAACGCCGCTATCATCGGGCGGAATTCTTCGTGTGCTTCTTCTTCGGAAGTTTTCAGATTCCGAATACGTTCGTCCAAAGCTCGCCGCGCCTCACGATGCTGCGCCTCTGCGTTGACCGGCTTCTCTAGATAACCCTCAACGAGTGCGCCGAAGTTCTGCCCCAGCCAAGCAAAGATAGGGGCGGCAATATCTTCATCTTCGGCAACTAGGTGCGATGCCTTTTCGTAGCGGTGCACCTTGGCCTGGGGAAAACGATCCATCAGATCGAAGAGGTAGCGCCGCTGAAAAACCGGGTCTTTAGTACCCCACTGGAAGAACGCGGGAACCTTCAAATCCCGAACACCTTCCGCAATGCGCACCATATGAGCGTATGAGGGTATATCGGTTCCGGTGGGAATATCGCCCACAAAATTGCGGATACCTTCGCGCCACGCCGGATGCGCATAGGGCGCTCGATAGGTGCGGCGAATCCCCTCGTGAAGTTTGCTGGGGTAAAGCGCACGCGGTTGGGATTCCTGTGGCCCGGCTAGAGCCCGTTCCGAAGAGCCTGGCTCACCTTCGGAGGGCACCCGGCCCTGGTTCTGTGCCAGCCCCAGAGTAACGTCTAGAAAAGCTGTAGAGTCTCGTGTACCCAGCTCGTGAACCCCCAAAGCTAGGCGCAGCGCCGCCGGGATGCGCTCAACACCATCGTGATATACAGCCGTGTTCGTGAGCATGACGCCCGAAAGAATATTATGGTGTTCAATCGCCCAGCCCAGCGAGATTAAACCGCCCCAGTCATGGGCGAGGGTCACCACCGGTTTATCGGTTTTATCCAGCCCGAGTGTACGGGTAAAGTCACCCAGGTCTGCTATACGGTCTTCAAGCGAGCGCCGTTCGTCCTCCAGATCGAGGTGAGTGCGTTCGGAGTACCCCATATCGAGCTGGTCGACAGCGATAACACGCCACGGCGCTGTACTGTTCACGCCGGCATCGAGTACGGTACGCCACAGATACGACCAGGTGGGGTTGCCGTGTACGCACAGGATCGTGCCGATAGGGTCAAGCCCATGTTCCTGAAGCGCTGGCGTGTTGTCGAGGTAATGCCACCGTCGTGCCTGCGCCTGGGCGGCCCGCACCTCAATCGGGGCGGTGGTAGGTACCTCAAGCATGTGCGAGTAGCGAGGATCAACGCCCGTCCACTCGTGTGGGTTATATGGTGGTTGGGTTTTCGGGAAGTTAAGGTGGCGCATATACTGTCCTTGCTGTTGCGACGGCTCGTCGCCGGTGATATTCAGAGTACCTTGGCGTGGGGCTATGTACCGATACAGTGAGGAGCCCCGCACCTGCCGAGGCTCCCACGCGATGAGACGATACTAATTCACATTACCAGTCGATTTCCATGAGCGCAGTATTCAAACCGGAACCCACACCCATGCATAGAATACGGTCACCTTTTTTATAGGTGGGGGCGCATTCCGCAAGAGTCATGGGCAGTGCCGCTGCCGCTACGTTACCCCAAACGGGGAAAGTCAGCGGAATACGGTCGCGTTTAATTCCTACGGCTTCGATAATAGCGTTGGTGTGAGCATTAGAAATCTGGTGAGTCACATAGGAATCCATATCGGTCCACTCCCAGCCGTCCTCATGAGCTTGTTCCCAAGCCTGAGCTACCAGCTGCAGACCATGCTCAAGAAGACCAGCGGCATCAGTATTCATGCCCTGATCAGCTTCACCGCCAATGCACAGATTACGATGCTCAGTTCCCGCACGCGATACCGAACCGATGATGCGGTGCCCTTCGGGATGCGCATCTGCCTTACCGAGTACCGCCGCCGCCGCACCCGAGCCGAGGGTGAGGGTAGCAAACTGGGCGAGCACATCCTCACGAGATGTATGAGGCTGGCTCAAAATCCGCAGGGCGGTACGATGCCATGGGGAAGGATCTTCACCGGCAACAACGAGAGCATAGTCAATGGCACCGGAATCGATCATCGTAGACGCCACAGTCATAGCGTTTACAAACCCTAGGCAGGCATTCGTAATATCGAAGTTTAGGGCGTGACGAGGCAGATTAAGGCGGTCATGAATACCCACAGATACTGCGGGTTCAAAATTATCGCGGGTTACAGAAGCATTAATGAGCAGCCCCACTTGGTCCCGGTCAACCTTCGCAGCTTGAAGCGCTTTCTCTGCTGCAGCAACGGCACCATCTTCAAAAGTTTGGCCCTCAGCCCAGCCACGACGTTCGCTAATACCCGCCAGACGCTCCAGTAACCCCTTAGGCATCTTCAGACGCTTATAGGTGTTGGACAATTGTTCGTCAAAATATGAGCTTGTAACTACACGGGGAGGAAGTTCATGCGCGATAGAAAGTAAAGCAGCGTTACGATGCCGGATATCAGAATTTACGCCGGGCTTATCTGCGTCAGAAGTCGCGGCTGCAGTGTGTTCGGACAATCTGTATGACCTTTACAGGGAGGTACGTCTATGATGGGTACAACGAAGAAATAGCGGAGGCGCTGGTACGCTCCCCGCATCGTCGACTTAGTTAAATCTACCGTACCCGCGCCCTAAAGTCCGAAATTCCGCATTCATGACTCCGTGCGCCGCATGGCAGACATCCCTAGAATATCAAGGCGTAAAGTTATTGTGCAGCCCTTGGCGGCTTCGAGATACGGAATATTCGTTCACCTATCGCTTAAGACCTTCAACTGGAAGCCGACGCTTCCCGGCAGATCAGGATGCAAACTTTCCTAAAGCCGGGCAACGTCCGTTGTGCATCCTTAAAATCTGGATGAGCTCGTTTCACGCCCGGAACGCTGATGATGCATCTGAGTACAATAGAACTACTCTGCGCCTGCTAAAACCCCGGCGCGGTTTCCACCCGATGAAAGGCAATCCGTGCACCTGACTTCGCTCACCCTACGCGGCTTCAAGTCTTTCGCATCGTCCACCACATTTGAATTCGCACCCGGCATTAACGCTGTGGTAGGACCTAACGGCTCGGGAAAATCCAATATTATGGATGCGCTCGCCTGGGTTATGGGGGAGCAGGGGGCAAAAACTCTGCGCGGTGGTTCCATGCAGGATGTTATTTTTGCGGGTTCTGGTACGAATGGAGCTGAAAACGGCGGAAAATCCCAATTAGGGCGTGCCCAAGTTGTTTTGCGCCTAGATAATACAGATGGTGCGCTATCGATACCCGCCGACACTGTCGAAATCTCACGTACTATGTTCCGTGCCGGTGGCAGCGAATATGAGATTAATGGGTCGCCTGCTCGTCTGTCCGATGTGCATGATATTCTCGCGGAAGCTGGAATGGGGCGTGAGATGCACGTGCTTATTGGACAGGGTCAGCTCGATAAAATTTTGCACGCCTCTGCCGCCGAACGCCGCGAAATTATGGAAGAGGCCGCCGGAATCCTAAAATACCGCCGCCGCCAGGATAAAACCGCCCGCAAACTTGAGGCCATGAGTGCTAATCTGACCCGCTTGAACGACTTGGCTGCCGAGCTCAGCAACCAGTTGGAACCGCTGGGGGATCAAGCAGAGTCTGCGGCAACCGCACGTGAACTGCAAGCGCGCATCCGTGAACTGCACGGCATACTAATAGCCCGGGAAACCCATGCGCTCAACGCCCAAGTACAGGAACAGACCCGGCGACTTAGCGATACGAGTGAGCAGGCGCATGAACTCGATGAAAGCCGTGAAAAAATACGGACGCGGCGAAAAACCCTCGACGAGAACCTTGAATCAGCCCGCCGCGAGCAGACGGAGGCGAACGCTCATCTAGCGCGCATCCGCGAGCTTGTGGCACGGGTTAACGCGGTAATCGCGGTAGCGGCTGAGCGTGCCCAAGCGGAAGAAAACGCTCCTGCCCTTGAAGACTATCGGCAGGAAGTTGAGCGCTGTGCACAACGCCTTGCAGAGGATGAAAAAAATCGTGACAGCGCGGCTGTTGAGCACGAAAAAGCGCAGACGGAGGCTCAGGAATCTGAACGTCGAGTACAGGAACTTACAAGCGCTCTCGCCACATTGGAAAACACCCGTGCTAAACGCGAGGCTGAGCGTGACCGCGCTAGGAAACGCCGCGCCGAACTTGCTGAAGCTACCGCCGTGGCACGCGCCACCTATGAACGCGCTTGTGCCGTGGAAGAGACCCGCCGTGCTGAACACGAAGACTTGACCGCCGAATCTGCGCGTATGGCTAAGACCGTAGCGCACTCAGAGGCTGCCCTGCAGACGGCGGCAGCGGAAGAAGAAACTCACCAGCGAGATCTCACCGCCGCCGCTAGCGTACGAACTAAAGCCGAAGAAACCCGTGAGAAGGTTCGTGCCCAGGTATTAGAGGCCTCCCAAACATATGCTGGTGCCCATGAACGTGCCGCAACTCTGCGAGAAGCCCTTGGGCAAAGTCTAGAGATAACCGACAATCTCTCGGAAGAGCATCTCGATCAGCTCGTGCGTGTTTTCGAGGTTCTTACCATCGAGAAAGGCTGGGAGCGCGCCGCTTCTGCCGCACTGGCTGCTTTTGCATCGGCAGCAATCAACGCCCCGCAAGACACCCATATTTCTCGTCTTATCTTTGACGTTGGGAAGAAGACAGCGAAGACTAGGAAGATATCTCGAAAGACAGAAGAATTAGCGGAAAAAACTCTGGACCTTCCAGATGTACCAGATGCCGTAGCGGCACTTACAGCCATTACTCCTGCCACAGATTCGGCAGAGAATCTATTCGATAAACCTGCCCGCACAGCTCTTAACGCGGCACTCTACGCACGCCTGCACGGAGTTTACTTTGTGCAGGATGCGCCCGCAGCTGCCTTAGCACTTACCGCCGGCGCTTACCGTGTTTACGACAGGCAGGGAATCGAATACACCGCCTACAGTATTCTGCACCCAGCACACGAACAGAGCGCTCTCGAACTTGCCGCCGCCGCGCAGACCGCCCGTGACGACGCCGAAAAAGCTCTAGAAAAACTCAACCGTGTCAAGAAAAAACTTACGGCCGCCGAACGCGCTCTCACTGATGCACTCGATGCGGAACGCGGCACCGCCAAACTTCTAGGCGAATCCCGTGCCGCTCGCGCCCGCGCCGAGGCGGAGCATGCACGCATCCTAAGCCGATCCGAAAGTATGCATGCCGAGATCGCGCGTGCTGCCGAAAAACTGCACCATGCCGCAGATGAAGCACAGGAACTTCAGAGCGCATACCAACAGACACGCGACGAGCTGACCGCCCATGAAGAAGCTCGTATAACGCATAGCATCATGGGGAGTGCAGAGGCCGAAGCCGACAGTACCCCGGATAACCCCGTCGATCTCGAAGGCTCTCTCGCGCAGGCACGCAAAACACTGCATGAGGCAGAACAGCATCATGCCCGCATCCAAGCCACGGTTGCACAACGGGCTGCCGAGATGCGCGCCGCACAAGTTTCGGCGGAACGCGCCCGAGAGATCCATGCTCGTGCCGAGCAGGCTCTCACCGCAGCGCAGGCAGCGTGCGAGCAAGCGCATCGCCTAGCTACCGCAGCACGTTCACAACAGCGTCAAGCTCACGCGCTAGCTGATGCTCTAGCTGCTGAAGCAGAAACCTGGAAAAAACGTCTTGACGAAATCGCTCACAGCATGGGCGAAACCGCCGAACAACGTGCCGAAACCTACACCGAAGAACAAGACCTTGCGACGGCCCATCAAGCAGCCCTCGCCCTCATCTCGCGCGCCGAAACCGAACTCGCACGCCTCGAAATCCGTCGTGAAACTCTGGCAGAACGCTCACGGCTTCTGACCCAGCTGCCTCTCGACGAAATTCTGCAGACACACCCCAACCCAGACGAAAACGCCGAAGATTATGTACCCACCGAGACCATTCAAACACGGCTTGCTGCCACCGAACGCGAACTCGAAAAGCTCGGCAAAATCAACCCCCTCGCCCTCGAAGAATACGAAGCGCTTAGCGAACGACACACCTACCTGCGAGAACAAATCGCTGACCTCAAAAAATCTCGCGGCGATGTCATGACCGTCATGGACGAAGTCACCACCCACATAGCCGAAGTTTTCACGCAGGCATTCAACACCGTAAACGAGCATTATGAACGTATCTTCGGCATACTTTTCCCCGGAGGCGAGGGACGCCTGGAACTCTCCGACCCTGACGATATTCTTAACTCAGGCGTAGATATTTATGCCCGTCCGGCTGGCAAAAAAGTCAAACGTCTCTCGCTTCTTTCCGGAGGGGAACGATCGCTCGCATCCCTGGCGTTGTTAATCGCCATCTTTATGGCAAGCCCCTCACCGTTTTATGCCCTTGATGAGGTAGAAGCAGCCCTTGACGACCGCAACCTAGGGCGAGTCCTCACAGTACTGCAAGAACTAGGGGAGCGCTCGCAGCTCATCGTGGTAACCCACCAAAAACGTACGATGCAGATTGCACAAACCCTTTATGGCGTTTCGATGCGCAACGGTGTTTCGACTGTAATCTCACAAAATATGGATGAGCTGCGCGAGCTGCTCTAACGTTTTCTAGGCGCAAAATAAAATACTGTGGGCTAAGAATGCTCGAAGATGTTCTTAGCCCACAGTATTTTGTGAATGTTCCCCTACCTTCCGGTATAGTTCTCATCCGCCAGTTCGCGGGGCCAGTGTGGAGTACGGAACGGTAGCCAGGTGAGTGAAGCTGCCAGGAGTAAACCTCCGCAGAGCATGAATGCAGGTGTGAAGCCCCACGTATCGGCAACAGCACCGGCGAGAAGCGGGCCCAGAATCATGCCGAAATCACTATGCATTTGGAAAGTTGCAAGCACGGGTGCTCCATCGCGTTTGCTACCGATCACATCGGCAACAGAGGCTTGCAGCGAGGGCGTGATCAGTGCGGCACCAGCACCCATACCCACGATGAGAGCCACAAGCATCCAAGGCGCCGAAGAAATACCAATAGTCGAAATGGCGGTTCCGGCGATAAGCAAACCGATAAAAATCATGATGCGCCGCCCCAAGTTGTCTGATAGACGCCCCGAAACGGTTTGGGTAAGAGCATTTGCTAACGAACCAACCGCCATCACCGTAGAGGCAAGGACGGTTCCCTCCGGTGCCCTAGACGCATCGCCGCCCGTCGCCAAATACGCCGCGAGCAGAGGAATCAGAGAAGACTGTATGCCTAAAACAGCCCAGCCGATCGTAAAGTTCGTGAAAAGCGCCGATCGATAGTTCGTAAATTTGAGTGCTTGCCGAACGGTCATCGTGGCTGGCATAGGGGGTTTCTGCCGGGGTGATTCCTTGCCCGAAGCCGGTACATCGGTTGCAGGAGCATCGTTAGTATCGGGGGAAGCTTTGGAGCCAGTATCATGCTGGGTGGGAAGACTATATGCCTCACGTTCGGCATCGATCTGATCAGCAGGAGGCATCATGAACCAGACGATAGCCCCAGCTACCAGCAGAGAGCAGCCGTAGAGGGCAAATGGCAGGCGCATCCCCAAGCCGCTGAGCGCACCGCCGACGACCGGCCCCATAATGTTCCCGAGCAGGAATGCGGTAGCGTAGTATCCCGAAACCCGCCCGCGCATATGCGAAGGTGCTAAACGCACCAGAAGACCCATCGCAGAAACCGTGAACATGACCGAACCAATACCTGCGAATGCGCGCGAAGCCAGCAGCACCCAGTAATCCCAGGCAGCGGCATTTACGAAGGACGAAACCGCCACAATAACCATGCCGCAGGTGTAGATAGGGCGCTCACCAAACCGTGAGATGAGCTTGCCCGCACCCGGTGCGAAGACTAACCGCATGGCTGCCAATGCCGAGACCACAATCGTTGTTGCCGCTACTCCCACGTTAAAGCTACGCGCAAAACTAGGGAGTACAGGTGCTACGAGTCCGTACCCGAGCGCGATCATAAAAGATGCGGCAATGAGTACCTTCAACCCGGTAGGAATACGAGTTTTTGCGGGGGTTTCAGGCGGTGCACCTTCAGCTTCGTCAGCCTTCGTGAGCTGGATGCGCCTGCCGCTCTCATCCTCAATAGTTGCGGATGCGATGGCATCCGCTCCGGGGCTGACGATAGGGATCGCACCGGTTGCTGCACTCATGTAGTCCGGTGTGCATTGCTGCGTGCTGCCGGTATTGGAAGGTTCTTTCTTCCCGGTATCCTGCTGAGTTTCTGCGGGGGAGGAGCCTTGGGACTGTGCGTTGTGTTCGTGCGGGGTCATAACTCTTTCTGAGTATTTGGCGGTAGAACCACCCTGGCAGCGAAGCTGCCGTGCGTGTTGGTTAGGGGGAGCGCATCAGAATCTTGCCTGATACCGCTCGCTCTCACTAGTCTACTCTTCATAAGAATCGTCAGGCAGGAGAATTTTGTATGTTCCTCGCCTACCGCGAAACGCCTGAGTGAAGAATTATTTTATGCGGAAGCGCACGCTATGGAATTGTTTTTCCTGCGCAGTCCCCTTTTCATCTTCATACCAGCCGGTAAGCTAGTAGTGTGAATGAATCAATGTGGATAATCCTGGCAGTTGTGCTGGGTGTATTAGTGATTGCTGGCGTCATTTTCGCCTTTACACGCGGTGCTAAAGCGCCGCGCGGCGGGTATCCGAGCACACGTGATGCTGATGATACGCAGGCGGAAGACACATCGGAAGAGACCGAGCAACCAGCCTCCCGTTACGATATTCCTGATCCTTCGGCGGGGCGTCTGGTGCGGCTGCGTGCCCGTTTGGCGCGGTCGAACAACATGCTGGGCAAGGGGCTTTTGGCTCTGCTCTCACGAGATCGCATCGATCAGGATGTCTGGGATGAGGTCGAAGAGACTCTGCTCATGGCTGATTTGGGTGCTGAGCCGACAACCCGTTTGGTGGAGGCGCTTCAGAAGCGGGTGCGTGTGGAGGGAACCGATAACCCTGCCGCCGTGAAGAAGATGCTTCATGAAGAGCTTCTTGAGATTATCGGTCCCACAATGGATCGTGAGTTAAAGACCGAGGGCACCGACGGTAATCCCGGCGTGGTGCTTGTGGTCGGCGTGAACGGCGTAGGGAAGACCACGACGGTCGGTAAGATCGCCCGTGTGATGGTTGCGGACGGAAATTCGCTTCTGCTGGGCGCGGCTGATACCTTCCGTGCTGCGGCTTCCGAACAGCTGACGACTTGGGGTGACCGCGTGGGCGTGAAGACCGTGCGCAGCGAAAAGGAAGGTGCTGATCCTGCCTCTGTTGCTTTCGACGCGGTGAAGACCGCTAAGGCTGAGGGTATCGGCACGGTGCTGGTCGATACCGCGGGTCGCCTACAGAATAAGGCTGGGTTGATGGATCAGCTCGGCAAGATCAAGCGCGTGATTGAGAAGGAAGCCCCCGTGACCGAGGTGCTTCTGGTGATTGACGCAACCACCGGGCAAAACGGTATGGTGCAGGCGAAGGTTTTCGGCGAAATCGTGGACGTGACCGGTATTGTGCTCACCAAGCTCGACGGCACCGCAAAGGGCGGCATCGTGGTGGCTATTCAGGAAGAATTGGGTGTTCCCGTCAAGCTCGTGGGACTCGGCGAAGGCCCGGACGATCTGGCCCCCTTCGACCCCGAAGGCTTCGTGGATGCGCTTCTCGATTAGCGGCTGAACCCTGCTCTTGTGCGTCGTGCATTTTAGCGGAGCATATCAATGAGGCGATATTTCCGGGAGCGTTTTCTTCATCTTAAATTGTTACCAGATGAAGAAAACGCTCCCGATTTGTGTATTCGCTTGCCAGAACACCCTATTCATGGGTTGCCAGGTGCTTGAGTTTTCCGTTCCACTGCGGCAGCTCATGTGTAAGAAACTCTGGTTTGAGCGGATAATCCGCCAGGGAATCGAGCGGCAGCCAGGCACAGGGGTAGCGATGCTCCTCTTCGCAGGTGGTTATCGGAACCGCTTCAGAATCAATCTCCACGAGGTAGTGAAATTCAATGCGGTGGTTTGGTATATCGTGCACTGTGAAAAGGTGCTCTCCTACGAACGCAAGCTTCCGAACCGTGCAGCCGATGCCTAGTTCTTCGCGTACTTCGCGACGCACCGCATCCGCGCTGTGCTCACCAACTTGTACAGCGCCGCCGGGCACAAAATATTTGCCGTCGTGACTGTAGGTCAAGAGCTTACCGGCGTGTATGATCAGTGCCGAAGCTCGCACACCGTACTGATATTCTGCAGCTGTCGTTCGAAAATCCATACCTTTATTATCTAACTGCGTATTGTATACAGTTTCGCCAAACGCTCATTGGAGGGTGTCATCGACAGTAGATCTTGGCACATCCTGTATCCTTGAAGATTGAGTAAGCATCTTAAAAATGGGCGACCATCTTGGGTTCAAGCTGGGTGCAGTCCGTTTCCTCGACGATAAGAAAGTGATCACGGCTCGTGTTCAATTCTCTCTCTGACCGTTTGACGGCAACCTTTAAAAACCTGCGTGGCAAGGGCCGCCTCTCTGAGGCAGACATTGACGCAACCGTCCGCGAAATTCGCCGCGCCCTGCTGGATGCGGATGTCGCCGTGCCTGTTGTCCGTGAATTCGCTGCACATATTAAGGAGCGCGCCCTCGGTGCTGAGGTCTCAGAGGCACTCAACCCTTCACAGCAGATCGTCAAGATTGTAAACGAAGAGCTTATTACCATTTTGGGTGGGCAGACTCGCCGCATTAACATGGCGAAGACCGGTCCCACCATTATTATGCTGGCTGGTCTGCAGGGGGCTGGTAAAACTACGCTGGCGGGTAAACTCGCGAAGTGGCTCAAGGGGCAGGGGCATACCCCCATCCTGGTGGCATCTGACTTGCAGCGCCCAAACGCGGTAACCCAGCTGAAGGTTGTGGGCGAGCGCGCGGGCGTACCCGTTTTCGCGCCCCACCCGGGCGTGACCAGTGAATTTGATACCCCTACTGGCGATCCTGTGCAGGTTGCACGAGATGGCGTTGCTGAAGCGCGTGCGAAGCTCCATGACGTGGTGATCGTTGATACTGCAGGCCGTTTGGGTGTGGATGCTGAACTCATGCAGCAGGCGCGTAATATCCGCGATGCTATTGAGCCTCAAGAAGTCCTGTTCGTAATCGACGCGATGATTGGTCAGGACGCCGTGAATACCGCAAATGCCTTCAACGAGGGTGTGGACTTTACCGGCGTAGTGCTCTCTAAACTTGATGGTGACGCCCGTGGTGGTGCGGCTCTTTCCGTTGCTTCGGTTACCGGCAAACCGATTATGTTCGCATCCACGGGTGAGAACGTGGATGATTTCGAGCAATTCCACCCCGACCGTATGGCCAGCCGCATTCTGGATATGGGCGATGTGCTCACCCTGATCGAGCAGGCAGAGGCCACGTGGGATAAGGCAGAAGCCGACCGCATGGCCAAGAAATTCATCGATCAGGAAGATTTCACCTTTGATGATTTCTTGGCGCAGATGCAGCAGATTCGCAAGCTGGGTTCCATGAAGAAACTTCTCATGATGATGCCCGGTGCCGCCCAGATGCGCCAGCAGCTAGAGTCTTTTGATGAACGCGAAATTGACCGCGTCGAAGCTATTGTACGTTCGATGACCCCGCATGAACGTGTGGCACCGAAGATCATTAACGGTTCACGCCGTGCGCGTATCGCGAAAGGTTCGGGCGTGACTGTTTCTGAGGTGAATCAGCTCATGGAGCGTTTTGCTCAGGCACAGAAGATGATGAAGAAGCTTGCCACCGGCAAGATGTCTGGTATGCCCGGCGGCATGCAGATGCCCGGTATGGCCGCGGCTGGCGGAAGTAACCGTAAAAAGAATAAGAAAAATAATAACAAGAAGAAGGCGGGTCGCTCAGGCAACCCCATGAAGCGTAAGCAGCAAGAGGCAGAGGCACTTGCCGCTCAGAAGGCACGCCAGGGTGCGGCTTTCGGGCAGCAGGCGCAGCAGCAAGAAGATCTTGATCTTTCGAAGATGAATCTGCCGAAGGGCTTTGAGAAGTTCCTACAGTAGAGGGACTGTGAAATGGTGTTCGCGGTGTTCTGGCGGCTTTATGAAAGAGCCGTCAAACATCGTGAACGTTGTTTGACAAGAATTTACCGGTGTATGAAGACGACTCACTCCGTATTCACACATCATGAAGACATACGCGTTACTCTGGTATAGAGGATTCGATAATACCGCGCCTATGACACACACCATCAGGTCACGTGCTGCAGGCTGAAAACCTGCATGAGAAAACGGATCCGATTGATAGGCGTGGAATGCAGATCTCTACAGTGTGCATCCGATGATTCGTAACGCCGTTTCTCACCGGCGATGCCCTAAATGCGAACTGCGCCTACAAATTAGCAGAAGGCTTTACGGTGTTAGTAGCGGGGCAGATGAGGCAAACGGCAGAACGCTATTAAGGGGAAGAATGCAGAACAACGAGCAACATCACCGAGAATCAGCGCAGGGCGGCGCTGAACAGAACGGTCGTGAGCGCCATGAAACTGCCGACCCTTGGACTTACACCAAGCCGGAGGCATCTGCCAGTCAAAATGGCCCCATCCCGGACTATTTATGGGTTCGCCTGTCTTTAGAGTATGGTGAAAACACCCCCGACATCGCCGGTTCTAAAGTGGTCTATTCCAGTGACTCTAGTGATGATGCTGATCCTGAAACTGCGGATGTTGCGAGCGCTATTATTGACCTGATCCGGCGGGCGAAACAACTTCATGAGGATAAAGAACACCGTATTGATCCGCGTGAAGTAGATGATGTTGCCGCCTCACTAGCCCATGATGATCTGACGGTTGAAGAACTTAACCAGATGTGGCAGGATACTCCGGCTCCCCAAGATCCGGATAGCTCCGAGGAAGGCGGAGAACATTATTCGGCTCCTCAGCATGACCATGCGGGTTCTCCCGAAGAAATCTTTGATGTGACTTTTTCTGACGTTGAGGATGAGAACCTGCACCGTCGCCGCATGTTAGCGCGCGCCGCCAGCGATCATGATGTGATTCAGGCTCTTATAGAGCTGACTCGAGAACGGCCCGAACTTATCGCCTATGAGATGGGCGAGCGTGAAGTTCAGATATATGTTTTGTGTTCGCTTAATCCCGCAGGTTACCTGAACGTTTTGCATGTGGCACACGGACAGATTCGCAAGGGTGAACCCTTGGAAGAATACGTTGAGTGGCTTCTTGAACGAATGCCAGTAACCGGTATTGCTCTTGAAGAAGAACCAGGGATGTGGGTACCGGTACCGCATGATGTTTACCAGATCGAATTTTTAGTTGATGGCGATGCTGCGGCGCTTCTAGATATTAACCTGGATGCACTCACCAGCATGCTCCTCACCCAGCCGGAACGCCAGATTGTCGCAGCCCCGGCAGGAACATGGACGATTATTAGCGGCGATCCGCATGACATTTTGGCTGTTATCGCCGAAGCAAAGTGTCATGCCTTGATTGCGGAGGGGAATGCGCATCAACAGCATCTCATCTTTATGGAGGCCCCTCAAGAGCTAGAGCAGAACGAGAACGCACCTGCCTGGATGTTGGGCGAGCCGGAGGAGAAGGACTCGACCATTCTGGAGTTCTTCTGGCAGTCTGTTCCGAAGACCCTCACACGAACTATGACTCGTGAACATTGCGATTCTTATGAGGGATCTTTAGAAGATATTCTGACGAGTCTGCCAGGTTTGCCGCCCGAGCCTTTTGGTCTGGACCAAGACGAGCTTACTCGCTCTATTGTTGAGCTTTCCCTGCTTTTCGGCGTTCCTTCTGGAACTTCTGCGGGAAGGCGCCTTGAAAGCTATCTGCGAGATACGAAGAACACTCTTGCTCTCGAATCGGTGCTTCAGCTATTGCACGTTCCCGTTGAGCTGGCAGCGGTACCGACGGAAGGGCTTGAGATCGGTGCTATTGGAACCGCTCGTGTATTTGGCGAAGACCCTGCTGAATTGCTGGCGGCACCTCATGACGAAAGTTCGTCTCAAGCAGACATGGATCCGGCACAGAGTGACGATAACTCACTGTCTGCGCATTACCAGTCCGATAAACTTCCCGATATAGAGGCTTTAAAACGTAGCTATCGTCTGGTAGCTACAAACCGCCGTGTGACTCTTGCGGAGTGGCTTGCTGCGTCTCAAAGCGGCGAGATTCCTTACGAATATACTCATGTGGGTACCACCAAACAACGTGATAATCAGCAGAAAGAGTCTTTGGTGAAAAAGCCTTCCTCAAGTCCGCGTGTGGATGCGTATAGTCCTAGCGGTGCATCAGGCAAAGCGGTCGTTGAGACGAACTCTTCAACGCATACAGTTCAGCCCGCACACTCGGAATCGCCTGGTGAGACTTCTGCTGGAAAAGATCCCAAAAATCGTTTGCTTACCCGTGTTTTTCGGGTGGACGGTACCGCGCAGTTGGGGCTGGCAACCGTGTTTTGGACTGTTGCGCGCCGCAAAAAAGCGCAGGGTAAGAGCGCCCCAATTTTGACAGCTCTGAGCACTGTTCTCGCAGCTGGCGGCACGAGTGAGATTCTCTTAGCGCCTCGTCTCGCTCGGCTTGCTGGCGAGAAACTTGATGAGCATCGCAGTAAAGAAGCTTCAGACGCTCCCGTAAACGCGGAGCTCGTGCGCCGGGGCGATAACCCGCAGGGCGCATCGTCGGAGGGGCTGCACCGGCGAACCTTGGTTGATGACCTGCGTGACGGCATCTACGTGGAAGCTCCGCGTAAGTCCCGCAAAGCCTGCTCGCAGGCCGCGAGTTCCACGTCAGATACTTCGTCCGCCACAGAGCTGGGGGAGAGGGTACGTCGTACCGTCCGTAAGTTCTTCTCTTAAAACCTTCAACGCTTGCAAGAACCATGCTTAAGTACAGACGAAAGCGGAATCTATGAAAGATACATATTTAAGCCATGAGGAACTGGTAGCTTTTATTGCAACACTTCCAACACGTCGACTTGCCGCCGGAGCGCTTATTCGCAATGAAGAAGGCGAACTACTTGTGGTGAAGCCGAACTACAAGGACGGCTGGATTCTTCCGGGCGGAACCGTCGAATCCGGCGAGGCACCGAAAACAGGATGTTTCCGTGAGGTTCAGGAGGAGCTGGGGCTTACCCTGACTCCGGGTCGTTTGGTGGCTATTTTCCATGGACTCGCATTAGGTGTCTGGGGTGATTCCACATATTACATGTACGATGCGGGCGTTATTCCGCGTGACACCCCCATTACTTTGCAGAATGATGAACTGGTGACCTATGAGTGGGTGGTCGGTGAAAACTTGGGCGATTATGCGCGCCCGGCGATGGTGAGGCGGCTGCAAGAAGCCTTGAAAGCCCTCGAAACCGGCGAAGTTCTTGAGATAAGCTCCGACGATTAACGCTATAACAGCGACATATGCCCGAAAACGCGAGGATCCGCTAGATTTAAATCGCCCTATTTGTTACCCTATCTGAGTACCCGACATTGCGTGACCCCTCTCTTCGCGCTTTGTTGTGTCCATAGAGACTTCGTGAACGGCCCGCCCCACGGGCGCTGAAGCGCGGTTTCGCACCAAGTATTGAAACAGGAGTAACCACTACAGTGGCTGTTAAAATTCGTCTCAAGCGTATGGGTAAGATCCGCGATCCTCGCTACCGTATTGTGATTGCGGATTCTCGCGTGAAGCGTGATGGTAAGACTATCGAAGAGATCGGTATCTACCACCCGACCGAGCAGCCCTCGCGTATCGAGATTAACTCTGAGCGTGCTCAGTACTGGCTGTCTGTTGGCGCACAGCCGACCGAACAGGTCTTGGCTCTGCTGAAGCTCTCAGGTGACTGGGCAACTTTCAAGGGCGAGAAGGCTGAGAACAGCATCAAGCCCGTTGAGCCTAAGGCTGAGTTCGTTGTCCCCCAGAAGGGTTCCGTTATTCTTCCTGAGGCTATCACCCCCAAGGCCGATAAGGCTGAGGAAGCAACCGAGGAGGCTCCTGCTGAAGCTGAAGCAGAGGCTGCCGAGGAAGCAGCTGAGTAATTATGTTGGCTGATGCACTCGAACACTTGGTTCGAGGGATTGTCGAGCATCCGGACGATGTGAAAGTGCGTTTGCGCCAGCAGCGCCATCGCGAGACGCTGGAGGTTCGGGTACATCCCGATGATTTGGGTCGAGTGATTGGTCGTTCGGGCCGAACCGCTAAGAGCATTCGCACCGTGATGGATGCGATTTCTGAGGGCGATCAGGTTCGGATCGATATTATCGACACCGACAGAAAACGTTAGCTGATATAGCATCAAGAGCGTTCCACCACCGAAAAGGTGTTGGAACGTTCTGCTTTAACCGTGAGAATTTTCATCAGGTAATTGCACAGCAGACAGGTACCTCCAAAGCTTGTGAGAGTCTGCGCTTTTTCGGACCTGCCGGTAGAATATTAGGTGTCTACAAGCCCCAGTTTTCCCAGAGGTTTACAACATGCAGGTTTTGGTTGCGCGCATCGGCAAACCGCACGGTATTCGCGGTGAAGTTACGGTTCAACTCTTCACAGATATCCCCGAGGAGCGCTTTGCCCCCGGAGAAGTTCTCGACTTGGAAAACTTCACCCCGAAAAGCCCTGTGGCTACTGTTGCACCAACGGGCAGGCTTAAAGTAGCGGGGCATCGTTGGAATAAAAAGATTCTGGTGGTGCGTTTTGAGGAAGTCACTACCCGCAACCAAGCGGAAGAGCTGCGGGGCAGCCGCCTGATGTTTGAAGTTCCCGAGGACGAAGATGATGAAGGCTTCTACGAACAGGAACTCGTGAACCTGCCCGTATATCTTCTGATGAAGGTTCCTGAGGGGGAGAACCCCGTCAATAATCCTAAAGCGGGGAAGCCTCTGGGGAAGGTTACCGGTCTGCAGACCATGCCCGCGCAGGATATACTGCTCGTTAAACTTGCTGCCGAGCACGGCGGTGACGAGATTATGATTCCCTTCGTCGAAGAAATCGTTCCAGAAGTTGTGACCACCGCTGAGGACGAACCCGGCTTCGTGCTTCTGACCCCGCCACCCGGTCTTATCAACGTGGCTGAAGCAGAATCTGCCGCATCGAACTCAGAAAATACGGGGGAGTAGCCTGTGCGCTACGACGTTATCACTATTTTTCCCGAGTACTTGACTCCGTTAGACCTCTCGCTGGTAGGGAAAGCCCGCGAAAACGGTTTGGTCGATCTGCGCGTGCATAATCTGCGTGACTATACCTTCGACCGCCACCACACGGTTGATGATACCCCCTATGGCGGTGGTGCCGGCATGGTCATGAAACCGGAACCTTGGGGGCTTGCGCTTGATGAAGTGCTCACGAATTCACCGCTGCAGGCAGGGGAAGAGCACCACGAAAATAATCGCGATGAGCCGGAAGAACAGCGAGAAAGAGCAGAGGAAAATTCGAGTCCTCAGAAACTCGTGCCTGCGCAGGATAATCGTCCTCTCCTGATTGTTCCTTCCCCAGCAGGCGCGGTTTTTAACCAGCAAATGGCTTATGAACTCGCTGAAGAACAGCATATTGCGTTTGCTCCCGCGCGCTATGAAGGTATTGACGAGCGTGTGCTCGACTGGGCACAAACCCGCTTCCGCGTGCTTCTCGTCTCGATGGGGGACTATGTGCTCTATGGCGGAGAGGTAGCGGTCATGGCGATGATCGAGGCTATTACTCGACTAATTCCTGGGGCATTGGGAAACCCAGAATCTCTTGCAGAAGAGTCGCACACCGGCGGGCTTTTGGAGTACCCGGTGTATACAAAACCGGCGCAGTGGCGCGACTACGAGGTTCCGCCTATCCTGCTGTCGGGCAATCACGGTGCTATTGCCAGGTGGCGGCGCGAGCAGCAGATTGAACGTACCATGAGTCGCCGCCCCGATCTTTTTGAGGCGTATCCTGAAGAAAATTGGGATAAGAAAGACCGGCGTTTTCTTGCCGAGCGCGGTGTGCATTTCCCCAAATCTCGCCAAGCAGACTAAACCGGAAGAGCTCTAACACGCAGCACCGTTGCATTCGTTGAAACCCCTTACAGTTAGGGGTTAAAACGTTCAAAGTCGAGAATATCGTAAACAACGGCGTGCCCCTGGATCCAATAAATCTTACTCGGAGCACCCGGATCTTCCGCAGGCTTATACCTACTGCCCAGAGCACGGGAGAGCGAGCCGCGCATCGACAATGATAACGGGCGGTGAGTACTCGTATGCTCGTAGCGGGCAAGATCTAGAGGTTCAGGGTCAGTAAATTCCTCTACCTGAGCGAGAGCAAGCATCCGATCTTCTAAACTACCGTGACGTTCCGCCGAAAAACCGGCATCCAACCAACTATCACGCAACTTGGAAGGCATCAGCTGAGGAACATCATCACGCTTCTCAAAACCGTGCGATTCGGGCGCCGGAATAACCGGCAGATCAGGCTCACGATAGATCATCAAAATTTCCAGCTCACCGCCTAGCTTACGGGCACGCAGAATTTCCTGGCGAATGTGCCGAACCGTTTTCTCAGGGCATGAAAAGCCCCACGGAACCGCAGGAATACCGAGAGCATGCGCCTTCTGAAACCTATCATAGGCGCGCAAGACCACCCCGCCGGTACGTCCATGCGCCATGTATGCATAGTTGTAATCAGCAGAAAGCTTCAGAAAAAGAACGGGATCGCTGGCAGGAATATACATGTGAGCCTGCAGTATCTAATGTTTTTCGGGAACCGGGCGCTCGCGGAATTCGATGGGGCGTTTTGCCTTGGGCAGGGCGTACATAATACGCAGGTAGGCATCTTCGATGAGCTCTTCAAGAAGCTGGCGTGTAACACCCTTGCCTGCGCCGACCGAAATCCAATGCCGTTTATTCATATGCCACCCTGGAATAATGCTTGGGTACATGCGCTGCAGAACCTCGGATTCTTCGGGGTCGGTCTTCAGATTCACGATCGGGTAGCCGATACCGTCCGTGTACATCGCAAAAATTTTGCCGCTAATGCGGTACACCGTATTACGTGGTCCGAAAGGCTGATCGGAGGTGGCCAACGGCATAGTAAGCGCAATCTGATCGACAACTTTATAGAGGTCTTCGGCGGTTATCTCATGAGAATTCGGTGTACCCATACCTTCGAGTCTAACGGCTGTTACACCGTAGTGAAAGGATTCAAAGTTTGGGAAAACCAAAACCAAACCACCGGGGCGGTTTACATCTGTAGAACGTCGAAAACCCAGAAGGAATATACCCGTAAAATCTGCGGCGAAAACCGCGTGCGCATCCAAAGAATCACGGTAGAATAGAACACTATGGCTGAATTTATTTACACGATGACCAAAGCCCGCAAAACCGTGGGCGATAAGGTCATTCTTAACGACGTTTCCATGTCGTTCTTCCCGGGCGCCAAGATTGGTATGGTTGGTCCCAACGGCGCCGGTAAGTCGACCATCCTGAAAATCATGGCTGGCTTGGATCAGCCCTCGAACGGCGAGGCACGCCTCTCGCCCGAATACAGCGTAGGTATTCTGCTTCAGGAACCGCCGCTGAACGAAGAGAAAACCGTGCTCGGCAACGTCGAAGAAGGCGTGGGCGAGATCAAGGCGAAGCTGGACCGTTTCAACGAAATTTCCGCGCTCATGGCTGAACCTGACGCCGATTTTGATGCCCTCATGGAAGAAATGGGTAAGCTGCAGGAAGCTATCGATGCCGCAAACGCCTGGGATCTAGACTCCCAGCTGGAACAAGCTATGGAGGCGCTGCGCTGCCCACCCGCCGACGCCCCCGTCACCCACCTCTCCGGCGGTGAGCGCCGCCGCGTGGCACTGTGCAAGCTCTTGCTGCAGAAACCAGACCTGCTTCTGCTCGACGAGCCCACCAACCACCTAGATGCTGAGTCGGTGCTGTGGCTTGAGCAGCATCTGCAGTCCTACGAAGGCGCGGTCATCGCGATTACTCACGACCGCTACTTCCTAGACCACGTTGCCGAATGGATCGCCGAGGTTGACCGTGGCAACCTCTACCCTTATGAAGGCAACTACTCCACCTACCTTGAGAAGAAGCGTGCCCGCCTTGAAGTTCAGGGCAAGAAGGACGCGAAACTCGCTAAACGCCTGAACGAAGAACTAGAGTGGGTGCGCTCAAACTCGAAGGGCCGTCAGGCGAAGTCGAAAGCACGTTTGGCACGTTATGAAGAGATGGCGGCCGAGGCTGAGAAGACCCGCAAACTCGATTTTGAAGAGATTCAGATTCCGCCGGGACCGCGCCTGGGCAACCTGGTGATTGAGGCCGAGAACCTGCAGAAGGGTTTTGACGGGCGCTCGCTCATTAACGGTCTGTCGTTCTCGCTGCCGCGGAACGGCATTGTGGGTGTGATTGGCCCGAACGGTGTGGGTAAATCGACCCTGTTCAAGACCATCGTCGGTTTGGAAGAGCTTGACGGCGGATCGCTCAAGGTCGGCGAAACCGTGAAGATTTCCTATGTTGACCAGAACCGCTCCAACATTGATCCCGAAAAGAGCCTCTGGGAGGTTGTCTCGGACGGTCTGGACTATATTCAGGTTGGCAATGTTGAGATGCCTTCGCGCGCCTATGTTTCGGCGTTCGGGTTCAAGGGACCTGACCAGCAGAAGAAAGCGGGTGTACTCTCTGGTGGTGAGCGTAACCGCCTGAATCTGGCGTTGACCCTCAAACAGGGCGGAAACCTGCTGCTGCTGGACGAGCCCACCAACGACCTTGATGTGGAAACCCTGGCGTCGCTTGAGAACGCTCTGCTGGAATTCCCCGGATGCGCCGTCGTCGTCTCCCACGACCGTTGGTTCCTCGACCGCGTGGCAACCCACATCCTCGCATGGGAAGGCACCGAAGAAAATCCGGATCAGTGGTACTGGTTCGAGGGTAACTTCGAGTCTTACGAGAAGAACAAGATCGAACGTCTGGGACCGGAAGCTGCGAAGCCGCACCGCGTGGTGCACCGCAAGCTTACTCGCTAGGTTAAGAAAGATAAATGCCCCGCTTGTCCGCTATTTCTGCCGGATGTGCGGGGTATTTTACTTTGGATTGTTTCGAGGAACGCGAGCACCTAGTACTTACCGAAAATCCTGGGTTTCGCTCGCGTGAATGAAACACCTTGTCAGAGTCGTTTTGTGTCTGAACGATTGCCTCCGATAGACTGAATAATATGAGCGCTTGTCCCTACGCTCGCGAAAGCGCCTGAGAGACCAGGAATTTACTGGATATTTTTTAGGTGCTGTCTCACCCATGAGAATGGGTGACTTTCATTGAGGGCAGCACAAAACACAGGTCTTAGCGGCTAAATGGGCAGGTCTCACCCATGAGAATGGGTGACTTTCATTGAGGGATTGAGGGTCAGAAAGGCTTACGGGACGCAATTCGCGGTCTCACCCATGAGAATGGGTGACTTTCATTGAGGGGAGCCATCCGAAAAACAGCTCATTAAATTAGCGCAGCAGGTCTCACCCATGAGAATGGGTGACTTTCATTGAGGGAGCGGTGACGGAGGCAGCAGAGTTAGCTGACACGTATGTCTCACCCATGAGAATGGGTGACTTTCATTGA
>NZ_KV795756.1:316102-316423 GCF_001809115.1 Rothia sp. HMSC071F11
ACCCATGAGAATGGGTGACTTTCATTGAGGGAGAGCAGGAACCTTACGGGCTGAACACTAAGTTCGCGGCGTCTCACCCATGAGAATGGGTGACTTTCATTGAGGGAGAATCCGCAATAGACTGTATAGCGCCTGATACGTCAGTCTCACCCATGAGAATGGGTGACTTTCATTGAGGGACTCGGTTGAGCAGTCTGCTGCATTATCTTTTCCTTCGTCTCACCCATGAGAATGGGTGACTTTCATTGAGGGTGGATACCTTGGGCGATGGAATCCAGTTTCTTGTTAGTCTCACCCATGAGAATGGGTGACTTTCATTGA
>NZ_KV795756.1:316523-316771 GCF_001809115.1 Rothia sp. HMSC071F11
CACCCATGAGAATGGGTGACTTTCATTGAGGGTGCGTATTCGACAACGTCGTGATACCACGATTACGATTGTCTCACCCATGAGAATGGGTGACTTTCATTGAGGGGCGAATTCAGACGGGCAGATGCTACTAATGTCGTAAGGGTCTCACCCATGAGAATGGGTGACTTTCATTGAGGGGCAGTAGCCAATAGAGATGTATCAAGGAGGTCTTGCGTCTCACCCATGAGAATGGGTGACTTTCATTG
>NZ_KV795756.1:316871-406032 GCF_001809115.1 Rothia sp. HMSC071F11
CACCCATGAGAATGGGTGACTTTCATTGAGGGCAATGTTAGCCTTTTCCTTCAGAAGATCAAGGTAACGGGTCTCACCCATGAGAATGGGTGACTTTCATTGAGGGCACAGTTCCTTTAACGGCGTAACTGCCGCAGGGTTTACGTCTCACCCATGAAAGTAGGTGACTTTCATTGAGGGACGTTGAGCATGCGGGTCTTCACGTCATGGCGGGCCCGTGTCTCACCTGTGAGAACAGGTGACTTTCATTGTTGATACCTAAGATGGTTCCGAGGTGCTCAGAACCCAGGCTTAACACGAGAAATATGTAGGAAGAGAGATATGACGAAACATAAAGCATAGCTTCATAAATACTGATACTATAAAAAGTACAGAGTTGTTGGTTTACATTTGAAACTCACCTCAAAACCCACTTCTCTCAAAAGCATTTCGTGCGCTGCGTATAAAGCCTTTCAGACTTTATCGTAAACACAAGCAATATAAGTAGAACAATAGCGTTCTACATTAGGTTAGGAGAATTCCGTGTCAATTTCGGATAAAGCTAATATCAGCTTCGAAGATTTGAAGGAAGCATGTGCCGCTGGTGGTGCCTCAACCTTGGTTTCGGTAACAGAGCTTAAACCTGCTGCAGGAGAACATGCATCGATCGCTCCAGCTAAATTTATTGAGGACTCAAAGCCAGTATTCGCCTTCGAGACCCGATTTATTGATGGTAAAGCTGCCCGGGTGGTACTCATTGATAGTAAGCAATCACAGCTGAACCGTGCTGAAGCTGCTATTATGCAAGATATCCGTGCAAACGCCCAACCATTAGCAAACATTCCGCGCATTGAGGTTAGTTATGATGCAGGGAACGTGTATGGGGGAGATGAAGAAGGCACACTTTCTTTTACAGACTTAGAACTTCCTCACCGTTTTGCTGACGGGCACATACGCTTTGGAACTATTGAAGGTGTTTTAGCGACAGAACACGAATCCTACCGTGCTCTTCGTAATGCTACTCCTGCTGACCTAAGCGCGATACTTAGTACCACACCCGCGTCAGCTCTTTTCGGTGCTTGGGATGCTCACCGTAAGGTTCGTCAGCTACGTCTTCGGAGTGCGCTCGTGGGTGAGATTATTGGCGTTCTCGCAGATCAAGAGCATGATGGTAAAGAACAAATATCTCATCGTGGTGGTGCCCGTATAGATCCCATAGCTATGGGAATTAAAGTGGGCAAAGTTGAAAGGAAACCATCCACAGATGGTCTTGGAGGGCTCCCGCCTACGCTTGATAATGATAACTTGGGCGGGGTTTCTTGTAGCAAAATAATTCGCTCATGGGTATTAAGCTTTGCTACTCTACGTCAGCTTCGTTTTGGCAGCGATAACGAGAAAAATATCGTTGGACGGGCGCTTCTTGCTGCACTTGGCCTCGTATCCATATCGCGAGCTGAGAATGAACTATACCTTCGTGCTAACTGTGATCTCGTGGAAGCAAATTATCCACTTGTTACATTAGATGCACGGTATGGGCATAAGCGTGATCTCAACCCTATTACGACTGGTGTCGCTGACGACATACTTACGGAAGCAATAACCGAGGCAAAAAAGCTGGGAGTAGTTGATTGGAACGGTCAAATTCTTAAGGTATCTGGCAATGATGACCTTAAAGCTGCTGCATACGAAGAAGTAAAGAAGAAATAGAATGCAGGAACTTGGAATTATTGCTCGATTTCCTCTTGGAGTATATACAGGACATAAACAAGATGGTAACGCAGATACTTTTCCTGAACCGGTCCGTCTACATGCTGCTTTAGTAAGTTCAGCAGCACAGGGCAGCCTTGCTGTTACTAATGAAAAAGGAGAACTAGAACCTAGTAACGCTTCTCTTAAAGCCCTCAAATGGTTAGAGGAGAACCCGCCAGATGGAATTGAGATACCAGAGAGCCATCCAGTTCATAAAGGTTCTATTCGTTTTACGTATAGAAATACAACTAATATAACTGTAAGTTCTCGTCCTAAGGAAGGGCAAATTTCTGATGGTACTGCACTAGGAGGAAATATAGGTTGGTATTGGAAACAAGTACCTGATGATATTGCCAATACGTTAGAGCAATTATGCGATGACGTACCCTACTTAGGTGAATCCACAAGTGTTACAGTTCTTGGATCAGGTGACGTTAGCCCAAACCTGATTCTTGATCTCCAAGGTAATCCTTTAGAAGCAGTTGGGACGATGCTGCGTATTCCTGCACCAGGGCGAACTGATGCCTTGATAGAGACCTATCGCGAGAATAAACTTGTAACGTACGAGTGCTTGACTCAAGTTATGTATTCAACTCCCGAGCCTGAATACCCTGAGGTTCCTTGGAGCCGAGTTGTCCTCCTTGAAATAGAAGGTGAAGAACTTTCCCCAGAAGAACATGTTGCTCTTTGTGTTGCTCTTCATCGCGCGATTATTGCCGGTATAGGGTATGGGGCCTCTAGCTTCTTCACCGGAAAATATCCTAGGGGAGCGGAGGTACCTGCTAATAGGCTTGCTTTCCACTATATCCCTGCGCACTATATTCAGCATTTAGGTATTAAAAATTCTGTGATAGCTATTATGGTTCCGGAAAATACCTCACCGGAAGACCTCATACAGCTTGGTCGTAGTTTAAATGCTGTTCCGTATTTGTGGGGCCGTACTTTTGGTAAGCGTAAATTATATTTTGGTGGGCAAGTAGTTAATGCGCATGAATTCTGGCCTGCTGTTCAGCCTGGTTATAGGCGTCTTTGGAAGCCTCTCACCGCAATTGTGCCAGAAACCCGTCCCGTTAAAAAGAAAGATGGCGGCGCTCGTTGGACTTTGGCAGATTCTGGTTTGCTATCAATCGCATATGTTTGGCGGGATAAATTTAACACAGCTGCCAGGGGTGAACAGCGCTACCTTGAACTTCGTAACCAGGTGGAGGAGCAAAGCGACGCACAGGTTTATCATGCTCGAACTATACATACACGCCCTACAGCATATGTGCATAAAGTACCGCAGAACGTTATGCCTCAGCCTTGGCGCGGCGTGTTGTCTCTAGGGAATTTGACTAATGATCGCACCATTATTGCGCTTGGGCAATCAAGGCATCTTGGTGCAGGGCTTTTAGTTCCCTATGACGTGCCGGAAGAAGAATTTATCTATTTACAACAAGCATATAAGGAACGCAAAAATGACCAGTAATTTAGGGATTCAGCGCAGAGATTTTTCTGAATTCTTTGCGGCCCTTAATGGAGGCTATGCGCCCTTCACCTGGCAACAAGAGCTTGTAGCCCATATTGTTGAAACCGGTTCATGGCCCGATAGGATTGTGGCCCCCACAGGTGCAGGTAAATCATCTGTTGTAGACGTTCATCTTTTCGTGAATGCTTTATTTGCTTGTGGTACAGGTCCTCGTGTGCCTCGACGCTTAAACGTGGTGGTGGGTCGTCGCGCGTTGGTAGATAGCCAAGCTGACCGGGCACGGGAGATACTGCGTCAGATGACGGTGATCCTTGACAAAGAGGAGCCTCTAACGTCTCGTGAGGAAATTATTTATCGTGTTGCTCAAGCCTTGTTATCGTTCCAAGTTCATGACGATGTACGTCCCTTTGAAATCGGGCATATTCGTGGTGAGCTGAGTAACCGTTCGCTTCCCGTTAATGAGATATCGGCGTGCGCTATTATCGCGGCTACTCCGGATATGTGGGGTTCTCGTTTGTTATTCCGTGGGTACGGCAGCAGTAAGGGCGCACGTCCACGGGAAACCGCTGTTGTATCTATGGATTCAGTCATGGTTCTTGATGAGGCTCATCTGAACCAGCAGCTTCTAGTAACGGCACGTCGAATTGCGCAGCTACAAAAATATGGGGCTGATGTAGGAGTACCCACGCTTCAAGTTGTTGAAACAACCGCAACACCGTCTGAACTTGAAGAAAACCAAAACCAAATCGGCGTTGACGTTTCACAGCTGGATTCTCCTCATGATGCTGAACTTTTACGACGTATAAACTCAATCAAACGGCTGACTCGTATACCTCTTGATAAATGGAATGGTAAAGCTGAAAACACCGCTGTCATTAATAGTGCTGTTGACGAGGTACTAGGTCTTTGTAAGAAGCTGGAGCCTAATAACGCGGGACAAAGCAAGACTGTAGGGTGCATTGTTAACCATGTTGGGACTGCCGTTAAGGTTGCGGATACGCTGAAGAAAGAGAATCTTAGCGTCAAACTTATTGTGGGGCGCATGCGACCGTTTGATATGAAAAAACTGCGGGATGACCATCCTAATCTGTTTACGTGCAAAGGTGACTCTACTATTGATGTCGTGGTGGCTACACAGACTCTTGAAGTCGGTATTGACTTAGATTTCTCCTCGCTTGTCACGGAACTTGCTCCCGCTTCATCTTTGGCGCAGCGTTTTGGGCGCGTTAATCGACTGGGTAAACGAAGTGAATCCCAGATAATTGTTTTAGAGCCTGAAAGTCCTGACAAGATTAAAGATCCTGTTGTGTTACCTTATAAGGCCGAAGATTTGCGTAATGCTTATAACTGGCTGAATGATCTATCAGCGTTTGAAGATGTAAACCCTGGAACCATGCTGACTTGTACTCCGCCAGCAACGGCACCTCAGAGACTGCTGTACCAGCGCCCGGAACTAGCAGATATTCTTGAGTTTGCCCGTAGTTCTGAAACACCATATGCTGAACCCGATTTCGACCTGTGGCTGCACGATTCTTTAGAAGAGCAAATCGAGTTGGGCGGTGTAGTTGTCCGTGAACATTTACCATTAAATGATTCCGAAGCGCTGGAGCTTCTAAAAGCATTTCCACCGGTAAACGAAGAAGTCTTTCCTGCCAATATTAAGATTCTCACGAATATGTATAAAGAACTCGTCTTGGGGAATGAAGAACGGAGAAAACAAGAGAAGGAAAACCCAAATATCCGACGGAGAGCTTTCGTGTACAGAGCAGGTGAACTCGAAATTTGTTCTCCTGATATGCGCCTTCGACCGGGCGATGTGCTCGTGATAGACAAGGGCCTTGTCTTCACTACCCAGGATGTAGCCATGGAGTTAGGCAAAGCTCAAGATTCTGAAGCGCCATCTGCTGTTGTTCCAGAGGGAATTAAGTTCTTTATTTTTGATAATGACATAGAGCATGATGAACATGGATTCTTCAAAAAGTTCTGCGGTTTAACTCCAGACGAAGCTACAGAACTTTGGCAGTCTGAAATAGGAGAAACAGGAGAAGTTGTACTGTCTAGCTCTATTCACACTGACCCCCGTACTAGTGACGTAATCGCATGGTACGCCGTGGTGCAAACAGATACTACAGATGATGACTCTGACGTTCGACAAGAATGGACTCCCTCACAAGGAGCGGTCTATCTGGAAGATCATCAACATGATGTCGCTGAACGAACGAAAAAGATCGCCGAATCTGTGGAACTTCGGGAAGAATTCACCCAGGATATTATCTTTGCAGCTGAGCACCATGATGATGGTAAAGCAGATTCCAGGTTCCAAACTATGCTGGGTGGGGCACAATCTGATAAGCCACTTGCAAAAAGTGCGGTTCGAACCCGCCAAGAGATCTGGGTATCCCGCCAACGCAGCGGTATGCCCGCTGGATGGCGGCACGAACAGATGTCTGTTGCTCTGGTAGCGACCAGCCGAGCTGCAGGGGAACTGGAATGTTCAGATCTTGCGTTGAGGATTATCGGGTGCAGCCACGGGCACGGTAGAAACTCGTTCCAGCACACCGACCAAACGCTCTTAGGGGAGTGTGCGGTTCATTCCTACCAAGACACGCTTCAGCAGCAGGCGCATGAGCTTTTTCTAACTGGGCGTTGGGACGAAATTATGGAAACCACTGATAGGGAATACGGCCCCTATGCTACCGCTTATCTAGAGGCGCTAGAACGTGCCGCTGATGCTCAAATTTCACGGGAAGGACACTGATGTCTACGATTACACTCGCGGGTGACTACACGTCAGCGCTCACCCATTTTGCCCAATACGGTTTAGCCTCATTGGCTGAACAGCACCATCCTCAAGGGGTAACTCTTGGATGGACTCGCGAAGCGGTACCCAAAGCGCAGCTAACCGTAGAAGGTGCAGACGCATATACGCTCGCTGGCTATATTCATGAGTTGGCAAAACAGTTATGCGAACCGGAGAGCTGGGGTCAGATAAACAATACTTATGGAACTATGAATGTATCTCCATTTTCTCCACGAGTCGGCGAAATTTCATCTCCTTTAGATTGGAAGAGACATCAAAAAATCCGGCAAGATATGATTGATAAACTCACTCAGGAAAAAGATTATCTTTCTCTTTGTTGGATCTCATCATTAGGAGAAGCCTCTTATTGGTTTCCTGAAAAAAATAAAAAAATACCAAAAGAATACCAGCGTTTAGGTGCATCTCGCTGGGAAATGGCGGATCGCGGAGGCGGCAGGGAATTTGTACGATATCGTCTTCGTCGTATGTGCGAAGAAGTAGTCACATGGTCCACTGAAAAAATCACTAATGGGATTATTGGAACTGAGATAAACGATCCTATAGGAGGTGAGAAACTATTAACCGCAACTGGATTTACCACTCCACGAAAGACTGATGTCAGCCTGGCTCTCTTAGCCATGACTGGGATGTCATGGTTTCCAGTTATACATATGGCAAACCATTTAAGTATTACTCCTGGGGCATGGCCTTCTAACGATGTTGCTCCAGAGAATCTAGTGCTTCCCTTAAGTATCGAAAATATAAAACCAGCTAGACTGCGGACTGTTCTTCGCAGTCACACATTCGCAGATATTGTAAATTACGTATGCCATGAGGAATCTGAAACAGGCGTATCTGATACTAGGGAAATCCTTAAAGCATATGGATCTAGGGAGCAGCTTAAAGCTCATGGCATGGATGCAGTTGTAAGGTTCCCAGTTAAAACTGTGAAAACTGCATCAAACGCTTATAGGTATATCCAAGAAGGGAAACTGGTGCCACTGTGATCTCCACAAACGAGAGCTATTTACCTATCTCCCTAGTAGCTCAAACAGTGTACTGTCCTCGCCGGGCATGGCTAGAAGCAAATGGTGAGAAAACAGATACCTCTCAGATGCAGCATGGGTATTTGGCACATAAAAATGTGGATGACCCCAAAACATCACGAAGCAGACAACGTCGTTCTGTTCTTATTCGTTCGGATTCTTTAGGACTGAGTGGTAAATGCGACGCTATAGAGCTTGAGGAAGATGGAACGCTTCGGGTAGTTGAATATAAATCAACTCCTGTGCGAAAGAACCCTCAAATCACTGAAGCGAATCGCGTTCAGCTTGCCCTCCAAGGGATCTGCTTGGAAGAGTCAGGGGAAAGTGTTAGCGAATTTTCGGTACATTTTACCGATCATAACAAAACTATTGCGGTTGAGCTCTCTGAAGACGATTTTGCCCTAGCACGAGACTATGTAGAACAGACGCATAAGATCGTTGAATCTGAACATGCGCCAAAACCGTTAGAGGATTCTCCAAAGTGTAGCTGGTGTTCGCATGTCAGTGTTTGTTTGCCGGATGAACATTTTGGGCGTGCATCGACTCAGAAAATTGTGCCTTCAAAACCAGACAGTCAGGTTGCTCACCTAACTGTTCAAGGTTCACGTGCCACAATAAAACAGGGTAGACTGATTGTTCAGTCAAAAGGTGAACAGCTTGGCGATATCCCCCTAGAGAGAATCCACAGTGTAGTAGTTCATGGAAATATCGATATTTCATCTGCGCTATTACGGGAACTCATGTGGCGTAACTCTCACCTGTGAGAACAGGTGACTTTCATTGAGGGCAAAGCGCGAACAAAACTCCGTGCACGCGGTAAAAATGTCTCACCTGTGAGAACAGGTGACTTTCATTGAGGGGACTACCCGAAATTCATGGGCATCACAAAGAAAAGGTCTCACCTGTGAGAACAGGTGACTTTCGCTAAAGAGAGAAGATGCCCCGTCTCATCGCCCATGAGACGGGGCATCTTTGCAGTAAAGGTAGATACTAATCGATAGCGTCGAAATCGACTACATCAAACCCGAGAATTCCTTCGGATGCGCTCACCACCGGCTTATCGCGCACCACGTGCCGGTTTGCAATCCAGTTGCGGAACGACTCTTCATCCTGCCAGTGAGTCATCGCAAAATATTCGGTACCGCCACTGGTGGGGCGCAGTAGCTCAAAGCTCAGGAACCCGGGAACTTCATTGAGCTTTTCGTTGTTGTTCTTGAACCGGCGCTCCAGCTCCTCGCCCATACCTTCCTGCACGCTGAGCTTATTAATCTTGACAACTGCCATGCTATTCCTCCGTTGGTTTTATGGCTTATAGTTAGGGGTGCCTGATGACGGCTTTAGTTTTAGCATAGGGCACACCGCGTCTCGATAATA
Organism: Rothia sp. HMSC071F11; assembly: GCF_001809115.1. Lineage (NCBI taxonomy): Bacteria > Bacillati > Actinomycetota > Actinomycetes > Micrococcales > Micrococcaceae > Rothia > Rothia sp. HMSC071F11. The sequence goes on from NZ_KV795756.1 coordinate 325,288, forward strand.
GATGCGCACTATTTATGACGTTATTTTGCCTGTCTCGCAGTATCGCAAGTGCTGCCAAACAGTGATCCGCGCCCTATAGTGACTACGGCTGGAACGCCTCAATTACCTATACTCCGGCAAACGGAACATCATCTCCTGCGCAACAGTCGCCACCAACTTACCTTCGCGCGTAAAAATCGATCCCCGAGCGAGCATCCGACCGCCCTGCGCCGTGGGGGAGTCCATGACATACAGCAACCACTCATCCGCACGTGCCTCACGATGAAACCACATCGCATGGTCCAAAGAGGCCGACTTCATGCCCTGTTCAAGCCAAAACTTGCCATGCCTGCGCAGCGCTGGTTCTAGGGGAAGATAATCCGAAGCATACGCAATTGCCGCCCGATGCATCGCATCCGAAACCGGGGCGCCCGAAGCATCAACTAGCGGATCGAAAGTCTTAAACCACACCGTGGCAACCGGTTCCTGCGAGCTTGAATCCGGGGCAGTATACAGGTGCGGGCTCACATACCGAATATCAATTGGGCGTTCCCAAGCAACTGCCTGCGCTACTGGATGCGCCACCTCGCCAATGTAGTCGCTCACGCTTGGCAGCCCCTCGGGACCGGGAACCTGCGGCATCTCAACAGCCGTATGCTCGGGGCCGCGACTGGGTTTTTGAAATGATGCAATCGCAGAGAAAATGGGAATATCGTCCTGAAGCGCCTGAACCCGGCGAGTCGCAAAAGAACGCCCATTATTGAGCCTTTGTGAGGTAAAAATAAGCTCTTTCGTAATATCACCGGGGTGCAAAAAATATGCATGAATCGAATGCAACACCTTATCGCTAACAGTATTATCAGCCGCCATAATGGCCTGAGCGAGCACCTGCCCGCCATAAGTGCGCGGGGTCTCGCGTGTTAGCGTCACAGCGGTAAAAGCGTCGTCACCGCCCACCGACTCAGCGGGGGTCAGGTTCAGCATGGTCATCAAGTTCTGGGTGGGGGTGGGCTTCGTCATTCTTTAATTCTGACACGAAGGGGTAAAGTTGAGGATGATTTATCGGAGAAAATATGCGAGCGAGAGGCAAAACATGACTGATGACCTACACACACCTGACGCAGCATCTCTGCTAGAACCGGAACCGCAAGAACCTCCACGCTCTACCACAACCAACACCCGGCGTATAGACCTCAAATACAATCCGCACGAAGGCATCGACGAACCCTACTTTATCTTCCCCAACAACCAGCAAGGTATAGCCGCCGCTGCCGACCTCAGCACCTATATTTCACGCGCACGTTCCCTCGATACCCATGCGGCAATACGCCTTACCGCCCGTGGGAGTGTGCTTGCCGTTTTCGCATGCTCTCTCGCCCCCGAAACCATGCTGGATAACACCCCCACCATTCTGGGTATGCGCGCCCTCAACCTCGCGAAGCCATCAACCCTTGATATTGTGGTAGATTCAGCCGCCCTGCTCGAACGCCTGGCGCGCATTGAAGAATCCGAGATGGTGCTGTATCTGCCGCCCGTCACCGTACACACCGAATGGGCTGGGAAAGCCGCACCCCTGCAAGGATGGGAAAAACTAGGAACCATAGACGCAGACGAGTTCCGCCGCGCCAGCCGTGAAGGACTTACCGCCGTCGAAAAAGCACTCCCCGAAAACCCCGGTGCCGCAGTGCTCACTACCGTGCGAACCCGTATCTGGTCATCACCCATGGTGCTTGAGCACCTACCGGAGTTTGACCGAGCCCCTATACCTACAGGCGTAGCTTTCGCCCTGCAGGTCTTCGGATTCCTTCCCGAAACCTTCACCGGTGAGCTCGCTATATATGCCGCCCGTACTGGTTCTGACGGATGGATACGCATTGCCGCCCCCGGCGGGCATGTGCTGGTGCGTTCGGGCTCGGGAGCGCTCGCATGAGTTATTCTGCGAATCAGCCGGGTGAGCAGGTCAGCATTTACGACCAGGTGGGTGGCGAGGAAACCTTCGATAAGCTCACCCGCAGGTTCTATGCGCTCGTGAAGGCCGATCCCGAGTTTTCCGCCATGTACCCGGATTTTGACCCTTTTCCACCTGAGCACCTCACAGAGGAACAGACCGCCGAGATTGAAGCGAACGATACTGACCATTTCGATGCATCGGCGCGGCGGCTGAAAATGTTCCTGATTCAGTATTTTGGTGGGCCTAGCACCTACCAGGAGCAGCGAGGTCACCCGCGTTTGCGCATCCGGCATAACCCGTACCCGATCGGTGCGAAGGAACGCGATACTTGGCTGAAGTATATGCGGCAGGCAATGGATACCCTTGATCTTCCGATGATGATTGATGCGACTATGTGGGACTATTTCGAGCGTGCGGCACGTGCCATGCAGAACCGGGCATAGTTCAAGACAGCATTGCATTTCAGACGTTGCTTTTATAGGTTGTAACAATGCGCATTGTCTCTTACAGCCCTATATATCGGGAAGCTCTTCTGGATATTTCACTTCGCGCCTGGGGATCCGTTTTTCCGCGGATGCACAACGACGTCCCCGAGTTCGTCTATGATGCGTTCTACCCTCAAGGGTGGCAGCAGCGGCAGCTCAGCGATTTAGAGGAAGTGCTCGATCAGGAGCCTCAGAATGTGTCTGTTGCCCTTGATGATGAGCACCCTGTCGGTTGGGTCTGCACGCGCATCCATCCTGAGGATCAGATGGGTGAGATTTATGTGATTGCTGTCGGTCCCGAGTATCAGCGGCGCGGCGTGGGGCAACGGCTCATGGAGCACGCCTATGCGCTGAGTAAAGACGCCGGGATGCGCATGGTGATGGTCGAAACCGGCGGCGATTCGGGACACGCACCGGCCCGAGCGCTCTATGAGTCCGAAGGATTTGTTCGCTGGCCCGTTGCTCGGTATTTCAAGGATCTTAGCGGATAGAACTGTTGCTCAAAAACAATAATTCTCAAGACCCACCTGGCTCAATGTAACCCATGGGCGCTAAAAAAGGTTCTTGATGTGAAATAAGCGTAATTTTCGCCGTTTGTTTCACATCAAGAACCTTTTTATATAGGTTGGGGGGGGCAGGCTAGGGGATTATTACCCTAAACGTCAGCCGCCTGAACCTTTAAGGCACGAGCCACGCCGTCGCGCGCCTCCGCAATCTGTCGTCGCAGCGCCGCCGCATCCTCAGGCAAAGACGCTAAATAGGTTTCGGTGCGTTCCAGTAGTTCGGCGGTGGGCTCCGAAGGGTACATGCCTCCGATAATCTGCATCGAAATCTCGTGTGACCGCGAACGCCAAATACCCTCAATTAGCTCAAAATACGGTTCAATGTACGGCGCAATGAGCTCGGGCTCGCCCGATTTGAAACCGAAAATGGCGTAGCGCTGAATCATATTAGACAGCTCGCCGGTCACCATAATCTTGTTCCAGTACTCGGCTTTTACCTGCTCACTCGGCTGAGACGCATATGCCTGAGCCGCATACTGCTGACCGGTTGCCGTGTTATCGTTCGCCGCCTCAGCATCGATCTGCGCGGCGCTCACACGACCACCCGTCGCCAGGCGGCAGATCAGGGTCCACCGCAAATCGGTGTCAATCTCCAAACCGTCCAGCACAATATCGCCCTCAAAAAGCCGCTGCACAATCTCATACTGCGCCTCGGTTCGGGTCTGATTCACAAACGCCTGAACCAGCTGCAACTGTGAGTCTGAATCCGGCTGAGCGGCGCAAGCCAACGACCACAGGCGATCGGCGGCGCGTTCACGAGTTTCATCCCTAAACTCAGGATTAACAAAGGAACGCAGAGCAATGGAGAGGTTACCCAGCTGGGTTCGCAGCGCAGTCGAATTAGTCTCTTTGCCGATATTATTGAGCACAAATTCCACATACTGCCGTGCGGGCATCTGGGCGTCACGCACAGTATCCCAGAGGGAACCCCAGACCACGCCGCGAGCCACCGACGAGTCGATGTCGCCCAGATGCTTCACCGCAGTATCAATAGAACGCTCATCCAGGCGAACCTTGGCAAACGCCAAATCTTCATCATTGAGCAGAATCAGGTCGGGGCGTTTCTTGCCTACGGCCTCGGCAACCTCGGTCAGCTCGCCGTCAATATCCAGCTCAATGCGGTCGGTGCGAGACAGCTTTCCGTCTGTCAGATTGTAGAAACCGATAACTACGCGATGCGGGCGCAGCGTCTCATAACCGGCAGCATAGGATTGACGAATACCCAGAGAAGTAATATTGCCCTCGGCATCATCAGTGACCTCGACCGTAAGCGTGTTGACCCCGGCGGTTTCAAGCCACTTGGCACTCCATGCGCGTACATCACGGCCGGAAGTCTCTTCCAGCTCGGAAAGCAGGTCGTCAAGAACCGTGTTACCCCAAGCATGCTTGTCAAAATACTTCTTCAAAGCCGCCATAAAGTTTTCCTGACCAACCCACGCAACCATCTGCCGCAACACCGATGCACCCTTCGCGTAGGTAATGCCGTCAAAGTTCACCTGCACATCATGAAGGTCACGAATCTCAGCCACAATTGGGTGGGTTGAGGAGAGCTGATCCTGCCTATACGCCCAGGTCTTCTCCGAAGCAGAGAACGTAGCCCATGCTTCCTGTGCGTAGCGGGTATTCTCAGCCGCAGCCAGTGTAGACATAAACTCGGCAAATGACTCGTTCAGCCACAGGTCATTCCACCACTTCATGGTGACCAAATCACCAAACCACATATGCGCAAGCTCGTGAAGTATCGTAATAGCGCGGCGCTCACGCAGCGCCTCTGCAACCTTGGAACGGAACACATAGGTTTCAAGATAGGTTACGCACCCTGCGTTTTCCATAGCACCCGCATTGAATTCGGGGACGAAGAGCTGATCGTACTTCTCGAAAGGATACGGTGTCTTGAACTGCTTCTCATAAAATTCGAAGCCCTGGCGAGTCAGCTCAAAAATATCGTCCGCATCCACATAGGGCATCAGCGATTTACGCGCGTAGACTCCCAGCGGAATAACACGCCCCTCAGAATTCGTCAGTTCGCTCGTAACCTTTTCATACGGGCCCGCCACGATGGCTGTAATGTACGAAGACATACGCGGGGTAGGCTTGAAATACCATGTTTGCGCCCGACCGCAGCCGCAGTCCTTGGGCTCAATCTTTACTTCGGGCTGGTTAGAAACCACAACCCAGTGCGAAGGAACACGAACGCTGAACTCAAACTCGGCCTTCAAATCTGGCTGCTCAAATACAGGGAAAACACGGCGAGAATCCGGAACCTCGAACTGTGAGTACAGATAAATTTCACCGTCCGCCGGGTCCACAAAACGGTGCAAACCTTCACCGGTATTTGTATAGAACATTTCTGCATCGATCTTCAGAACGTTCTGCGCTGCAAGATTCGGCAGAGCAATGCGCTCCCCATCGGCAAGAGCAGGATCAAGCCGCTCGCCGTTTAATTCAATCGAATTTACCTGAGAGGTAATAGCGTCAATAAACGTGGATGCGCCAGGCTCAGCATCGAACCGAATCTCAACAATCGACGAGAAAACATCTTTGTCTGTGCGAAGGTCGAGATCAACACGGTAGGTGTGAACCCGCTTAATAATTCCCGCACGCTCAATCGCCTCATCGCGGGTTAAATTTAGACCGGGCATGATTCCCTTTCTCGATATGTGTTTATAAATCTTCCTGTAGTGTTTTGCAGCGAACCTACCAGGAGAAACAGCGCAAAACTAAGTTCAAGAATATGGGCATCAAACAAACTCAGATATGTGTATATGCCCCCGACAAAAAGTGCCTAGTACCACAGTCTAACGCATCCTGTCAGAGAGCACATTATTACTCATCACATGCGCAAAATACGTGCCGATGGTAAGGGCAGGCGTGGGCAGAAAAATATGTGCCGAAATAATACCTGCCATTGCCCCGATACCGGTTACAGGAATAAGTTTAAATTCGCTACAGTTATAGAGACACAACAGCTGAGGGCGCCCAGAATAGAGACGACTATCGCCGTGCACATTTCGGGAAGCCAGTCCACCACTCACTGCAAAGATATTAAATATCCACGCTGTGAGCGCCACGGAACACCATCAGGAGAACCCCTTGCGCGTACATATCGCCACCGACCATGCAGGTCTTGAGACGAGTCAATACCTGATCGAACAGCTCACCGCAGCAGGATACGACATGATTGATCACGGGCCCCAAGAGTACGATCCGCTGGATGATTACCCAAGTTTCTGCATTAACGCCGCCCTTGCCGTTAAACGAGACCGTGATCAGGGGCTTGACTCACTGGGCATCGTCCTAGGCGGTTCTGGCAATGGTGAGCAGATTGCCGCTAATAAAGTAGAAGGAATTCGCGCCGCCCTTGCCTGGAATCACGATACCGCCGCCCTTGCCCGCCAACACAATAATGCCCAGGTCATTGCGGTCGGTGGTCGTCAGCACAGCAACGAAGAGGCGCTAGAGATTATCAAGGTTTTCCTCTCTACCCCGTGGACGAACGAAGAACGTCACGCCCGCCGCATCGGTCAGGTTGCCGAATACGAGCGAACCGGTCGGATTGAAGGCAAGCATATCGACGTATAGCAGCGTAGGTTAGTAAACCACAATTTGCGGCAGCAGCGTACCCCGAAACATCGGGGAATAATAAATGCCGCTGCATTCGCCGTTTAGTTTATAGGTATATGAAACACCCCAACGCGCCTTCCGAATGATATGCGGTGTACCGTATTAAAGGTGCGGCTTCTAAAGTTTAGGCTCCAGACGCATGCACCAAAATACAACCACAGAAACGCACTCGCAGGAGAATCCCCATGCCCGAAGGACACTCAATACATCGTATCGCCCGTCAACTCAACGATGTTTTCACGGGGGAGAGCGTGCGAGTCTCAAGTCCACAGGGGCGTTATACGGATGGTGCAGCCCTTCTTGACGGAGCCAGCATTCTCAACGCATATGCGCACGGTAAGCATCTTTTCGTGCCCTTCAACAATGAGTTGACCCTCAACGTGCACCTTGGCATTTATGGCAACTGGAGCTTTGGAGGGGACGAAACTTTTACGGGCGCGTCCAGCATAGGCGCACCCCGTAAGATCGGCGAAAAAGAATATACGGCGGGGGAGGCCGAAGAATATACCGGACCGCCCGCGCCGAAAGGCACTACCCGGTGCCGCATCGTTTCAGAACACGGTTGGGCTGACCTCGTTGGTCCCACTATCTGCCGAACCTTAAACCCAGACGAAGTTGCCCAGGTACGCGCCAAACTTGGGCCAGATCCTCTCAACACCGATGCAAATCCCGAACGTTTCTATGCCGCAGCCCGCAAAAGCTCAAGGCCTATCGGTGTGATCCTCATGGATCAGGCCGCTATCTCAGGCGTGAGCAATATTTTTCGTGCCGAATCGCTTTACCGCCAAGAAATAGATCCTCTTCGCCCCGGTAAGACTCTCACCGATGATGAGCTGAGTAGACTCTGGGAAGATAACAAACATCTGCTCACCATCGGAGTGCGTGTCGGCCGCATCATCACCACCGAGCAGAAGGACCGCCCGGGAATCCATGAAACCGAAGCCTGGCCTGAGCATGCTAACTACGTTTACCAGCATCACGGAGAACCCTGCCCCCGATGCGGCACCACCATTCGTATGGAGGAAATAGCGGGCCGCAAACTCTATTGGTGCCCTGGATGCCAGAAATAGCGTTAGCTGCTATCTCCGCAAACGATGCGCGCCGAACTTGACAGTCTCCAGCACAGGCAGGTAATCTTATCTAGTTCTTGCGGGGATGTAGCTTAATGGTAAAGCCTCAGTCTTCCAAACTGATGACGCGGGTTCGATTCCCGTCATCCCCTCGGTATATATAAAACGCCTTGGTGCTTCGCACTGGGGCGTTTTCCTTATTCCGAGGATCTGAGACGGGAATCGCTGACGGGCACGGATTTGGTGCCTCGTTTGCTCGGAATTTGTACCCTTCAGCTCGTCATCCCCTCTCGGGAATAAAAACTCTTAGTGTTTTCGCGCTGGGGTGTTTTTCCTGAGAGGCCAAAACGGGGATCTCTTACAGGTTTTTAATCTCTCACCAAAGAGCCGATTGTATCCATCCTGGTATTGAATTAGAAAAATTCCTGAATACAAGGAGCCTATTTAACGCGGCAATCCGATGAGACTGGGACGTGCAGAAGCATCTGAATAAGCCAGCATGCATGATAGATGGGCGTACTCAGATCATTCCTCAGAAAGACTTAAGGTTTTCGTGTTCTAAATTAGACATTCGAATGTTAGGCATTTATCCTTGTACACGGTAAACTTAAAAACCGAATGCCTAAAAGCATTCGCGTTTCACGGGGCGTGGCGTAGCTTGGCTAACGCGCCTGCTTTGGGAGCAGGAGATCGCAGGTTCGAATCCTGTCGCCCCGACGTGAAGCGGGCGTCGCATATGCGGCGCCCTTTTCCAGTAACCAACTGCGGTTCACAGGCTTGTGCCGCATTCGACTATATGAGGAGAACACGGACGTGAAGACCGCCGTCGAGAAGCTCAACCCGACCCTCGCGAAGATCGAGGTCGAGGTTCCCTTCGCAGAGTTCAAGTCCTACCTGGACCGCACCTACAAGAACCTGGCTCAGCAGATTAACGTTCCTGGGTTCCGTAAGGGCAAGCTGCCTAAGCAGCTCATTGAGCAGCGCACAGGTTACGACTACATTGTCGAAGCATCTCTGAACGACGCCTTGAACGACTTCTACTCACAGGCATTGGGTGAGAATGAGCTCTCCCCGCTGGCGCAGCCCGAACTTGATGTGCAGAGCCAGCCCACGGTGAACGACCGTGAAGCAGACGTGAAGCTGAACATCACCGTGACTGTTCGTCCTGAAATCGAGCTTCCCAACTATGAGGGTATCGAGGTTGAGGTTGACGAAATCAAGGTTACTGCAGAAGACGAAGAGCAGGCTCTCGAAGCTCTGCGTGAGCGTTTTGGTACCTTGAAGAACGTTGAGCGTCCCGCAGCCAAGAATGATTTTGTCACCATTGACATCACCGCTGAAATCGATGGTCAGGAAATTGACGCAGCAAACGACCTGTCTTACCAGATCGGTTCCGGCACCATGGTGGACGGTATTGATGAGGCCCTGATCGGTCTGTCTGCAGGCGAAGATGCAACTTTCGAGACCACGCTTTCCGGCGGCGATCACGCGGGGGAGGACGCAACCATTAAGGTGAAACTCTCCGCCGTTAAGGAGCGTGAGCTTCCTGAGGTTGACGATGAGTTCGCGCAGCTTGCTTCTGAGTTCGATACTGTTGATGAGCTTAAAGCAGACATGAAGAACCAGGTTGCCGAGGCCAAGGTCTCCGAGCAGGGCGCACAGGCACGCGATAAGGTGCTGGCTAAGCTCATTGAGATGATTGAGGTTCCCGTACCTGAAAAGGTTATTGAAGAACAGCTGGAGCAGCACTTCAACAACCCCGAAGCCGGTGAAGACCACGATACCGAAGAGCACCGTCAGGAAGTTCGTGAGAACACCGAGACCGCCTTTAAGAATGAGATGGTGCTTGATGCTATTGCTGATGCTGAAGAAGTTGAAGTAAACCAGAATGAGATGATCAACTACATCATCACCATGAGCTCGCAGTACGGCATGGATCCGAACCAGTTCGCACAGATGCTTGACGGTTCCGGCCAGGCCGGAATGCTTGTGGGCGAGGTACGCCGCTCCAAGGCTCTAGGCGAAGTTCTTAAGAAGGCTGTCGTCAAAGACACTAAGGGTAAGGCTGTAGACCTTTCCAAGTTCCTCTCTGAAGGTGAAGAAGACGAGAAGTAGTCCTTCTCTCCGCAGATACCTATAACGGATGCGGGCGTGCATGCGCAGGAAAGAATCCTGCGGTGCACGCCCGCATTGTTGTGTTAAGTTTTGGCACACGCTCCAACAGCGGAAATGGATATGATGTGCTGAGGGCTGAGTGACGTTCGCCCTTTGGCGAACTACGGCGAAACTCCGCCCGAATACAGCCATGACCCGGTATTGTAGTAGCAATGAATATTTTCACGGGCCCGTATGGTAGGGAGCGCGTGAAACCCATCGAGAAGAAGAGGGAAGATGTCTAGCTACATGCCTCTGCCTGTTGGATCTGGGAATAACACCCCGACTATGGCTGCTAACCCCGTCACAGGGCAGGAAGATTACGTCTATAATCGCCTGCTTAAGGAACGTATTATTTGGCTGGGGTCTGAAGTAAGGGACTCAAACGCAAACTTAATTTGTTCACAGATGTTGTTGCTATCGGCTGAAGATCCCGAGGCAGATATTTACCTGTACATTAACTCTCCCGGTGGCTCGGTGACCGCTGGCATGGCTATTTACGACACAATGCAGCTCATTCCGAATGACGTGGTGACCGTAGTAACCGGTATGGCTGCATCTATGGGACAGTTCCTTCTGACAGCAGGTGCCATGGGCAAACGTTATGCGACCCCCAATGCCCGAATCCTGATGCACCAGCCGCTTGGTGGTATTGGTGGTACCGCATCTGACATCCGTACTCAAGCAGAACTCATCTTAGATATGAAAAAACGTCTGGCAGAGATCACGGCTGAACGTACCGGTAAAAGCCTTGAGACCATTCTGAAAGACAATGACCGTGATAACTGGTTTACCGCTGAAGAGGGCTTGGAATACGGCTTCTTCGATCACATCGCACTATCCACTGGCGGTAATCTGACCGCCGAGGGTAAGTAAAGAGGGGAAATACACATATGAACTACCTACCTCAAGATTCTGCACCGCAGATGCCCTCGAACCGTTACGTGCTCCCCAGCTTTGAGGAACGTACCCCCTACGGTTATAAGCGTCAAGATCCGTACGCCAAGCTATTTGAGGATCGCATTATTTTCTTGGGTACCCAGGTTGATGACGCTTCGGCAGATGATATTATGGCTCAGCTTCTCGTGCTTGAGGCCCAAGACCCCGACCGCGATATTACCCTGTACATCAACTCTCCCGGTGGTTCTTTTACGGCAATGACCGCCATCTATGACACCATGCAGTTTATTCGCCCCGAGATTCAGACCGTATGCTTGGGTCAGGCTGCATCGGCTGCGGCAGTGCTTTTGGCTGCTGGAACCCCGGGTAAGCGTTTGGCTCTTCCGAATGCTCGCGTGCTTATTCACCAGCCCGCCCTAAGCGGACAGCAAGGCGGACAGGCATCTGACCTTGAGATTCACGCGAACGAAGTTATGCGTATGCGTGAGTGGACTGCACAAACCCTGGCTCTGCACTCCGGCAAGACCTATGAGGAAGTTGACCGTTCGATCGAGCGCGATAATATTCTAACTGCTGCTGCCGCTCAAGAATACGGTTTAGTGGATAAGGTACTGGATTCGCGTAAACTTAACAAGCCTGCTACCAATACTGCTACGTCGCACGATTAGAAATATGAGTGTAGTCCTTTCTGTTGTCTAAACGTATATACGATTACTATTAGGTGCCGCATCCTCAAAATTGAGGATGCGGCACCTATACGTTATACCCCAAAAAGTACATAAAACCTCAAGTTACACAGCGTCATAATTGTCAAATTACATAGAATACGACACGCCGCATCACAGTGACAGCCTGTCTTCACACCTCAGCGAAAAACTAGGGTAGCCTGGTAACAAGCACCTTGTGATAGCTTGCAAACACTCGTAGAAAGGAGAGGGCGCGTGGCTAACACCGACAACACCGGTGGTACGGAAGAAAACAAGAAGACTGTTGCTCCGGGTATGCGTTGCTCATTCTGTTCTAAGACGCGTACCCAGGTTTTCAAGATTGTGATCGGTCCGCATGTCTCCATTTGCGATGAATGTATTGCACTATGCAACGAGATTTTGCATGAGGAACGGCAAAAAACAAAGAAGCCGCAGACCAAAAAGATCAAGAAACTCTCCACTCCTCGCGAGATTTACAGCTATCTGCATGATTATGTGATCGGTCAAGATTCTGCAAAACGCACCTTGGCGGTGGCGGTCTATAACCACTACAAGCGCATCCATGACTTAAACAATCCGGTACTTCACTCCCGAACCCTTTCGGCAACTGCGGGTGAATCCGTAGACCTGGGAAAATCTAATATTCTGATGATTGGTCCCACCGGCAGCGGAAAAACTTATCTTGCGCAGTCTCTTGCAAAGAAGCTTGATGTTCCTTTCGCCATTGTCGACGCTACTACGCTCACCGAAGCTGGGTACGTTGGCGACGATGTCGAGAATATTCTGCTTCGACTCATTAATGCCGCCGACGGTGATGTCGAGAAGGCGCAGCACGGCATTATCTATATTGACGAAATCGATAAGATTGCCCGCAAAGGCGGAGAAAACCTATCTATTACCCGCGATGTCTCGGGGGAAGGCGTGCAGCAGGCGCTTTTGAAGATTATTGAAGGTACTCTGGCAACGGTTCCTCCAGAGGGCGGACGTAAACATCCGGCACATACCAATCTTGAGATTGAAACCTCAAATATTCTCTTTATTGTCGCTGGTGCTTTCGATGGGCTGGAAGACAGGATCCTAGCCCGCACCGATCGAACCAGTATAGGCTTTGGGGCCGAGCTGACCGCCGCACCGGATACTGATCAGACGCTTTCGCAGATCATGCCCGAAGATCTGACCCACTACGGTATCATCCCTGAGCTAATCGGTCGTTTGCCTGTGATCTCTACGTTGAAAGAACTCACCACCGAAGAGCTTGAACAGATTCTTACGAAGCCTAAAAATGCTTTGCTGAAGCAGTATAAGCATCTCTTTGCGCTTGATGGCGTTGAGCTTATCTTTGAAGATGATGCTTTGCACGCGGTCGCCGAGCTTGCAGAAACCCGTAAGACCGGGGCACGCGGGCTGCGCTCCATGATGGAGGGTATTCTGCAACCGATTATGTTTGAGGTTCCTGACCGTCAGGACGTTACCTCCGTGGTAATCACAGAAGATACCGTGCGCACTGGTGCTGAACCCGTATACGTTCTTGAGGCTGATGAAAAGTCCTCTAAGAGTGCTCGTACTCGCGCCAAGAAGAAGGCCGCGTAGGTTATTCGTGCAAGGTGAGAACCTGGCGGAATATTGGAGGTCTCGATGAGGTTTGAGCTTATACAATGATGAAAGGAAATACCCTCGTGACAACAACCGTTGATTTTTGGTTCGACCCTACCTGCCCGTGGTGTTGGATTACCTCGCGCTGGATTGGCGAGGTGCAGAAGGTGCGTGATATTCAGGTGCATTGGCGCCCATTCTCACTCGCTGTTCTGAACGAAGGACGCGAACTTGATCCTGGATACCGCGCTATGATCGACAACACCTGGGGCCCCGCCCGTGTAGTGGCTGCCGCCCGCGAACTCCACGGTGACGACGTTTTGAAGGCTCTCTACGATGCTCTGGGCGAGCAGATCCACCATCAGAAGAACATCTCTGAAGGAGACAAATTTTTGCCTGCTATTGAGGAAGCTCTCAAAGAAGCGAATTTGCCTGCGGACCTGATTCAGTACGCTACCACCGACGAATACGATACGCAGTTACGCGCCTCGACAGCAGATGCGCTTGATAAGGTCGGCGATGATGTTGGCGTGCCGCTTCTTGCGATTAACGATGTAGCTTTCTTCGGTCCCGTGCTCTCGCCCGCACCGCATGGTGAAGAAGCCGGTAAGGTCTTTGACGGTGCCGTAGCAATGGCATCGTATCCCGGGTTCTTTGAGCTCAAGCGCAGTCGTACCGTGGGACCTATCTTCCACGGCGAAGACGGGTAGTAGATTTACTATGTACTATAGCTGAGCCGTTACGCTTTCTCTGGAGGGGCGTAACGGCTCAGCTATGCGTATTTGAATTAGCTACTCGTTTGCTTTCGCCGAGAACCCCGATGCCGCAAACGAATATCGCGCATATGGAATGTGCGTGCAGCCGTATAGCTGACCGCCGCATCCGAGGTGAAACCCAGCATGGCAAAAACACTGACTCCAAGCTGGAAGAAAAGCGCGCTCAATGGCATATGCTGGTGCCCCCAGATAACACCGCCAGCGGTTACTGTAAAACTCACCGCAAGGAGCAAGAGAACCAGACGACGAGCCTTCGACGAGCCCCGGAGCGTACTCCAGAGCAGAAATAGGTGTACGAGAGAGAAGACAAGAGTTACCGCAAGAAGCACACCGCTCAGCACCGTCAAAAATGTTTGCCCCTGCTCCCCGGCAAGCAAGGCCGTAACTTCTTCACTCGCATCGCTTCTGAGTACCGTGCTGCGTAATTCCTGATGATTAATTACAGTCAGAACCGCGTTAGCAAGCTCTAAGAGAGTTGAAATAATCATCATCACAGAGGCTATCAGCAGACCCGCAGGCATCTCATAAGCTAGGTCATGAGCGCTCGCCAAGTTTAGGTCTTTAACCTGGCGCGGGTCTTTAACGCCCTCATTGCTCAGCGTGATAATAGGCAGCGCGCCGTCCGTACGAATTGTATCTCCACCACCGTTTCGAGAGTGGTAACCGGTCGAAAAATCTTCGATAATATCTACCCGTGTGCTCGGATGCGCATACTGAATAGACTCGACAATATAATCACGCTCAAAATCCGTATCGGCATCGATCCGATGCGTCACCTGCAGGGTGAAAAAGCTAAAGCCGACCCCTGAATCATAGGTTCCTGCCGCCAGCCAATCGACACGATGGCCACCGGGAAGCAGCCAGCCATCCGGAGTTCGCCAAAACCGCACATGATGGCGTTTCTCCGGGTTCCCGTCAACCTCCTGCTGATACGCAAAAGACTGTACTCGCCCAAAAATCTTGAGAGGAGATACCGGTGCTTCACTATAGGATTTTCGGGTAATTGTCGAAACAATAATCTTCCAGCTGGAACCCAAAGTGACTTCATCCGCGCGAGTCCAGCCAGCATCCTGCATCACCTGGTGAATTTGCTCTTCTGAGCCGATAATACCGATATTGACGGGGTCGCCTAATAATCCATCCGGGGTGCGGGTGCGCCCAATAAAATAGTCGGGAACATAGATGCGCGTCATGATCGCGTGAAATCGGGGGAGCGTCAAATAAGCGGTGACTGCCCAGAACGAAAGTGCAATCGGAATGCCCCACCACGAATGCCCCACGGTGTTAAGCAGAATCAGAACGGTAAGCACCACAGAGGCTATACCTGCCAGCGTGAAAAAAGCCGTATCCCAAATACCAACCCAGAAGGTCCTCGGAATAATATCCTTATGCTCGCCGCGCGACTCAAAGTCGCCCCGATACACTGGAGGAGATGTTGGAGGCGCGACCGTTACAGGTTTACTTGCCTTAACATGTTCTTCTGCTACACCCTCATTAATAATGTCAGAAGGTTTATGTGACATGGGGATTCCTTCTGCCTGCATAATCTGTGCGTTTGCGCGTTCGGCGCTTATGTGAATTCTACAGGCTACCATAGGGCGGTGTGCAATAGGGGCGTCGTTTCGCTGAACGTTCCCCACCATATAAAAAATGCTGGAGCGAAGAACCTAATTCTTCGCTCCAGCACGGAGTCTATGCCATGCGGCATATCCAGAAACCACGTGAGAATGTGGCTGTTCTAGAGAGACTACTCGGCAGCTTCTTCTACAACAAGCACTACATCACGAACTTCAAGTTCGCCTTCCGAAGGCACCAGAGAAACCTCGCGAGCGTTGCCTGCCGCCCGCAAATCCTCAAGACCAGACTGGATGCGCTCAAGCTGCTCCTGAGAGGCGGCAATCGTAGCAGACTCGACCTCGGTACGCTGCTTAACCTTTGCATCGCTCTTCGCCTTACGCAGACCGCCAAGTGCTTCTGCGACATCGGGAAGAACCTGCTTGAGGTTCTCAATCTGGGCGGGATTCACATCAGCAAGTACCCACTGTGCCGAAATACCGGCAGTTGGGTTGTTTGCTGCATACTCCGCCAATAATGCACCTTCAAGAACCGGCAGAGCCTGAGGCCAGGGTGCGCGGTGCACGCTGCCCGCACGCCACCACGACCAAATCTCTTCGGTCACAAACGGCAGGAAAGGCGCGAAGAGCCGCAGAAGCGCATCCAGAGTGGTGGCGAGAGCCGCCAGCACAGAAGCCTGCTCGGTCTCGCCACGAGCGCCGTAGGCGCGGTCTTTAATGAGTTCCACGAAATCGTCGGTGAAAGACCAGAAGAAACTCTCTGCAATCTGGAGGGCACGAGCGTATTCGTATTTCTCGAAAGCTGCAGTTGCTTCCTCAATGAGGTACGCCAAACGCACAAGCAGGGATCGGTCTAGTGCGTTCGTGAGTACTTGCCCCTGCGACTGCGAGGTAATCACCGATTTCTCGGTAGCACCCAAATTCAGCACGAACTTTGAGGCGTTGAGAAGTTTAATTGCCAGGCGGCGGCCGATCTTCATCTGACCTTCGTCATAAGCGGTATCAGCGCCCAAGCGGGCCGAGGCCGCCCAGTAGCGTACCGCATCCGAGCCGTATTTATCGAGTACGTCATGCGGGACGACAACATTGCCCTTGGACTTCGACATTTTCTTGCGGTCGGGGTCAAGAATCCATCCCGACAGTGCGGTGTTATACCAAGGTACAGAGGATGCAAGGGTCTCGGCGCGTACGGTGGTGGAGAAGAGCCAGGTACGAATAATATCGTGTCCCTGCGGGCGAAGGTTCATCGGGAAGGTCTTCGCGTGCAGTTCAGGATCTGTAGCCCAGCCGGTTGCAATTTGCGGGGTGAGTGAAGAAGTAGCCCATGTATCGAGAACATCTGGATCGGCAATAAATCCGCCAGGTACACCACGCTGGTCTTCCGAATATCCGGGGGCAGCCTGCGAGGCCGGATCCACCGGAAGCATATCCTCAGCCGGCAGAATCGGGTTCTCATAATCCGGCTCACCCTCAGCATCAAGCGGGTACCAGAGCGGGAACGGAACGCCGAAGAAACGCTGGCGGGAAATCAGCCAGTCGCCGTTAAGACCTTCCACCCAGTTTTCGTAGCGGCTGCGCATAAAGGAGGGAACCCAGTTGATTTCGCGTCCGCGCTCAATAAGCTTTTCGCGGCGCTCGGCGTCGCGACCACCGTTGCGAATATACCACTGGCGTGAAGCCACGATCTCAAGGGGCTTATCGCCCTTCTCATAGAACTTGACGGGGTGTTTAATCTTTTTCGGCTCACCCTCCATCTCGCCAGTTTCAACAAGCATTTCGACTACGGTCTTCTGACCGGTAAAGACGGTGGTGCCCGCCATGCGCTCGTAGCGTTCGCGGCCTTCGGCAGAGGTAATCCATTCGGGAGTCTCGCGGGAGAAACGGCCGTCACGCCCGATGAGGGCTCGGGTTGGAAGCTGCAACTCACGCCACCAGGTAACGTCGGTGGTATCACCAAAGGTACAGATCATAGCGATGCCGGCTCCCTTATCAGGCTGAGCCAGCGGATGCGCCATCACCTCGACCTCAACGCCGAATAGAGGAGAAATCACTTTCGTTCCGAAGAGCGGCTGATACCGTTCATCATCGGGATGCGCCACCAACGCCACACAGGAAGGCAACAGCTCGGGACGGGTAGTCTCAATCCAGACTTTTTCGCCATTTTCGCGGTGGAAGCTTATACGGTGGTAGGCTCCGTCGCGTTCCTTATCTTCAAGCTCGGCCTGCGCTACGGCGGTTCGGAAGGTAACGTCCCACATAGTCGGCGCCTCCGCCATATAAGCATTACCCGCCTCAAGGTCTTTGAGGAATGCAAGCTGTGAGACTTTGCGTGAATGCGCATCTATGGTGCGGTAGGTATGGGACCAGTCGACGGAAAGCCCCAGGGTTGTGAAAAGATGCTCGAAAACTTTCTCGTCTTCAACAGCGAGTTCTTCACATAGCTCAATGAAGTTATTGCGTGAAATACGTGGCCACTTTGCTTGGCTGCGGTCGGGTTTGGGTGAGCCATCGGCCTTGAGCGGAATCAGCTGGCGAAAATCTGGGTTATCGGGAACGGAAGGGTCGCACAGTACACCGTAGTAGTTTTGTACGCGACGTTCGGTGGGTAGACCGTTATCATCCCAGCCCAAAGGGTAGAAGACGTTCTTACCGCTCATACGCTGGTAGCGGGCAATGACGTCGGTTTGAGTGTAGGAGAACATGTGCCCCACATGGAGCGAGCCGGATGCGGTCGGCGGTGGGGTATCAATCGAATAGACCTGTTCGCGCGTCGTGTTCTCGTCGAAGGCGTAGGTTTTCTGCTGTGCCCAGCGCTCGGAGAGTTTGTCTTCGAGGCCTTCGAGCGCGGGACGATCAGGAACGTTAATCTGTGCGGGCGAGTCTGAGCCCTGAGTATTTTCAGCCATAGGGGCTATTTTCTCATACTTCATGGGCTGTGGCGGGTATCGCGTAGCATAGGTTGGCGTTTTACGTTGAGTGAGTTTATAGATATCCCGTATAGCGCAGAAATATCGGTTATTACGCACCGTATGCCTGTGTTTTGTACTCTGCTAATGCACGCTCAACTCGTGCAATAAGCTCGCGTTGCGAGGAGAGAAAACGGCGCTGTTCCCGGCGTGGAAGATGCGAAAAATAATGATAGAACTTTGGGTCCCGGTAGGTTTGCCCGAAGAGGAAATGTAGGTCGGAGCTCCAGGGGCGACGCGTTCTTGCACGGATTTGCTCGGCCCGAGTACGAAGCTGCTCGCGGCGGGTATAGAGAGCATCGCATTGTGCGCTGCGAGAGCGAAATGCTAAAAGATCCATAGGTATATCTGTAGTTTCCGTGCCTTATGTGAGGTATTTATCTATTCATCGTGTGTTACCTCTCGATTCCCTATCACAAGATACCGCATAAGAGTAGACTGGTGAATATCACACAGGAAAACTTTTTAAGGGACTTCCATGTTTGAGATATCAGCTCCTGTTATGACGGTACTTGCTCTTCATCTCGCGATCGTTGCGGTTTGCGTTTGGCATTTAACAACGCGAACCGGATACAACGAAGAGCGTCTGCATATGATACTTCCGCTTGTGCTTTTCTTGCCGGGAGCGGGGATTTTATACCTCATGTCAGCAAAAGCAGGAACCGTTCCTCCCGATACTACGAAGACGGGCAGCAGCTCTCGCCATTTTGAGCATCGTCTGGGTTTTCGCGACGGTAAACGTTCTAAATGGGGTTTTCCCCAGCGGAAACGCTAAAAATACTGCGTTGTGCACCTTTAAAGGCAAGGGTTCATGAGAGCGGGAAGAATCGATAATGCTATCTACTATCCCGCAGATGTGCGATGCGCGTGTGACTCTGTCAGCGCGTATTGCCTATCTTCCTATACGATAATTTTGTGTATGGCATCATAGATGAACAAGACTTTCACCACCGACGCGGAAAGGTAAGTTCATGATGCTAGACAATACTCGTATTCCTGCCAACCCGTTTGCCCCCAACGCTTGTGAAGGCAAAGTTGCCGTTGTAACAGGTGCCTCCAGCGGCATCGGTCGTGCAACAGTTGAACAGCTAACGGCTACCGGATGGACGGTTTATGCGCTTGCTCGCCGTACCGAACGTCTTCGCACGCTTGAAGCAGAGACCGGAGCGCATCCTATAACCTGTGACGTTACTGATGAATCGGCAGTAAACGCAGCTGCAAAGCAGATCATAACTGAGCACTCACAGCTTGATGCGCTGGTTAATATCGCTGGGGGAGCGATCGGTCTTGATCGTGTTACTGATGGAGATCCGGAAGACTACCTTGCGATGTACCGCCTGAATGTGCTCGGAATTCTACATACGGTGCGTGCCTTTGCTCCCGCACTGAGGGCTCACGGTCAGGGGAGTATTCTGAACCTGACCTCCACAGCAGCCGAAGGCGGTTATGAAGGAGGTGCAGGGTATAACGCCGCGAAATTCGGTGCTCGGGGACTTACCGAGGCTCTGCGCCTTGAGGAAGCTGATCACAATGTGCGCGTCATTGAGATTCGCCCGGGTATGGTGCATACAGAAGAATTTTCATTGAACCGCTTGGGGTCTGTGGAAGCTGCCGAAAAGGTATATGCCGGGGTACGGAACCCTCTGATGGCAGAGGACGTTGCTCAGACAGTAGTTTTCGCATTGAATATCCCTCACCATATCAATCTTGATCATGTGACTTTGCGCCCGCTTGCTCAGGCAAGCCAGTTCAAGGTCATCCGGTCTTCGTAGATATTTAAAGAGGTGTTACAGATACCGCGTGCAAAACTAAGGTGTCGCACGCGGTATCTGGCGTTCTTATTACTCCTTCAAGAGAAACCTGAGGTTTACTTCCAATATTTGTAATATATGCGCTATTGGTCTGATTTTAACGTGGATTAAGTAATGGTAAAAATAAATATTTGGTAACACTTTTGGGGTGGTGGTACAGTTTCTCATTGCAAGCCCCTCACGAATGCTAGTGTTAGGGCGTCACCGATAAATTGAGATGGGTCAATGAGTAACTGAATCTGGCACTCACATCACAGAAATATGCAGTAGCTCAACTCACATAACTTCAAAGAGGGAAACATGGCTCCAAAGAAGTCAACCCGTGTCTACGCACTCGCCGCCGCGACCGTTATTACAGCAGGAACGTTAAGCTATGTTCCTGCTACTTTTGCATCTGAAGCAGGCAACTCGACCGGTTCAGATACCTCCGCTACTGAATCAACACATGAGAATTCCTCATTGCCGCTTCAGACTATCCCTTGGGCAAAATCCAACGCATCTGCTCAACCGGCAGGTACTCAGGAAACCGCTTCTGCGGCCTCTACACAGGTGCCTGAACAGGGAAAACCGGTAAAATCCGAATCTCCGACCGCCTCTGAGACTGCTTCAGCCTCAACCCCTGAAACTAAGCCGTCTGAAACCCCTGCCGTCCCAGAACAGACCGAGAAAACCTCAAAGGCTACTCCCGGCGCAAAGGTAATCGGGGTTGAGAATGAGGGTGATGAAACCTCAGAGGGGCGCCAGAACGCTCCTAAGGTTTCTGTTGAATCCGCCACTATCTACACCGATAACGAATTTAGCCCTTTCACCGTGCGTGTCAGCGGTTTCTACGGTCCGCGCGTTGGTAGCTCTATAGAGGTTCGCATTCAGGAAGTAAATGCTCAAGGCCGCCCTGTAGGCGCCCCTCTTGCAACTGGTCGTGTCTCTGCCCAAGAACTCATTGATGGTACTGCTACCGCCACTGTGAACGTCAGCTCAAGCAGACTGAAAGGCAATAAGAGCTATGCAATTGTTGCTGTCAGTAACCCCGGCGGTAAAGATCACCTTGTAGCAGGTACCATCGTTGAGCTCAAGCAGCGCCGCGTTGCTCATACTGTAACGAGTGAGGCCCCGGCTCCTCAGGAATCTAGTAAGAAGGACGCCTCGACTGCCGCACCGGCGCAAACCGAGAATACCCAGGCGCCTAAGCCTACAGAGACAGTAACTCCCAAACCCCAAGAGTCTGCGGTTCCCACACCGAGCGCATCCACTGATACAGCGAAGAGCGAGGCTCCCAGCGCGTCTGAATCATCTAGTGCAACCCCCTCCAGTGCATCTGCTGAAGCTTCAGAGACCGCATCTGCTAACCCCTCCGCAACTCCTTCAGCTCCTGCCTCTGCATCGCCTGCAGAAGAAACCACAATGGATGTAGCGAATAAGGCTTCGCTGCGTGTCGATAGCGCACACTTCTCTGGCGATGCAGCAACTAACGTCGTTGTAGTCCGGGGTACTGGTTTTACCGGCGAACACGTCTCAGAAGGCGTTGAAGTTACTATCTTCGAATTGGATAGCGAAGGTAAAGCACAAGGCGAAGCCATCAAGAGCGTCTTTGTGAAACCCTCAGAAATTGTTGATGGTTCGTTCACTGCACAGCTGGAAGTTGAGGCTGCAAAGCTGCGTCCAGGGTACTCATACGGTATCGTCGCGATTAGCAATCCCAAGGGTGAAGAACATGTACAGGCATACACAGTAGCGATGGTTTCTGATGACTCGCACCCGGCACCCGGTGGTGAGGATAACAATGCCAACGTCGCCGCAACCCGCCCCGGCGCTAAGAAGGCTGGACACAACAACGGCGGACAAGGCGGTGCAGCTGCTCTGAACGGATCTGCAGAAGGCGATGCAGTACAAGCTGAACCGGACGCCAATACTGGTAATGCGCACAGTAACTTGAGCTCTGCCGCTACGACCTCAGCCAATAAGCGTAACCTGGCTCGTACCGGTGCTGACGGCGTTGTACTCTTCACGACGCTTGGCGGCTCAACGCTGGTGGCAGGTACCGCTCTCGTCGCGACTCGTCGTCGTAAGAAAGACAACGCATAAGAACCTCTGCGGTAGTCCGCAGGTTATCACATAGGGAAGCACACGAATTCCGTGTGTTGTGAATAGGTACAAGGATGGGTACCCGCATCGTACGGGTACCCATTCTTTATGCCCTTCTATAAGGTGGTAATTACCTTTATAGGTGAGTCGGGTTCTTCAGACGCGTACACTTGAGCTATGTCTGTTCTCAATATTCTTGCGACTTCTCACGGTACTGACTCTTCAGAAGGGCGCCAAGCGATTGCCCTCGTGCGCGCCGAGCTTCAAAAGCTACTTCATGAACGAAGCACGTCTGACGGGCGAGAATATAAAGTTCACGAAGCTTATGTAGACGTGCAGACACCGAGTGTAGATGAAGCCGCTCAAGCCTTACCGGATGGCGAGCCTTGTGTTATTGTGCCGGTTCTACTGTCCACAGGATTTCACACCCAGGTTGATCTAAGGCGCGCTGCCCGTACCAGCGGAGTTAAAGATATTCATATTGCTGCCTCTCTGGGGCCGGATGCGCGACTTGCCCATCTTCAGCGAACTCGGCTTGAGGAAGTTGGATGGCATGAAAAAATAGCTGCCGGTTCTGCCGCACCACCGATTGTTCAAGGGGCTGCGGGCTCATCCCGCCAAGATGGGCGAGCAGATATGCAGCGCGCCGCCGATTTGCTCGCAGAAGTTCTTCACACACCTACCAGAAATGCTTTTATCGCAGCAATTGAGCCGACAATAATTGATATAGCTCGTCAAGAGCAACCAAGGTTCGCGTCCCCGTACCTGCTTGCAGATGGATTTTTTGCCAAAAAGATGAGACGTGATATCGAGGCGGTTAGCGCTTCAACTATAGTGGCTGCACCGTTGGTATCCTCTCACGATATTGCCTCCGCACGCATTATTGCTCAGTGCGCTCTATCTCGTCTTGACGAGGCGTTGGTCGCCGCTACCGAGTAATACTCAAATACGGTAAAGCATATAAAATGGCTTCCGCCTTCGACAACTAGGAAAACGAAGACGGAAGCCACGTTGTATGCGCCAGAATTAGCGGATAATCAATCCGCTATGGAGCAAGTTTCTGAGCGGCAGAGAACTCAAGACGTGGATTGCTCACGCAGCCGTTCATGTACATGACTGATGAACTGATGCCGATCGTCGCGTGCATAATAGACGACCTCACCAATGACTGTAATAGCAGGTGATTTAACGTCTCGGCAGTCCTGAAGAGCTTGCTGCAAGGTCGTGACGATAACGCGCTCTTGGTCCGTGAACCCCCTCTCAATAGTGGCCAACGGCATATCGCTTTCAACACCGCGCAACATTATCTGCTCGATAGTATCCGGCAGAGTACGCACGCCCATCAGAAGCACCACGGTACCATGAGCGCGCAACGTTGAAACAACAGCTTGTATATCGGTTTCATCAAGCCCAGAATGGCCCGAAACGACAGTAAAGATCGACGATACTTTACGCAGAGTCACGGGGATAGAAGCTTGGGCGGGCACCGCAATAGCGCTAGTAATGCCCGGAATAACCTCAGCATCCAGTCCGGCTGCAAAACAAGCATCTAGCTCCTCAGCACCGCGACCGTATACATATGGATCGCCGCCTTTGAGCCGCACCACGGTTTTGCCTGCGAGTGCATAGTCAATCATGAGTTGCTGGATGCGTGACTGCGGCACCGCATGCTTACCGGGTACTTTGCCTACGTCAATGATCAGGGCGTTTGGAGCGTATTCGGCAAGCTCTTGTGGAGCTAAATGATCTAGCAGCACGACATCGGCTTCACCGAGCGCTCGAACAGCACGTAGAGTCAGCAAATCGAGAGCACCGGGACCGCCCCCGGCGATGTACACCTTACCGGGTACATCTGCCCGGGAGCTTGGAACTAAAGGCGCGTCTTGAGCAACACCCGCCGGAATATTGGCTAGAACCTCATCTATCGTCGCAAATTCGCGCGGTGGAAACGGCGGAATTTTAGGTGACATGGGCGGGTCCTTATGCGTTCGCTGGAACAGGATTATGCGCGCTGGGTGGGCCGACTGGGATTTTCGCTCCCGTCACCAGCACGGTATTGCCTTCACCCTTCTCTGCGGCAGCAATTTCCTCGGGCGTTGCTGGGCGAATCTGCTCACGTTCAAGAACAAACAGATGCGCTGCTTCATCGCTGCCATCGGACTCGTTGATGAAGGCGCGGAAGCGGCGCAGACGGCGTTCGTCTTTGAGGGTGGCAGCCCATTCGTCCTGGTAAGAATCCACGTGACGCTGCATATCTTGTTCCAGATCCTCGCAGACTCCCAAAGAATCTTCGATGAGTACGGATTGCAGATGGGCCAAACCATCACCGTGCTCATCGTCAAGGTCTTCAAGCCATCGGGCAGTGCGTTGTAGCTTATCCGCTGTGCGGATGTAGTACATGAGGTAGCGGTCGATGTAACGAACAACTTCTTCACTGGAGGCATCCTTGACGAACAAGCGCCCATGCGCCGGGTTCGCGCCGCCGTTACCACCAAGGTATAGGTTCCAGCCGTTGGTGGTGGCGATCAGGCCCACGTCTTTGCCCTGTGCTTCAGCACATTCACGGTTACAGCCGGAGACACCAAACTTGAACTTGTGGGGTGAACGCAGACCGCGGTAGCGATTCTCCAACTCGACGGCCATACCCACCGAGTCTTGAACACCGTAGCGGCACCAGGTTGAGCCAAGGCAGGATTTAACGTTACGCAGTGACTTGCCGTATGCCTGACCGGATTCGAATCCAGCATCAACCAGCCGCTCCCAAATGTAGGGCAGCTGCTCCAGTCGGGCGCCAAACATACCGATACGTTGCGCACCGGTGATCTTGACGTAGAGGTTGAACTCATCCGCAACGGCAGCAATGACGGCCAGTTTCTTAGCGGGAATTTCGCCTGCAGGGATGCGCGGCACAACCGAATAGGTGCCATTCTTCTGCATGTTTGCCAGAGCACGATCGTTGGTTTCCTGTAGGCCGCCGCGACCGGCATCGAGCACGTAGGAGTTGCGGAAAGATGAAAGAATGGATGCGACCGTTGGTTTGCAGATGGCACAGCCGTCGTCGCCGTGCCCAAAGCGTGCAATGACCGAATCGAAGTCGTCGAGGTTAGTAAGGCGTACCGCTTCTGCAAGCTCTGCGCGGGAGAAATCGAAGTGTTCGCACAGCGCCTTAGAGACGGTCATACCCATCTTTTTCATCTGCTGTTCGAGGGTTTTCTGTAGCATGGGCACACAGGAGCCGCACTGGGTGCCAGCCGTGGTACATGCCTTTAGGGCGGGTACGTCGTGGTTGCCGTCAACCACTGCCTGACGGACTTCGCCGAAGCTAATGTTGTTGCACGAGCAGAGAATGGCATCGTCGGGCAGCTCTGTATCGGGAATACCGTCGCCGCCACCTGCCGCCGTGAGATACACATTGGGCTCTGCCGGGAGTTCTCGTCCCAGCAGCGGCTTGAGGGAATCGAAAGGAGCGGTGTCTCCCACGAAAACGCCGCCGAGGAGAGTCTTGGCGTCGCCGCTAGTCACGATCTTCTGGTACATGCCGCGCGCGGGGTCTGCGAAGAGAATTTCGAGGCAGCCTTCCGTGGTGCCGCGGCGGTCACCGAAGCCTGCAACCTGTACGCCTGAGAATTTGAGTTTCGTGGCGATATCGAATTCTTCGACCTGAGCATCTTCGTTGCCGTTGAGCAGATTCTTGGCGACCGCATCCGCCATTGCGTTGGCGGGGGCAACCAGACCCCAGGTTCGTCCAAGTACGCAGGCTACTTCGCCGATAGCCCAGATATACTCGTCGCTTGTGTGGCATGCATTATTGACGAGAATACCACCGCGTTCGCCAGTCTCTAGTCCAGCGGCGCGTGCCAGCTCATCGTTGGGGCGAATACCTGCAGCGAAGACCACGAGGTCTGCATCAATCTGGTGAATAACGGCTTCGTCCGAGGTGGAATCTGCTACGGAGACCGAAATAACCTCGCCTGAGGCATCTTTGTTGATAGCGGATATGAACGCACCGGTTTCGATGTCGATCCCGGTTGCTTTGATCTGGGCGTTGACCGCATAACCGCCACCCTGATCGACCTCCACGGAGAGAAGCCACGGGGCAACATCAAGGATGGTGGGTTCGGCACCAAGGTCTTTGAGACCTTCTGCGGCTTCCAGCCCGAGAAGGCCTCCGCCGACAACAATACCGCGCGGTGCGCGCCCAAGTTTAGTCTGCAACCGTTCAACTTCGGAGACCATGTTTTTAACATCATCTGCGGTGCGGAATACATGGGCGCAATCTGCGTTAGGAATCGGAATGCGCACCGCACTTGAACCGGTAGCGAATACAAGCACATCGTAGGGGTAATCTACGCCGTCTGAACCTTTAACAACGCGCGAGTCACGGTTGAGTGATTCGCCACGGGTATTGTTAACCAGGTTGATCGTGGACTCGTCCCAGAGCGCTGGGTCGCCAAGGGTAAGGTCTTTGTCGGTATCTTTGAAAAGCTGTTCGATAGCAACGCGGTCGTACGGAATATACGGTTCATCATTGAGAACGGTAATGGTGTCAGAGGCGCGTCCAGCGTCTTGGGCACCTTCATGATAAGCGCGTACAAAACGCCATGCTGCGGGTCCTGCACCGACGACCAGAATATTACGGGCGGTGTTCCCAGGGCCGTTCTGAGACATATTTGTCCTTCCTAGTTATGTGTATACCGACTTCAGCAAAGAATGACCTGTCTCTAGGAACCGGCAATGCAGGAAAACCGGGAACAAACCTTGAGCCAGAACAACAAGAGTGTGGGATTATGTTGTTTTATACGCAGATTCTTGCTTGTAAAAAGTCGCTGTTTTTATCTTACACAGAGGCTATACGACGAAAGTGCCAAAATCGGTATTTTTGAGAAAAATTTTAAGGAAATTCCTTGAAATATCTAGGGATTAATGGGTGTTTTTGACCCTAAGGATTGTTGTTTTAGGTAAGCCTAAACTCCCTAAAGTGCTGTGTTTTTAAGGGTTTTTCAGACCTTTAGTAGCTTAGGTATGTCATATTTTTATCTGTGGTTTTTATAGGGTAGACTCCAAATAGAACACACAAGAAATACTTGTGCTCTCGTATGCCGCCTTCTGTCTATGCTGATTTGATATGTAGCTCTTGACTGTGACCGGTTGCATAGATAGCACCTGTCGAAAGGTAGAGCCGTATGACTGAAAATGCCGCCGTAGCATCTTCCTGGGTTCGCATCTGTCCCGAAAGTGAACTCGAAGAAAATTGGGGCGAGGTTGCCCTCGTCAAAGGTCAGCAGTATGCAATCTTTAAAACTAAGCATGGGTACTATGCATGCGATCATCGTGACCCTAATAGTCAGTCTCTTGTGATTGCTCGCGGCATTGTTGGAGAGAAAGACGGGCACTCAACTATCGCCTCGCCTCTTTATAAAGAGGTATACGATCTCACTACGGGTGAGTGTGTCTCAGGGGCTGACTATACGATTGGTGTGTACCCTCTAGAAGTGCGAGACGGCGATATTTACCTACAGGTCTAATTCTTAGAGTTTTGTTCTGTAACTTTTAGGCTACTCTCAGGTTGTGGGTACGAAAGTTCAGGGTCTTTTCAGACGCGGTTGTTACGGTGCAGAGTAATCACTCAAAAACATACGCATACTGAAAAGAGAAAACCAATGAATTCGCCATACACCACTTTCACCTCTACTCCTTCACGTCGCGCTACTCTTATTGGTTTTGGGGCTTTTGGGATTGCAACCCTCGCCGGATGCGCTCCCTCCGTCAAGAGTGTTCAAAACTCGCCGAGCAACAGCTCATCCTCTTCAAGCTCTAGCGCTTCGTCAACAAGTTCACCCAGCGACTCGACCTCACCGGAAGAGTACGCAAAGTTCGTTGCTGACTGGAATAAATATGTGGGAGACATAAAACTTCCGACTAAAGATAAAGGCGGTTATACTCCCGCAACCAACACCGAGCCTGCAAAGAACGTTCCCGAACCTGATATTGACGAGAATGCCATACGCCAGAAGACCCTGGAAGGCTCATATAAGGCTCTTGCCGCCTATGAGGCATCATTCCTGTACGCGGTTCTTACCGGAAATTCTGAATATGCGAAGAAACTTAGCCATGAAGATGATCCGAATCTTCGACCACAATTTGACTTGTATCGCGACATTTATAACGGTGGTGGCTGGATGGAAGGGTACGACCTCAAGTGTTGGATTCTTGATAAAAGGCCTACGGTAGTGTTCGAATCCGATATCGTGGCTGTTGCTTGGAATTATGGTGAAAAATTTGAAGCCTATAAAGCACACCTTAGTAAGGAAGAAGTGGCAGACCAGCCAGCAGATACAGCGGATAACATCTACATGGTGACCATCTACGATGGTGGGTCCTGGAAGTACGTCACCAATACCTATCTGAAGCAAAAATATCCTCAGCTTGTTGAAAGTGGCAACAGTTCTTCCTCCGCTACCTAGCTACATTACTCTTACGGTTTTAGCCGCAGAACTCTCTAAAGTAATTTTCAAAAATTCTTCTGGCTCCCCGAATACTTTCGGGGAGCCAGAAGATAATAATTATGTAAAAATCCTCGACTGTACATTCCTTGAACTAACCGGATACATTAAGAAGCTTTCTGCCGAGGGAATTTAATCCTCCATTTCTACCCAAAACGTTATATGTAGTAGCGATGTGGCAGATGCCTTCAACATCTCTTAACGTCATATGCCGAGTGGTCTTTAGCCTGTTGACGGCACTTTCTGGCGGCGAGCGCGCGAGACGAATAACGCCCCACACAGCAGCAGTCCCCAAATGAGGAAAAGGGGACTCCATAGGTAGGTATGCCCGGCTATGAGCGGGTTGCTTAGGGAAGCTTGACCAGTTACTACACGCTGCCACCCCGCAAAAGTCCCACGGCCGCCCCAGCCTATAAGCACTAAAACGCCAACCCAAGAAATAATGCGAACCCATGCGTGCGCAGGTGGTCGTAGATGGTCTATAAGCGGCACAAGTGCGCCCGTAACTTTGGCGATAAACACGGCAGCCAGTAAAAACCGCACCGGAACGTTACCCTCTTGCTGTAGTTCGACAGCCATCGGCCCCACGGTATCTAACAGCCACATCCCGCCGCACATCCAGTAAAAGCTGGGAGCGGCGTGCAATAAACCTGCGATGGCGGCTCCAATAAATAGTGGTGTGCCGGGAGGTTGCGTGCGGGTTTTCTTCATGCCCTCCAGTTTAGAAGTCGTCACTTGTTCCTGCTAGCAGGAAGCGTAAATATTGTCACAAAAATGATTTTTGTTCTATAGCCCCAAAAGTATTACTAATAGAACATAACGGATTGCTTTCTATGGAGAA
This sequence comes from Rothia sp. HMSC071F11, assembly GCF_001809115.1. NCBI lineage: Bacteria > Bacillati > Actinomycetota > Actinomycetes > Micrococcales > Micrococcaceae > Rothia > Rothia sp. HMSC071F11. Next base: position 354,867 of record NZ_KV795756.1, read on the forward strand.
TTCCGAGATTCTGGGGCTTCCCGAATTAGCAACCGAGACGATTCTGCTTGCCGTGCACATGAAGAACGCGAGCTACACTTACCCGAGCAGAGCATTCAGGGGCTAGGGACTTCTGTTAAAAAAATTATGTTATTCAGACTCAATAACCCCTTATTTCAGAGGGGGCGCCGAACTGGTGCGGAAGGTCAGAAGTGCATCATTGAGGAAGGAAGTCGATGTGGGGAGACCCGTGAACTTTCCCACAGCATTCTGGGCGTGTTCTTCAGAGAAACAGGACGTCCCATGTGCTGTATAAACGCTAGATAAACGAAAATTTTTTCGTTGACAGAGCACGTAAAAATGCATATTTAGTGGATGCTGGCAAGAATGACCCCAATATCTAGTGTCGAGGGTTAATATTCAATTGAAAGTGCATGAAAACATTGAGTATATCTGTAAAAACATGCATTTACGACACGCCCGAGATGCGTCACAGAGGTTCTGAAGGCGGGTAAAAATTGGGTTTTTTGTAGCTTGCACCCGTAGCTGCAAACCCCATAGAATGTAGATGTTTGCAAAGACCCGGCGATCACCGGCGAGCAATTCGGAAGAACAGACCGCACCTGCGGGACCCCACCTTTTCGCTGCGGCGAGGGGCGCCTTAGCGGAACAGATGCAGTCTTAGTAGACCCGGACGGTTAAGCCCGATACAGCTGTTAATAAGCGACTGATACTCGCTCAACGCGCCGCTCTCCGGGGGCATAAGAACGTTCCTGATGAACAGTTCATAGCCCCGGGGGAGGTCGGTGCGTTTGTCTGTATCAGTAAGCAAGGTGGTACCGCGCCAGCATATACGCTCCATGAGGGGCGCACGATGAAGGCGTCCTTGCACCCGTTTGTCCATCCTCGGCAAAGGGTGCGGTTCACGTACCCAATGGCGGGAATCTGAACAGAAATAGGGCGCACTGCATGTCAGAAAATATCTACCCCAAGGTGAGCGCGTTTGAAGCCTCAGGCTACGGTGTAAGCGCATCACCTAAATTCCCTAAGCTCGAAGAAGCTGTACTCGACTATTGGAAGAAAGACGGAACCTTCCAAGCATCTATCGATAACCGCGAAGCCGGGCCCCACGGCGATAACGAATTCGTCTTCTACGATGGCCCTCCATTTGCAAATGGTCTGCCGCACTACGGGCACCTGCTCACAGGTTACGCGAAAGACCTTGTAGCACGTTACCAAACTCAGCGCGGGCATAAAGTAGAACGCCGCTTCGGCTGGGATACTCATGGTCTGCCTGCCGAGCTTGAAGCTATGAAACAGCTCGGCATGACCGATAAACAAGAAATCCTAGAGATGGGCATCGATAATTTCAACGATGCCGCACGCGCCTCCGTGCTCAAATACACCAACGAATGGGAACAATACGTTACCAGGCAGGCGCGTTGGGTGGACTTCGAGAACGACTATAAGACCCTCAACGTTGAGTACATGGAATCTGTGATCTGGGCGTTCAAGCGTCTCTACGATAAAGGACTCACGTACCAAGGGTTCCGTGTTCTGCCGTACTGCTGGAAAGACGAAACCCCGTTATCGAACCACGAGCTGCGCATGGATGACGACGTCTATCAGGATCGTCAAGATCAGACCGTCACGGTAGCTTTCGCTCTCACCGCGGACGACTCGCTCGCTGCCAATAAAAACGTTGTCGCTGAACTGGCAGGCGTTGAGGCGCTTGCCTGGACCACCACCCCCTGGACCTTACCCACCAACCAGGCGCTCGCCGTCGGACCCGACATTGAATACGTCGTAGTTCCCGGTGCCGGGGATTTCAATGGACGACGCTTCCTGATCGCTGCTGATCTGCTGGGAGCCTACGCAAAAGATCTTGGGTATGCAGGGGAGAACTCTGCCGAGGATGCGGCAGCCGCCATCACAGCGCGCTACACCGGCTCCCAGCTCGAAGGTGTGCGTTACACTCCACTATGGGATTACTTTGCCGATGCCGAGAAATGGGGCACAGGAACCTCATGGCAGATTCTCGTTGCCGATTACGTAAGTACCACCGATGGTACCGGTATCGTTCATCAGGCACCCGCCTATGGTGAAGACGACCAGAAAGTTTGTGAATCCTACGATATTCCCGTGGTGCTTTCGGTAGATGAAGGCGCCAAGTTCCTTCCCCTATTCGGACAGCCTAGCCCTTCGGGGTCTACCGCGCTTGCGGGTATCGCCGGAGTTCAGGTTTTCGAGGCAAACCGCACCATTATTAATGCTCTCAAGGCAGATGGTGCGCTCATCGTGGAGAAATCCTATGTGCACTCCTACCCACACTGCTGGCGCTGCCGTAATCCTCTTATCTACCGCGCCATTACCTCTTGGTATGTGAAGGTGACCGAGTTCAAAGACCGCATGTCTGAGCTGAACGAGCAGATCAACTGGATTCCCGAAAATGTCAAGTACGGGCAGTTTGGTAAGTGGGTTGAGAACGCTCGCGACTGGTCGATTTCGCGCAACCGTTTCTGGGGTTCTCCTATTCCCGTTTGGGTTTCGGACGATCCAAATTATCCTCGTGTTGATGTTTACGGATCGCTCGAAGAACTCAAAGCTGACTTCGGTCGTCTGCCGCTGAACAAGGAGGGGAAGCCAGATCTGCACCGTCCCTATATTGATGAGCTGACGCGTCCAAACCCTGATGATCCAACGGGTAAGTCTACGATGCGCCGCGTCGAAGACGTGCTGGACGTATGGTTTGACTCCGGGTCGATGCCCTATGCGCAGGTTCACTATCCCTTCGAGAATAAGGACTGGTTCGAGAACCACTATCCGGCGGACTTCATCGTTGAGTATATTGGTCAGACCCGCGGCTGGTTCTACACTTTGCATATTTTGGCGACCGCATTATTTGACCGCCCTGCCTTCAAGAATGTTGTCAGCCACGGCATCGTGCTTGGTTCTGACGGGCAGAAAATGTCAAAGTCGTTGCGCAACTACCCGGATGTCTCTGAAGTTCTTGACCGCGACGGCTCGGACGCTATGCGCTGGTTCCTCATGTCATCTCCGATTCTGCGCGGTGGCAACCTGATTGTGACCGAGCAGGGGATTCGTGAAGGGGTACGACAGGTGATGCTTCCGCTGTGGAACGTCTATCACTTCTTCGCTCTCTATGCGAATGCCGCCAACAAAGGCGCGGGATATACGGCACAGGTGAAGTACGATTCGCAGCATGTGATGGATCGCTTTATTTTGGGTAAAACCCGGGAGCTGATACAGCAGGTTACCGCGGACATGGACTCTTACGATATCTGGAGCGCCTGCGAGCATCTGCGTCTTTACGCTGATGCTCTTACCAACTGGTATGTGCGCCGCTCACGTGAACGTTTCTTTGACGAAGACCCCGATGCCTTCGATACCCTGTACACCGCTTTGGTGACGGTATCAAAGGTAGCGGCGTCACTTCTGCCGCTCACGACCGAAGAAATCTACCGTGGTCTGACCGGCGAGCGTTCGGTACATCTTGCCGACTGGCCTGCCGCTGAAGACTTTGCTGATGAATCTGAGCTGCTCTTGCTCATGGAAACCGTGCGGGCGGTATGCTCTGTAGGGTCTTCTCTGCGTAAAGAGAAGAAGATCCGTGTGCGTCAGCCTCTGCAATCGCTCACGGCGGCCATTGCCAACGAGCAGTTCGCACAGCTGGAAACCGCATTCGGTGCTAAGGGTGCCGATTACTTCGCCAAGATTGTGAAGGACGAGCTGAACCTGCGTGAGGTTATCCTCGTGAATGCACAAGACGCTAACCCTGCCGACTACGGTATCTCGCAACAGCTGAAGGTGAATGCCCGTGCTGCAGGTCCTCGCCTTGGTAAACAGGTTCAGACAGCCATTAAGGCATCGAAATCTGGCGATTGGACAATCGCCGAAGACGGTACCGTGACCGTTGCTTTCAACACCATCGACGGCGGACTTGCACTAGTTGACGGCGAATATGAGCTGGTAACCGTGGTAGCTTCTTCGGATGACGGTACCGAGCGTGAAGCGGCAGCTGTGCTGCCCGGCGGTTTCCTAGTGCTGAACATCGAATTAACCGATGAACTTGTGGCGGAAGGTATTGCCCGCGATACTATTCGCGCTATTCAGCAAGCCCGTAAGGATGCCGGGCTGAATGTCTCTGACCGCATTGACCTAACGGTGAGTGCCCCGCAGGACACCCTGGAGGCTCTGCGCACCCACGAGGAACTGGTCACTGGCGAGACCCTGGCGGTTTCCCTGGACCTCACGGAGGGCGAGAGCCTGAACATTACGGTCGCGAAGGCGGCATAATACCTGTTCTCCTGTGACGACAGCATAGAGTAGGGACAATATAGCCGCTAAGCCGCCCCAGCACATATAACACACCGCGGTATGTACCATGCTGGGGCGGCTATACACCCAAACATATATCTGTACATAAGGCAGAATCCTGGTAAAGACGCTGTGCCGCACAGCTTGATACCATCCAAAGAAAGAACACTATGAGCGAGATGAGCTACCCGGCAATCCCAGACCCCGAAGGGGTTGAACGCGTCTACGGTGAATTGCTGGCACGCGCCCCCGAAAATAAGATGGCTCCCCGGCTGGATGCGGTTCGCCGAGCCGTTGAAATCCTCGGGGATGTGCACCGCGCCGCCCCGGTCATCCACATCACCGGAACTAACGGTAAAACCAGTACCGCCCGCATGATTGAATCGCTTTTGTTGGCTCATGATCTGCGCACCGGGCGTTTTACGAGCCCGCATCTCGAAAGCGTTACCGAGCGCATCAGCATTAACGGTGAACCGGTGCCTGATGCCACGTTCGTGCGCGTTTGGGATGAAATTTTGCCATACCTCACTCTTGTGGACGAAGAATTTGCTGCACGCGGAGAACCAAAACTTACGTTCTTTGAGTCCATCACTGTGCTTGCTTTCGCTATTTTTGCCGATGAGCCCGTGGACGTGGTGATTCTAGAAGTCGGGATCGGCGGTTCATGGGATTCTACGAATGTAGCCGACGGTATTGTCTCTGTCGTGGCACCCGTTGGCCTTGATCATACCGATATGCTGGGGGATACCCTGGCTGAGATTGCAACGGAAAAAGCCGGGATTATTAAACCCGACGGATACCTTATTTCTGCGGCGCAAGACCCTGAAGTAGCGACCATACTTCTTGATACTGCTCGTAAGCAAAACGCCAAGTACGCCTTCGAAGGTGTTGAATTTGGTGTGGTTGAGCGTGACCGCGCGGTCGGCGGGCAGCTTTTGACTCTCCGAGGTTTAGCAGGAGAATACCCTGATATTGAGCTCCCCCTACACGGTGAGCACCAGGGGCAGAACGCATCATTAGCTCTTGCCGCAGTCGAGGTATTTTTCGGTGGGGATCGTGCCCTTGCGCGAGATGTAGTACTCGCCGGATTTGCTCAGGTACGTTCGCCAGGGCGACTTGAGATGATTCGTAGCGAGCCTTTGGTGGTGCTTGATGCCGCTCATAACCCGCATGGGGTGCGCGCCGCATCTACGGCTTTTAAAGAGGCATTTGAACTGTCCCATGTGCATGCAGTCGTCGGTATTCTAGGCGAAAAAGACGCTCTCGGTATTTTTGAAGTGCTTCGTAAAGAATACGTAGACTCAACCGATGCCACATTCCGGTTGTATCTTTCTGCCTCAGATTCTTCCCGAGCCATTGCCCCGGAAGAACTTCAAGAGATTGCCCTCGACGCCGGGTTCGATGAAAACATTATTACGGTATGTGACCACTTGGATGAGGCGCTTGCCACCGCCATGGAGAACGCCCTCTTTGAGCAGGAGTCTGCTGGTGTGTTGGTCACAGGATCGGTCACGGTCATTGGGGAGGCGCGTACCCTGCTGGCCCAACCCGCCCAAGAATCCACTGTGCAGCACGGCGCCGAGCCCGAAGAACTCGCTGAGGCCGCAGAGACCGATTCCGATGAACTATTTGACGAGATTATGGCTGAAGTGGCGGGGGAGGAGCCTCGTGAAATCCCGTTAGAAGATTCATTGGGACTGCCTCTGGCAGACGGCACCGATAATTCTGAGGAAAGCTAAGACCATATGGCAAAAAAGCAGTTTATGACACGTGCTCAACGGGAATGGAAGCCCGGGACGGTTAAGAAACCACGTTCTACGAAAGTCATGTTTGCTTCCACCATTTTGGTACTCGAAGCATTCACGATTTTCTTCGGCACACTAGCCGTTTTCGGACTACATTTCAACGATCCGAGCACTGTAAAAATCATAATCTGGGTTGCAGGTTTGGTTCTTGCCGGTGCGTGTATATTCCTACCCGCTAAGCTGATGAAACCGTGGGGATACTCGGCTGGTTGGGTGCTTCAAGGCACCATGCTTCTTGCCTCAGTCATTGCGTTACCCTTCTCGCTCGTGGTAACAATCCCGTTTGTTGCCTGCTGGTGGTATGCGCTACACGCCGGTACCCGCATCGATGCCGAAAACGAAATACGCGCCGCCGAACAAGAAGAATGGGAGCGTAAAAACTTACATGAGAGTGAGTAAGCAACGATACAGGCGATTATGCCATGATCGCTGGCAACACCAAGATATAGGTATAAAAATCCCTGTCTTTATGACGAGAAACTTAACCCTAGGCGCCGAACACGTTAGGATAGCTACAAAGGGTTTAACGCATCATACTGCGGCTGCGGTATGATGCGTCACTTATCACCGATAAACAGGTATATGTAAAGGAGCAGCACATGGGTGCCGTTGAGCAAACATCGGAAACCGACGATCTACTATCTGAAGATGTTATAGACTCCCAGGTTTCCTCTCGTGAGCGAGATACGGCAGAAGGATCGGAGCGTTCCTTAGCGATCTGGCTCTTTATGACGGGAGCTATAGCCCTAGCTTCATCGGCAACCCTTGTTTTTGAGCGTCTTCAGATTTTCGTGGATGCGGGGCATACCTCAGTCTGCGACATCAACGCCCTTCTTAACTGCGGCACCGTGATGCGTACCCCGCAAGCTGAAGCCTTTGGATTCCCCAACCCCTTCATCGGACTCATAGGGTTCTCCATCGTTATGACGATAGCCGCCGCCATGCTTGCAGGAGCTACCTTCAAAAATTGGTTCTGGGTAGCCACCAACATCGGCTTAGCGCTCGCGACAGCGTTTGTCTTCTGGCTCTGGTTTGAGACTACCTTCCACATTAACGCACTATGTCTTTTCTGCATGATTGTGTGGGTTATGACGATTACTATGTTTGTAAAGGTGACGGTACGCAATATTTCTCATAGCGTTATTCCTGCCCCTGAAAATATTCGTGAGAGTATCGGTACGTGGAGCTGGTTTACTATCACCTTGGTGCTCATTCTCATCTTTGGGATTATTGTGATCCGCTTCTTCGACGTAATCATGAATATGATGCGCTAATTTTTATGTAAACTATGTAAACACAGTGAGGGTGGGTTTTCCAGAAGATTAGGGAAGACCCACCCTCACTGTTATATGGTTTCAACTCTAAGACATCCAAAGAGCAATCTCACGGGCTGCAGATTCGGGGGAGTCTGAGGCATGCACCAGGTTCTTTTGCACACCTTCGCCCCAATCACGTCCGTAATCTCCACGAATTGTTCCCGGTGCTGCCTTTGTCGGGTCTGAGGTTCCCAGCATTGTACGTACACCCTCGATTACACGATCTCCGCTGAGAACAGCGGCGACTACGGGACCAGAAACCATGAAATCCACGAGGGAACGATAGAAAGGCTTGCCTGCGTGCTCAGCATAGTGCTGGGCGAGAAGTTCTTCGGTGGGCTGAAGCATTTTCAGTCCTTCAATCACGTAACCCTTAGTCTCAAAGCGGCTCAAAATCTCGCCAATAAGCCCGCGTTCAACACCGTCAGGCTTTACCAGAATTAGGGTCTTTTCGGTCATAATTTTCCTCTATCTTGTTTGCGTTCATTCTGTGGCGGTTGTTCAATATCATAGGGGAAAGAGGCGCCGACATGTGTGCTTCTGTCAAGCTACGCCATCGAAATTTTTAAGAAGAGGCGTATAATCGTAGCGTTATTGTTCAATCACCGAGGAGAATCCGTGAAAGGCTTTGGCACAACATTGATGCTGGCGTCAGCAGTAATTTTTTTGGCGGCGCTACTCTTTCTGACCGCAGGAAAGTTCTCGATGGTGTGGGTTATTTTACTGATCGCAGCTCCTTTCGCTTTCATCCTTGGTATTCCCTTTGCCACAGGTTCCGGGCCAGAGTATCTGCCTAGTAACCCAAAACTGGCGCAGAAAGCACGCGAAAAACGTGATGCTGAACTAGGTCTCGGCTAGGTTTTTACTCTCGTGATAAGCGCAATGTTGGTCACACCAACGTTGCGCTTTTTATGCATGTATAGGGTGTTCTGGATTGCACACGGTATAATGATGAGCGGTACGTTTTTATGCCCCGCACGCATAAAAGATACCCAGTATATTGGCCGAGAGAACGTGCACGCGCATCCGTCATAGCAAAAGTTCAGATAAGACGTTATCGGATGATGACCCCAGGCATTGGCATCTTAGTGACATCTCGGTTAAACATACTGGCCGAGAACATCATGAAGAAACGCATCCGCCGTATTTGCGGAGTAAGCCGACTTCGTGCTCGCCGTCTTGTACGCCCGGAAGCAAACGAAGGCAGACACAAAGAGCAGGCTTGAGCCACGTATTTCTTGGTAATTAGGCTTATGACACGCTAACGCGTTGATGCAGAGAGTTTTACGATGCGGCGTAAAATTCTTGAAGGAAGAAGAAAGAAAAGAATGGCTGACGAAAAGAACGCCCATCAATCTAGCATGAATATGGATGTTCTTGCTGACATGATCTCTCTCGCTGATAAACAGGATGTCTCCGGCGAGACGATGAGAACTCATCAGGAAAAAAATAATACCCGGGTTGAAAAGCAGACAGATTCCCTGAAGGATAGTGAATCTGCAGTATTAGCAGCACCGCGTCGTAAAAACTCATCGCGCGCTAAGAAAGTTGCTGAACCCACGCCCGAAGACGCTGTTGCGGCTGGATTAACGGATTTACGCAATCAGAAGGCTAAGCATGCCCCTGCACCAAGGAAGACTGTGGCTGCGGCCTCTGCCGAAGAAGTAGCGAACACTCTTGATACTCTTTTTACCCAAGCCGCCGAGCCTGCAGCATCAGCTGATGAAACTATGCCCCAACCCGAATCTCAGAAAACTGAAATCCGCGATTCTTCTGCCGAAAACCTTGCTTCTCCCGAGGTGGACACTGAGGTGTCCGAACTTGCCGAACAGGCTGAGGTAGCAGAGCCTGTCTCTGATAACCGTGAAGAAGCCCAGACTGAAGAAGCTGCTCAAGAAGATAAGACAGCCATGATATCTTCGGAAGAAAACACCGAAGATGCTGACGAACCTCATACCATCCAGTCAGAGGAATTAGTGGCAGAGAACGATGAAGACTCTGAGCCTCAAGCGACCTACGACGTTGAAGAGGATGAAGCTGAGACTTCTGAGCCGACAGACGAAGAGAGCGCTGCCAGCACATTCGAAGATGAAGAGTCAGACGAAGAGGAAACGGCGGAGCCAGCAAAAACTTTGCGTGACGTACAGAATGAGAAGATTGCGCAGTTGCGCGAATCGGTGCGCCCGGGCGCTATGCCTCTATTCTATTCGCCCGAACCTACTGAGCTTTCTGAGCTTGCTTCTGCGGTTGCTGTGGAGCGTGAGCGTTTGCGTGCCGAGCGTTTGGAACAAGAGCGCCGCGACCGTATGGAGCGCCGTCGTGAAGAGGCAGCAGCTGAAGCTGAGGTGACGAGTCACCGCCGTCGCCGTCGCCGTCGTGGAACCGAAGATATAGAAATTGAAGGTAACGCCGACGATGAGGTTGAGACCGTTACCAAGGTCCGCACTCCTCGCCTTGCAGATTCTCATGCTTCTGACACCGTGACTGGCGTGCGTGGTTCTACCCGTCTTGAAGCTAAACGTGCGCGCCGCCGCGAGTCCCGGTCGCTGGGTCGCCGTCGTCACATCGTGACCGAGGCAGAGTTTTTGGCGCGTCGCGAGTCAGTAGATCGTCAGATGCTTGTGCGCCAAAAAGAGGGGCGCATTCAGATTGGAGTTCTCGAAGACGGCGTGCTGGCAGAGCACTTTGTCTCTAAAACCCAGCAGGATTCCTTGATTGGGAACGTTTACCTTGGCAAAGTGCAGAATGTTCTTCCGTCCATGGAGGCAGCATTCGTCGATATTGGGCGTGGTCGTAACGCTGTTCTCTATGCGGGTGAAGTGAACTGGGATGTTACCGGTCTTGACGGTGCACCCCGCAAGATCGAGAATGCACTTAAACCGGGCGATTCCGTGCTGGTGCAGGTGACCAAAGACCCAATCGGTCATAAGGGCGCGCGTTTGACGAGTCAGGTTTCGCTTCCCGGTCGCTTCCTGGTGTATGTGCCCGGTGGCTCAATGACCGGTATTTCACGTAAGCTCCCCGATACTGAGCGTGCACGTCTCAAAAAGATTTTGAAGGATAAGCTGCCGGATGGCGCAGGCGTGATTGTGCGTACTGCAGCGGAAGGCGCATCCGAAGAAGAGCTGACCCACGATATTAATCGTTTGCGCGCGCAGTGGGAAGAGATTCAGGAAAAAGCGAATTCCCGCAAGGTGCTTGCCCCCGAAATGCTCTATCAGGAACCCGACCTGATGATTAAGACCGTGCGCGATGTCTTCAACGAGGATTTCACCTCTATGATCGTGCAGGGCCAGAGCGCATGGGACTCTATTGAGGCCTACGTGACCTATGTTGCCCCTGATCTGCTCTCACGCCTGCAGAAGTGGGAGGACGAAGATGATCTTTTCGACCATTACCGCATTAATGAGCAGCTGGCGAAGGCACTAGACCGCAAGGTATATCTTCCTTCGGGGGGTTCCTTGGTGATCGACCGTACCGAAGCTATGACCGTGGTAGATGTTAACACCGGTAAATTTACCGGTAGCGGCGGTAACCTTGAAGAGACCGTCACCAAGAATAACTTGGAGGCGGCAGAGGAGATCGTGCGTCAGCTGCGTCTGCGTGATATTGGCGGCATTATTGTTATCGACTTTATTGATATGGTGCTTGAATCGAACCGTGATCTTGTGCTGCGTCGTCTGATCGAGTGCCTGGGGCGTGACCGCACTAAGCACCAGGTTGCTGAAGTAACCTCGCTGGGTCTTGTGCAGATGACCCGTAAACGTTTGGGAACAGGTCTTCTTGAGGTCTTCTCTGAGCAATGTGATTCATGCGGCGGCCGCGGTTTGCTGGTGCACGATCAGCCGTTAAGCGGACGTTCCGGCGGTGCCTCCGATTTCATTCACCGTCAAGAGCGCACCGAACGTAAGCGTTCACGAGCGGCTTCGCGCAATAATACCCGTGATGCCGCTGAGGGCGTGGACTCAGAGAAGGACGAGAAGAAGGCAGAGCGCCGCAACGCTATGGCCTCTATTGCTGCAGCCTCGCACTCGGCTGACGAGCTTGAAGCTGAGGACCAAGCAAACCGTAAGAAGCGTAAACGTCGTAAGCGCTCTCGTCGTACCGAAACTGCCGAGCTTTCGCTGGAGCAGGAGATTCAAGGCATCAAAGCGGGAGCGAAGGCACACCGCGAAGTCTCATCCCGTGAGGACAAGGTTGCTGAGGTAACCGAGACCGATTGGATTGGTGAGCAGGGTGACTTCACATTGGAACAGCTTGCTGGGGCATTCGATCGTGATTTGAACCCAGAACATGATGCTCGGTTTACCCGCGAGTCTTCCCGTTCGGAGGCTATCCGCGCTGGAGAGGCGAAGGCTCGTGCCTCACAGAAGGCTGGCCGCATTACCCGCAGCGAGAGCGGTGGATTTAAGTCAAATCAAGGTGACCAGTCTTCAGCAGAGCAGAAGTCGCCTCGCGCCGAGCGTGAGAATCTGCAGGTTGAAGATGTGCACGAGAGCCCACGTAAGCGCCGCCGTTCGCGCCGTTCCTCTGAGAAGGAGCGTTCAGGTCGAGGGCAGGAGCAACGTGCGGAAGAGTCAGCTTCGACCCCCCGTGTAAGCGGTGTTATTGGCGGTGCGCCGCGTGTGTCCGGTGTGATTACCCCCGGCGGGTCTGCCTCTAACTCGGTTGAGACTCAGAATGATAAAGATGGTTCTCAGCAGAAGATAGCTGCGCCAGCTGCTTCATCTGCACCGCGTAAACGTCGCTCCCGTCGAGCCGCTTCGTCGGCGGGCGTACAGTCGAAGGTCGTGACGGTGGACGCCACCGAGTCGGCTCACGGTTCGGTTGTGGCTTCGGCTTCTGTGGCAGATGCGAAAGCCCCCGTCGAATCTGAGGCTCCGACTCTCTTCGGTATCGGTGTTTCTGCTGCAGATATTAAGCGGGTTGGTAAGGAAGGCTAACCGTATATGATTCCTTGCCGTAGATGATGAATATAACGTTGGCAATGCAGGACTAGAGGCTGTATTGCCAACGTTATTTTATAGTTTAGGGATACAATTGCGCATGACCCCGCGCATACAGTATCCTTAACGATTGGTATTTATCTCAGTGAAGCCCTATCGACGCAGGGTCAGCGGGAAATACCGCTTCTGGTTTTCCCCATAGTGAGGACTTCCGGAAGACACCACCGGCAGACCGAGCGCGCATCCAACTGGGCAATCCCACAAGGAGCGCGGGTCGCATCCACTCCTTATTACTCACCAAGAGAGATAAGATACCCGTGGAGCGCACAGCAATGAAAGCGCAGGCTGTCTGCACGTGTGAGATACGAAGAAGCAAGATGTCGAGAAAAGTGAGTCCCAAAGTGGCATACGCGATTGTACGCGCTGGCGGCCGCCAGGAAAAAGTCTCTGTCGGAGACAAAATTACCCTTGACCGTGTTGCAGGTGAACCCGGTAGCACCATTGAGCTGCCCGTACTGCTGCTCGTTGACGGTGACAAGATCACCGCTGACGCAAAGTCCCTGGCTTCCGCCAAGGTAACTGCTGAAAAGATTGAAGACCTGCGCGGTCCGAAGATCGTTATTCAGAAGTACAAGAACAAGACCGGTTACAAGAAGCGTCAGGGCTTCCGCGCTGAGCTGACCACCGTTAAGATCACCGCAATCAACGCGTAATCTTAACCACCGGATACAAACCTTAAGGTAGGAAAACAGAATGGCACATAAGAAGGGCGCAAGCTCCACCCGCAACGGTCGTGACTCGAACCCCCAGTACCTCGGTGTTAAGCGCTTCGGCGGTCAGACCGTCAATGCAGGCGAGATCCTTGTTCGTCAGCGCGGTACCCATTTCCACCCCGGCCTGAATGTTGGTCGCGGTGGCGACGATACTCTGTTCGCTTTGGCAGCAGGCACCGTCGAATTCGGTACCCGCAAGGGCCGCAAGGTCGTTAACATCCTGGCAGCAGCTGAGTAAAACTCGCTCACGCTAGGAAGAGGGGGTAGGCGAAAGTCTGCCCCCTCTTACCATAAGATTTTCCGCATCTACTTGAGGATGCGCCCCTCGCCAAGCTCAAGCAATCTCGTGTATTTCAGGCTTGTGCGAACCAGGAATTTACCAGAAGGAGAACACCCGTGGCAGAATTCGTGGACCGCGTGGTCCTGCATGTATCCGGTGGTCACGGAGGCAACGGATGTGTCTCTGTACGTCGAGAAAAATTCAAGCCTCTCGGCGGCCCCAACGGCGGTAACGGTGGTAACGGCGGGGACGTGATTTTGCGTGTTGATAACCAAACCACCACATTATTGGAGTATCATCACAGCCCGCACCAACACGCTCCCAATGGAGATATTGGCCGCGGCGATATGCACCACGGCTACAACGGCGAAGACCTAGTGCTTACCGTACCTCAGGGAACCGTCGTCAAAGATCGTGACGGCAACGTGCTTGCCGATCTGCTGCATGTGGGTGACGAATATACTGCTGCACGAGGTGGCCAGGGCGGTCTTGGAAACGCTGCTTTAGCATCCACCAAACGTAAAGCACCTGGCTTCGCACTCCTCGGTATTCCGGGGGAAGAAACCGATATTGTCCTAGAACTCAAATCCATTGCAGATATTGCGCTTGTTGGGTACCCATCAGCCGGTAAATCTTCGCTGATTGCTGCTATCTCTGCGGCTCGGCCTAAAATCGCTGACTATCCTTTTACCACTCTTATCCCAAACTTGGGTGTTGTGCAGGCAGGTGATGTTCGGTACACCGTTGCGGATGTTCCCGGTCTGATTGAGGGAGCTTCCGAGGGTAAAGGGCTTGGCCACCGCTTCTTACGTCACGTTGAACGTTCCTCCGCACTAGTGCATGTGATTGACTGTGCCACTTTAGAACCCGGGCGTGACCCCATCAGCGACTTTGAAGTTATTCGCGGTGAGCTAGAAAACTATGCGGTAGACCCCACCGCTGGGGTAACTGTGCCGCTCAATGATCGTCCCCAGATTATTGTTCTCAACAAAATTGATGTGCCTGAAGCGCGTGAACTTGCCGATTTCGTGCGACCTGAATTTGAGAACATGGGGTACAAAGTTTTTGAAATTTCGACGGCGTCCCATGAAGGGCTTAAACCGCTCATCTTTGCAATGGCAAACCTTGTGGAAGAAGACCGTCAGAAGCGTGTTACTCAAGAAGATAATTCTACGATTGAAGCCCCAGTTATTCGCCCCCAGGGCTTCCGCTCCAAGAAAAAACAAGAATTTATTATTCGCCGCGAAGAACGTAATTTGGAGCCGCTCTTTCGGGTTATTGGGGAGAAACCGGAACGTTGGATTCAGCAGACCGATTTCAATAATGATGAAGCTGTTGGTTACCTGGCGGATCGCCTGGCAAAACTGGGGGTTGAGGACGAACTCTTTAAATCCGGTGCCCGTGCCGGAGACGCCGTGGTTATCGGTGAAAATGATAACTCCGTGGTCTTTGACTGGGAACCCACTATGGTGGGCGGCGCTGAACTTCTGTCTTCCCCTCGTGGTACTGACTCTCGCCTCGAAGAGATTATTCGCCCCACCCGAGCCCAAAAACGTGAGGAATATAAGGAACGCATGGATGCAAAAGCAGAGGCTCGCGCCGAGCTTGAGCAAGAGCGTGTTGCGGGTGTGTGGACTGAATCGGTGGAATATCGCCGTAAGCTCAAGGAAAAAGGTAAAGCTGAAGGTATTGATATGCCTGAGGCCAAGCAGTAGCCCGGTAAGTCGGGGAATTAGGCAGCCTGACGACGTGGAAGATGTCTCAACTATCACGCATATATAGGCCCGTCGTTTCGCGTATTTTCGCCCCTAACCGGTAGCATAGAGAGTAGCTTAACCATCGAAAGGAAGCACACACATGAACTCGGTTGTCCTAGCAGCTCACGGTGCTGAGCACACTGCGGGAATGCTTAACGGCATCCCGACCTATGTTTACGGCATCGTTGCTGCCGTCGTATTTACCGTTCTGCTGCTTATTACTCTCTCGTACAGCGGACGCGGTATTGTACGGCCCGATCACACACCGGAGCTCATGGAGGGTGACGAAGCACAGGCATTGCGTAGCTATAGCGAGAAGCATAACCGCTAGTCGCTAAGGAAAGTATCGTGACTTTTCAAGCTCTGCGGCTCAGCCTTGAGTCGATTCCGTCGCGAACTCCTGGGCGTGTACGTCTAGGAGTTATGGGCGGCACCTTTGACCCTATTCACCACGGGCATTTAGTAGCCGCCAGCGAGGTTGCGGCGGTGTTTGATCTTGACGAAGTAGTATTCGTACCGACTGGTCAGCCGTGGCAAAAGACGGGGGAGAGGCACGTGAGTGATCCTGAGCATCGTTATCTTATGACGGTGATTGCGACTGCATCTAATCCACGATTTACGGTAAGCCGGATAGATATAGATCGTGGCGGCGCAACGTATACCTTTGATACCCTTAATGAACTACGTGCTCTGCGACCCGATGCAGATCTTTTCTTCATCACCGGTGCAGACGCGATTAGCCAGATCATGACGTGGCGTAATGCTCATAAGCTGTGGGAGTTGGCTAACTTTGTGGGAGTGACCCGTCCGGGACACGAGCTTGATCCTCCGTTAGGCGAAGGACGGCAGATTACCACACTTGAAATTCCCGCGATGGCAATATCGTCAACCGATATTCGCCAACGCGCCTCTAAGGGTGCCCCTATCTGGTATTTGGTTCCTGATGGCGTGGTGCAGTACATCAATAAGTATCGGTTGTATTCTCCTGAGGATGCTGCCACGCACTACGGCGGCGGGCTGCCTCGCCAGAAAGACTCAACAGATATTCAACCAACTAGTGAAGACAAAGTAATGGAACAAGAGGTTTTACATGGCTGAAGCTAAGGGCAAAGAAGAGAAGCCCTACAGCGAGGGAGACGCGTACCTCTACGAAACATACGTGACTGAGGACGGCATTGAGGTGCCGCCTCCCACGCGTGTGATGGGTCCGCGCCGTCTAGCACGTTATCGCGAAGACGTGGCGAACTATCTGCGCGCTATGGGTCGTGGCGAGCGTCCTAACCCTGTTGAGAATATGGGGTCTTTGGCAAATACCCACGATATAGATCCGCGCGTTCTTGCAGTACAGCGTCGTTTTGCTGCACTCGCTACTCAGGGGTCTATTAAGCTGAATGCGAATGATGAAGAGAAACTGCATGAACCTGAGCCGCTAACCAGCACTATGCGTGCTCTTCGCCCGGAAGAGGTTAAAGCTAATAAGCCTGCGCCAGCTGCTGCACCTGCCGCGCCTCCGGCGCCTGCTCCTCAGCCACAGCCGGAAGATTCCCTGCTTCAGGATTCCCTCCATGTGGAGGCAGACGATTTGACGTTTACCTCGTCAATTCCGATTATTTCTCCTGATAATTCCCCGAAGATGCACCAGTACATGGTGCGCGATGAGCCTGTTGTCGAGGGTGAAGATACTGAGATCGTTGAGACCGAGGAGCAAACTGTTTCCTCGCAGGCTCGCCCGGCAACTGCACCGCAGCCTACAGTAAAGCCCAGTGACTCTAAAGCTCAGCAAAGCCGTCATACAGCTGATGCGCAGAGTGAAGCCGATGAGAACCGCATTAATGTTGCTCCTGTGCCGTTGAACCTTCCTTCACCCATCCGCGCGATGGATGCTCAGGGACTTGACCTGTCGGTTCTGGACGAGAAATCTCAGCAAGATAGCGCATCTGCTCAAGCTGATTCGGCATCTAAGGCGCAAAGCGATGCCCCTGTAAAGAGCCCAGTACAGCGTGCTCAGACTGGTGCTCTTCCTGCGCAGAAAGCGGCAAAGAACGGTTCTGCTAAACGGAAACCGTCGGCAACCGGTACCGTTCCTAAGATTCCTGCCCGTACTGGATCTATGCCGAAGGTCTCGGATCGTACCGGATCAACCCCCAAGGTTTCTGAGCAGAAAGACGCAGCTCCGAAGGTTGTAAACCCCTGGAATACTGTCCGTTTACAGAATCCGATGGGCGCAGATTCACCATCGCAGGCGTCCGATCGTACCGGATCAACCCCCAAGGTCTCACCGCGTACCGGGTCTGTATCGCGGGTGTCTTCTTCGCGTACTGGGTCTGTGCCTAAGGTACCTACTCGTACCGGTTCGATGTCGAAGGTTTCGGATCGTACTGGTTCGACCCCGAAGGTTTCCGAGCGTACAGGCGCCACACCGAAGGTGAACACCCGTACAGGTTCCGTCTCGCAGGTGTCTTCTTCGCGTACTGGGTCTGTGCCTAAGGTACCTACTCGTACCGGTTCGATGTCGAAGGTTTCGGATCGTACTGGTTCGACCCCGAAGGTTTCCGAGCGTACAGGCGCCACCCCGAAGGTAAACGCGCGTACTGGTTCGCTCTCGCAGGTGAAGAAGTCTGATTCTACACCCGCTAAATCTCCGGCAACGGGTTCTACCTCTGCTGTTAAGCCATCGCCTCAGAATAAGGATGCAAAGCCTGTTGCACCTTCGAAGAATAAGCCAGGCTTTGATAAAGCTCTAAACGATGGCAAGAACCTGACGTCAGACCAAGCAACTGAACTCGCACAGCGTGTGTCTGCACGTACAGAAAAGGCGATGACCTCCTCAATTGCGAAGGTTAACGCTGCTAAGTCTCCTCGTAGGCTTGGAAATACTGCAAGTATGAAACAGGTTCCTGCAACGAATACGGATGAAACAGTGTCAAAGTACGAATCCATTGAGACAAGCGAAAATAAGTCCTTGTCCCTGCTGTCCTGGATCGTAATTATCGGGTGCATTATCCTAGCTATTCTGGGTGTGTACATGTTTATTTCCAATCAAAGGTAACGATTGGCATTAAACGTTTGCTTGCTTTGGCGCCTGTCTGTCAGAGAAACCTGGCGGCAAGAAAGGAAAAAATGACTGCTGCACAGTCCTCTTGTGAGGCTCTGCGCATTGCCGCTCGAGCGGCGGAAGAAAAACAAGGAACCCAGCTTTTTGCGGTGGATGCTTCTGACGCTATGGGGCTGATTGATGGTTTCTTGGTAGTTTCGGCACATAATGAGCGCCTCGTCAATGCGGTTGCTGATGAAATTGAGGATGCGCTTCGAGAACAGGCTGATTTGAAGCCTGTACGCCGAGAAGGACGTGCATCTGGTCGTTGGATTCTCCTAGATTTTGGGGACATCGTAGTGCATGTTCAGCATGAAGAGGATCGCGAGTTCTATGCTCTGGATCGTTTGTGGGCGCAGGCTCCGCGTATTGAACTAGGTGTTACCCATGAAGTTCCGTTTGATCTAGAAGGCGAAAGCGAAGAGGAAGCGTCTCGGGTCGTTCCTGCTGACGAGTAACAATTTTGTTGCATCATGTGGGGCACCGCTGAGGCATACCAGAATTTGGTATCTTCGGCGGTGCTCTGCATTTTATGTCTGTAACAGTGCGAGAACTTGCATGCCTAGCAGAAAGATGTGTATTATGTTTTCTGTTGCTAAGGCAATGCAAAACTACATGAGGGGATATGGCGCAGCTGGTAGCGCACCTGCATGGCATGCAGGGGGTCAGGGGTTCGAGTCCCCTTATCTCCACTATTTACCGTCTGATCCGAAAGGACTGGGCGGTATTTTATTATTTTTTCTAACAGTACATGGTGCTTTCACATGAATGTACCTTTGGCGCGTAATAGTATTTGTCCCTTACACGAAATAATAGTGCGAAGAGATAAGAGGGGTATGGCGATTACCCCGAACAATACATTTAAAAACCTAGCTAAGATTCTAAAAAGAGTTTTAAGAATATGCTCCTTCATCCAGGGAAGAGAGGGGTATGCATCCTATTGAGAGCTCCTCTGCTGGAGCGCACGATCGACTATTGTCATAACGAAGCGCTTAGGCACCACACGGGTTACAAATCGCGCCACAATGGCATTCCCCACTCCATCCACAAAACTGGGTTTCGTGGTTTTTAGAATACGCAACGTGTTGTCTAGCAGCTGATGGACAGAGCGCATTTTTCCGACTGCTGCAGATTCACCGGCGATTTCAAAGAATGAGGTATCGGTGGGGCCGGGACAGACCGCAAGTACGCGGATGCCGTCTTTTCGGGTTTCGGACCAGAGCGCTTCAGTAAAGGAAAGCACGAATGCTTTGGTGGCACCATACACCGCCATATGCGGCAGTGGCTGAAAGGCAGCAGTCGAAGCAATGTTGATGATGGTTCCGTTTTTGCGTTCACGCATGGCGGGCAGATACCGAGCCGTCAGACCTGTTAATGTGAGGCAGTTAAGGCGTACTTCTTGTTCTAGACGCTCAGGGCTCTCATCAGCGACGTCACCGGAGGTTCCAAATCCTGCATTATTGACAAGTACATCAATCTCTAGCTCAGCACGGTTCGTTTCTTCCCAGAGCCGCTCAGCCGCATCGGGTTCGGATAGGTCGAGAGCAAAGACGGTAACTCGAATACCATGCTGAGACTCGAACTCTTCGGCGAGCTTATTGAGCTTATCCTGGCTGCGAGCAACGAGTACGAGATCTTGCTTTTGGGCAGCGTAGCGACGTGCAAATTCTTCTCCAATGCCCGAGGAAGCACCAGTAATTAATGTAGCCATGATTCTCCTTTCGTAATTTTCGTATCAATGTCAAAGCTACAATATACGGTCGTGCTAAAGACCTGCAGGACACGAAAAACTACCTGAAAGCAGAATGTGCCCCAGCCATCTGGGAAAAGGATAGAGTAAGGTTTCTACGTATCAGATGGAATAGTTAAGCCATATTTGGAGTATTTAATGCGTAAAAGCTAAACTTCAAGAAGCTAGGACTTGGGCGGAATCTTGCCACAGCGAAGACGCATGAAGTTTCTACGCCCAAGAACCTCACGCCGTGTATTAGGAAAATATCGTCCTTCAGGAGGGAACTCATGCATTCACCGATACCGAGCTACCTTGACGAAGTCCTCCAAAGCGTTGCGGCCGATAGAACGGGTGTACTTGCGAATTATATTCCTGAACTTGCCGAGGTTGATCCTGAACGTCTTGGCGCCTCTATAGCTATGGTCGATGGGGAACTCTATGCTTCTGGCGATACTGATTCGCTATTTACCATTCAATCCATCTCAAAGCCTTTCGTGTATGCTTTAGCCCTTGCTGATCGCGGGTTTGAGAAAGTCTTAGACAAAGTTGGAGTTGAACCGTCCGGGGAGCCCTTCAACGAGATCTCCCTTGAAGACAGCTCTGGTCGTCCGCTAAACCCCATGATTAACGCCGGCGCAATTACCACGCATTCTTTAGTCGGTACAGAAACAATGAATCCGGCAGAGCGTATGGAACGTGTGATTTCTGGGCTCTCTGCTTTCGCTGGCCGCTCCCTTGACGTTGATGAAGCGGTGTACTCATCTGAAATCGAACACGCGCATCGTAATCTAGCGATCGCTCATATGCTTCGCAGTCACGACATTCTCACGGAGAACCCCGCTGGCGTGGTCGAAGGCTACACCCGTCAATGCTCTTTGCTGGTAACCGTGCAGGATTTGGCGATGATGGCGGCAACTCTGGCAAACTACGGAATTCAACCCGTTACCGGGGAACAGGTAGTACCTAAAACAGTGGTGCGCCAGGTACTGAGTGTTATGTTCACCTGCGGTATGTACAACGCTGCAGGGGACTGGGCAACGCAGGTCGGAATTCCCGCTAAAAGTGGGGTAGGCGGGGGAATTATTGGCGCCGTACCGGGCCAGCTAGGACTAGCAACATTTTCACCACGTCTAGATGTACACGGCAACAGCGTGCGCGGTGTATCTCTCTTCGAACGATTCTCCTCAGATATGGGCATGCACGTTATGAACATACC
Organism: Rothia sp. HMSC071F11; assembly: GCF_001809115.1. Taxonomy (NCBI): domain Bacteria; kingdom Bacillati; phylum Actinomycetota; class Actinomycetes; order Micrococcales; family Micrococcaceae; genus Rothia; species Rothia sp. HMSC071F11. The sequence goes on from NZ_KV795756.1 coordinate 376,103, forward strand.
CACTGTTGCTCGGTCCGCGATACGAGCTAACTATCGAATAGGTACCGGCGAAAAAATAACTCAGGTAATTCAACTGCAGGGCAGAATTAGATTTGCCGGTGCAGAGCGAGTTATCCGTGAAATTGTTGATACACACTACACAGGAACACGAATAGCGCTCGATGTTACCCGAGTTTATTCTGTGGATGAGGTCGCCCAGCATATGCTTCTAGAAATTATGAGAAGAATGAGACACGAGGGATACACTGTATATCTGATTGATCAAGATGACACTATTACAAATCTTGAGGCCCTGAGAACTATGGATGTTGCCGTATTGGGCAGCATTGACGAACTCGAATACTACTAGTCTTTGAGAATTTATAAGGTGTCATGATGAAACGTATTGCTATTTTAGGCCGCGGTGGTGCCGGCAAAAGTACCCTGGCTTCCTATCTTGCTACCCGCTATAAACTACCTGTTTTCGAGCTAGACCAGTATTTCTGGGATGAAGACCTTACACCTACTCCAGTAGATCAGTGGAATGTTATTCATCAGCAGATCATCTCTGAGCCTGAATGGATTATAGACGGTGATTTAGGCGTGTATGATACCAAACTACTAGAACGGCTCAAGGCGGCAGATACGGTTATTCTTTTAGACTTTAGCGCTCGCGTATGCGGTATGCGTGCGTTACGGCGCTCCCCGGAGAACCTAGAATTTTGGAAATGGATTCTGCGCTATAGGCGCGACAGCTTGCCGCGTATTATGGCGGCATGCGCGCATCCAGAAGTACAAGCACATATATACCGGTTCTGTGCTCCTGCCGAGCTCGATAATTTTCTCGAAAACCTTCGATAGCAAGAATATTATGCTGAATTTTGTGAGGCTTCTAGGGAAAATCTGATGATCTTCTGGAGAAGACATTCGTTATAACATCAGAGATAAAAACTTCATAATGATGAACCTGTTCTAAGAAACATATGTCAAGATACGACTCCATTGGGAATTTCTCAAATATAAAAACACGGAGTATTAGAGACCATAAGTTTAGGCTAAACTAGTACAGAGAGCTACGGTAGCTCTCCATGAGGATTTATTCACCACTCATTCATGAGGAATAATTGTATATGAGAAACCACATTGTCGCGGTGGCGCTTATTGGTGCTGTGTTGTTTACCGGATGCTCCGGCAATAATGCCCGCAAAGAACAAACCCCTTCTTCATCCCCATCAATCTCTGCGACGGCCTCTACGAGCACCTTTGCAAGCCCTACGGCTTCCATAACTCCGTCACCAACCCCTACTCCAACTACCTCTCCCACTATTTCTGAAGTAACGCCAGAACCAGCTGCCACTGCTGACGCTGAACAGCATGAGGATGTTGTCGAGGTACCTCTTGATGACGCCTCTACTTCTGCCCCTCAGCCCGAGGCAGCTCAACAACCTTCTCCGGTTCAACAGCAACAGGATCCCGTGCAGCAGCAACCTGTTGCACCCGTGCCTGCGCAGACTTCGGCGCAGCAGCGGCATATTGCCCCGGTTCCAGAACAGCCTGCGCCTGTAAATAACGGTGGTGGTGTCTATTACAAAAATTGTGCTGCTGCACGGGCGGCAGGGGCTGCGCCTTTATACCGCGGACAGCCGGGGTATGGAACTCATCTTGATTCAGATGGTGATGGTATCGCTTGCGAACCTAAAAAGAAATAAATCCTAATAGTTACGTTATATAAAGTTGGGTGGGAACGTTCCCGCCCAACTTTATAAGTTATGTAAAAGCACTATGCCTCTACACGAGAGCACGATAGGGTAGAAGTATATGTACCCATATAAACACCAGAGTCCAAGCAACGAAACCCCACATCGTAAATCGGCGGATCGTTTCACCCGTATACCACGCCGAGCGGCTGTTTTAGGTATGCTCACCCCGCTTTTGGGTGCAGGCGTGCCTTACGCCGTAACACGAGATGAAAAGGTCGCGGGCATTGAGGAATCAGCATCATGGGTAGATTCGTCCTCTGCATCTTCGGCGCCAGCGTTAGATTCCTCAGAAGAGGATGACCAGCAGAAAGTGGCCTTGCCGGAGTCGATAAATCCCATAGAGGTGGCGCACCCGTGGGATGAACCGCAAACCGCTTTGGAAGGTACAGGGAACTATATTGCTTGGACCGTTGATGACGGGAAAAGCCCTGATGTTGTGCGCGCCTACGCAGATTTTGCCGCCCGAACGGGAACCCGGCTTACCTTCTTTATCAACGGGTCATATAACGCTTTTGAACCGAACCTAGACGTTCTTAAACCGTTGGTAGAATCAGGGCAGATTCAAATCGGCAATCATACGTGGTCGCATGCGGCGCTGACTACGCTAGATGATGCAGGAATTGCCGAAGAATTAACGAAAAATGACGAAGAGATACAGCGACTTTTCGGCGTGTCTTCTAAACCATATTACCGCCCACCATACGGATACTATGATTCTCGTGTGCTTGAGGCTGCAGCAGGTGCAGGATTCGACAGGGCGGTTCTCTGGTACGGGTCTTTAGCTGATTCTTCACCCATACCTGCCGAAGAAATATACGCATATTCCAAAAAATATGCGAACTCGCAGACTATTCTCATTGGCCATTTGAACTACCCCGGAGTTATTGAAGTGCTCGATAAGATCAAAATGCTTTTGGACGAACGGAATCTTACCCCCGTAACCTTGCGTGACTATTACGGGTAGAACGTACGCTGGAATAAATTAGTGCTGTGCGAGTTTTACCGGCGTAATCGTTAGTCTCTTGAAAGGTACATGATGCGCGTAGATATTTGGTCAGATATTGTTTGCCCTTTCTGCTATTTAGGTAAGAGGAATTTTGAAATAGCTCTCGCCCAATTTGAGCACCGTGATGAGGTAGAGGTTCGTTGGCATAGCTTTGAGCTCGACCAAAATGCCCGGGAAGATAATGCTTTGCCGCTTGCTGAACGTATTGCCGCGAAATATTCTCTCAACCTAGAGGAATCTATTGCTACCCAAGAAGGAATAGCAGAACGTGCCCAAGAAGTGGGCTTGGATTTTAACTGGCGCATCGCAAAGTACGGCAATAGTTTTGATGCTCACCGTATTATTCATCACGCAACTGCACAGGGGAAAGCAGCAGAGGCTCAAGAGGCTTTCAAAAAAGCATATTTTACGCAGGGACGCTCCATTGAAAAACACGAGTCCATTCGGAAGATTGCCGCTGAAATCGGTCTCGATTCACGTCAGGTTGATGAAATACTCGCTGGCGACCACTATGCTGAGGATGTGCGCGCTGACGAACGCGTGGCACAGGAATTGGGCATCACGAGCGTTCCTTTCTTTTTGATTGAAGCGCAGTGGGTTATTAACGGAGCTCAACCGTCCGCGGCAATTTTGGAAGGGCTCAACCGGGTTTGGACTGAAACTCACTAGCCCTAAATTATGAGCCCTGTAAGACCGAACACGGCTTCAAAGCTCTAATGCCTCCAAGGGGAGAGCGGAAGGAACAACCTGCGGATTCGGTGGGCATGGCTGTTCCTATGGCAACCAAAGCAAATGATGCTAGATCAAAACATGTGCCTCTTTAACTGTTTGCTGTACCTACGGTCAAAGATGCACATATTTCTTAAAATCCTGTATGTTTCTAATTTCCGGTGGTGCCAAGACCAGATCCCGCGGCCGGAGCTGGGGAAGCTGGTTCTTCTTTCTTTTCGTCCTTCTTATCTTCGGGTTTTGGTTCGGAGGCCTTACGTTCTTCCTCGGTTAGCCCCTCAAAATAGTCGTTGAGTGTGACCGTGATGAGCTTACGCTCGGCGACTAGCCCAGCAAGACGATCAAGAAGCGGAATAATGGTCGTGAAATTCAGATGCCCTAACAGGATTCGTTGCGGCAGAACGTATTTGAGCGATCGCATATAGATAACACGCGCTGAGGTTTTGGCCTCATCTCCGAGAGTTCCTTCCCACAGCACCGGGCGCGTGTATCCTACGCTAGCGGCTACTTTGAGCACTCGCGCATCATAGCTGCCGTAGGGGGGACGAAAATAGGGCTTTGCCGAGACCCCAAAAACTCTTTGAATCTCAGCCTCGTTCTTCTCTAGTTCGTGCTTAATCTGATCATCTTTGAGAGTTTTTAAATCGGGGTGACTAAAGGTGTGGTTTGCAATTTGAAGCTGTCCGGTTTGCACTAGCGGCTTAAGCACATCAACATTTTGAGTGAACCCCACATAGGTCATATTGACAAAGAAGGTTAGGCGCACACCGGTACGCGCAGCAAATTCTGCGTAGGCTCGAATTGTTTCTGGGCTGACTCCATCGTCAACGGTCCACGCGATATAACGTCCTTCACCCGGCAGGCGGGTCATAGGGGCAGACCATGGCTGTTTCGCAATAGTTGCTACGTTGAAACCTGCATTCGGCTTTGGCGGCGCTGCGGGAGAGAACGTGAGCGACTCAGGAACATTATCCTGTGTTTCATGAGCGGTAGAGGAAAAATCGCTAGTAGTCGCATTAATAGTCTTGGGCGTGGAGGCAAAAATAATCGGTGCTAATGCACCGAGAGAACCAGCGAGAAGCAGACGGCGTGAAGGAGAGTGCGGCATACTCTTAAGGATAACGTGCGGTTAGCTCAAGAGATGACAATCGACGCTTTTGCGAAAGTGTCAGATTTTAACTAGTACGGGTACAACGCTGAAACCTTGCATCATCTAGCGTTTTCGCCTGTAGCCTACTGTTACCATGGACATATGGTCAAGAAAATTACTCTCGTTGCGGCCGCTTCGGTTGCGTTACTCACCGGGTGCTCCGCAGAAGTTGTGCCCGGTTTGTCTCTGAATTCCGCTCCAGACTATGGAAATCGCGGCGATATTACCGTCTCCGCCGAGGTCCTAAACGGCAGTGAACATAATGGTTATAAGGCTCAAACTGGAAAGCTTCGGATCTTTCAAGACGGTCAAGAAATCAATTCTGCCGAGCAGAGTCTAGAAGCGAAAACTAACTACTATCGGCTGACTTCGGCTGATAACCATGAGTTGGCTGGCAAGGTTATTCAGGTGGCTGTTTATGCGGATAACCCTAATGACGTAGTGAAATGCGGTATCAAAGTTACCGGCGAAGAAGAGCCTGTGCACCACGTAGAACAGGCAGAAGGTAAAGGCGCGGCGTACTGCCAGGTAAAACTCAGCTCAGGCCCATTCCAGCTGCATACTGAAGAATCCGGGCAGTCTGAGCATCACTAGAAAGTGGTGAGCACTGAACTGATACTTGTTCCTTCATCGGCTGAGAGTATCTGATCTATCGCACACACTAAATCCGTAGCAGCCCTAACGACGAAAGAGAAGGACTCGGTCTCCACAGTAGAGGGGAACCGAGATCCTTTTCTCTTTAAACCCGTTTGAATACCCCCCCTGAGAAGAAGATTAAGCGGCTAAGAAACTAATTGATGAGGACGCTTTAGAGGTCGAACTTGAAAATAGGGTGTTTTATTGCAAGATATGGAAAACTAGAAAGCATGGAGAATCTAGGCCCACAAGAATTGCGCAGCGTGGTCACCGAAGTTGCCGGTGAAGCCGTTAACCTAGGGTATCGTATGGGCGATGCCGTGCATCGTTGGCGTGAACAGCGAGCTGTGGCTCACGGGCGTGAGCCTATTGTGGTGCCATCTGAAGGATATGGACGGGTAGCCACAGATACTGAATCCGGGTGGGTGCGTATTCTTGGGCGTGCCCTCTATAAAACGGCTGCCTTTGAAAAACTCCTACACGTGGTGGAAGGCACCGAAGATACCGATAACCCGACGCGCGGGTGGCGGGCTTTTACCACCGTTGCCATGTCGGATGTGTACGTGACTATTCTTATTGCGGGCCATACGTTTGAGGTACAAACCGACCGTGGTGGAGTGCTGGATGTGCGCCTTGACCTAGACTTACCGGCCGGAATGCATAAGGTCATCATGTATGTACCGGGTTCCCGCGCCGTTGAAACTAATGTTTATATCGTCCCGGAATCCCAGAAAATCGGGGTTATCGTAGACGTCGATGATACCGTTATGGTGACTATGTTGCCGCGTCCTCTTGTCGCTGCGTGGAACTCCTTTGTACTGGATGAGCACGCGCGCATTCCGACCCCGGGCATGGCGGTGCTCATGGACCGCATTCATCGAGCACATCCTCAGGCACCTTTTATGTATCTTTCCACTGGCGCTTGGAATATCACACCGACACTGCGTCGCTTTCTGACCCGCAATGGCTACCCGCGTGGAACCTTCCTATTAACAGACTGGGGGCCAACTCCTGACCGCTGGTTTAGGTCGGGGTCCCAACACAAAGTGAACTCTCTAAAACGACTTGCCCAAGAATTTCCCCAGATGCAGTGGATTCTTATCGGCGACGACGGACAGCGTGACCCGGATATATACAACGGATTTGCGGTGCGCTACCCGCAGAACGTCGCCGCTATTATGATTCGTAACCTCACGGTGGGGGAGAGCGTTCTCGCCTCTGGGCGGGTCTGGAGCGATCAGAGAGCGCAAAAAATGACAAATTCTCCATTGTGGATGGAGGCGAATGATGGGCATACGTTGAGCCGACTGCTTCGTGAGCGAGGACTTCTCTAAACACGTATTAGCACGTATTAGGTTGTACATCTGTATGGCTGTTCTCTGTGGTGTGGGGAAGAGATGACCTCATCTTGAGGGCTGGCAGGGGAAGATCAACTATTGAGACAGTAGATCATTACGCTTATCCACAGGCGAACTGTACCGACCTCATACGAGATGTGGGTTTTAATGGGTTTGACGATTTCTCTCACAAAAACCCAACAACACGCCGATCATCTGAATGTTTCAAAAATTTCTTAATCACATCTTTGCCATACTCTCAAAAGCCATAAAAACCTTCCAACACGACGCATGTAGGTGGAATCCAGTCGAGTTTTTCAGTCTCGTTCCGCAGAGAATCAAGGAATGGGTATAAAAGCTTAAAAATCAAGAGGGAAACAATGCCAGAAATCTCACATAAAGACCTGTTCGCCCTGAAAAAACAGAACAGATTTTCAGTTTAAAAGAGCGATGCGCGTTCCGCTCACAGAGCCGATATGTGGATAACTCTGTATTGTCCGCAATAATTAGCGGAATTACACTCTCCTGAGGTGTGGATAAACTGAATGTCCTTGTGCTCGCGTGTGGGTTTCTCGAACAAAACATCCACACTTCACCACAGCATCTTGTGCCAGAGAAATTTTCAGACACAACATGTAGTATTAATACCCGGCTCGATTCTTTGCGCGGTCGATGACGAAATGCTTCCAGTCTTCTAGAGCTAAAGGAAGTCTCATCAAGCACAAGAATCCTCTGCCTTGCACACAAAGTATTCACGCAATTACGCTCCGCCTTGGGGCTGACAAGGAGAAAACCGATGGTAGTGACCGTGTACACCAAACCGCAGTGCGTTCAGTGCAACATGACCTACCGGGCGCTAGACGCCAAGGGCATCAACTACGACAAAGTAGACATTACGGAAGATTCCCGGGCGCTAGAGATGGTTAAGTCCCTCGGATACATGCAGGCACCGGTCGTCATCGCCGGTGAAGAGCATTGGTCAGGATTCCAGCCTGACAAGATTAACGCGCTTGCATTAGCATAGGCGGCAGCGTCAAGCACGACTCAACCCACAGAATTTCCGTGGGTATTTGATCGTGGAGTAAGGAGAAATATGAGCACCCCCCTCGCACAAAATCCTACGCATGAGAACGCTGAGATTCAGAAGATTATTCTTCAGGCACGTGATGCTGCTGAGGGCCGAGCGACTCAAAGCTCGTTGGGTAAGGATTTGCCGCTCGTTGTCTACTTCTCCTCAATTTCAGGCAACACACACAAGTTCGTTGAGAAACTACAGGCACGAAACGTGCGCCTTCCTCTGCGAACTAAGGATGAGACTCCCGTTATGCACGAACCCTATGTGCTGTGCGTACCCACATACGGGAAACCAGAAGGGGCAGGCAATGTTCCCCCGCAGGTCGTCAAATTCCTGAATGACGAAGAGAACCGTCGCCAGCTTCGCGGTGTTATCGGATCGGGAAATACAAACTTCGGATCTCTCTTCGGAATCGCAGCAGATATTGTGGCGAAGAAATGCGATGTTCCCTTGCTCTTCAAGTTCGAGCTTATGGGAACCCCCTCAGATGTCGAAAAAGTAAACAAAGGATTGGAAGAATTTTGGACGCAAAACTGCCTTCAGCGCTAGAGACTCTCGGTGCCGGACACAGCTCCAAAGCGGTACCTGACAAATTCAAAGGTATGAGTTACCACGAGCTGAACGCTTTGCTGAATCTCTACGATGAAAACGGCATGATCCAATTTGACGCCGACCGTCAAGCCGCACGTCAGTATTTTCTTCAGCATGTTAATAACAACACGGTTTTCTTCCACGATCTCGAAGAAAAAATCGAGTACCTGATTGAGAATCAGTACTACGAGCCGGAACTCTTCGACCGGTACAGTTTTGACTTTGTGAAGTCTCTTTTCAAACGTGCCTATGCGGCCAAGTTCCGTTTTCCCACCTTCCTAGGCGCCTTCAAGTTCTACACTTCCTACGCGCTCAAGACCTTCGACGGTCAGCGTTACCTGGAGCGTTTCGAGGATCGTGTATGCATGGTGGCTCTGCTTCTTGCTGAAGGCAATGGAAAACTTGCAGAAGAGATCGTAGATGAGATCATTTCCGGTCGTTTTCAGCCCGCAACCCCGACCTTCCTGAACGCTGGTAAGAGGCAGCGCGGTGAGCTCGTTTCCTGCTTCCTGCTGCGTATTGAGGACAATATGGAGTCGATTGGCCGTTCCATCAACTCTGCCCTGCAGCTTTCAAAACGTGGAGGCGGTGTCGCGTTCGCCCTCACGAACCTACGTGAGTCTGGGGCTCCCATCAAGAAGATTGAGAACCAATCATCCGGTGTTATCCCTGTGATGAAGCTCCTTGAGGATGCATTCTCATATGCAAATCAGTTGGGGGCTCGTCAGGGTGCAGGCGCGGTTTACCTGCACGCGCATCACCCCGATATTTATGCTTTCTTAGATACTAAGCGTGAAAACGCAGACGAGAAGGTGCGCATTAAGACCCTGTCTTTGGGCGTTGTGATTCCTGATATTACCTTCGAGCTGGCAAAGCGTAACGAAGATATGTATCTGTTCTCGCCCTACGATGTAGAACGTATCTACGGAGTAGCTTTCTCAGATATCAACGTTTCTGAGAAGTACTACGAAATGGTGGATGACTCGCGGATTCGCAAGACCAAGATCAACGCGCGCGAGTTCTTCCAGACCATTGCTGAGGTGCAGTTCGAGTCCGGGTATCCCTACGTGATGTTTGAGGATACGGTTAACCGGTCTAACCCGATTGAAGGCAAGATCATCATGTCTAACCTTTGCTCGGAGATTCTGCAGGTTTCAAAGCCGTCGATTTACCACGACGATTTGAGCTACGCCGAAATTGGGAAAGATATTTCGTGCAACCTTGGGTCTCTCAACATCGCAATGACCATGGACGGTGACGACCTAGGGAAAACCGTTGAAACCGCTATTCGTTCGCTTACCGCAGTTTCCGACCAATCCGATATTCGTTCCGTGCCGTCTATCGAACGCGGTAACGATATGAGCCACGCGGTCGGTCTGGGGCAGATGAACCTGCACGGGTACCTGGCGCGTGAGCACGTTTACTACGGTTCCGAAGAAGGTCTGGACTTCACCAATATTTACTTCTACACGGTGACGTACCATGCTATTCGCGCTTCCATGGAGATCGCCAAGGAGCGCGGCGTGACCTTTGAAGGGTTTGAGAGTTCAAAGTACGCTAACGGTGAGTTCTTCGCCAAGTACATTGAGAAGGAATGGGAACCGCAGACCGAACGGGTACGTGAGCTGTTTGCTAAGCATCATATTCCGACCCGCGAAGACTGGATTCAGCTTGCCGCCGATGTAGCCCAATACGGCATGTACAACCAGAACTTGCAGGCCGTTCCGCCCACCGGATCTATCTCGTACATCAACGGTTCGACTTCTTCGATCCACCCGATTGCTTCTAAGATTGAGATTCGTAAGGAAGGCAAGCTGGGGCGAGTCTACTACCCGGCACCGTTCATGACGAACGATAACCTGGAATACTTCCAAGACTCCTACGAAATTGGGTACGAGAAAATCATAGATACCTATGCCGTGGCAACTCAGCACGTGGATCAAGGTCTGTCTTTGACTCTCTTCTTCCGGGATACTGCGACCACTCGCGATATTAACCGTGCCCAGATTTACGCATGGCGTAAGGGTATCAAGACTATTTACTACATTCGTCTGCGTCAGATGGCTCTTGAAGGCACCGAAGTTGAGGGCTGCGTATCCTGCATGCTGTAAATGAATCAGCATCTTACGGGTTTCGGGGTGCAAGAGGTTCTTCTTGCACCCCGAAACAGACTCGATTAGTAACTTAGAAAACATTACATGCCTGTGTGGGCGTGACATCCAATCTGGGAGATACACATGAGTGAAAAAGTGCACCTCGTCGACCACCCGATTGAGGCTATTAACTGGAACCGCCTTGAAGATGATAAAGACCTTGAGGTATGGGACCGTTTGACCGGTAACTTTTGGTTGCCTGAAAAGGTTCCGCTGAGCAATGATGTTCCCTCATGGAAGACCTTGACGGCGGAAGAAAAAGAGTTGACCATGCGTGTTTTTACGGGGCTGACTCTGCTGGATACTATTCAGGGCACCGTTGGTGCTGTGTCTCTTTTGCCGGATGCAGTCACTGCGCACGAAGAAGCTGTATACACCAATATTGCCTTCATGGAGTCGGTGCACGCTAAGTCGTATTCTTCGATTTTCTCGACTCTGAGTTCGACTAAAGAGATTGATGATGCCTTCCGTTGGGCCTCCGAAAATGAGCACCTGCAGAAGAAGGCGAAGATTATTCTCGCATACTACACGGGGGATGATCCGCTCAAGAAGAAGGTTGCCTCTACGCTGCTGGAGTCCTTCCTGTTCTACTCAGGGTTTTACCTGCCCATGTACTGGTCGGCGCACGCTAAACTGACGAATACCGCCGATCTGATTCGTCTGATTATTCGTGACGAGGCTGTTCACGGCTACTACATTGGCTATAAATTCCAACGTGGTTTAGCAAAAGAGAGCCCGGAACGGCAGGCAGAACTTAAGGAGTACACCTTCAACCTGCTGTACGAATTGTATGAGAATGAGGTATCCTACACGCATTCACTCTATGACGGTGTGGGCTGGAGCGAAGACGTCAAGAAGTTCCTGCACTACAACGCGAATAAGGCTCTCATGAACCTGGGGTATGAAGCGATGTTCCCGGCGAGCGTGACCAATGTTTCGCCTGCTATTTTATCGGCTCTTTCGCCCAACGCCGACGAGAACCACGACTTCTTCTCGGGATCTGGCTCATCTTATGTGATCGGTAAAGCCGTGAACACTGAGGATGAGGACTGGGATTTTTAGTCTCAAAAACTGATTCTGAGATCAGGAAGATATAACTTTAAGAAACCCGTATATTTCCTTGAAAACGTAGGGAATATACGGGTTTTGTGCGTCAAATTCAGGGGAGTCTAGGAGACTCGTAAAAATTTTTTAAATCTTGGGTGTGTCATCTTTATGTAACTCTTCACTTGAGATTTAAAAACTTATAGGGTGGAGGTGCAAGCAATTGTCGAGCAAAGGAGCGATGCTCATGTTTAAGACTACGCTGTCAGCCGTTCGGCGTGCCACCCTGGTCGGGGTCGGCGCCGTCTCTCTCGCGTTGGGCGCTTCGATGCTGTCCGCCCCCGCAGCTTCTGCATATGTGCAGGCGTTCGTTCCGGTCATTCCTCCGGCAACTAGCTCGGATGCAGGTATCTCAGCTCCGGCAGTACATGATTCGAACTCCGTCCCCTTGGAACATGAACATGTTGTTAACTGGTCGGATTATGAGGTGACGGGTGATCACGAGATTACCTTTAGCGTACCGACCGGTACCGCAACTTGTTTTGATGTACGTGCCGAAGCTGCTGAAAGTAACGGTACTCTCCACGTGGCCACTGTTGAGGGCTCCGTGCTTGGAGCGCCCGATAAGTGCACCATGGAAGGGCGCACCGTTAAGGTAAGGGTTTACACCAATGCTCCTGCATCGTCCTTGAAGGTGCAGCAGCTTCCTGCATCGCAGGTAACCCTTCATGAATAAGAAGAAGATCCAGCCTGTGTAAGGTGGCGAGATCCAATGCTAGAGAGTATCAAAAGATAGCTTGGGTAGACGGGTCTTTCACACATACTCTCTGAGAGGGATAATGATCGGGGTACCTCACCTATATGGTGTGGGGTACCCCGATTTATATTCGATATTCACTAATAAATTGAGCGCTAGGTTATGCATGCTTCTTATTCTCTTGCGCCATTAAATCTTGGTAGTACGCAATTTTTCGGTCCACAAAATCAATCCTTCGCTGGGCATCAAGTAGCTGCTGACGGGCAACGTGTGCGTAATGTTCGATAATGTGTAAACGCTCCGATGCTGTAGACACGCCACGACGGCAGAGGTCTACATAGGCTTTGACATCGTTAATGCTCATACCGCATGCACGTAAGCAGTGAATCGTTTCAAACCACCCCACGCATTCTTCGGTGAAAACACGCCGTCCATGTTCATCTCGTTGCACAGTGGGAATAAGGCCTTTGTCGCTGTAATACCGTACCGTATGCGGGCTTATGTCAAGCTTTTCTGAGATTTCTTTGACGCTGTAACTCATAATTCCAGTATCTCACGGCACTCCAAAGGTATAAGATACTAAGTTTTATTCTCAAAAATACACGTGGAATAACATACCTTTTATCTTCCATAGCGCTTGCTTTCGAGTAACTCGAAGGGCGTACTCTAATACAACGACTGGTTAAAACTTAAAGCATCTACATGAAAGTGAGTACAGCTAATGCGTTCAGTCATTATGGAAGAACCCGGTAAGGTCGTCGTAGAAGACCGCCCCATGCCCACCCTCCTGGAACCCACGGATGCCGTTATTAAACTTGCCGCATCCTGCATCTGCGGTTCTGATCTGTGGCCCTACCGTGGCGCGCAGCCTGTAGACCATCAGCAGATGGGTCATGAATATATCGGTGAGGTTATCGAAGTTGGCGACGATGTTAAGACCGTCAAGCCTGGTGACTTTGTCGTTGGTTCTTTCTGCATCTCATGCGGCGAGTGTGCAACCTGCCAGGATGGTTACCCGTCACGGTGCCTTAAGGCCATTGCTGCAGGCGATGGTTTCATTGGTATGCGCTCGAACGGTACCCAGGCGGAATACGCCCGTATTCCTTTCGCAGACGGCACTTTGGTTAAGACTCCCGCATACCCTACCGCAGAACAGATTCCTCATCTGATGGCAGCATCCGATGTGCTGGGGACTGGCTGGTACGCAGCCGACGCCGCCAAGGCCGGCCCAGGTAAGACCATTGCTGTGGTAGGCGATGGTGCCGTTGGTCTGGGCGCAGTTATTGGGGCTAAGCAGCTGGGCGCTGAAAAGATCATCATAATGTCTCGCAACCCCGAGCGTCAGGCGTTAGCTAAGCAGTTCGGCGCAACCCATGTAGTGGAAGAACGCGGTGAAGAAGGCATCGCCAAGGTTCTAGAGCTTACTGACGGGGTGGGAGCGCACGGTGTTGTGGAGGCTGTGGGTACTCAGCAGGCCTTTGACCAAGCCCTCGGATGCGTACGCCACGGCGGCTACATCGGTTTCGTAGGCGTGCCCCACGACAGCTCGATCGGTACCGACGTGCTCTTCGGCAAACAGGTTCACCTTGAAGGAGGTCCCGCGCCGGTCCGTAAATACCTGCCGACCCTGATTGACCTGATTTACAAGGGTGAGATTGAACCCGGTAAGGTCTTCGACCTAGTATTGCCCATCGACGAAGCCCCCAAGGGCTATGAGGCAATGGATCAGCGTACCGCGACCAAGGTGCTGCTGACTATGTAGTAACTATATTTACTTTCGAGCGAAGAAACTCCTGCGAGCATGAACTACTGAATCATGAGCGTGGGAGTTGCTTTGTCTTTGACCTGGGAACATTGTGTCAAGAGACCTTCCGCAAGATGGCATATTTTCCTCGCCGTATATCTCACATATAAATTTAGGCGACAATCCGTGAGCTAGAGCATAGAATGGGATATGGAACTGTTGGTTTCTACTTGTTAAGGACAATGATGACGAACAAGCCTTTCCCTTCCGACCTCGAAATTGCTCTCGCTGCTGAGCTTAAGCCTATCACCGAAATAGCCGCCGAGAACGGCATCAGCGAAGATCGTTTGGAGCCCTACGGTAAATATGTTGCCAAGGTCCTGCTCGACGAAAGCACCAACGCAGAAACCGCCCAAAAGCGCGGTTCCAAGTACATTGTCGTTACCGCTGTAACTCCCACGCCGCTCGGCGAAGGTAAGACCGCAACCTCTGTCTCGCTAGCACAGGGATTCGCCCAGACCGGACGTAAAGCTGCGCTGGCGCTTCGCCAGCCTGCCATGGGACCAACCTTCGGTATTAAGGGCGGTGCCGCTGGCGGCGGTTACTCGCAGATCGTTCCCATGGAGAAGCTAAATCTGCATCTGACCGGTGATTTCCACGCCGTTACCGCAGCCCACAACCTACTGGCCGCCATGATCGATAACCACCTGCACCAGGGTAATGACCTGCGCCTCGACCCCCGTGCTATCGAGTGGCGCCGTGTTATCGACATGAACGACCGCTCCCTGCGCAACATCGTAGTCGGTCTGGGTGAGCGTATTGATGGCGTGCCCCGACAGACCGGGTTTGATATTACCAGTGCCTCTGAAATCATGGTGATTCTTTCGCTGGCAACCTCCTTTGAGGACCTGCGCAAACGTTTGGCAAAGATTGTTATCGGTCTGAACTACGATGGTGAGGCAGTCACCGCCGCCGATTTGAAGGCTGACGGCGCAATGGCTGTTATTCTGGCGGATGCCATTAACCCCAACCTGCTTCAGACTCTCGAACATACCCCGGCACTTATTCACGCGGGCCCCTTCGGAAACATCGCTACCGGTAACTCATCAGTTGTCGCTGACTACGTTGGCTTGGAATACTCCGACTACGTGATTACTGAGGCAGGCTTCGGGGCAGATATGGGTGCTGAGCGTTTCTTCAACGTCAAATGCCGCATCTCAGGGCTGAAGCCTGATGCTGCTGTGCTGGTTGTCACCGTACGTTCTCTCAAGTCGCACTCGGGGTTGTACAAGATCGTGCCGGGCAAGCCGCTGCCTGAAGGCATGCTTGAAGAGAACCCTGCCGACGTTGAAGCAGGGGCTACTAACCTGAAGAAGCACATTGAGATTGTGCGTGACTTCGGTGTGCAGCCGGTGGTAGCTATTAACGCGTTCCCCACCGATTTCGATTCTGAGCATGAAGCTATTCGCCGTATTGCCGAAGAGGCTGGCGCTCGCGTGGCTATCCATCATGGTGTCGCTGAGGGCGGCAAAGGCACGGTTGACCTGGCAAATGTGGTTGCTGAGGCCTGCGACGACGTTTCGAACTTGGAGTACACCTACGATCTTGAGGATTCTCTCGAAACTAAGCTTGAGAAGGTTGCCACTAAGGTTTACGGGGCAGACGGTATCTCGATTGCTCCCGCTGCTGCCAAGCAGCTTAAGCGTTTTGCTGATTTGGGATACTCGCAACTGCCGGTGGTGATTGCAAAGACCCACCTGTCGATCTCTTCTGATGCTTCCCTCAAGGGTGCACCTACCGGTTGGACTTTGCCTGTGCGCGAGGTTCGTCTTGCCGCAGGTGCCGGTTATGTTTACGCTATTTGCGGCACGATGCGCACCATGCCCGGTCTGAGCAAGAGCCCTGCTGCAGAGCGTATTGGTTTTGATGAAAACGGTACGATGATCGGTCTTTCGTAGTGGTTTCTGTGCCATATTTCGCCCATAAAAGGCGAAGGCAAGCTTGATAAGGTGCCGTGGGCATCCTCGTTATGTTGGGATGCGCACGGCACCTTTTCTGTGTCTTCGTGGGCTGTACCGAGGGGTAGTTTTTACCGATTTCGTGTGTGTTGCGAAAAACCATTCAAACAGACCAATTGATGTATAGAATCCGCATGATTACGCGGGTTTAACAATACTGTTATTTAGGGGTGTACCTTGAAAAATGGCTGTATGACGCGGAACTTCCAGAAAAAAGTTTTAGTGATTTATGCCATATAAAAATCAATAAAATCTCGATTGGTATTTAAATGCCCTGCTTTCATGCGGGGTAAAAATAACAGAATGGTTACAAATATGCGCTCAGCTTATCTAAGGTGTTTGGGGAGCAAAAACCATGTAGAAAACCGACCCAAAAGTAGGCTAAACTTGAGTTATCAAGTGATCGAAGGTTTCATGAATTGTCCTCGAGTTGCTTGTGTTTGAGTGAGTGATAGATACCCCCGGGTGTCATAAAACGACCGCGCTATGGTAGCGCGGTCGTTTTGTTTAACCAGACTTGTGCTGCTAGAAAGCCTACAGGATGTACTGGGCTACCAGCCCCGTGAACCCCATTCTTCAAGGTGTGGACGCTCGGTGCCTAATGTTGTGGAACGCCCGTGGCCCGGAAGCACAATCGCTTCATCATCAAAGTTTCCAAAGAGTTTTTCAAGAACGTTTGAGAAAAGTTCGCCAAACTGCGCGGGAGAATCGGTCTTGCCTACGCCGCCGGGGAAGAGCGCATCGCCGGTGAAAAGCAGGGTAGCGGGGGAGCCATCTTCCCATGTGGTCTGCACAGAATATACGATGGATCCGGGAGTATGCCCGGGAACGGAAATAGCGCGCACCTGCAGCTCTGTATCGTAAAAATCAAAAACTTCGCCGCCGTTTAACTCGTTTTCAATCGTGAAATTTTCTTGCGCATGAATGGCCTCGGTGTCTGCGGATCCTGCATAAGTAATGGCACCGGTGAGAGATTCAAGCTCGCGCAGAGCACGAATGTGGTCCCAGTGCCCATGGGTGACCATAATGCCCGTCACGCCAAGAGCACGGCGGGGGATGGGCTCGAAATCTTCTTCAGATTCGAGAATGCGCACTCTGCGGTCGTTTTCTTCTGTAAGGGCTAGGTTTGGGCAGTCCTGCATGATTGCCTCAAGCGTGAAGGTATACAGTGCTTCCGCATCATAAGCGGGATCGATCAGCATTTGCTCACCAGTATGGCGAATCGTGATCAGGTAGACGCTGTTATCCATGTCTGAGACGCTTAGGGCACGTACCGTAAATTCCGGATTTTCGAAGATAAGAGTTGATTCGGGATAAGTAGCCATATATCCAGTGTACTGATGCGGTGTATATCCCGTTTCTAGTGGCAGGGATAAGGGGGCAACGGGAACAAGTCGCCAGGAAAAAGTTCGCCACGAGTCAAACCTGCATCATAAAGCATGCTATCCCCGCCGAAAGAGCGTAGAATGTAGATTCGAAGATAGACGAAAGGATTTTCGATGCCTCCCCGCGCTGGATCAGCAACCACCCCTTTGCAGTCAAAAGACTTGAGCAGCATTCGTGTGCAGGGTGCTCGCGAAAACAACCTCAAGAACGTTGATCTTACGATTCCACGTGACGCAATGGTAGTTTTTACGGGTCTATCGGGATCGGGTAAATCTTCACTTGCTTTTGACACCATCTTCGCAGAGGGACAGCGCAGGTACGTTGAATCACTATCTTCCTACGCGCGTATGTTCCTTGGGCAGGTAGATAAGCCTGATGTTGATTTTATTGAGGGGCTATCGCCAGCGGTCTCTATCGACCAGAAATCTACTTCAAAAAACCCGCGGTCGACGGTAGGCACCATCACCGAGATTTACGATTATATGCGCCTGCTGTGGGCCCGTGTAGGACGTGCGCACTGCCCAGTGTGCGGTGAAGAAATTACCAAGCAAACCCCGCAGCAGATTGTCGATGCACTGCTGGAATACCCCGAGCGTACGCGTTTGCAGGTTCTTGCCCCCGTGGTATCAGCTCGCAAAGGTGAGTTTGTTGATCTGTTCAAAGACCTGGTGACACAGGGCTATTCGCGTGCCCGGGTGGACGGAAAAACAGTTCAACTTTCGGATCCTCCTAAACTAGCGAAACAATACAAACACACCATTGACGTTGTGGTAGATCGCATCGTAATCAAGGAGAGCATCCACCAGCGACTGACCGATTCCGTGGAGACCGCACTCAGACTAGCCGACGGCCGCTTGCTCATCGAATTCGTAGATGTACAGGCAGATTCACCCGAACGTACTCGAACATTTAGTGAAAACCTTGCCTGCCCCAACAATCACCCCCTGCAGGTGGACACTATTGAGCCACGTGCCTTCTCCTTCAACTCGCCCTTTGGCGCATGCCAGGCTTGCGATGGTATTGGTTCCAGGCTTGAAGTTGATGAGGATCTTTTAGTACCCAACCCAGATATGACTCTGGGTGAAGGCGCTATTGCTCCGTGGTCGCAGGGAAAATCTACCACCGAGTATTGGCTGCGTCTTCTTGCAGGTCTCGGCGAAGAACTCGGATTTGACCTTAACACTCCGTGGAAAGATCTTCCTGCCAAGGTTCGCAAAGCAATTCTGGAGGGCAAAGATTTTAAAGTTGAGGTCTCGTACCGCAACCGTTTTGGACGCGAACGCCGCTATACCTCCGGGTTTGAGGGTGTTAAAGCCAATATCATGCGTAAACATCAAGAAACTGAATCTGATTTTGCGCGTGATCGCTACGAACAATATATGCGTCAAGTTGCATGCCCGGTATGTCACGGTGCGCGGCTTAACCCTACTATTCTCAGCGTCAAAATTGAGGGTAAATCCATTGCGGATGTAACCGCTATGCCGCTTCGTGCCGCCTTAGATTTTATGCGCGCCCTAAAGCTGACCCCTCGCGAGGCTAAGATCGCCGACCAGGTTCTCAAGGAACTAGATGCACGCCTGCAATTCCTCTTGGACGTAGGACTCGATTACCTGACGTTATCACGCTCTGCTGGCACGCTTTCGGGCGGGGAGGCCCAGCGCATACGACTGGCAACCCAGATTGGTTCCGGGCTCGTTGGTGTGCTTTATGTGTTGGATGAGCCCTCTATAGGTTTGCACCAGCGCGACAACCGACGTCTAATCGATACCTTGACAAAGCTACGTGATATGGGAAATACCCTCATCGTAGTGGAACATGACGAAGACACGATGCGGGAAGCCGACTGGATTGTCGATGTTGGTCCAGGTGCGGGCGAACACGGCGGTGAAATCGTCCATTCGGGCACTTACAAGGAACTTTTGTCCAATAAAAAGTCGATAACCGGTGATTATATGGCGGGTCGGCGCTCTATTGAAGTTCCAAAGAAACGCCGCCCACATGACCGTAAACGTGTGTTAAAGGTCTATGGAGCTCGCGAGAACAACCTCAAAAATGTTGATGTTACCTTCCCCCTAGGTGTTTTTACCGCGATCACAGGCGTATCGGGATCGGGTAAATCAACCCTCGTGAACGATATTCTCTATACCTCACTGGCGAATAAACTCAACGGTGCAAAACAGGTTCCAGGACGGCACAAGAAGGTAGACGGTCTGGAACATCTGGATAAGGTTATTCACGTTGACCAATCGCCTATTGGGCGTACCCCGCGGTCAAATCCCGCGACGTACACCGGTGTATTCGACCATATTCGTAAGCTCTTTGCCGAGACGAATGAGGCTAAAGTGCGCGGATATACGCCCGGGCGGTTCTCGTTCAACGTTAAAGGCGGTCGATGCGAAGCATGCTCGGGTGACGGCACCCTCAAGATTGAGATGAACTTTTTGCCGGATGTTTACGTGCCTTGCGAAACCTGCCAGGGAAAACGCTATAATCGCGAAACCCTCGAAGTGCATTACAAAGGTAAGACTATTTCTGATGTGCTTGAAATGCCGGTTGAAGAAGCTGCAGAATTTTTTGCGGCCTTCACCCCGATCGCTCGGCACTTAAACACGCTGGTTGATGTGGGGCTTGGCTACATTCGTCTAGGGCAGCCCGCAACCACGCTTTCAGGTGGTGAGGCGCAGCGCGTGAAACTTGCCGCAGAGCTGCAGAAGCGTTCTAACGGTCGTTCGATCTATGTGCTTGATGAGCCTACAACGGGTCTGCATTTTGAGGATATCCGTAAGCTCTTAACTGTGCTTCAGTCTCTCGTTGATAAGGGCAATACCGTTATCACGATTGAACACAACCTTGATGTCATTAAATGTGCCGACTGGATTATTGATATGGGTCCGGAAGGTGGCGACGGCGGAGGCACCGTAATCGCCGAAGGAACGCCTGAAGACGTCGCACAGGTTGAGGAGTCTCATACCGGACGTTTCATCAAGGAACTTTTGGTGTGAGTCATATTTCAGGTAATCATCCGCGAGCGCAAATACGCGGTGCTGTAACAACTCTCGACAGAGTACGCCATATTCTTGCTGCTCAGTTAGAGGCAGATTTCTGTTTACCTGCGGGAGCTATCTCTCAAGCACAGAATCTGGGTGCTGAGGTCCTGAGCGCACTGCAGCTTCCAACGGAAGAGATGAGCGCATCCCGCCGCCGCAACGCTGATACCTGGGAACTTCGGGTAGGTAACTATCTGGGCGTGGGGTTGCTTTGCGCAAAGTATCCCCGGGTTTTGAAAACGGCCACTGAGTATATGCGTGGGGATCTCTCAAATTGGCTGGGCGATTATGCACCGTTACGCCAGCTGAATGAACTCTTGACCCCTTACAGCCAGCAGGTGAGCGGAACAAGCGTATATTACACGCCTTCACGCAACCTGCTTGAATCTGTGGTTCCGCCGGATGCTCCGGCGCAAGAGGTTAAATGTGCGGTACCCGGAATCGGTATGATGCGCCGGGTAGACAGCGGCGTTCTTCGAGAATCCTTACGGCAACATATTTGCGGTCTTCGCACGGTGACGAAAGTACCGAACGCTTCGGCAGATGCTTTAGAGGCAGATGAAGATGATACGGCGGTTTCGGAATTCTCGGTGCGAATAGAGCTCCTTCACCCCGAGCAGTACGAGCGTTTTCGTGGCGATCCACGGTATTCGAACGCTTTAGGGTTTAGCAAACGTCGCCCCGATATTACGGTCCTTGCAGCATTTGACCCTGACGCCGCCACTGCTTTGGCAGATCCTTTAGCAATGGCGGGTGCAAGTGACGATTCGCCACTGATGCGTCAAATTGGTATTGATGTGCTGCCACAGGTGCGACAACGCGGGCTTGCTGCGCGTCTTGTATATGAACTTTCCCGAATGGTTCTTGCCGATGGGCGTGTTCCATTTTATGGAACCAGTCCTTCACATGTGCTCTCACAGCGTGTGGCTTTGGCAGCCGGATTCATCCCTACATGGTGGGAGTTTGTCTCAACGAGCATGCACGATATGCCGCTCGATGAAGTATCGTAAGGTTCGTAAATTTTTGGTGAGAGTCAGAGAATTTCAGTGAGCGCGCACAACACAGGATTGGTCTTTCGAAAACTTACCCGAAGACCAACCTCGCATTTCTCACAAGATTTACTAGGAGTTCTCAAGCTCCGCACCGTTAGATGTGATCACTCGACGGTACCAATCAAAAGACTTCTTACGGTAACGGGAGAGTGACCCCGAGCCGTCGTCATGACGATCTACATAGACGAAACCGTAGCGTTTCGACATCTGCGCTGTAGACGCCGAAACCATGTCGATACAGCCCCACGTAGTGTAACCGAGTAGCTGCACGCCATCGGCAATAGCTTCGCGCACCTGTTCCAGGTGTGCCCGCAGATAATCGATACGGTAATCGTCGATCACGGTCATTTCACCATCGACCTCAACAAGTTCGTCGCGTGCGCCTAAGCCGTTCTCGACGATGAAGAGCGGTTTCTGCCAGCGGTCCCAGTACTGGTTGAGTACAATACGCAGCCCAACAGGATCGATCTGCCATCCCCATTCGGAAGCGGTCAATGTTGGGTTAGATACTCCACCGAGAATATTCCCTTCGTTGCTTTCGCTGCGGCTTGGGTCGCTGCTGGCACAGGTGGACATGTAGTAGCTGAACGAGACAAAATCGACTGTATTTTTGAGGTCTTCCCGATCTCGTTCGGTAATGTTGAGCTCGATACCTTTTTCGTGGAGTATGCGTAGGAAATATCCGGGATAGGTTCCACGAACGTGCACGTCGCCAAAGGCAAAGTTAGCGTGTTCGGCGTGTAGGGCGGCGAGCGCATCCTGGGGTGATGGTGTGAGCGGATAGGTTGGCATTGCTAAAATCATGCAGCCAATCTGGGCTTGAGGTGCGAGCTCGCGGGCAGCACGGGTAGCGCGCGCTGAGGCGACAAGCTCATGATGAATTGCTTGGTAGAGGTCTTGCTCACTCAGCTGTTCTTTGGGGGTGTTAATACCGCCAGACATAAACGGTAGATGCAGTACCGAATTGATTTCATTGAAAGTGAGCCAGTATTTTACCCGGTGGCCGTAGCGTTCAAAGAGTACCCGGCAGTATCGTTCGTAGAAGTCGATAAGATCGCGGCTTACCCAGCCGTTGTATTGTTCTGCAAGGTAGAGCGGTGTTTCGTAGTGGCTGATAGCGATAAGCGGTTCGATGCCGTATTTTTCAAGTTCATCAAGCACACGGTCGTAGAAGGCGAGACCTTCCTCATTCGGTTCTGTTTCATCACCGTTTGGGAAGACACGTGACCAAGCGATGGAGAACCGGAATACTTTGAACCCCATTTCCGCAAGGAGAGCGATGTCTTCGGGGTAGCGGTGGTAGAAATCGGTGCCCTCAAGTTTGAGGTTATCGGGCGTGGGCGCGGCACTTCGTGGGTTCAGCCCTCCGTGAGGAAGCACATCCTGAATACTAGGACCCTTACCGTCTTCATCCCAGGCACCTTCACATTGGTTGGCTGCGGAAGCGCCGCCCCATAGAAAATTTGGGGGAAACGCGCCGTGCAGGTGGGGTTTGATGATGGGCAGCGATTGGGTGTCATGCGTGAAATGCTGGTCTTGATGCATGGGACTCTCCCGTAGATGGCGGACAGTTAATGCTTAGATGGGGAATACGTATATGGCGGATAGAACACATCGCCGTTGTTTTACAACAACCCTAACAGTTTTAGCGCATATTCTTGCAGGGATGCGCAGTAAGATTACGGAAGATGGCTTAAGTTTCAGCGCTAGAACCTTGGTGCATCGCTTTGCTGCGCCACGCTGTATCGAGTGCTTATGGGTGTGGGCAGCATGCAGAATGTCGGCAGAAATAAAAAGCTCCGGGCACTGTATCTTAGAAAAAGATTCAGCGCCCGGAGATTATTGGGCTGAATAGAATCGGAAGAGCTTAGCGAGCGCTCACTAGGGAGTAGCGTATCCGAGAGCGAATAGCCACGCGGTGCCCACAGCACCCCAAATAATAATATTTACGAGCGAAGACAGGAAGCCCAGCTTGAACCATTCGCCCACACTGAAATACCCCGATCCGTAGTACACCCCTGCCGGTCCAGAGGCATAGTGAGTGATACCGCCGATAAGGTTGCCGGTAAAGCCGAGGAAAAGTGCGGCGAACATTGGGGGAGTACCCGCCGAAATTGCTGCCCCCAGGAACACAGCATAGAGGGCGACAATCTGCGCGGTGTTAGAAGCAAACATGTAGTGAATGTAGAAGTACACCAGAATCAGAATGCCAAAGGCGAGCGGCCAGGACATACCCGCAACGCTGTGTGCAGCGCGGTCACCTACCCAATCAACAACCTTGAGCTTCTTGAGCTGATCCGCCATGCCCACAAGCACCGCGAAAAAAATGAGGGTGGACCAAGCGCTGGAGTTATTCGCCATATCTTTCCAGGTGAGCACTTTAGTCACAAGAAGAATTGCGATGCCGAAGAAGGCTGCACTGGTCGCGCTAATACCCCAGGATGTGCCGCCAATCCATAGGGCTAACAGCAGTACGAAGGTACCGAGCATAATCCATTCCGACACGCTTAAGGGGCCCATCTCGGCAAGCTCTTTGCGTGCATGGTCGGGAGCATCAGGGGTGTGCTTGATAGTCGGCGGGTATACCTTCGAGATAAACCAAGGCATAACAGCAAGGGCAATCAGGCCGGGAGCTAACGCGGCAAGCGCCCAGGTGCCCCAGTCCAGATGCAGTCCTTTTTCTTGAGCAAATTTTTGAGCCAGCGGGTTACCAGCCATTGCTGTCACGAACATTGCGGCAGTGATGGTATTGACCTGCGCCTCAGTCATGAGCAGATAAGAGCCCAGCTTGCGGCGTTTCTCGGGGGTCTCGTTGGTAGAGCCATTCACCTCAGCAAGAGAGCGAATAATTGGGTAAATCACGCCACCCGCGCGAGCCGTATTTGAAGGAGTCGCCGGTGCAAGCACGAGGTCTGTGATCGCCATGCCGTAAGAAAGCCCGAGGGAAGACTTACCGAGCATGCGCACAAACAATAGGGCGATGCGTTTTCCTAACCCGGTAATGAGGAACCCATCGGCGATAAAGAACGCGGCAACAATAATCCAGATTGAGTCGTTGCCGAAGCCTTTAAGCGCTTCTTCTTTAGCGTTCATGGTACCGGTGATCATTGCAGCGCCGAGACCAATAAGCGCCACTGATGGGGTCGGCAGCGGCTGGAAGATAAGACCTAGGATAGTACCGGCAAAGATAGCGAGCATATGCATTCCACGTGGTTCCACCCCCGGGGGTACGGGAATAAACCAGATGGCTACAGTAACCGCGAGAATCACCGCAACTTTGACGATGAGAGCAGTATTAGCCTGCTTGGGTTTTTCGGGAGGTTGCGATTGCTCATTGCGAGCGGTGGCATCGGGTTCGGATGTCGAGGACGATTGGCTCATGTCCGTACTCCTTTGAAACGAAACTTGATAGGCGCACACGTGCAGTGTGCATACGGTTTCGTCAGCGTTCTTATGCTGTGAATGTGTTGGTATCTGATGGTTTATGTGGGAATACCCTTCAGACGTTTTAAGTTTACGTCTAGAATCACCTTTCAGAAAAGGGTTTGCCCGCAAAAACACAGGGCTTCCTTGGTTTCCCTTACTTTCGCTGAACAGTCGGGAATGATGCGCCAACCCGGTAGAATAAAATCCGTGGAAATCCTTCGTGAACAAGGCCCAAAATCCGGTGAACTCCTAATGCACCACGACGATACCGTGGCAATGCTGCGCGAGGTCGCAGCGGGAAAACGCCCCGCAACCCTGCGCATCTATCAGCCGAACCCTACCGTCGCCTTCGGCCGTCGCGATGAGCTCAATCCAGGATTTACCGCCGCCGCCCAGGCGTGCCGTGATCTCGGATACGACATACTCGTGCGTAAAGTAGGCGGTCACGCGGCCGCCTACCACACCGGCTGCCTCGTCATCGATCATTTTCAGCCCGCCGAAGACGCAAAAACCGGAAACAACCTGCGTTACAAACTTTTCGGAGAAATGTACGCCCAAGCCCTGCAACTCGTCGGGGTGGATGCGGCGGTCGGCGAAATCCCCCAAGAATACTGCCCCGGAGAATACTCCGTATACGCCCGACTAGGCGGCGAACATGCTGGGGAGCGCATCAAACTCGTGGGGACCGCACAGCGCGTTATTCAGGGCGGCTGGTGGTTCAGCACGGGAATCGTTGTATACAATTCGGTATCTCTACGCGAGGTTATTTCGCGGGTATACGATGCTCTAGGCATGCCCCTGAACCCTGCAACTGTAGGTGCCGCCGAAGACGCAAACCCCGCTTTGCTCATGGAAGACCTCGAAGACGCGATTTTAGAGATTTATGCACAGAACGGCTTCAAATAGCCATTATGCGCCAAGGCAGCGTTCCCGCCTTATGTCCGCTAAAACTATCGGCGGTTCCCACATAATCCATGCAGCTGCACGGCACCCCTAGCAAGACAATAAAGATAAGTTCACCGTAGACTGGTAATACGACCGCCCTCACACCTCAAGGAGAGCATATGCGCTGGGGACAAATTCAAGACGACAAAGGCCGCCGCGCCGTCTGCATGCACGAAAAAACCATCTATGAACTCCCCGCAAAACTCTCACCCCTACTCCAGTTCTACAGCCGTTACCGCACCAACTTCGGCGACCCTGCCAACGCGGCGAGTATCCTCCGTGAAAACGGTGCTACAACACTAGGACACGGCGAAGAACTCTGGAATACCCTACGCTTCGTACGACCGCTGGATCGCCCTGGAAAAGTCCTTTGTGCCGGGCTCAACTACCGCGATCACGCCGAAGAAATGGGACTCGAAATCCCGAAGTATCCCACCATCTTCACGAAATATCCAAACGCACTCATCGGCCCCAACGAAGAAATTCAGATGCCTTCTGCAAACGAAACCGGAAGCACAAAAATAGACTGGGAGGTCGAACTTTGCCTTGTTATTGGGCAAAAGATGCGCCGGGTAGACGAAGAAGAAGCGCTCGCTGGACTGCTGGGGTACACCATTTTCAACGATGTTTCGGTGCGCGACTGGCAGGGACGTACCAGCGAATGGTTCCAGGGTAAAAACTGGGATAGCATGACACCGTTTGGTCCCTATATTGTGGCGACGGACGAGCTTGACCCTACCTGCGGACTTGATCTTACCTGCGAAGTTGACGGCGAGATACGTCAGCACGGTAATACCTCTGACATGATTTTTACTTCTGCACAGCTTATCTCATATATCTCGCAGTTCATGACCCTAGAACCCGGCGACCTCATCGCTACCGGAACTCCCGCCGGAGTAGGGCTTTCACTGCACCCACGGAACTGGCTTAAGCCTGGGCAGACTCTAGTAACCCGCATTGAAGGAATTGGCGCTATCAGTAACAGGTGCTCGCGGCCTTATAGCGGATAAGACAAGGTTTATTCAGATGGTTGGGTAAACGCTGCAAAAAAGTGCAGTACCGTATGGTCTGCGCGTTCGTTCCCCGCTTTGTATTTAAAGTACCTGCATCCTCACCCATGTAAAGGAGAGGATGCAGGTACTTTTGTTGACCTGAACCTTTGTGCGCGATAAGGGGGTGTTAGGAAACGTAACCTAAGGTTTGACGGAGAAGGGAGCCTGCTAGAGTGAGAATAAACGGAAACGATGGGGCTCGCATAGTCTAAGAGGACTGTGAGGTTTTGGGCAGTCCATATTTCATGTAAAGGAGGAAAACGCCTAGTCAGTACGTTAATGTCACAATTTGGTGAGAAGTTTGTAGCGTATTGACCTATAAAAAGGCGTTTATATAAAATTATGTTTATGGATAAGGGTTCAGGTCAGACGGAACCACGAGACTGGGAACAAGAATTCGGTGCATCCGTAGCAATTTTCTCAGCACTCGCCAATCCGTTAAGACTTGCGATTGCACACCATTTGGTGGAGCGTCCACATAGTGTGAGCGAACTGCATACCTGCTTGGGTATTTCGCAGCCGCTCGCCTCGCATCATTTGCGCATCCTTCGAGAGGCGCATGTTGTTGAAGGGGAGCAGCACGGCAGAACCACTATCTACAAATTGTTAGACCACCACATCAGTCACATTGTGAAGGATGTGCACGAACACACGAAACACACCGGCGATTAGCTCGGTTTATCTGAGGAGAGATCATGACCACCGTTGCACCCCACCGTCATTCCGAAAGCCACGCACATACCCACGGACCTTCATGTGGTCACCAGGCAGTTATTCACTTAGATCACGTAGACTACCTGCATGACGGGCACGCGCACCGCGAGCACGAAGGGCACTACGATGAGTGCAACGTATGCTCCTGCGGCAACTGCTCTGACCTGTGCGTCAACTGCACCTGCGATAACTGCACCTGCCCGACCTGTAACCATGCGGTTTGCGAATGCGCACACTGCAATGATTCTTGCGCCAACTGCGCATGTGATGACTGCGCATGCCCCACATGCCAGCACGCAGCATAAGCAATTTTTAGACTATAAACCCGCCCGGCGTACTCTATGAGGGTGCGCCGGGCGGGTTCTGTATAAGGGCCTCTGTTGTATTCAAAGTGTATAGGGCGTGTGTCATTGTGCGCGTTATCTAAATATAGTCTTTTGGGTGCAATTCTTAAGGGTGGTTCTGCGTGGAAGTTGAGTTTTTAAATGTAAACTCGAAAGTCTAATATCTTTAATGTTTTGAATAAAATCCACAGAGTTGTTTATTGATAAATGGTTATATATCGCGGGTGAATCGCTAAATATTTTGAATCATCGTAGAGTAATAGATATGACTTCTTCTGAGTCCATTTAGTACGTGCGAATAAGCTGTTCCATCGGAGGAATGGCGCATGGAACGTGTGGTTTTTAGAGTTGGTCTTATCTTATTCCCCCAGCCACTTTTTGAGGATGTGTTCACCGATGAATACTCGTATCCCTGTTTTGTCTCGTCGTGCCCTTATGAGCACTTTAAGCATTTCTGGGCTTGCTGTGTTGCTATCTGCGTGTGGGGAGGGATCGAAGCCTGCTGGAGCGGCTACTGAGAGTTCGAGTTCTTCTAGCGCGAAAGGTGCTGGTGCTTCCAGTTCTGCTTCTGTTTCCTCAAGCGAGAGCCCTTCGCCGTCGTCGAGTGTGCCGCAGCATTATTCGGGGAACTCGAAAGCACCAGATGGAGAATTCCGTGCCGCTGATGTGTATGGTCCTGCGCAGAATGTTCCGAAGCCGAAGACGGAGGAGGGGTATACGAATGCTTCCTTGGAGGGGATGACTAAGTCGGTAAAAGCCTGGACGGAATGGCGTAACTATGGGCTTCAGACCGGGGATTTCAAAGAGGCCTATAAATATATCAGTAAGAACTTCACAGATGAACAGAAGA
This sequence comes from Rothia sp. HMSC071F11, assembly GCF_001809115.1. Lineage (NCBI taxonomy): Bacteria > Bacillati > Actinomycetota > Actinomycetes > Micrococcales > Micrococcaceae > Rothia > Rothia sp. HMSC071F11. The sequence goes on from NZ_KV795756.1 coordinate 404,898, forward strand.
CCTATGATTTTGATACTCGTCTTTATAAAAAGGGCGGGTGGATTGTAGGTGGAGATGTGCATGGCTACGAGTTCCATGGTGAGCCTATTAACCACGGCGGTGGTAAATATAAGTGGAAGTTCTTCATGGCTTGGCCACATCTCATCTATATTGAGGCTGATGGAGAGCACTATAAGGAAGTTGTTAATAAAGATTACGAGAATAACTGGTATATGATGACTCTTCACCATGATGGGAATCGGTGGCTTATCGATAGCGTTGAGTTCTTGGATATGAAGGGTGAGAAGAATGAAGAATAGAGCTCTTCCACGCCTAATGATTACATCATTGGTATGTGCCTCACTTTTTCAAGGTGTTCCAGTTATGGGTGATCCTCTCTGCGGTAATTCGGATTCTTCACTATGGTGTTCAGAACAGGAGATATCTCAAAGCCAACAGTGGCGCGGTGGGAGACAATCGCCAGAGCAAAATATAGGACAGTATCCAAATGCCGATCTGCACACGTCTCAGGAAAATAATGAACGTCGTCAAGATGAGTGGACGAGATGGTATCGGGAGCATCATCATGGGAATCTTGGGTTCGCTCAAGATAAAAGTGGTGCTAATAAGTCGTTTAGATTTGATGTTGCAAATGATGGTTCGTACTGTGTTAGTCGTGATGGGCGTGTGGGCCAGTATAAAGAATTTACTGATGATGGTCAGGCTAAACCTGTTGGGGAGACGATTACGAATCATCTGTTCGGTGATACCTGCACCCTGAACGACCCGGAAGCAGCACAGCAAGCCCAAAGCGAGTACGAGCGGATTATCACCGAGATGCGCACCCATTTGCTGGAGCTGATCCCGGCACACCCACACCTGACTTTGGATAGTGCGCATCCACCACATACGAGTAAGGGTGAGGAAACGAACTTCTACACCACTCTAGAAGGCAGTTCCAACTTATTTGAAGGGGATTTACCGATTGGACGCACTAGGATTCGGGCGGTTCCGGTGGCGTATCGGTATGAGTATGGAGACGGGCAGGAGCTGAGAACCCATCAACCCGGTACACCCCGAAGCAGCAGTAGTACCACCACCACTTCCTCTTCGGGGGTGAAGGAGACGTCGACGAGTTATGCGTATCCGCAGGTGG
>NZ_KV795756.1:406132-563935 GCF_001809115.1 Rothia sp. HMSC071F11
CGGTGCTGGTGCGGGTGTGGGAGTCTGAGGTGCATTCGGTGGGCAAGACCTGTACTGAGGATCCTGGTGCACGGGGGTGTCCGGGGCATGCGGAGGAGCCTGATGTGGGGAATCCGAATCCGCAGTTGCGTAAGGTGGATGTGTATACGGGTCAGCGGTGGCATTTGGATGATGTGGGGGTGGGGGATAGTGAGGGTCGGTTGCACCCGACCTGGCCCAACATGTAAACAGAATGTCAGTATATAAAGAGTAATACCTCACATATAAAAACTGTTTTATTGTACAGGAGAAAGTCTCGTATACTCCCTGTCGTGAAAATTGGTATTACACTATCAAAATGTTGATAAAAGGTTGAACTTTTCGCTAAACATAAAGATTTGGTTACAATTTCCGAATATCTTTGAAGTTCGCTTACAGATAAGGCTAATGTTAGAAGTGAGGTAGTTCTGAAGGGTTACCTTGGGCAACAAGACTTCCGGGTTGCTCTTATATCGCACCGCACAACACGATTATTAGCGATTTCGCTAAAAACGCTATGTCCTGAAGATTTAGCTCTGACGCTAGGAACAGGACATAGCGTTTTTGTATATCCTGGGGCAGAATATAAACCGACCTCCCGAGCTGTTGAAATAAGAAGCATTACAAACATAGGGCTGTGGGCAACAGCATCCTACGATGTCGTCCCACAGCCCTACGGTTCTAACGGAGTAAAGCTTTACCGAGTGGCCCGCTCTAGAAGCTGCAGTACGTTCTGGAAGGTGTGGCCGGTTGCTTCGGTCATACCCTGCTCACAGGTTCGGTTTGAGGAAGCATATGCGGCGAACTCGTGCTCGTTTAGCTCAGCAGTCTCGGCACGGGTAGCGCTCTGCGTGAGCTCAGGGTGCAGCATGCCGCGGTCACCCGCGTAACCGCAGCATCCCCAGTTCTTGGGAACGTACACCTGATCGCTCATGGCGTTTGCAATCTTCTCGAATGCTGGCTGCACACCCAGATGAGTCATTGAGCAGGTGGGGTGCAGCGCCAGCGACGGCAGGGGAGCGGACACCGTGAGCTTAGGCAACAGCGTATCGGCGGCGAACTGCACCGAGTCAATAAGCTTCAACTGAGCGTAATCGGCCTCGCCTGCCCCCAAACCCTGCGTGATTTTATGCTCTACGGCAGCTGCAACTTTCGCACGCATCACCTCAAGGCCCTCAGTGCATGAGGAAGCATCGCACACGATCGGGATGCGCCCGCCGTCGGTCGCCTGCCACAGCGCTTTGAGCACGCGGTCGCTCATAATCGAGTAGCCATCTGTATACCCCTTGGACTTCCACGGCGTGCCACAGCACATTTGGTCGATGTCCTCGGGAACCCGGTATTTCACGCCCGCCCGCTCGCAGAGACGAATGAACGCCTGGGTCGCGTTCACCGGGTCGTGCTTACCTTCGCCATCAACACCGCCGAACATGGCGTTCACACAGGCAGGGAAGAACACGATATCGGGGGTTGCTTCCGCATGAGGAACGCGTGGCGCGCCACCGGCAGAAAGCCCCTTCTTATAGGCGGGCACCATATCGTCACCGAAGAGTTTACGACCAATATCGGTGGCTCCGCGTACCACCGGGAACGGCAGCATTTTTGCGACCGTGAGAGCCTTACCCGCCACTTTATCGACCGCACCCCAGTGTTTCGAGGCGAATTTCCACCCGGCGGCACCGAGCGCATCCTGGTTCTCGGCACGCAGACGGCGCACCAAATCACCCGTGTTAATCAGCACCGGGCAGCGCGTAACGCACATGCCATCTACCGCGCAGGTATCCACACCGTAGTATTCGTATTCTTGGCGTAGGCGTTCGGCAAGTTTAGTATCACCGTTAGCTTCTGCCGCAGCAATTTCGCGGCGCAGCACAATGCGCTGGCGCGGGGTCAGCGTCAAATCCTTAGACGGGCACACCGGTTCGCAGTACCCGCATTCCACACACCGATCGACTTCTTCCTCAACGGTTTCGGCAACTTTCAGATCGGTGGCATAATCGGTATCTTCGTCGGCAAGAACCACACCCGGATTCAAGAAACCCTTCGGGTCGATCAGGCGCTTAATTTCGCGCATGACCTCGAAGAGTTCATCGCCGAATTGGCGGCGTACAAACGGCGCCATAATACGCCCGGTTCCGTGCTCTGCCTTGAGTGAGCCGTCAGCATCCAGAATGAGCTGCACCATTTCCTCGGTGAAGTCGCGGTAACGCACAAGCTGCTTGGCATCGCGGAACTGCTCATTGAGCATGAAGTGAATATTGCCGTCTTTTGCGTGCCCAAAAATCACTGAGTCCTGGTAACCGTGGGCATCAAAGAGGGCGGTCAAATCACGGCAGGTGGTACCAAGTACGTCCACCGGGACCACCACATCCTCAAGCAGCGCATTCGTGCCGGTTGGGCGGTTGCCCGCAACCGTGGTGTACAGCCCGCGCCGTGCAGCCCAGAGCGCATTACGCTCAGAAAGTTTGCTGGTCATTTCGACTGGCGACACCACCGGGAGAGCATCAAACATAGGTGCGGCAGACGCGGCAAGATCGGTGAGCTCCTGCTCAGAGTTTCCCTGAAATTCCACAAGCAGAGCCGCATGCTCGCGCACATCAATAGCAGCAAGAGCCTCCGCTGCCTGCCCGGTGCGCTGCGCCACACGAATACTGGTGGCATCCATGAGCTCAACCGTCGCCAGGTGGTTAGCCACAAGCTCGGGCACGGAACGGGTTGCATCCAAGAGGTTATCGAACACGAGCAGACCGGTCGAAACGGACTTGAGTATGGGCAGAGTGCGGTAGGTTGCAGACGCCACGAACCCGAGTGTTCCTTCGGAACCGATTAGAAGGTGCTGCAGAATATCAACCGGCGTGCTGTAATCCAGCAGAGAGTTCACGCCGTAGCCCATAGTGTTCTTCATGGAGTATTGCTGGCGAATGCGCGCAACCGACTCCGGGTTTTCGACCACGCGCTTGCGCAGACGCAGCAGCCCCTCGTGAATCTCGGGTTCGAGGGCGCGCAGGCGGTCATCGGCATCGGGCGCAGAAGTATCGATAACGGTTCCGCTGGGGAGTACGAACACCATAGATTCCAGCGTGTTGTAGGTGTTGAATTCGGTGCCAGAAGACATGCCCGAGGAGTTATTGGCGACCACCCCGCCGATAGTGCATGCCGACCATGAGGCTGGGTCAGGCCCAAGTTTATACCCGTAGGGCGCCAGCATATTATTGACCGCCATCACCGTGGCGCCGGGCTGAACGCGCACCCTCTTGCCGCCGTCAAGCACCTCAATTTTCTTGAAGTTACGGCGGGTATCGACCATCAGTCCGTCGCCGCTTGCCTGACCGGATAGAGACGTGCCGCCCGACCGGAAGGTGAGTGGCAGGTTGAAGGCGCTGGCGGCGCGGAAAATATCGGCGACCGCTTCCGCTGAATCGGGGCGTACGATTCCAGCGGGTACCAGCAGGTAATGCGAGGCATCGTGCGCAATAGCGAGCCTGTCAATTTCTTTGACACTGGAATCGAGGGCGTGCGCGCGGGTTTCGGCGAGCATATGCTCAAGGGCGTTGGTGTAGGGGGAGTTCAGAGCTTCGGATGTATTGGATACAACTGTCATGGGCCTTAATCTCCTTACCGGTGTAGGCATAGTTCTCTTCCTATCCTTCCAGTATGTGCTTTTGCACACGTTATGTCTGCTTAGCTTTGGCTAGGCTTACACGCCGGAATACCCGTTTTACTGAGGTATTATGAGGGGAAACTATCGTTGATATTGTGTCTACCCTGAGCCGTTACCTGAAAATTTGCTGTGAACGCCGTAGAATGGTGATGTCCGTGCACCTGTACAGTGCGGATTAGTCTGCACGGCTGCGCCTATCCTGGCCCCGTACGCTGGGGGAGTAGGCCCCGTGCCTAACCTAAGGAGACATATGTCTGCCGCTGAACTGTCAGCACCTATTAAAATCAGCGTATCCGGTGAGGAGCGCGAGGTTACTGCCGCCACCGCCGCTGAACTCTTTGCGGATAACGCCAAAATTGTGGTTGCCCGCGTGAATGGCACGCTGGTTGACCTTTCTCACAAGCTGTCTGAGGGCGATACCGTTGAGCCCGTTTTCATTGACGAACCTGATGGCTTGAATGTGCTGCGCCATTCTGCGGCGCACGTGATGGCGCAGGCGGTGCAGGAGTACCGCAAGGACGCGAAGCTGGGCATTGGCCCCTATATTACGGATGGCTTCTATTTTGATTTTGATGTGGCTGAGCCCTTCACTCCCGAGGATCTGAAAAAGATCGAGAAGTCGATGATTAAGATCATTAAGTCGGGTCAGCTGTTCCGCCGCCGTGTGGTCACCCATGCTGAAGCGGTTGAAGAGATGAAGAACGAGCCGTATAAGCTTGAATTGCTTTCGCTTAGCCAAGGCCCCGGTTCGGGCGCTGATGCCGCCGAGGGCGCCTCAGTTGAGGTCGGTGCGGGTGAGATTACGATTTATGACAATGTGCACCCGAAAACCGGTGAGGTTCTGTGGAATGACCTGTGCCGCGGCCCGCACCTGCCAAATACTAAGCTGATTGCTAACGGTTACGCACTCATGCGTGCCGGCGGCGCGTATTGGCGCGGTTCTGAGAAGAACCCCATGCTTCAGCGTATTTACGGTACCGCTTGGCCCACGAAGGATGAGCTGGTGGAGTATAAACACCGTATTGCCGAAGCTGAGCGCCGCGACCACCGCCGTTTGGGCAAAGAGCTTGACCTGTTCTCGTTCCCCAAGAATATTGGCCCCGGTCTTCCGGTGATTCATCCTAAGGGCGGCGTGATTAAGCGCGAGATGGAAGATTATGTGCGCGCCCGCCATATTGCTGAGGGCTTCCAGTACGTGAGCACCCCGCATATCTCGAAGGAAGACCTGTTCTACACTTCCGGGCATCTGCCGTATTACGCGGATGGCATGTTCCCTGCGATGGAGCTTGATAACGGCAACTACCGTTTGAAGGCTATGAACTGCCCCATGCATAACGAGATTTACCGTTCGCGTGGGCGTTCGTATCGTGAGCTGCCGCTGCGTTTCTTCGAGTTCGGCACCGTGTACCGTGACGAGAAGTCGGGTGTGCTGCAGGGGTTGACCCGCGTGCGCATGATTACGCAGGACGACTCGCACTCGTATGTGACGAAGGAGCAGGCACCCGATGAGGTACGGCACCTGCTGAATTTCATGCTGAGCCTGCTGGAAGATTTCGGTATGACGGACTTCTACCTGGAGCTTTCGACCCGCGATACTGAGGGCGATAAGAAGGAAAAGTTTATCGGCACCGATGAGCAGTGGGAGCAGGCTACCGCCGTGCTGGAGCAGGTGGCGAAGGAGACCGGCCTTGAGCTGGTGCCTGACCCGGGTGGGGCTGCGTTCTATGGCCCGAAGATTTCGGTGCAGGCGAAGGATGCGATTGGCCGCACCTGGCAGATGTCTACCGTGCAGTATGACTTCAACCAGCCCAGCCGGTTTGGTTTGGAGTACCAGGCTGCGGACGGCTCAATTCAGGAGCCGGTGATGATTCACTCGGCCAAGTTCGGTTCGATTGAGCGCTTCCTGGGGGTGCTGACTGAGCACTATGCGGGTGCGTTCCCGGCGTGGCTCTCACCAGTGCAGGTGATTTGTGTGCCCGTGGCGGAGGCTTTCAACGACTATATGGCCGAGATTGCGGATAAGTTGCGTGAGCAGGGCGTGCGTGTTGAAGTTGATTACGGTTCGGACCGGTTTACGAAGAAGATTCGTACCGCCTCTACCGAGAAGGTTCCGTTCATTCTGATTGCTGGTGGCGAGGACGCGGAGGCTGGCGCAGTCTCATTCCGTTTCCGCGGCAACAAACAGGAAAACGGCGTGCCCGTTGACGATGCGGTAGCACGTATTGTCGACCATATTCGGAACAGGGTAAATGAAGACCCGAAGCCGAGTGAGCAGTCGGAAGATAACTAAAACACTCGTATTTTCACTGGCTAAATATATATTAAGAATGCCAGCCAGTTGTAGGATTGGCTGGCATTCTTAATATTAGCAATTTTTAATGAAAGGATAAAATATTATGAGTAACAGAATTGTAGAAGAGATCCGTGAGCTTTCTGTATCTAAAAGCCTCAATATTTTAATAGGATCAGGTTGTTCTGTAGGAGATAAAATAGGCTTAATGTCACAATATTGGCAGGAAGCAAAAGAAGAAAACCCAGGGGCGAGTGAAGAACAAATTACGGAAAGTGGAAATAAAAAACTATTAGATGCAGTTATAAAAGCTAGCGAAGAAATTTTAAAGTATCCAGCCGACTTTCAAAAAGTCAAAGGAAATGAAGATAAGGTATACACAAGTTATTGTGAATTTGTATTAGAACTGGTAAATCTTCTTGAGCGGTCTAATTCTCGACAGACACCAAAGAATGTCAATATATTTACGACTAATTATGATCTATATATAGAAAAATCTGTAGATTCTATATCTCGTATTAAAAACTTTGTATTTAATGATGGAACTAAAGGATATTTTGAGAGAATTTTGGATGGTTCAAGTTATAATCGCTTGGTTTCATATAAGGGGCTTTCGGATAACTATATTGATGAGATCCCTAGTATCTCGCTTATAAAACCACATGGATCAGTAAATTGGAAGAAAATTCATGCTCCAGATTCAGACAATTATAGTGTATCTATAACAAATTATGTAAATAAAGAAAAAGATAAGCAGATATTTGTACCACCAACAGGATATGAATCGCAAGATACATTCTTAAATAATCATTTCCATGAAATGCTACGTATTTTCCAAATGGAGTTGGATAAACCTCAAAGTGTGTTACTTGTTGTTGGTTTTTCATTTCAAGATGAGCACATCGCAAAGATGGTAACTCGTGCTCTTAAAAACCCTGAACTAAAATCTTATATATTTTGTTATTCTAATGATAATGAATCAGAAATAGTTAATAATCTTGGTGGAGCAGACGAAAAAAAGTACAGGAACCTGAAGCTTGTTACTCCTAAAAATTTTTCTGTTGAAACAGATACAGCAGGTTCTCAAGAGTTTCCTCTTGGGCTGTCCGCTGTTACAAATATTTTGAAGAAAGGAAGTCTCAACTAATGGAGACTATGAAACTTGGTGTAGTCGTAGCTGTTGAAGGAGATATTGCTGAAATTGCCATGTATAGCATGGCAAATGATTCTGTTATTCTCTGGAACGGTGAATTACTTAATGGCCCTAGGGTTGGGTCTTATATTACTATTTTACAGGGTAATGTCAAAATTATTACAAAAGTTATATCTGAAAAAATTATTGATCAGCAAAATACAATTAAAAGTAATGAATTTGATAATAGATTTTCAAAAAACTCAATTAATCGTATTATTAAGGTGAAAACTACCGGAGTCGTTAAAGGAGATAGGTTTGAAATAACTACTAAATATATTCCCATGATTGGTGATATAGCATCAATAACGAATGGGGAAGAAATAGGCGTAATATATTCAACATCGGATGATCCAGCGGAAACTATAATAGTTGGAGAATCTATATTTGGAAATTATACTATACAACTTCCTGTAAATAAATTTTTTGCTTCTCATATAGGTATTTTTGGAAACACAGGTAGTGGAAAGTCCAATACTCTTCATAAAATATATATGGAACTATTTAATTTCTCTTGTGGCGTACTTCAAAAATCTAAATTCGTGGTTATAGATTTTAATGGAGAATACGCCCATTCGGAATCTTTCGGGTGTAAAGAATCCCAGAAATGTATATACAATATTTCGACTCGCTATTCGTCGCGGAACTCAGATAAAATTCCGATTAGTCAAGAATATTTATATGATCCTGAGATACTTTCAATTTTATTCGATGCTCGACCTGCAACGCAAGTTCCTTTTTTACGGAAAAGTATAAATAAATATAATGAGATAATGAAGGATAACGGAACGTATGGGGATTTAAAATATGGAAAATATATTTTGGGCACACTTAAGAAAATCCTTGTGAGTCGCAAAAGTGCAAATGATAACGCATTTGATAATTGGCTTGAAACTTATTACAAATATAATGAACTGGCAGGATTGGGCCAAAAATCAAACCTTTATGGGAAACTTAGCTCTATTAAGCCACGAGGAAATGATAGTTACAGTATAGAAAATACTGCGACAGGTGTAGATTTCTTTAATTCCGGTGGCTCTAGCGAGAGTGTGGAATTGGAATTTGAGGAGGAGTTAGTTTCTTCTTTGCGTAATATATTGTCTACAATTAATGATATACAAAAAATAGGGATGATACTCGAATTTGCGAAAGTGCATAGTACTGCATGGGGAAAAGTTAACTCTGAATATTTAAGTCCATTATTCAGTAGGGTATCTTCATCTTTGAAATCTCTGGAAAAAGTTATAGAAATAGTTGAGAATCCAATCGATAATATAAAACCAATTACTATTATAAATCTTTTACATGTCAATCAAGATATAAAAAGGCTTATCCCTATGATGTTCTCAAAAATGATATATGATGCCCAAAAATATAAGGTTTCTAAATGCTCTGAATGTGTTGCATCAACAGTCCATCTTATTATCGATGAGGCACATAATATTTTAAATGATTCGCAACAGAGAAATGGAGATAGCTGGCAAGATTATCGATTATTTTTATTTGAAGAGATAATTAAAGAAGGTCGTAAATTTGGTTTCTATTTAACTTTGTCTAGCCAACGTCCTGCAGATATATCTGAGACAATTCTTTCTCAGGTACATAATTATTTCATTCACCGTCTTGTTAATGAGCGTGATTTGCGGATGTTGGAAAACACTATGCCTACACTTGATGCGCAATCCTATAAAACAATACCATCTTTAGGGCAGGGGGAATGTATTATAACTGGAAACGCTGTTGCTGTACCGATTTTCACCAAAATTAATTGGCAAGAAGAAGATCCTCGCCCTAAAAGCGATGATGTTGTCTTGACTGATATTTGGAATAATCACAGTAGTTCTGCACCAGATTCGGATGATATTTTCGATTTATTATAGGTTTATTTACTATGTGGTTTTATTGAGATTCAAATCAACAAAGCAAATAAACCTATGCTGATGATTTGAAGGGTGTACTCTAATCGGAGCTTTGAGTAAAATTACGGGGCGAAAAACCGTATGGTTTTCGCCCCACGAACTTATCGATGCTTAAGATCCTTCAAAGAAATCTTCGTCGAGCTTCATAACTGTGTAGGTGCGTGCTATCTGCACGCCTACACGGTACTTAATCATGAGACGTGCCAGGCGCTCACCATCAATCAGCACTAGGGACAGCCCGCCGCCAAGGTTTTGAGCATATTCCGTGCGCCGGATGTAAAAGAGCCGGAAGTAATAAATACGCCCTGTGTTGCCTGCCCGTGCATTGCGCCCACAAATGACTGGACTTCTGGGCGGCCCACTGAATTTTTCTCACTATAGCGTTTAGCCTGCACATAAATTTTCGATAAGCCCAGCGCATCCTGGTCGAACACACCGTCAATACCGCCATCATTAGAAGCCTTGGTAACCATGCCGCGCCTCTCACTGCCGCCATAGCCCATCGCCAGCAGAACATCCACTACTAGCTGCTCGAAGGCGCTAGGAGAGAGCACCCGTACGCTCTCCACAATATCGTGCGTGAGCGCCGACTCCAGCTGAGCGATGCTCTCAGCAATAAGCTCTTCGGAGGTACTATCCGTTAATTCAATAGAAACACCATTTGCGGGAAGTCTTGTGCTTGTATTCTCTGTCTCTTTGGGGTGTTTATGTCGAGTGAGGCTGTCCCGTCTAATCTGTAGAGCAACCTCAACCGGCAGCCCGCTAGGGTACTTGGCAATAAGGCTCTGGCCTTTATCTGTGATTGCAAAGTGAGCGTGTTTGGGCGAAGTTAGTGCGCCCCAATGTTCAAGGCATTTATATGCCCAATAAGTACGATCTGCATATACAAGCCTTCTAGATGGTAATCTAGCCGTCATCTGCTCCGGGATAGGCGCAATTTATCAGCCACTGCGGTACGTATTTCTTGACTGGTACGAACTGATCCATCACTTAAATATGTAAGTATGGCTGGCATAAACTCATGCAGTCGAGGAAGCTCAATTTGGGGAGATCCCGGTTGTAATTGAGCGACGGTCATGTGGGTATCTCCATCGATAGGTAAAAGACGAATAGTCTGTTACTACTATACTCGTATGGAACTGAGCCCTCTCTACATAACGTTAAACTTATACCTGCCTAGTTGCCGACCGTTTCAGAGACCCCACCACCCACCGGTGGGTAACCGACGAACTGCAGCTGCACCGGAATTGTCTCCGTGGGAGCTGGTGGCACGCAGTACTGTACCTGCGGGCTATCGTGGCTCTCCACCACCTGCACCGTTACCGTTGCTGACTGCGCGGGAGCGCTATCTGTAGCCTCCGATTCGAGGGTGATCGTGTGCTCTTCGCCAGGCCGCCAGCCCTGCGGAATATGCGCCTCCGCCACAAAATACGTATCAAGAGCCAGCTGCTTACCCGTAAACTCTGCGACGTGTTCGCCATCAAACTTCACTATTAACTGTGCGGGAACCTTCAAACCCGGGAAATACGGCGGAACATCCGGGTGCTTCTTCTCACCAGCAGACCAGCCCACGCCCGAAAGCTCAACACTCTCACCGGGCACAACCGCGGCGGGAACCCCAAGCGTCGAACCATCCTCACTGCTCGCCATCGTGAACGGAACATCCGCAGGGCGAGACTCCACATGCCCAGGCTGACTACCGGCATCGTGCACCGTAATCTTCGTCAGAGCATCCGCATGAATAGGCACAGAAACACCCGAATGCACGTCTGCACTGGCTGACGAGAACTCACCCGTAAGAGCATCAATATGAAAATCAACCGTCACATTCGGGTAATCACCCGCCTTATCAAGCACCATCACAGAACCATCAAGCAACAACGTCAAGTGATTAATCCTCGCCGAAGAAACCCGCACCTGCCCCAGCACGGCACCGCTGCGGGCATCAATCACCGCCACGGTTCCGCCACTAGGTTCCGTTGTGTGAACTGTACCGAAATCGCCCAGATAAATAAGGTCACGAGAATCATCAACCACCATATCGGTCGGGTTCACCCCGTACCGTATAAACCGCTTAAACTCGCCGGTACCCTGATCGAGCACCTGAATGCCCGCATTCTTGCCCTCAAAGCCCTGAGTCGAAACATAAATCTCGCCCAAAGAACTATTGACCCCCACCGCATGCACCTTCACACGGGTAAAATGCGGTACATTCCCAGCGGGCACGTGCAGAGTGCGCACCACAGCGTTCGCTACCGGGTCTATCTCATAGACGGTATCCAGATAGTAGTCAGTCGCATAAAGGTGCCCGGTCAGCCGATCATACCCGAAGGTAAGCGGGTGCGTAAGCCGTCCCGGAGTCGGGTCAATCTTCTGAACCTCATAGGTGGCGGTATCAATCACCCACAGCCCGCCCATGCCCGTAACAAACGCTTTACCAGTCTTGGCATCTACGAATATCTCGCGGGGATGCGTAATATCCTGCTCGAACAGCCCCTTCGCGGGATCATAGCTAGTCCACAGCGGCTCAAGAGTCCCGTTTTCTAAAGCGTCTCGGCGGTACACTGAGACACAATACGAACCAGCATCGGTCACCCAGAGCGTACCGTGCTCATCATCAATATCTATGCCGAAAGCACCCCGGAACTGGTACTGCCCGGCAAGGTTCGGGTGAACCTCGGCGGCAACAGGCATTTTCGCGGTTGCCTCAATTTCCAAAGTATGCGGGTTCACGCGGGCAATCGTTGCCACCGTTGAACCGTGATCCGGAGCGATATTGAAAATACCGGTCACATAGAGCTTGTCGTTCTTTGCCGAATATGCTGAAAGGTATTCACCGGGCAAACCCTGAGTTTGCTTTGCCTCAATCTCAACAGAACGGTAGGTGCAATCCTCTGCCGTAGAATTTTCTTCCAAATGCGGCTGGTGCGGGGCCTGCTGGTGTTCCGGGATAGGGTAAGGCATTCGCCGATCCTTAACTATGGTTGATAGGCTGCATAGCCTGCACTAGTGACTTGCCCTGTGCGGTAAAACCTTGCGGTGCGGCGAGCACTCAGCGGACTATTGGTTTCTCAGACTAGCAGGGGCTCTTTGCCGTGACTAGAGGTTTGTTAGATATTACTCGGCGGTTTCCGGCAGAGTAATCTGTGCAAACCTATGTCCCCGGCACTAAACTATCGCTCCGAGCAGGGTCTAGGAACGGCGGGGGAGCGTGGAACGAATCTGCTTTAACTCTGTCTTCAATTCGTCTGGAATGCGGCGTGACTCGATAGCCTTCGTAATCGCCATGCGAAGTGTCACCGCAGGTAAACCAGGCGAATCGGTGTCGCCAGGACTATCGGCGAGCACAAACCAGGGGAGAGCTGTGCGCTCTTGGCGAGCCAGCGCCTCCGCAAAATACCAGGCAACAGCAACCCGAACATAGTACTCATCGCTGCCCGCCAACGCTGCAACCGCCTGCAGATGCTCCGGCGAAAAAGACTCGGTGCCCAACAGTGACATGAGCACTACCACGCCTAGACGTTGCACATATACGCGGTCATCAAGCATCCAGTTGAGGCAGGAGCGTTCTAATTTCGGCAGATTCGCTGCCTTGCCACCTTTTACGCAGGCCGGGGAGACGGCATCAGTAAGAGTCCAGTTCGTCATATATGGCAGGAAACTGGTAATTTCTGTATGCCAGGTTGCGAAGTCGCGTTCCTCATTCAGAAGCAGCACATGCAGCAGGTCTTCTTCCTGAAAATCATGCGGAACCGCCACCATAAACTCAGCGACTTCCTGCAGATGTTCGCGCAACAGCTTCTTAGCGAGCTTGCGCAGTGCGGGCGTGCGCACACCTAAAATCCGTGCCGGATCAACCGTGGGAAGCAGCTTTGCCGTGAACTTCGCCAGTTTTGGTTCGGCCAGCTCACGGACTGTCTGTGAGATTGAATAACTCATAGTTCTAGTCTCTCAGACAGAGCGTTTATATCGGGACGGGTAAAATCCGGGAGCGTTTTCTTCAGCCGGGAGCAGTTTATGCGCTCCCGGCTGAAGAAAACGCTCCCGCTTCGTGAAGACCCTAACATCAGGCTTGCAGCGTCCACAGATACCTGCAGAAAACCGATATGATGGCTACAGAAGGTTCGCACGCGAGAACAATTCATGGTAGACCTGCTTCAACGAAGAGCATGTAAGGATTGGGCAGTATGGCAGAGGCAAACGGTACAGAAACACCACACACCCGTACCGTACCCGAGCCTGAGAGCACCGTTTTCACCGATACCGCAGCTAACCGCCCACACAATGAGCGCCGCCCTAAGATTACTCGCGGCGAAGAAGGGCTCACCGAATGGGAGCGCCGCACCGATAAACCGCTTTTTATCGCCTCGCTCCTGTACCTTGTTGCCTACGCTGCACCCATTGTAAGCACGCGCATTAGCGCACCGCTTGACGGCATCCTCAATATTTTTCAAATGATACTGTGGGCGCTTTTCGCGGTCGATTATTGTGTGCGTCTCTACCTAGCGCCCCGGCGCATCTACTTCTTCACGCACAACCTGATGAACCTCGCCATTGTGCTTCTGCCAGCATGGCGTATCGTGAGTTTCTTGGCAATGCTCCACATGACCGCCAACCGCCAGTACAAACTGCTCTCAGAACTGGCCGTTAAACTCTTTGGATACACACTGATCTTCGTGATCATGGCGGCCCTCGCTATCTTCTCCATTGAGCAAGGTGCCCCAGGTGCCCTCATCAAAGATATCTGGACGGCGTACTGGTGGACTCTCGCAACACTGGCGACCGTGGGCTATGGCGACGTATACCCCGTGACCGTACCTGGCAGGGTTATTGCCGTGGTTGTCATGATTTATGGGGTTGGTCTGTTCGGCGTGATTACTGGTGCGCTTGCTACCTGGGTGATCGAAAAAATTAGCGGAGTCACTGAAGAAGATCACGCCGCAACGAAAGCCGATATTGAGGAACTTCACGCCGAAATCGCCGAGCTGAAAGCGATGCTCGCCATCCGTATGGGAGACGGTACGGTACACCATCCACCCGAAGAACTCACCCAGGAATTTCTCGCTCCCCACCGCAATCTTGCCACTGATAACGAAGAAGACGATCACGAGCCCGAACAACCAATGGAACTGCTGGAAGAGACTAAGCAGACGCTCACGGTGATTCGTCAGAAGATCGCGGTGCGCCTGGGACGTGATTCAGATTAGAGCACACGTGAGCCGCTCGCGGAGTTAAATATACGGTTTAATAGGGGTATGAGCGAAAACCAGAATGCCCAGAACACGAACGTCACCGATGACTTCGAGCTGCCCGGCGTGCCCGATGCGTTCCAGCGGCTCTGGACACCGCATCGTACCGCTTATGTGAGCGGTGGGCAGCAGGATCATACTGAGAAAACCTGCCCGTTCTGCACAGCCCCTTCGCGTAGTGATGAAGAATCGCTCATTGTTTATCGTGGAGAGCACGCCTTCGCTCTGCTCAACCTGTACCCCTATAATCCGGGGCATTTGCTCATCTGCCCGTACCGCCATATTCCTCTGTACGATCAGGCGAGTGAGGAAGAAACTCTCGAAATGGCACGCCTGACTCAGCGTGCAATGCGGGTTTTACGCGAAGTTTCCCATAATGACGGGTTCAATATCGGCATGAATCAGGGCAAAGTTGGGGGAGCGGGTATAGCCGATCATCTGCATCAGCATATTCTTCCTCGCTGGAGCGGTGACACCAATTTTCTACCCATTATTGCCCATACAAAAACTATGTCTCGAACCCTTGATGACATGCGCCAGATTATCGCGGACGGGTTCGCTCGCATGCCCTCATAGCCCCGCCTGAACGTTTCCGACAGTTATGTTACTTTGAGGGGCTATGAAACATTCACGTTAAGCCGCGTATGCAGGTATACTTCATGATTGTTCCGAAGTCTTAACGCGACGTAAAAATACGCTCGTGACCTGCTCTTTAATCGCAAAATTGCTCTTGAAATCCTCCACACTCAACCATCATCTGGTACATTAATGCTTTTAGCGTGTGCATGTGGCAGGATAGAGATAGCAACATCACCGCTTGAAGCGCTCTTCCGGCTTCAACATTAACCGCATACCAACCACTCTCGAAAGCTGGTTTGTTGATGACAACATCCGCCGCTGGGTACAAGCGTACCCTTTTATCTCTCGCTCTCACGGGCTGCATTCTAGCTACGCCTGGATGCGTGGCATCCTCCCCTATGAGCCACAGCGGCGGAAATTCCACGGCCTCTGAGGACAACCGAAACTCCTATGACGACGCCAGCGGCAACCCGACGCCAACAGCAGAACCTTCCCCCGTTAAGATAAAGCCCAGCGGGCCTGCACTTTTACCCAGCGGTGCACAAGCGCCCCTGACACCCAGTGAACAGAACCGTTATGACAACGGAGAATTTGTTGCGGCTACCGAAGAGCACCCCGCGTATAACGTTCACGAGCCTGAATTCGACCCTAAAGTCAAAGAGCAGGGTATTGAAGGGCCAGAAACGTTGCTTAAACGTCTCGCAAAATTCCATGAGTATGAGATTCTTACGAACCACGAAATGACTGATGAAGAGTCGCTGCAATTCTTCACCAAAGACTATAAATTTACCGAGCGTCCTTCAACGTTTGACACCCGCACCCCCGAAGACCGCGGGGATACGCCCGAAGAGTCCATGAAGTTTGACGATATGACCTCGGCGGGATATTGGCCTGTGAATCCACTCTATAAGGTAGAGATTCTAAGCTCGGAAAAAGTTGGTTCCGGGGACTCTGCCGAATGGGTGGTGACGTATTCCTACAAACGCAACCGCTACGCCTGGTATAACGAGGAAAGCCTGCAAAACAACAAAATCTATCGCAACCGCGGTATGAACCGAGAAATGAAAGCCACATTTGTCTATGTGAAGGGCGAAGGCTGGAAAATTAAAGAACTCGAAGTTTTGAAAAAGCTCTCCGTCTCGCTCAGCAGCGACGACTTCTTCAAGAATGAGGAGTACTAGCCTCAGAGGAAAACGGCAGCTCTATTCGCGTGTGAAAGGCAGGGCTACACTGAACGTATGAGGTACCCCAACCTGCTGGACTCAATTTTTAATGTTTCCACAGCAGCCGAACACGCACATGCCCTCATCTGGCGTGATGTGCAGTGGCGTGAAAGGCAGCCTTTTCTGCGTCTTGAACCCGTGGTGTTGGCGGATGCCTCAGGCGGCACAAGCATAAAACCCAGCGGCGATGTTATGAGCGTTCCCGTGACTCCGGGTGCGTTTCTTGGACTCCGGCTCGCGCTGGACGGCACCGGGAACCTCCAAAAGTTCTGTGCCGGATACACCCGAGGCGATACAGAAACCGGGCAGATACAGCGTGTAGCGTGCCCACAGGGAAACCACCTAGAGAGCGGGAAACAATGCGAATATTGCGCTGCGCATGACGAGTTCACGGCTCTGCATACCGCGCATCTTTACACGGGAACGCTGACACCCGGAATGCGCGCCTACGCACAGCAACCCCACAGGCTTTATATCGCCACTTTTCCTGACGGAAGCTCTAAAGTCGGCACCAGCTCGCAACACTCAACACCGCGTCGTCTGGATGAGCAGGCCGTCGCCACAGCAACCTATATAGCCCAAGCGCCCGATGGGTTGCTAATTCGTGAAGCTGAGGATGCGGTAACTCGCATCGCCAATATTCCGCAGGTCAAACAGGTAGCGAGTAAATACCGAGCCTGGACTGAACCGCTACCCGGGGCTCAACTGCGGGAGGCGCATCAAAACACAGTGGAGCGCGCACATGAAGCACTTACCGAATCTGGGCTATTAACGCAGCTTATCGCCCTAGATGAATCCTGGGTTCCCTCCGTGGCAATGAACCGCCCTTACGCGGCGTTGCGTGCGCAAAACCCGGAACCACTTGACGCATTCCCCAGCATCCTCAAAACCCGCGAAGCAGGCTTCTTCTGCACCGGAGCCGCAGGAAAATTCATGACCGCTCATGTTGGAGACCCGGATGCCGCCGTGCTGATCAACACCGCAGAACTCGCTAATTATGTGGTGGAACCGGCAGATACCCTCAGCGCTGTCACGGTACAGACCTCGCTTTTCTAGGTCGTCGTGTTCAAAACTCTCTGAGGGAACTCGTACAGGGAAATCTCGTCGCATGCTTAGTGCTTATAGCCAGGGGAGCGGTATCCAGCCCGGTGTATAGCTGATGCTACGCTGCGAAGAACCCTCGCACAGGAATACACCACAAACGGTATAGAATGGTGAACATGTCAAAACCCCTAATTCGCCTTCTCGGACAGGGCATTCGCTACGCCAGCACGCTGCGCGGCGGCGGATCAGCATTCCCCGGTCTCGTGATGGAAAAACTACACCCACGATTTGTTGCCGAAGAACTCGCCAAACTGCCCTATGGCGTCGTCGTCGTTTCGGGAACCAACGGCAAAACAACCACCACCAAAATGGCTGTGCAGCTCCTCGAAGCACAGGGGCTCAAAGTCTTCACCAACCGCACTGGATCAAACTTCGTGCGCGGTGTGGCGGCGGCACTGCTCGGAGCGATGGACCTTAGTGGCAAACTCGACGCAGACATTGCCGTACTAGAACTTGACGAAGCCCACGCCGTGCACTTCGTCAAAGCCGTCAAACCAAACTACGCATTGCTACTGAACGTGCTGCGAGACCAGCTCGACCGATTCGGCGAAATTGACACAACCCGCCGCATGCTCTCCACTGTAGCTGAAGCCACCACCGATACTGTGGTGCTCAACCGGGAAGACCCGCGCATCCTCTCGCTTGCGCAATCCGTAAAAACCGGAACAAACATCAGCTACTTTGGGCTCAACGAAACGCTGCGTTCCTTCTTCCCCTCGGACGACGAAATGCGCGCCGGAATCAATAACAATCGCGGCGAACTGCCCTCCGCAGACGTTACCCTCACCGCGTTCTCAGGTACCAGTGCAACCTTCGATCTCGCTGGTGAAACCTGCGAAGGAAACATCAACCTCTACGGTATTTACAATATCTACAATGCCGCCGGTGCCATTGCCCTCACCCGTGCGGTTCTGGGCGAAAAACTCAACAAACAAGCCCTTATTGACGAACTCGCTAAAATCACCCCGGCATTCGGTCGCGGCGAAACCCTCAACATCAATGGCCGCCCGCTGCAGCTTCTGCTTGTTAAGAATCCCAGCGGATTCCGCCTCTCACTCGCCAGCGCCAGCGCAGACGACTACGCCACCATGATCACCATCAACGACCAATACGCAGACGGCCGTGATGTCTCCTGGCTATGGGACGTAGACTTCGACTCACTGAGCGACACCGGTGTAGACATGGTCTCAGGGGTACGCGCCTGGGACATGGCGCTGCGCCTCGAACACGACGGTGTACGAGTGGATGACGTCAACGAAAATCTCAGCGAAGCTCTCAGGAAATTCATTACCACCAGCGGTGACGCGCCCATGCGAGTCTTCTGCACCTACACCGCAATGCTCGCCCTACGCGAAGAGCTCACCAAATTCACCGACGTCGAAAGGGTTTCGTAATGACCCACACCATTGCAGGAGAACCGGTTTCAAGCCCCAATAACGGCAAAACCCTGCGCATCCTTCAGCTATACCCCAAAGATATGAACATCTACGGGGACTGGGGAAACACCCTAGCGCTGGCACGCCGCGCACACGCCCACGGGTTCGACGTTGAAATTCTCGACTACAACCCCGGAGATACCTTCCCCGACGACGTCGATATTATTATCGGAGGCGGCGGCCAAGACTCCGGACAAACCGTAATTCAAGAAGACCTGCACGCCATAGGGGCTAAGCTCAAAAAGAATGCAGAAGACGGCGTGCCCATGCTCGTGATCTGCGGGCTCTACCAGCTCTTCGGCAAAGAATTCCGCACCCACGAAGGCGAAACCCTCAAAGGTATCAACATCTTTGATGCCTACACGGTCGGCAGCAACGAACGTCTGATTGGCAACATCGTTGAAGACTCACAAGAATTCGGCACCATCGTGGGATTTGAAAACCACTCGGGACTAACCTACCTCGGCGCAGGATGCGAGCCCCTGGCAACCGTAACCAAAGGCGTAGGGAACAACTCGACAGATCATCATGAAGGCGCTCGCGTGCACAACGTGGTGGGTACTTACCTGCACGGTTCGCTTCTGCCGAAGAACCCGAAGATTTCGGACTATCTGATTGAGGCGGCAGCACAACGCAAATATGGGGAGTTCACCCCTGAAAAAATTGATGATTCGATGGTCGAAAAAGCGCGCGCATCCGCTATGAAACGCCCCCGCTAGGGCAGATACTCGCCACAACATCCAAACAAACCGCGGGGTGCACACCAAAACTTTGACGGTATGCACCCCGCGAAACGCAGGTATGAAACTATCCGAGAACCGCGCGAAACCGGTATAGTGTAAAAGTATTGTGACGTGGCAACAGGGCAAGTACGCCGCCACGGGCGAAGAAGAGACAAGGGAGATACGAATGTCGGGTCACTCTAAATGGGCCACTACAAAGCATAAGAAAGCCGCAATTGACGCTAAGCGCGCGAAGGCTTTCGCAAAATTCATTAAAGCTATTGAAGTTGCGGCTCGTATGGGCGGCGCAGATATTTCTGGTAACCCCGCACTCGACCTAGCCGTCTCCAAGGCAAAGAAAAACTCTGTACCCAACGACAACATTGACCGTGCTATTAAGCGTGGCGCTGGGCTCACTGGTGAAACCATCGATTACACCGAGATCCTGTACGAAGCTCGCGGGCCTCAGGGCACCGCACTCTACATAGAGTGCCTTACCGACAACCGTAACCGCGCGGCGTCAGATGTTCGCCTGGCAGTCACCCGTAACGGCGGCACCATGGCAGATCAGGGTTCGGTCGCCTTCCTCTTTGAACGCAAGGGTGTTGCCGAAGTTACCAAGACCGACGGTCTGACCGAAGACGATGTTCTTATGGCTGTGCTTGACGCAGGCGCCGAAGAAGTACTCGATGAAGGCGATGTCTTCACGGTTGTATCCGCCCCCACTGATCTGCCCGAAATCCGCAAAGCGCTGGATGAAGCGGAACTTGATTACAACAACGACGACCCCGTATTCCGCCCTACCATGCAGGTAGACCTCGACCTCGAAGGCGCCAAGAAATTCCTCAAACTTGCAGACGCCATCGAAGAACTCGACGACGTGCAGAACGTATACTCCAACGCCAACGTCTCTGCTGACGTCATGGAACAGCTAGAGGCAGAGTAAAAGCCTTTTAATCTCATGCCCGAGCACGGTTACGATACGGTACCAAACACCGGCATCGCAGCCACTCGGGCATGAACTATATACAGCCCCACCAGCGCAACAACGAAAGAGGACAATGAACGCATCTACGCAAGAAAACCATCCTCTTCGTAATGAGCCGCGCTCTGCTGGCGCCACCCGCATTATGGGTGTAGATCCGGGGCTTACCCGCTGCGGGCTTAGCATGATTGACATGACCGCCAACCGCAAAGCCAGCTTCATCAACGTGGGGATCGCGGGAACCGCCGCCGCTGAGCCTCTTGACGAGCGCATTCTGCGGATTTTTACCGTGACGCAAACCTGGCTTGATACCTATCAACCTGATGCTCTTGCTATTGAACGCATTTTTGCGCAGGAGCAGGTCAATACGGTGATTGGTACGGCCCATGCCTCTGGGGCGGTTATTTCTGCCGCAGCAGTACGCGGCATTCCGGTCTTCTTTCATACACCTTCTGAAGTGAAAGCCGCCGTTACCGGCTCGGGGCGTGCAGATAAAGCCTCAGTCGGTCGTATGGTTACCAAGATTTTGGGGCTGGAAAAAATTCCTAAACCCGCTGATGCAGCAGACGCCTTAGCGATCGCAATCTGTCATGGTTGGCGCGGTGGCGGCATTGGTTCTGGCATTAATATGTCAGCGAATACGCAGACTCACCAGGGATCACGCCCCGTGCGCGCACAGCATGCAAAGCTGACGCCGGCACAGCGAATCTGGCTTGAAGCTGAGGCAAAGACACGACGCTAAACTTATATCGGAAATATTTTCGATAAAGATTGCTATAAACTGTACATTCAGAAAAATATTCTAATATACTGGATGATGGCACCCACGTTGGCAGGGTCCGCAAGGTAACAAGAGAGGGAAAAGATGATTGCGTCGTTAACGGGGCATGTAACCCATGTAGGGCTAGAGAGCGCAATTCTTGATGTCAATGGGTTTGGTATGCTCGTTCGGGCCACAGCACGCACCCTCTCAAATCTGCGCACGGGATCCACTGCAACCTTGTTGACCTCTATGATCGTGCGCGAAGACTCCATGACTCTCTATGGGTTTGCAGAACCTGCAGAGCGAGAGGTCTTTGAAATGATGCTCTCGGTTTCGGGGATTGGCCCGCGTATCGCCCTTGCCGTCTTGAGCGTGCATACTGCCACCGAGGTTGAGCGAGCCGTTGCAACCGGCGATGATAAAGCCTTTACCAAAGTTCCGGGGATCGGGCCGAAAAGTGCGCGGCGCATTGTGCTAGAACTGGCTGGTAAACTCATTTTGAGTAAAGATCAGGCCGAAGAAAACGCTCCCGCCCAAGGCATCGCATGGAAGCCCCAGGTTATGGATGCGCTCACCTCTTTAGGGTGGAGCGAAAAAGACGCAGATGCCGCAATCGACGCTTACGTGCAGCATAACCCAGATGCAGAAAAGGAAGCCGTTAGTGCTGCCCTGCGAGGGGTACTTGCCTCTCTGGGGGCACAGAATACGGTGGGGCGGCATTAGCGGTACGCCAGTACCGTAGGCTAAGAAGACTTGGTGTTCTCTTCCATAAAGGACGATATTGTGACTCAGAATCCATACGATAACGCTACATCCGGCGGATACGCGCCAGGGCAGGTTCCTGGGCAACGTCTGGTTGCAATGGAAGAAGAACCTGAGGAGAAAATGATTGAGGCGGCACTGCGCCCTAAGTCGCTTGACGACTTTGTAGGGCAAAAGCGTGTGCGTCAACAGCTTTCTCTCGTGCTCGAAGCCTCAAAAATGCGTGGGCGCAGTGCCGACCATGTATTGCTTTCCGGCCCTCCCGGGCTGGGCAAAACCACCCTAGCAATGATTATTGCCGCTGAGATGGAGGCACCGCTTCGTATTACCTCCGGGCCAGCAATTCAACATTCGGGAGATTTGGCTGCGATTCTGTCTTCGCTCACACCGGGCGAGGTACTTTTTCTTGACGAAATACACCGTATGAGCCGCCCAGCAGAAGAAATGCTCTATATGGCGATGGAAGATTTCCGTGTGGATATTGTGGTTGGCAAAGGTGCCGGAGCAACTTCGATTCCGCTTGAGCTTCCTCAATTTACGTTGGTAGGTGCCACAACCCGGGCAGGTCTGCTTCCCGGTCCGCTGCGTGACCGTTTTGGTTTTACCGGGCACCTTGAGTTCTATTCTGTGCCTGAGTTAGAACTTGTACTTCGCCGAAGCGCCGGTTTGATGGATATGCGTATCACAAGTGAAGGATATGCCGAGATCGCCGGTCGTTCGCGCGGAACCCCGCGTATCGCAAACCGCTTGCTGCGCCGTGTGCGAGACTGGGCGCTCGTCAATGATGTTCACGATATCAACTCTCATGACGCCGCGACCGCCCTTGATATGTATGAGGTGGATGCGCGCGGCCTCGACCGTCTAGATCGCGCTGTTTTAGAGTCTCTTATCCACAAATTTGGTGGGGGACCAGTGGGTCTTTCAACTCTTGCTATTGCGGTGGGGGAAGAAACCGAGACTGTAGAAACTGTCGCTGAACCTTATCTGGTGCGTGAGGGTTTGATCGGTCGCACTCCGCGCGGGCGCGTAGCACTGCCTGCGGCTTGGGAACACTTGGGGCTTGAGGCACCTGAAATTAACCTCTAGTACTCGCTGTTGCTCAGCGAGATCGGAGACTAGGTACAGGCACTGTCTTTGTCGGGATATACCTTTGTGTGGGTTATGAGCTAAAAATGGTGCGTTAGCTATCCGCATAAAAGATGCCTGAGTATCGCCAAAGCGGCGAATAATGCTTGAGAAAACCTACACGCAGATCATGAAACGAGTAGGGAAACACAGCCCTCTCGCGTAGGATGGATAGGTAGTGCACAGATAAAACGTCAAAATATCCGTAGGAATTACCAACCTGCGGCGGTGGGCTTGCGCCTACGGAGAGGAAACACATGGACGTCAATTCGCTTATGATGATTCTTGTCGTCGTCTTTGCTGGGTTTTTGATTTACAGCAGTTTTAGGCGGCAGAAGCGTCAGTTCCAAGCGCTGCGGGATATGATCGCTTCGCTTAAACCCGGGGACGAAGTCATGACACGTGGGGGTCTGTACGGCAAAATTGTCTCCGTTGATGCTGAGGCGCAGAAAGCCAAACTTGAGATTGCTCAAGGCACCGTCATCACCATTAACCCACACTCGATTGCGCAGGTTATTACGGCTGCTGAAGATTCTGTCGAAGGTGCTGGCGCATCCGAAGAAACAAGCTCTGACGTTTCAGAGACCAAAGAATAACTGGTCAAGGAGTTTCGCCGCTAAAAGGGGGAGCTCCTTATCTTATGCACATAAGAATATCTAGAACATAGAACTAGTAAGGGGCACATATGGCTAGGCGTTCACCGCTTGCAGCCGCGCGAGGCGCCCTCGTCTCGATGGTTTTGCTCATGATCCTTATGGCCGCTGGTATTTTCGGTACCACGCAAGCCGGTGGGTCGTGGGGAGCAAAACTAGCACTTGATTTATCTGGTGGTACCCAGATGATCCTCTCACCCAAAGTGAACGGGTCGAACGACACCAACGTTAGCCAGGAGCAGCTGAAACAGGCCGTTGAAATTATTCGTCAGCGCGTTGACGGTGCGGGCGTTTCGGAAGCAGAAGTTACAACGTCTTTCGGCTCCGGAAACAACGTTGTGGTTTCGGTTCCTGGAAATATCAGCCCAGAAACCCGTGAGCTTATTCAGGCATCCGCCAACATGACCTTCCGCGCGGTGCTGCAATCCTCATCGCCCGGTACAGCAGTACCTGAGGAATCACGCACTCCTGACGATAAACTCCCAAAGCCTACCGCAGAGCCACAGGAGGATAACGGTTCAGATACCAACTGGATTACTCCCGAGCTTTATAAAGAGTTTGAGGCTAAAGATTGCTCCGCGGGCAATAATGAAGATGCGGAAGCGGCAGACCCCAAGAAAGCTATCGTGGCGTGCTCTACCGATGGCAACGAGAAATTCATTTTGGGCCCGGTAGAACTCAACGGTAACGATATTTCGACGGCAAGTCACTCGCAAGAAACTAGCGGGCAGGGCATTAACACCGGTCGCTGGACCGTGAATATTGAGTTCAACGACTCGGCCCGTGAAACTTTTAAGAAAGTGACGACTCGTCTGAACGCTATTCGCGGTCAGAGCCCGAACGATCCCCGCAGCCGCTTTGCTATTATGCTCGACGGTAAGGTTTTGTCATCGCCAGTCTCGCAGGCGGTTATTGCAGACGGCAAGCCGCAGATTACCGGTAACTTCTCAGAGCAGGAAGCTAAGAATCTTGCCGATCAGCTGAAGTACGGTGCTCTCCCGATTAGCTTCTCTATTCAATCAGAGCAGCAGATCTCTGCAACTTTGGGTGCAGAACAGCTTAAAGTGGGTATTCTGACCGGTCTGATTGGTCTGCTTTTGGTCTTCGTGTACTCACTGTTCCAGTACCGTCTGCTCGGGTTTGTGACCATGGCTTCTCTGGTGGTCGCGGGCATTATCTCGTATGAAGCCATTGTGCTTTTGGGATGGGCCCTAAACTATCGCCTCTCCCTGGCGGGTGTTGCCGGTTTGATTGTGGCAATTGGTGCGACGGCAGACTCCTTCATTGTGTACTTCGAGCGTATTCGTGATGAGATTCGGGCCGGACGTACAATACCGGCGGCTGTCAGTCACGGGTGGAAGCGCGCGTCCCGAACTATCCTGGCTTCTAAGGCTGTGAACCTTCTGGCGGCAGTAGTGCTGTACGTTGTCTCAGTCGGTTCGGTGAAGGGCTTCGCATTTACCTTGGGTCTTACCGCGATCGCCGACTTGGTTGTGGTGTATCTCTTCACCCACCCCGCGCTTACTCTGCTTGCAAATACACGATACTTTGGCGAGGGGCACCGCCATTCCGGGCTTTCACCGGAATCCTTGGGGGCAGCACCCCTATACCGAGGCGCCGGTCGTTTCCGCTCGTCAAAGGAATCTACACTCAGTATTGCGGAGCGTCGACGTGCTGAGCGCGCCGCCACTGCTGAAGAAGCAACAAATGATGAGAAGGAGGCGTAATTATGGCTGCTGAAGTTAAGCCTAATGTTTTTGCGCGCTTCGGTAATGACCTGCACTCGGGTGCCCGGTCTTATCCTTTCATCGGCAAGCGCCGCCTTTGGCTCTTACTTGCGGTTCTACTGATGGCGGTATCTGTTGCCATACCGCTTGTAAGCGGTGGATTTAACCTGGGTATTGATTTCCGTGGTGGCTCGGAATTTGTGGTATCTCGAACCACTCATACTGAGGTATCTGAGGGCGAAAACGCCGTGAAAGAGCATGCGCCCTCGGCATCGGATGTGCGTGTTACAAATATCGCCCCTGGAACTATCCGCGCTCAAATGAGCAAGCTCTCTGATAACGAAACCCTCAGTGTTAAGAAAGCTCTGCAAGATGCTTATGGCGTGAGCGAGAATGACGTAACCTCTTCTTATGTTGGTCCTACCTGGGGCGAAGATGTAACTCGCCAGGCGTTCTTCGGGTTGATCGTGTTCGTGATCCTTGCCCTGATCGGCATGGCGTTCTATTTCCGCACGTGGAAGATGTCGCTGGCCTCTATAGCTGGGTTGCTTTTTACCGTGGTTGTTACGGTAGGAATTTACGCGGCTCTCGGATTCGAGATTACCCCGAGTGCGATCATCGGTTTCTTGACGATTTTGAGCTACTCACTGTACGACTCGGTGGTGGTTTTCGATAAGATCCGTGAGAACACCGAGGATGCTTTCTCCCGTAAAGACAGGACATTTGCGGAAGACATTAACCTTGCGGTGAACCAGACGTTGGTACGTTCAATTAACACCGCTATTGTTGGTGTTCTTCCGGTGGGTTCGATCCTCTTTATCGGCGCGTTTATGCTGGGCGCCGGTACTCTGCAAGATCTCTCGCTGTCATTGTTCGTCGGTATTCTGGTCGGCATGGTCGGTACACTCTTCGTATCGGCGCCGCTTTATGGAACCCTACGTTTGGGCGAGCGGAAGATTCTCGCCCACACACGTAAGGTTGAGGAATACCGCGCGAGTGGTCAGGCAGAGGCGGATGCCGCATCTGAGGATGACGATGATAAACCGCGTAAACGCCGTAAACCGAGTTTTGAAGTCAACGTTATAAACGCAGACCAATAACTTGACTGGGGCATATAAGTGAATAATCATAGGGGGCGTTCTCACAAGAGCGCCCCTTATGGTTTATGTAACACCTACAATAAATCTTGAAAGTTTCACTACATGAGTTTGCCGCACTTGCACAACAGTGAGTAGGATAAATAAACACATGAGAGTCTCACTCAAGATATCGTGATATCGCAGGTTTTATGGTGATGCGTGGGTCGACGATGATTCTCAATACGTGGAGGGCACGAGGAAGAAGGCAGAAAGATGAGCGCAGCAGGATCTCCCGTAATCCCCGATAACGAAGGCGGCATGCAGACGCAGCCGCCTAAGAAAATTGTGCGTGGCTCTCACCGTGTGATGGCGGCATCCGGACGTGTGCCTAACCGTTTGGTTTTTGGTCGCCGCATGCTTTCAACATCTGGGGGAGCCAACGAAAGCGCGTCCGTACGTTTCTCACCGCTTTTAGCGCCTGTTGTACGCGCCGTGCGGAAATATCACCCCGATGAAGATATTCAAGTTCTGCAGCGTGCCTTTGAAATAGCGAATAAATATCACGAAGGTCAAAAGCGTAAAAGTGGCGATCCGTATATTACCCACCCCGTTGCCGTGACCGCGATTCTTGCTGAAATGGGCGCGACCGGTCCTGTCTTGGCAGCGGGGCTTCTGCATGACACAGTCGAAGACACCGAATACACCATGGAAGAGCTCACAGAGGAGTTCGGCGAAGAGGTTGCTTACCTTGTTGATGGTGTGACAAAGCTCGACAAAATGACTTATGGCGAGCACGCATCCATCGAGACTATTCGCAAACTCGTGCTATCGATGAGTAAAGATATTCGCGTGCTTCTTATCAAACTTGCCGATCGTCTGCACAATGCACGTACTTGGCGTTTTGTGGCTGCAGGGTCGGCGGCGCGGAAAGCTGAAGAAACTCTTAAAATTTATGCTCCGCTGGCCCATCGCTTGGGACTCAACACCATCAAGTGGGAGCTTGAGGACCTGTCATTTGCCGCGATGAGCCCCGAAATATATGCCGAAATTGTGCGTATGGTGGGGGAGCGTACTCCTAAACTTGAAAAATTTCTTGATGAATCACGTAGCAAGATTACAGAGCGTTTAGACTCGGTGGGGCTTGAGGCTACGGTGACGGGCCGCCCGAAGCATTACTATTCCATTCATCAAAAAATGAAAACCAAAGGGCGTAGTTTTGACGAGATTAACGATATTCTCGCGGTGCGCATTATGGTCGAAACGGATGAACAATGTTACACCGTTTTAGGGCATATACTTTCACTCTGGCCTGCTATGCCGGGGCGTTTCAAAGATTATATTAAGAATCCTAAAAATAACAATTATCAATCATTACATTTGACGGTTTATGGGCCGGGTAATTTACCGTTGGAAATTCAAATCCGCACCTATAAGATGCATGAGGAAGCGGAATACGGTGTTGCCGCGCACTGGCGATATAAAGCGGCTTCGCGGGGTGAGAAAATAACCCAGCAGAAACACGAGCCGGGAGCGCATACCTCTGCCATGAATGTGGGGATTTTGCAGTCTATTGCCGAAATCTCTAATTCCAACCCTGAGTCAGATAAATTCTACGAGTCTCTGGCGGAAACTCTCGATACCGATGAGATCGTGGTGCTCACCCCCGACGGTGAAGCAATCGCTCTTCCCGCCGGGTCAACCCCCGTAGATTTTGCTTACGCTATTCACTCTGAAGTGGGGGATCGTACCGTTGGCGCTAAGGTGAATGGGCGCCTAGTGCCACTTCATACAGTGCTGCCCACGGGTTCAACAGTCGAAATTACGACCACCAAAAATGAGGACGCTGGCCCTAGCGAGGACTGGCTCAAATTCGTGCGTTCATCGCGAGCGCGAACAAAGATTCGTCAGCATTTCGCAAAAGAACGCCGTCTTGAGGCTCTGGATCGCGGGCGTGAAGCTCTCACTAAGAGCATGCGCAATAATGAGCTGCCGCTGCAGAAGATGATGAGCCCAGAGCTCATGACGCAGGTAGCTCAACAGCTGCACAAGAATGACGTTGCAACGCTGTACCGAGCAATTGGTGAGAACGAAATATCGCCAAAGCAGGTGATTGACTCTCTTGTCGAGCTCTATAATGGCGACCAGATTGAAGAATCTGAGGTTGAGGTTAGCGACTTTGATGAGACCCTGCTTAAGCAGACTCACCGTGCCGTCAGCGATAACGGCGTGGTCGTTCCAGGTGCCGAGGGCGTGCTGACGAAGATTGCACGATGCTGCACACCGGTTCCGCCCGATGACATCATTGGCATGGTGACTCGGTATAACGGTATTTCAGTACATAGGCGCGACTGCCCCAATATGCGTAATGCCGATGAGGAGCCCCGTATTACCACGGTGGAGTGGGCTTCATCCCCGGACGCCATGTACCGCGTGCAGATTCAGGTGGAGGGCCTGGACCGTAAGGGTCTGCTCAGCGACCTCATCCGAGCTATTTCAGAGGCCGGAGTAAGCATTCTGGATGCGCGCGTGCACACCTCTGAGGATCGTACCGTCATCGACCGGTTTGCGGTTGAGCTAGGGGACAGGTTTATGCTGGAGCATGTCTTGAACGTTGTGCGCAACGTTGCGGGCGTCTATAAGGCGTATCGTCTCACCGGTGCCAAGCCAGCGGCTGCATAGTCTTACAGTAGGTGCGTGAAAATCTGCGCAGGGTGTAAAGCGTGTAAGCAGGGCATAGCTTGGCAGATAAACACAAAAATTCCGGGGTCTCCCGATTGGGAACACCCCGGAATTTTTGTACCTTCGTAAGAAAGGAAGGAACAAGCTTTAGGCGTTGAAACCTTCAAGGGTCGCTGCCCAGGCGCGGCGCGCCTCCAAAGCCTCCTGCGCCTTGGCGATCTTCTTAGCATCGCCGGAGGCCTGTGCTGCCTGTAGCTCAGACTCAAGCTCGGCGAGCGAATCCTGGATCTGGGTGAGCAGCGAGTTTGCGCGGGCTGCCTTAGCGGGATCGTTCTTCTTCCATTTAGCGGCTTCTGCACCGTTGATTTCATCCTGAATCTTACGAAGTTCAGAATCTATACGGCGCAAATCTGCGCGCGGAACTCGACCGGCTGCATCCCAACGATCAAGGATCTTCTCAAAAGCCTTTTTAGCGGCA
The DNA here is from genome assembly GCF_001809115.1 of Rothia sp. HMSC071F11. Lineage (NCBI taxonomy): Bacteria > Bacillati > Actinomycetota > Actinomycetes > Micrococcales > Micrococcaceae > Rothia > Rothia sp. HMSC071F11. The sequence goes on from NZ_KV795756.1 coordinate 435,777, forward strand.
GAAATGTCGGTTACCGGCAACAGGGCGCGAGCTTCAACTAGGAGAGCCTCTTTAACCTTGAGATTCTCGGCATATGCTTCGTCCTGTTGTGCTTCGGCGGCGTTGCGGGCATCAAAGAAGACATCCTGAGCGGCACGGAAACGCGCCCACAGTTTATCGTCCTCACGGCGAGAACCGCGCGGAACTTCCTTCCAAGCACGCATCAACTTGCCGTATTCACGTGAGGTCTCAGACCAATCGGTTGAAGAAGACAGCTGTTCAGCGCGAGCGATCAACTCTTCCTTCGCGCGTTTGATGCGGGCGTTACGGTCGTCAAGCTGCGAGAAATGCGCCCGACGGTTGCGGTCGAAGGTGGTGCGGGCGGCGCGGAATCGTTTCCACAGCTCGTCTTCAACTGATTTTGCCAAATGAATTTCACGCTGTGCTTGTTTCCACGCATCGAAGAGCTCGTTCATACGGGCATGAGAATTCTTCCAATGGATTTTCTCAACATCCTGAGCCGCAATCTGCTCAGCCTCAGCAACGATCTCTTCGCGCGCCGCCAGAGCACGTTCACGGTTCTCGGCACGTTCCTGCTGCTGAGCCTCGCCCAGCTTAATAATGCGTTCGTTCAATGCGGACAGGCGCTCCTGCAAGCTTGCGTAATCGCCCACCATATTGCGCACACCAATTTGCGCACCGATGGAGGTGATACCCTTTTGCAGATCTGCCGCCGGGGAATTATTCTCAACACGCGATTCGAGCAGAGAGACCTGTGCCTCAACGTTCTCGAACTTGCGGGCGAAATATGCCAGGGCTTCTTCTTCGGATGCACCGGGCAACTGCCCTACGGCGTACTCTTCACCCTCAACAATCACAAAAACATGACCGTCATCGGATACACGACCAAACTTACGTGCCTGCTCAAGGTTTACCTGGGTGTCGTCGGATTTAATAGTCACCGCTATAACTCTCATTCACTAGGGGCATGAAAAACCCATCGGAAGAATAGGCTCTATGTCATGCCGGGGAAACGTCTCATGGCTATAGTCCGAAACATATAGCGCATCTATACAGCATAGCGGGTGTATACGGTTTATACATCCTATAGCGGCATGTGACGCGCCAGAATAGGCGCGAAGTTTTGCGGTTCGCTGTGGGCGCATCCTTGTTATGATTAAAAGGCTGTGCGCGTCACACAATATGGCGCACATCTGATACCACGATTTCAAGGAGAGAAGCATATGGCTCGCAAGGCATCGCTGTCTGGTTTTCCGGAGTATTTACCGGCTGAACGACTTGTTGAGAACCATGTTCTTGACACTCTGCGTAAGACCTTCGAGCTTCACGGTTTTTCTTCGATTGAGACCCGTTCGGTTGAGACTATTGAGCAGCTTCTTCGCAAGGGTGATATTGATAAGGAAGTTTACTCGATCTCTCGCCTGCTGGATGATAACGCCACTAAAGCTAAAGAAAAACTTGCTCTGCATTTCGATCTGACCGTGCCTTTCGCGCGGTACGTGGTTGAGAACGCTGGGTACCTGAATTTCCCGTTCTCTCGCTACCAGATTCAGAAAGTTTGGCGCGGCGAGCGCCCGCAGGAGGGGCGTGCACGCGAGTTTACCCAGGCTGATATTGATGTTGTGGGTGATGGTGAACTGCCTTTCCGCTATGACGTGACCCTCGCTCTCGTTGTCGTGGATGCACTCTCAAAACTTCCTATTCCCGATTTCAAACTTCGGGTGAACAATCGCAAACTTGCGGAGGGTTTTTATCGTGGGCTAGGACTTACCGATACAGCCGCGGTGCTGCGTTCCATTGACAAACTTGAAAAAATTGGTGCGGATGCGGTGGCGCAGGAACTTCAGCGTGAAGCTGGTGCCTCTGAAGAGCAGGCTCAAGCAGCCCTAGAGCTTGCGCAGATTCGTACTGAGGATTCATCTTTTGCGGCTCAGGTCCGTGAACTCGCTGAGCAGTACAAGGTTGAGCATGAACTTCTTGATCGGGGTGTTATCGAGCTTGCCGAAGTTATTGATGAGGCTGCCCGCCGTGCCCCCGGAAAAGTTCTTGCTGATCTCTCTATCGCGCGCGGGCTGGATTATTACACCGGTACCGTATACGAGACTGTGCTTGTGGGGCATGAATCGTTAGGGTCGATTTGTTCGGGCGGTCGGTACGAGTCACTAGCCTCGAACGGGAAGAAAACCTATCCCGGAGTTGGGCTGTCAATTGGGGTAACCCGCCTGGTGGCGCGCATCCTCTCGCAGGGGTTTGCGCAGGCTACCCGTAAGGTTCCCTCTGCGGTATTTATCGCCCTCACTAATGATGAAGGCTGGTCTGCCGCTAATGATGTCGCCGATGCACTCCGGTCGCGCGGTATCGCTTGTGAAGTTTCGGCGAACGCAGCAAAATTTGGTAAGCAAATCAAATATGCTGAAAAACGCGGTATTCCCTTCGTCTGGTTTATTTCGACGGAGGATGACGGCGAGCTGGCGCACGAGGTCAAGGATATTCGTTCGGGGGAACAAGTTGCTGCGGACCCCGCGATCTGGATGCCGCCAGAAGAAGACCTGAACGTGCGTGTAGTGCCTGCCGAGAGCATCGGCTCATAAAATATTGCGGGTGTCGCCACACTATAGTGAGTGGCGGCATTACAATGGGAAAATGCGCACGCAGTGTGCGTATCTTAAAAATCAAGCGCATGCACCCGGCTACTGTCTATAGTCGTGAGGTGCCTGCAATGAAAGGAATGCAGTGCTTCGCACCCATACCAATGGCGAGCTCACCGCCGCCAACATCGGAGAAACCGTAACCCTCACCGGCTGGGTAGCTCGTCGTCGTGACCACGGCGGCGTAGCTTTCGTCGATTTGCGTGATCGCGCGGGCGTTACCCAATGCGTGTTCCATAACGAAGATGATTTTGAGCACCTACGCAATGAGTACGTTCTGCGTGTAACCGGTCAGGTGACCAAGCGCCCTGAGGGAAATGAAAACCCGAATCTTGCAACCGGCGAAATTGAGGTTGAAGTTTCTGCGGTCGAGGTTCTTAATACTGCGGCACCGCTTCCATTCCAGATTGACGAGCATGTTGAAGTTGGTGAAGAGGCGCGTCTGCGCTACCGTTATCTCGATCTTCGCCGCCCCGAACCCGCTCGCATCATGCGCCTGCGTTCCGACGCTAACCGCGCGGCACGCAACCTGCTTGCTGATGACGGTTATCTAGAGGTTGAAACCCCCACTCTTACCCGATCAACACCCGAAGGTGCCCGTGACTTCCTGGTTCCTGCGCGTTTGGCACCTGGTTCTTGGTATGCGTTGCCGCAGTCACCCCAGCTATTTAAACAGCTCCTGCAGGTGGGCGGCATTGAAAAGTACTACCAGATTGCTCGATGCTACCGCGATGAGGACTTCCGTGCGGACCGTCAGCCTGAGTTCACTCAGCTCGATATTGAGGCATCCTTCGTAGATCAGGACGACATTATTGACTTGGGCGAACGCATTGTCGAGGCTGTCTGGAACCTGATTGATGTGCAGATTCCCCGTCCTATTCGCCGTATGACCTATACCGAAGCGATGGAGAAATACGGTACCGACAAGCCAGATCTGCGTTTTGGTCTTGAGCTGACCGAACTTACCGATTATTTTGCCAACACCACTTTCCGGGTGTTTAAGGCTCCCTACGTGGGTGCCGTGGTGATGCCCGGCGGTGCTTCTCAGCCGCGCCGCACCCTGGATGCATGGCAGGAATGGGCAAAGCAGCGCGGTGCGAAGGGCCTGGCCTATGTACTCGTGCAGGAAGACGGCGAACTGACTGGTCCTGTTGCGAAGAATATCACTGATGAGGAACGTGCAGGTCTTGCTGCAGCAACCGGCGCCAACCCCGGGGACTGCATCTTCTTCGCCGCCGGTGAAGCTAAACAGGCGCGTGCTCTGCTGGGCGCTGCCCGTGTTGAGATCGGTCACCGTACCGGCCTTATCAAGGACGGCGAGTGGTCGTTCCTGTGGGTTGTGGATGCGCCTCTCTTCGAGTCTGCCGCAGAGGCCACCGAGTCAGGAGATGTCGCGCTGGGGCACTCAGCATGGACTGCCGTGCACCACGCCTTCACGGCGCCAAAACCCGAGTTCTTGGATACCTTCGACAAGGACCCCGGTTCGGCGCTGGCATACGCCTATGATATTGTCTGCAATGGTAACGAGATCGGTGGCGGTTCTATCCGTATCCACCGCCGTGACGTGCAGGAACGTGTTTTTGCGGTCATGGGAATTGGCGAGGAAGAAGCACAGGAGAAGTTCGGCTTCTTGCTGGACGCCTTCAAGTACGGCGCACCTCCGATGGGCGGTATCGCATTTGGATGGGATCGCATTATCTCGCTTCTTGCGGGGGTAGATTCAATTCGCGAGGTTATTGCCTTCCCGAAGACCGGTAACGGCTATGACCCGCTGACTGCCGCACCCGCGCCGATTACGCCGCAGCAGCGCAAGGAAGCAGGCGTTGATTTCAAGCCGAAGAAGGACGACGAGAAGTAGTTCTTGCTTGAAAGCCTCGGTGCGTGATCGCTGAGAGGAAAGCGGGCTGTAGATACACCACGGTGTATATGCAGCCCGCTTTCGTCGTTTCGGTGCGTATTCGTGTATGGGTTAGCTATTCTGGAAAGAGTCCTCGTACGAAAGGGAGGAGCTATGCGCATCCTCATGACAGGCGCCAGTGGCAGCGGTAAAACCACATTTGCCGGAAGACTTGGCGCGATTTTAGGCATACCGCATACCGAAATGGATTCTTTGCACTGGGGCGAGAACTGGACGCCCCGCCCCAGTTTTGAAGCAGATGTGGATGAGCTCGCGGCGCAGGATTCGTGGATTACAGAATGGCAGTATTCGCAGGTACGTGAGCGTCTTCTAGAGCGTGCTGATACCGTCATTTACCTGCATTATCCGAGATGGTTTGTTGAGCAGCGGGTTATTCGAAGAACCCTACACCGGGCAGTGACTCGTGAAAAACTCTGGGCGGGAAATACTGAGCCGCCCCTGTGGAGCGTTTTTACCGACCCCGAAAATATGATTCGCTACACCTGGAGCAGCTACCCTAAATATGCGCCTCTGATGGCCGAAGCACGCAGAAATCACCCTGACAAACGATATATCGAATTCCGAACACCCCGTGAAGCAGAGAAATTTCTGCAAGCGGTACAGCTTCGCGGAAGTATCTGAACGTCTTATAAACATTGAAAGGCAGAGCATACCCATGCGAGTTATTTTGCAGCGTGTAAGCCGCGCATCCGTGCGTGTAGAGAATAAAATCGTTGGGGTGATTGAAGAAACCGGGTATCTTGCACTCGTCGGTATTACCCATGAGGACGGCGAGGCCCAACTGGCGAAAATGGCGGATAAGACCGCTAACCTGCGCCTTTTTGATGGCGAAAAATCCGCGCTTGAGGTTGATGCGCCCGTTCTCGCCGTTAGTCAATTCACGCTCTACGGAGATGCGAAAAAAGGCAGGCGCCCGTCGTGGTCGAAAGCGGCTCCGGGCGCTGTCAGCGAGCCGATTTTTGAGGCTTTTGTCCAGAAGCTTCGCGCTATCGGGCTCCGTGTTGAAACAGGAGTTTTCGGCGCCGATATGCAGGTTGAACTCGTTAATGACGGACCGGTAACCCTCATTCTCGATAGCGAAACCCTCTAGATACCGCGTGTACGCACGGTAGAGTTGAAATATGGCAGATTCGCTTTTTGACCTTGACCTTCCAGACGACGAAGATCGCGTAAAATTTGCGTCCACACCGTCTTCACGTACCGCATCCCAAGCACCCTTGGCAGTACGTATGCGCCCGCGTCACGTCGATGAAGTTTTTGGACAAGCCCATCTGCTGACCCCAGGGTCTCCGCTTCGTGTGCTTGCTGGTGCCGATAAGTCTGGACCAGCAGGACCTTCATCTGTTATTTTATACGGCCCTCCCGGCACCGGGAAAACCACATTGGCGCATGTCATCGCACGTGCGCCGGGGCGTAAATTCGTCGAACTTTCCGCTATTACCGCCGGAGTTAAAGACGTTCGCGCTGTTATGGACCAAGCACTTTTAGACCGTGACATGTACGGCACCACAACAGTGCTTTTTCTTGACGAGATTCACCGGTTTACGAAGGCTCAACAAGATGCGCTGTTGCCCGGAGTCGAAAACCGCTGGGTTATTCTTGTGGCGGCAACGACGGAAAATCCCTCGTTCAGCGTGATTTCGCCTCTTCTTTCACGTTCACTTTTGCTCCGGGTGCATTCTTTGGAGCCAGCCGATATTGAGTCTTTAATTAACCGAGCGCTCGAAGACCCTCGCGGGTTCAACGGTGCTGCTGTGATTGATGAAGATGCTCGTGCCCACCTTGCCGCAGTCTCCGGTGGCGATGCACGCCGCTCGCTGACTTCTTTAGAAGCGGCCGCCGCCATAGCCTTCAGCGAGCATGAACAGGTCGAATCCCCGGATGAGAACGCGGAATCTGGGGGAGAGGTAAACCCTAGAGAACCCGTGCGCATTACTCTGGCACATGCCCAGGAAGCTGTTGACCGTGCTGCCGTTCGCTACGATAAAGGCGGCGATCAGCACTACGACGTGATTAGCGCCTTCATTAAATCTATACGCGGTTCCGATGCTGATGCCGCCGTCCACTATCTAGCGCGCATGCTCGAAGGCGGCGAAGACCCACGCTTTGTGGCGCGGCGCATTATGATTGCGGCGAGTGAAGATATCGGTCTTGCCGATCCGCAGGCGCTTCAAGTAGCGACCGCCGCCGCCCAGTCGGTGGCGTTGGTCGGCATGCCAGAGGCACGTATTATTCTGTCGCAGGCGGTGATCTACTGTGCCTTAGCGCCCAAATCAAATGCGGCATATGTGGCTATTAATAAGGCAATAGCGGATGTACGATCTGGGCTTTCGGGGCAGGTTCCAGCTCATCTTCGAGACGCCCACTATGCGGCCGCCGCCAATTTGGGACACGGCGACGGATATATTTATGCGCACGATGAGCCGGGGCATGTGGCGGCTCAACAGTATTTGCCGGATACCTTGCGGGATAAGGTCTACTACGAGCCGACTCAGTATGGATTTGAACGAACCCTGGCTGAACGGCGCGAACGTATCCGAGAAATTCTGAATCGAGCCGATAGCTAACCGAACAGAAAAGCGGTATGCACCACCTCGGCCGTGGTGTATACCGCTAGAGTGAGATGTGATAGATAAACTCCGAATGCGCACCAGACTCTTATGAGCCCGGAAGTCGGTCGCACATCCGGTGTACTGCCTTTATTCTATGACATGGTAAAGATTCGGTAAAGGAACTTCTGTCATAAAGTTTTGAGGGAGTGTCATAATGTGTTCTTGCGCATGGTTGAGAACACAAAATTTGTGCGGTACTCAGCTAGATTCTGAATGCGAACCACGGTAGACTTGATGGGTCTGGCAGTCTCGTTATACCCACTATATAGCGCAGTATATTGTGTTTTGGTTTAGGAATAACGCTGACGTAGTGCTGGGGTACTCTGCCCCAAACTCTCCGCCCCACCACCCGGTGCGGGTAAACCGAGGAGGCCAGCTCCAAAAAGATAAGAGCCCTTAGCGTGAATACATGAGGGTTCTGCACTATGAAAGGTAATTGTGGCTAAAAATAACCGCACCCGCCGTACCGTGCGTCAGTCCCGTGCTTTGGGCATCGCACTGACCCCGAAGGCAGAAAAGTACCTTGAGCGCCGTCCTTACGGCCCCGGTCAGCATGGTCGTGCCCGCAAGAAGGCTGATTCTAACTATGCTACCCAGCTGAAGGAAAAGCAGCGTTTGCGCGCTCAGTACAACATTCGTGAGGCACAGATGCGCCGCGCATACCTTGAAGCAAAGCGTGTCGAGGGTCAGACCGGTAAGAACCTGGTTGAGCACCTTGAGACCCGTCTTGACGCTCTGGTTCTGCGTTCGGGCTTTGCTCGCACCATTGCACAGGCTCGTCAGATGGTTGTACACCGTCACATTATGGTTGACGGTGTGCGCGTGGATCGTCCTTCGTTCCGTGTTAAGCCCGGCCAGCTGATTCACGTTCACCCGAAGTCTGAGAAGACCACTCCTTTCCAGGTCGCAGCTGCGGGCGAGAACCAGGCAGTTCTGCCTGAGGTTCCGGCATACCTGAACGTCGAAATCGAGAAGCTGCACGCTAAGCTCGAACGCGCCCCCAAGCGCGAAGAGATCCCTGTGGTCTGCGATGAGCAGCTGGTTGTTGAGTACTACTCACGCCTAGCATAATCTCGAATTTTCGAGAAGGTAACCCCTACCTACGGTTCGGCTGTAGGAGGGGTTATTTTTATTGCATGATGTCTTGTGAGCTATTACCGGTTTAATAGACGGTACAACATTTATTGAAGGTGTTTACTTGCTTCGGAACCCAAAATCCAGGTCGGTGGTGTATGACTAAACCTGAGGATTATTCCTCAATGTTGTTGCATCTTATGCATGTCTTATAGAGTTTGATGAGGGTAATAAACGTGGAATCTGAACTGTAACGAGATGCCGCAGTAAGTGTAAATTTTTTATAAAACCCCTGGTAGAGCTGTATATTTTGACGACAAGCGGCGTTCAAAATGGGCATGCACAAGGTTTTTCATTTATGATGGAGTAAGCCGTGGGTACGGTTTTTCTGTGTGCTCGCTTCAAAGCTCGTTTCTCGCGGGCGCCCACTGTGTTTTACTGGTTGATATAGGAAAGAGGTCGTGATGAGTGGTGGAGACATTGCAGGTCTGATAGCTGCCGGTGTTTTCGCAATTCTTGTGGCGTTACTTGCTTTACCTATTATTCGCCTGACTAAAGTTTTCGATGAACTTATCGTGACCATTCGTTCACTCAACCAGAGCACATCGCCTTTGATCGACGAAGTTACTAAAACAGTCGTTACCACGAATGAGCAGCTTGAGAAGGTAGACGGTATCACCTCTAACGTATCCGATGCTTCCGCGAACGTTTCTGCCCTGTCTTCTTTGGTGACCTCAACTGTGGGGCAGCCCCTTATTAAAGTTGCTTCGTTCTCATACGGTGTCCGTCAGGCATTCCGCGGTAAGAAGCCTGGTGACGACGATCGTGCAGCTGGTACTTCACAGGGAGGTGAACAGTAATTGGGTTTATTTCGGTCAGTTCTTCTTGTGGGAGCGGGCGCAGCGGTAGGCTATTTCGCGTCAAAACGTGCCAGCGCATCGCCCGAAAAGAAAACAGGCGCTCTTGTTCAGTACCAACAGGGTACACTCGCTCTTAACCCGGAGTCACAGGTGGGAAAGTTTTTCGATTCACCCGTTGGTAAGCCTCTTCAACCCTATGCGCTTAAAGCTGTCGAATTTGCTGCGCGTGTTCGTGAAGGCATGCAGGAAAAAGAAGCTGAACTTCATGCTAAAGTTGAGCGACAGAAACAGGATATACGTCCTGGTTCTATAGATACCTGGGACCGTCAGATGAGTGAGCAAGAAATTGCTTCCACAAATCGGGCTGCTGCCGAGCGGGAACTGCTCGACGTGGAATCGCGGATTGCCGCTACAGAGGAGGAACTTCGCTCCGCCCGCATCCAACGTGACCGAGAGCTGGGTGAAGATTTCTTTAACTAGCCGGTACTGTAACGTAGCCGTAATGACGGCATGACGAACTTGATAGATTTCGTAGAATTTCACACAGAATTGTCTAAGGAAAGCGATGCTCTCACAGGAAATTTCTAAGCGTTGGATCGAATTTTTCGAGAAGCGCGGACATACCGTGGTGCCTTCTGCATCACTCATCTCAAACGAACCCGGTGCCATGTTTACCATTGCCGGTATGGTGCCCTTTATCCCTTATTTTCTTGGACGAGAGACCCCTCCGTTCTCGCGTGCAACAAGCGTTCAGAAGTGTATTCGTACCCTCGACATTGAAGAAGTAGGTAAGACCGCCCGTCATGGCACCTTCTTCCAGATGGCGGGTAACTTTTCATTCGGTGACTATTTCAAAGAGCAAGCTATTCCTTTCGCCTACGAACTACTCACCGCTAGCCAGGATAAAGGCGGTTACGGGTTAGATCCGGAACGTCTGTGGGTGACCATTTACGAAGGAGACAATGAAGCCTTCGACGTATGGACTAAAACCGTAGGATTCCCAGAAGAACGTATTCAACGCATGGGCATGAAGGAAAACTACTGGTCTACAGGTCAGCCTGGTCCTGCAGGCCCCGATTCCGAAATTTTCTACGACCGCGGACCCGCATACGGCAAAGAAGGCGGTCCGGCGGTAGATGACGATCGCTATATTGAGATCTGGAACCTTGTGTTCATGCAGTATCAGCGTGGTGAAGGGATCGGTAAGGAAGACTTCGAGATTCTGGGTGAATTGCCCAAGAAGAATATCGATACCGGTTTAGGCGTTGAGCGTTTGGCGATGCTTCTGCAGGGTGTTGAAAACTTCTACGAAACCGATCAGGTGCGCCCGGTACTTGACGCCGCTTCGAAGCTCTCCGGGAAAAAATACCACGGCTCTGAATCTCCCGAAGATCCGGGGTATGAAGACGATGTGCGCATGCGTGTGGTCGCGGACCATATTCGCTCTTCTCTCATGCTGATTGCCGATGGTGTGACTCCCTCCAACGAAGGACGCGGCTATATTCTACGCCGCCTGATGCGCCGCGCTATTCGTGCGATGCGTCTGCTGGGCGTTACTGAACCGTGCCTGCCTATCCTATTCCCCGCTTCTCGCGATGCGATGGCTGGTGCTTTCCCCTACGTGGCGGATGATTTCGAGCGTATTTCCCGCATCGCTTATGCCGAGGAAAAGGCATTTTTGCATACGATTGAAACCGGCACCGAGCGTTTGGAAGAAGCCGTTGCTACGGCTAAGAAAGACGGGTCAAACTCTGTTTCTGGGGCAGAAGCATTTGCGCTGCACGATACCTACGGATTCCCAATCGACCTGACCCTTGAAATGGCCGCTGAAGCAGGCGTAAAGGTTGATGAGAAGGCGTTCCGCGAACTGATGGCTGAGCAGCGTCACCGTGCTCAGGCTGATGCTAAGGCTAAAAAAGGTTCTTTCGCAGATCTCTCTGAGCTTCGTAAGCTCGTGGATGAACGTGGTTCTATCTTTACCGGGTACACCGAACTTCGCACTGAGACTCATCTTCGTGCTTTGCTGAAGGATGGGGTTTCCGTTCCCGTAGCTAAAGCGGGCGATAAGATTGAGGTTGTTTTGGATGAAACCCCGTTCTATGCGGAGGGCGGCGGACAGGCAGCTGATACCGGCGTGATTACTGGAAACGGTTTCGTGATTGATGTTCAGGACGTGCAGCAGCCTGTCAAGGGTTTGAGTGTTCACCGCGCCGTTGTTCGTGAAGGTGAAGCGCATCCGGGCGCTGAAGTTGTGGCGCAGGTTGATGTGCAGCGACGTCGAGATGGTGAAAAAGCCCATTCGGGTACCCATATTGTTCATGCGGCTTTGCACCAGGTATTGGGTAATGAAGCAACTCAGCGTGGTTCCTTCAATAAGGAAGGCTACCTGCGTTTTGACTTCGCATGGGGTGAGAGCCTATCTGACTCCGCTAAGCGTGAAGTCGAAGAGGTAGCAAACCTCGCTATCCGGGATAATCACGAAGTTATTGCGCGTGAGATGCCTCTTGCCGAGGCTAAAGCCCTAGGCGCTATGAGCCTCTTCGGCGAGAAGTATGGCAACATCGTGCGTATGGTCGAAATCGGTGGAGAGTTCTCGCGTGAGCTTTGTGGCGGCACCCACGTAGGAACTTCATCTGAAATTGGTTCTCTGACTCTGCTCACTGAACAGTCTGTGGGCTCGGGTAACCGCCGCGTTGAGGCACTGGTCGGTATGAATTCTTTCGAGCATCTTGCCGCTGAGCGTACCCTAGTCAATCAGCTGACCGGCATGATGAAAGTGCAGTCCTCGGCTGAACTACCCGAGAAAATAAACCAGACGTTGGCGAAACTAAAGTCAGCTGAGAAAGAACTTGAAAAGCTGCGCCGCGAGAAGCTTCAGGCTGAGGCTGGTAAGCTTTTAGAAAACGCGCAAACCATCGGCAGCGTACGAGTTCTTACACATCATGCGGGAGAGCTGGACGCCAACGGTGTTCGTTCGCTAGCGTTAGATTTACGTTCACGCTTCGGCTCTGAAGCTGCCGTTGTGGCGGTGACTGGCGTGGCCAATGGTCGCCCGGTTATTCTTGTCGCCACAAATGAAGGTGCCCGTGAAGCTGGCATTAAAGCCGGTGCCTTGGTGCGACTCGCAGCAGGTATACTCGGCGGCGGTGGCGGCGGCAAGGACGATGTTGCACAGGGCGGCGGACAGGATGCTTCGAAGGTTTCAGAAGCACTGGATGCTATCCGCAACGCGATAGCGCAGGCATAACTTGACTGAATTTCAACGAGGAGTACGGATGGGTGTTGACGTGGGTAATGCCCGCGTTGGCACGTCATTGAGCGACCCAGACGGCATTCTGGCGACTCCGCTCAAGACACTCCGTCGTGACAGCAAGAAGAACTCGGACCGTCGAGTTCTCCGCAAACTTGTGGAGGTTAACGACGTGAAAGAGATCTTTGTGGGGCTTCCCAAAACCATGCGGGGAGGAGAGTCGGACTCCACCCGCATGGCACGGGATTACGCCCACGCTTTGCGCTCCGAATTGGATGCAGAAGGAAATACACACATCAACATTTGGCTGGTCGATGAGCGTCTCACCACGGTGAGTGCGCATCGTTCCCTCCACGAGGCTGGTGTATCCAGCCGAAATTTCAAGACTATGGTTGACCAGGTTGCTGCTGTTAACATATTGCAGTACAGTCTGGATGCTCTTAAAGCTGGGCAAGCTGTCGCTGGATATCTGGTGCATGAATCACCTCGCGAAGATTCCCATCTGCAAGAGACTATAGACGGCCCCGTCAACGAAACGGAGAACCTTCAGTGACCGAAGAACCTACAAAACAGCGGACGCGAGAGAGTAGCTTAAGCGAGCTTCTCAGTCCGACACTCGCCGAAAGCCAGGCTGGCATTCGCGGTATCACCCTTGAGGATGAGGTGGTAACCGCTAGGGAGCTACGCGCGCGTAAGCGTCGCCGCCACACCATCATGGCAACAGCTTTGAGCGTCTTTGCCGTGGTACTTATTGTGCTTGGGGTGGTCTTCGTGCAGCGTTACGACATTAACCCCTTCAAAAATCGTGACTACTCGGGATCGGGAAATGGCGAGCCGGTAAGCTTCACGATTGAGCAGGGTGAGAGTACCGCGCAGATTGCGCAGGCGCTCAAAGAAAAAGACATTATTGCCGATCCTGGCAAGTTCATTGACGTGTACCAGAAAGAGGCTAACGGTAAAACTCTTAAAGCTGGTACCTATGAGTTGCAGAAGCAAATGAGCAGCTCTTCGGTCGTGAAGAACCTGGTAGATAGCGATAATAATATTTTCTATATCGCGGTTCAGCAGGGTAAGCGCATGAACGAGACGGTCGATATTATCGCTAAAGCTACCGAAGGCAAGATAAGCCGTCGTGATATTGAGGCTGCTATGTCTCACCCTGAAGAATACGGTATCCCGAAGAACTTCCCCTCAATGGAAGGCTGGCTGCACCCGGGCGAATACCGAATTCCGAAGGAAGGAACCGACGCCAAGAAAATCATTGAGGCTATGGTTTCGCGAACAAAGGCTGATCTGCAGGAAGCAGGAGTTAGCGGAGACCAACGAACCTTTGAGGTCCTGACTAAGGCTTCTATCGTGGAGCTTGAAGCACAGCCTAAGGACTATGTGGCCGTTGCGGGCATTATCAATAACCGCCTTAATAACCCCAAGGGTGAGACTAACGGTTTGATTCAGTCCGATGCTACCGTGACCTATGGCTTGGGTGTACGTTCATATCACCTCACGGAAGAGCAAAAGGCTGATAAGAATAATAAGTACAACACCTATGCGAATACGGGGCTGCCTGCAGGCCCGATTGCATCGCCAGGGTTGTCCTCAATCAAAGCGGTAGCAAATCCCGAGAACAACCCGTACTACTACTGGGTAACGGTTGACCTTGATACGGGTGAGACGAAGTACTCGCGCACCTACAAGGAACACCAGAAGTACGTTGACGAGTACAACCAGTGGTGTGAGGAACACTCAGGTCGCTGTAAGTAAGATACTGCGTGGTCAGTACTGAGGCACCGTATTTGTAGGTTCTGTACGGTTCTTCGTAAGACGGAATGGATGTTCCTTCCACTAAACTGGAAGGAGCATCCGTTTCGTTTATGTGTGTAAACTGACGGACAACCTAAATGGCATCGCGTGGGAAGGGAATACCATGACTAAAGCAGCGGCAGCACGACGAGCCTATGTGCTGGGCCATCCTATAGCGCATTCGCTCTCGCCAGTTTTACATACCGCTGCGTACCAGGTACTCAAAGAGAACATTACGTATGCCCGTCGTGACACACTCTCCGCGGATCTTCCGGCTCTCATGGACGAGGCAGAGGCTGGAGAAGCAATCTGCGGGTTTTCGGTCACGATGCCGCTTAAGACCGATATTATTCGGTATCTGCACTCAACAACCGCATTGGCTCGGGTGACTGGGGCGGTTAACACCGTTTTCTGGAGAAAGACAGAAGATACCGAAGCGCCGTTGCCGCATGGCCATAATACAGATGTCGGCGGCATCGTCAATGCACTTCTACATGCTGGGCTTGAAACTCACCAAGCAACAACACAACCGGCTATCCTGGGCGGCGGGGCAACCGCTATTTCTGCTCTAGCCGCCTTACATCGTTTGGGGTACACTCGTGTGACGGTGTACGCGCGTTCACTGCATAAGCTCTCTGCCATATATGACGCAGCAAAACGTCTGAGTCTTGAGGTCCAGGCAGAGCCTCTTACCCGGTTTCCGGAAGACTGCGCCGCGTATTACCCGGTGATCTCGACTCTCCCCGCTCATGCTGCAGATGATTTTACTGAAAACATACACAAGGTCTACCCGTACGCTGTTCTACTGGATGTAGCTTATGATCCGTGGCCGTCTCAGCTAGCGCAGATTTGGGAGCGGCGCGGCGGGTGCGTCGTATCAGGCCTTGAAATGCTTCTCTATCAGGCTCTCGACCAGGTGCGCGTTTTTACCGGGCATGCTACAGATCAGCGTCTCCCGCACGAGCTTGATGTGCTCAATGCGATGTGTGCCGCTGTCAATCTTGCTCCGCGTGAACAGCTTCCTGACATTGTGCGCTAAAAGAGACGTTAGAATTTATATACAGATTCAAACTTTGACGGTGCCGGAACTCTCAGGACGGCAAAACGGAGATGAGGAAATACATGGAGCTACGTTGGCTGACCGCGGGGGAGTCTCACGGTGAAGCGTTGGTCGGTATTATCGAAGGAGTCCCCGCCGGCGTGGAGCTTACCAGCAAGATGGTGCGTGATGCGCTGGCTCGCCGCCGTCTAGGGTACGGCCGCGGCGCTCGTATGAAGTTTGAAGAAGATAAAGTGCGTATTCTGGGCGGGGTACGGCACGGCCTGACGCAGGGTGGCCCCGTAGCACTTGAAATCGCGAATACTGAATGGCCTAAATGGGTTGATGTGATGAGCTCAGATCCGGTAGATCCCGCACTTATTGAAGGGCGTGCCCGCAATGCTGCCCTGACACGCCCGCGCCCCGGTCACGCGGATTTTACGGGTATGCAGAAATACAACTTTTCGGAGGCTCGTCCTGTTCTTGAGCGCGCATCGGCACGTGAAACCGCGACTCGGGTAGCTCTAGGCGTGGTCGCCGCTCAGGTTTTAAAAGCACTCGGTGTTGAGCTTGTATCGCATACTGTTGCAGTGGGCGGCGTACATGCGCCCGATGGAGCATCGGTGCCTGCTCCCTGTGATGTTGCTGCTCTTGATGCTGATCCTCTTCGGTGCTTCGATAAAGCTACTTCAGATGCTATGGTCGCCCGGGTTGATGAGGCGCACAAAGATGGAGAAACACTTGGCGGTGTCGTCGAGGTTTTGGCTTATGGTATGCCCCCAGGACTCGGGTCATATGTGCATTGGGACCGTCGTCTGGATGCCCGCCTTGCCGCGGCCCTGATGGGGATTCAAGCTATTAAGGGTGTCGAAGTTGGCGATGGCTTTGCGACTGCCGACCGTCCTGGTACCGCCGCACACGATGAGATTTCGGTCGGTGAACATGGCGTAACTCGTGATACGAACCGAGCCGGCGGCATTGAAGGCGGTATGAGTATAGGCGATCTTGTGCGTGTTCGTGCCGCTATGAAGCCTATCGCTACCGTTCCCAAGGCACTCAAAACTATTGATACTTCAACCGGGGAACCCGCGAAGGCGCATCATCAGCGATCTGATGTGTGTGCTGTACCAGCCGCCGGTGTGGTGGCGGAGGCTATGGTCGCCCTTGTACTCGCACAGGCAGCACTGGAGAAATTCGGTGGCGATTCCATCAGCGAGACACGTCGAAATATGGACTCTTATCTGGCAGAGATTCCCGAATCGTTGGCTTGGGAATCTAATGTTGCGGGATGGGATTCCTAGACTGTGGCTGCTGAGGATCCAGCGCCTTCCGGCCGCCCATCGTCGGGGGCGAACCCTTTCTCTCGCATAGCGGAAGCAGCGCGCCGTGCCCGAGAGGGGAATGCATCGCGCCCGCAGTCAAAGCTTTCGGAACCTGAGGAGAACACGGCTGAACAACATGAGGTAGGCCCACACACTCAAGAACTTCATTCTGCTCGCAAAGCGGCTGTTCCCAGCCCACTCACGGTTTTTGGGAAATTTGGGAAAGCTGCCCCGCGTGCTGCATCGAAGGTACGGGTATATGCTTCATCCGATTCGGACACACCCGCTCCTCTCGCTTCAAACGTTTTTCGTGAAAAATTGGCGGGCTTTACTGTAGAACCTCATAAACCGCAGGACGAACAGGGGAGTCCTCAAGTTCCTGAAGAGTCTGAAGTATCGGAGATGAGCAAGGCTGCACGCGGTCAGCAATCAGACACTATACCGACGCCCGCAATTTTCGCACACCCGCGCATCGTTGCGGAACAGGCATCACGTAAAAATGAGGACTTGGAACGGGCGCCTGTGTCTGAACAGCAGCATGAATCCGCAAGTTTTGCCGCGATTACAGCGCGTATGGCACGGGCTGCACACCTGAGGCACAGCGTTGCTAGTTTAGAATCAGAGCGCGAAGGCGTCTCCAAGGAGAAAAGCGAGGAAAATACCCTTCGCATACATCCGCAGCAGGTACGTGAGCTTCAGGAAGAATTTGCCGAACGTGCCCGTCCGGTAGTTCTCATCGGTCCTATGGCGGCGGGAAAAACCTATATTGGCACCCATTTTGCACGGTTTTACGGCTATGAGTTTCTTGACGCCGACCAGCTGATTGTGGAACGTTATGGTGAGGTATCCGAGATTTTTGAAATCTTTGGTGAAGCCTATTTTCGGGAACTTGAACGCAAGACTATTGAAGAGGTGCTGACCTCGCCAACCTATCGCAACACAGTTTTTTCGCTGGGTGGCGGTGCCCCTATGACTGATGCGGTTGCTGACCTTTTGCGTGACGAATGCGTGGTTTACATTCTGGTCGATGTAGATACGGTTGAGCCGCGCATTACAGGCAATAAAACCCGCCCGCTTCTAGAGCCTAACCCGGTAGAGCGCTGGTCTGAGATTTTTGAGCATAGGCAGCATCGGTACGAGGAACTTGCACAGCATACTTTGGATGCGCGTGGAGAAAAAAATATTAGCGTTATGACCGCCGAAATTCAGAACTTCGTTCTTGCCTTCCGAAAGGAACACTCTCATGATTGAACAGTCACATCACGCCGCTGAGTCCGAAACCTCTGTGGCTCCAACTTTCGGAGCTTCCGGTGAGGAAGACATTACCTATATACCCGTCACAGGCAGCTCACCACGCGAGAACTACGATGTTCTGGTGGGGCATAATTTGCTTAAGAAAATCCCCGATATTCTAGGTAACACAGCGCATAAAATCTTGGTGATCCACCCGCGCGCCCTACGGGCTACCGGCGAGCTTGTTATGGAAGATCTGCGTAAAGTTGGCTACGAGTCTTTTAGCGCTGAAATCCCTGATGCTGAAGAAGCTAAGCACCATCAAGTGGCCGCATTTTGCTGGCAGGTTTTAGGTCAGAACGACTTTACACGCACGGATGCAATTATTTCAGTGGGCGGCGGAGCCATTACTGATGTTGCCGGTTTTGTGGCGGCAACCTGGCTGCGCGGGGGACGTGTGATTCACATTCCGACCACTCTTCTTGGCATGGTCGATGCCGCTGTGGGAGGAAAAACAGGTATTAACACCGCCGAGGGAAAGAATCTTGTGGGGGCATTTTGGCCACCTTCTGCAGTGCTCTGCGAGATTGGTACGCTGCGTACCTTGCCGGAGCATGAGCTTTTAACAGGTATGGCGGAGGTCGTAAAGTGTGGGTTCATTGCTGACCCACAGATTCTTGACAGTATTGAGGCTAACCCAGAAAAGATTCGGGATTCTCAGTCGTCAATAGTGCGTGACCTGGTTGAGCGTGCCGTTCGGGTGAAAGCGGAGGTTGTTTCTGAAGACCTGCGCGAATCCGGTCGCCGCGAAATTCTCAATTACGGGCATACCTTAGGGCACGCTATTGAACGTGCCGAGCGATACCAGTGGCGCCACGGCGCAGCCGTTGCGGTGGGGATGGTGTATGCGGCCGAGCTCGCGCTTGCCGCTGGGTATCTTAATGAAACAATTGTTGATCGCACCCGTGCCATTCTCAAATCTTTGAATCTTCCAGTGGGATACCGGGGGGATCGCTGGAAAGAGCTTCTCGAAACTATGCGTCGGGATAAAAAAGCGCGCGGCTCGCTTTTGCGTTTTATCGTTTTGGAAGAACTGGGTAAACCGCGTGTTTATGGGGTTCCCGATGACTCCATCCTGTATATGACATACCAAGAAATCGCCGAATAACTAACTGCAATTTAGGTGCTTTTACAGGGGGGTACCCATGTCTAGGCAGTCAAACATGCAGAACGTGATGGGAATTTTACTTAGATATGTCATAGTAGCGGTGCCATAGTGTAAACTAAAGGGCGACATTATTTGCTCATTGATAACTTAGCGCCTGCGGCAACACGCATCGTGTTGTGTGTAAGCGTCGACAATACGAAGGAGAGCCGTATGGCATCTACCACTGATATTAAAAACGGTGCAATCCTCAAGATTGATGGCGGTCTGTGGTCCGTTGTTGAGTTCCAGCATGTAAAGCCCGGTAAGGGTGGTGCGTTTGTGCGTACCAAGTTGCGTAACGTAACCTCCGGTAAGGTTGTCGACCGCACTTTCAATGCTGGCGCTAAGATTGAGACTGCTACTGTTGATCGTTCCGACTATCAGTATCTCTACCAGGACGGCGAAGACTACGTCTTCATGGATCTGAAGACCTATGATCAGATTAATGTTCCTGCAGCTGTGGTGGGCGATGCTGCTAACTACATGCTGGAGTCGCAGACCGCGACTGTAGCCCTCTATGAGGGTACTCCGCTATATGTTGAGCTTCCTGCCTCTGTTGTTCTTGAAATTACCTACACCGAGCCTGGCCTGCAGGGTGACCGTTCCACTGGTGGCAATAAGCCTGCAACTCTTGAGACCGGCTATGAAATTCAGGTTCCACTATTCCTGGAGACAGGAACCAAGGTGAAGGTTGATACCCGTACCGGCGATTACCTGGGCCGTGTTAACGACTAATGAACTCTCGTACCAAAGCCCGCTTACGTGCCGTCGAGGTACTTTTTGAAGCCGATCAGCGTCAAGAAGACATTATTGATGTGCTGAAGCGACGCCGTCTGCATACTGCCGCTCAGATCTCGGCTTATGCTGAAGAGATCGTGCGCGGCGTACGTGAACATGATGACGAGATTCGAGAATACCTTGAGACCTATGCGCGTGACTGGTCGTTTGAGCGTATGCCAGCTGTCGACCGCGTAATTTTGCGGATCGGCGCGTGGGAACTTCTCTATAATGATGATGTTCCAGATGCGGTTGCTATCTCGGAGGCAACCGGTTTGGCGCGTGTGCTCTCTACAAACGATTCACCGAAATTTGTTAACGGTCTTTTGGATAAGCTGCGCCAGGTAAAACCGACTCTGCTTGCTTAAACGGCTCAGTTATAAAGCCGCCTCAAACCCCTGCTTTTTAGGGGTTTGAGGCGGCTTTTAGTATACATTCATACGGATCAAGCCGGGTTATGCATAGAACCCGAGCTGGCGTTTAGCCTCTTCAAAAAGTTCGCTGCCCTCATGGGTGTACCGAGTATTGCGATGCTGGGTAGAAGCGAGATTATTAACAGCAAGGTTAGACCCTTCACGTACGTGCAGTAGGAACTTGAGCCAGTGTTGTGTGCGCATCATATGAAGCACAACGCTCATATCACGGTCTGAGGACGGATCAGGCCAACGATTAGAACGCATACGCATAGCAATCATGGCACAGAGGTAACGGCAGTCTTGAATGGCGGGATCGAGCTCAAATGATATGCCGGATACCGTGGTGATTTTAAGAGCGGTTTCAAACTTATTGTAGGTAAATGTATAGGCATCAATATCAGCGTAGTCAAGAGTGATAACGCCCTCGCCAAGCCGGGATCTCATAAACTCGTATAGCCTGAACTCAACGTAGGACCGGCGGTAGTACCAGATGAAGACAAGAGTGCATAGAGCAACGACGCTCAGTAGGATAGCAGCGATAGTGTCAAAAGAGGAAGATACCCAAATCCATGCCATGATGAGAGTACATAGTCCGAAGAGGACTGCACCGATAACCGAGAAGTATGAGTTGCGTTGAGTCTCTCCAAGAGTATGCCGAATCACCTGAGTAGAAGAAGCAAAGCCAAGCTCCGTAAGCTGCCGGGTGCGCATTCGGTTGCGGCGCTTAAAGTAGCGGTGCGCCACGAAAACGATAGGGGCTGCAAGAATCCCAAAGATAATTCTTACCAGGCCCTCAAAGAGATCTTCCATGATGCAGTCCTCGGTGTGGTTGTACTATCGGTGATGCTTTTACTAGCATAATGGACTCTCGACGTTTTATGAGTCTTTGTTCAGGGAACATGAGCGTTTATTGCATGATATGTAGAGGATTTTTGACTCCAAAAAAATTAAAACTTCAGAAACACATACCCCTGAACTGCGTGGTACGTATGGTAGTCTTGGTAAAAGCAAGAAACCTTTAAATCCGTCCCGTGAGGCGGGGAAGGAGTCGGCTGTGTCGGGGACATCTGTACCCTATGAGCCTGGTGCGCATCCCATAGGCGCGCCAATAAAAACGCCCAATGAAGGGCACACTATCCTTAGCGACGATGAGATCCGTCGCGCTCTTACACGTATTGCTTTTGAAATTCTTGAGTCTAATAAGGGAACCGATAACCTGGTGCTTTTAGGTATTCGGTCTCGGGGATACCCGTTGGCACAGCGTCTGGCACAGCGCATCCAGACAAATGACTCAAATTTTGATCTCAAAAATGGCCTGGGCGCTCTCGATATTACATCGTATCGCGATGACCTCACCGATGAGGAATATGAAAACCGCAGCGCGGGGGAGTCCTTGATCCCGGTGGGCGGTCTCGACGGCAAAAATGTGGTTCTCGTCGATGATGTTCTGTACTCCGGCCGCACTGTTCGGGCCGCATTGGACGCCCTTAACGAATACGGACGTCCGGCTCTGGTGCGTCTTGCCGTGTTAGTTGATCGCGGGCACCGGCAACTCCCAATTCGCGCCGACCACGTGGGAAAAAACCTTCCGACCAGTGCCTTAGAGAAGGTTCGTGTGGTACTCGAAGAAACGGATAACGCCACAGACCGCGTTGATATCATTCAGCTGGAAGGACAGCTTTCATGAAACATCTGCTTGACACTCGCGATCTCACACGAACTCAGGCCATTGAAATACTCGACGTTGCTGATTATATGGCACAGGTTAAGGCAGAAAACCGGAAGCTCAATGTGCTTGCCGGTAAGACTGTAGTCAACCTTTTCTTTGAAGACTCAACGCGTACCAGACTGTCCTTTGAATCCGCAGAGAAACGTCTGGGCGCCGATATCACCAATTTTGCTGCGCGTGGTTCATCGGTTTCTAAGGGAGAATCCCTCAAAGACACTGCTCAGACTCTCAAAGCGATTAGTGCGGATGCCTTCGTGATTCGTCATTCGGCTTCGGGTGCTCCGCAGCGTCTTGCCGAGGCCGGGTGGACCGATATTCCTGTGCTAAATGCGGGGGACGGCACGCATGCGCATCCAACGCAGGCTCTTTTAGATGCGGTTTCGCTGCGCCAGTTTAAGGCTCAGCGTGATGGTCTGGAATCACCGCGAGGAACCGATTTAAACGGTATGCGTGTGCTGATCGTGGGGGATATTCTGCACTCTCGCGTGGCGCGGTCGAATCTGTGGTTGCTAAAAAATCTGGGGGCCGATGTCGCTTTTGTGGCTCCGCCTACGCTTTTGCCTGTGCATACTGAGCGTTGGAAGCAGGATTGGGGACTTGAGGTTTTCCACGATTTCGATGACGCAATCGCTACAAAACCTGACGCGGTTATGATGCTGCGCATCCAAAAAGAGCGTATGAACGCCGCTTACTTTCCCTCAGCAGAGGAATATACCACCCTGTGGGGACTCACCAAAGAACGTTTCGAGAATCTGCTGGCGCAGCCTCAAGAAATCGCAATTCTGCATCCCGGTCCCATGAACCGAGGGCTGGAGCTGTGCGCCGAAGCCGCCGATTCTCAGAACGCCTGGGTGCTGCGCCAAGTTAGTAACGGCGTGGCGGTCCGCATGGCGGTGCTGTACCTGCTCTTGACTGACGGGTCAAGCGAGAAACTATACTCCGGCGACGAATCCTAATGCTATCCGAAAGAAGGAATATACATGAGCACGTACCTTATTAAAGGCGCCTCCCTGCTGGGTGAGCGCGTTGCCGATATCCTGATTGAGGATGGCAAAATTGCGAGTATCGGTCACGATATAGAGACTGCAGACGCTCAGATCGTTGATGCCTCTGGTCAGATTGCTCTTCCGGGCCTGGTCGATATTCATACTCACCTGCGCCAGCCCGGATATGAGGCTTCTGAAACCGTAGAGACCGGTACTCGCGCGGCGGCTTTAGGTGGCTACACGGCTGTTTTTGCGATGGCGAACTCGCTTCCCGTTGCAGATACTGCAGCCGTAGTTGAGCAGGTTAACCGTCTGGGTAAAGAGTCTGGTTGGTGCCGAGTGCAGCCCATCGGCTCGGTGACGGTTGGGTTGAAAGGCGAATTCCTCTCAGACATTGGTTCTATGGCGACCTCTGATGCCAAGGTTCGAGTGTTCTCGGATGATGGCATGTGCGTCTACGATCCGGCGATTATGCGCCGTGCTCTTGAATACGTAAAGACTTTTGACGGCGTGGTCGCGCAGCATGCGCAGGAGCCCCGTCTAACTGAGGGTGCTCAGATGAATGAAGGCAAGGTTTCCGCCGATCTGGGGCTTACCGGCTGGCCTGCTGTCGCGGAAGAAGCTATTATCGCCCGCGATGTTCTGCTGGCTGAGCATTTGAATTCGCGTCTGCATATTTGCCACCTCTCGACTAAAGGCTCGGTAGAGGTTGTGCGCTGGGCTAAGTCTCGCGGTGTGCAGGTAACCGCCGAAGTCACCCCGCATCACCTGATTCTGACCGATGAAAAGGCGCGCACTTACGACCCGATTTTTAAGGTGAACCCGCCTTTACGCACCGAAGAGGATGTGCTTGCTCTGCGCCAAGCTGTTGCCGACGGCATTATTGATGTTATTGGTACCGACCATGCACCGCATCCGGCAGAAAGCAAAGAATGCGAGTGGGCGTGTGCTGCAAACGGCATGACCGGTCTTGAGCAGGCTCTCTCGATTATTCAGATGACCCTTGTGGAGCCAGGGCATATTACCTGGGCTGATGTCGCACGGATTATGAGCGAAACTCCGGCGAAAATTGGCAGCCTGGATGCTGAGCAGGGCCGTCCGCTTGCCGAAGGTGAACCAGCAAATATAGTGTTGGTTGATCCGAAGGCTACCCGTGTGATTAAGCCTGAGGAGCAGGCCACGAAGGGCAAGAACAACCCGTATCGTGGGATGGAGGTTCCCGGTGCTGTGCGCGCAACTTTTTACGCGGGGCATCCGACCGTTTTGAATGGCGAGCTCGCGAGCCCTCACCGGCAGGCTTGATCGTTCCTAATACAGGAGTAAAACCTCTGCAATAAACCGAGGAGAAAGAAGAACCGTGGAAAAACTAATTCCCACCCTTATCTGCGTTGCCGTGGTGGCGCTGTGCTTCTTCGGTATTTGGCGCGGCTGGAAATCCCGTCTCAAGCGGCAGTCCACGATGTTCGGTTCGCTCAAAGACGTTCCCGAACGCTACGACGGGCTTAAAGCCGAGGCGGCGTTTGAGGGGGAGTATGTGAGCACTACGATGTTCGGTGATGAACTGAACCGTGTGGGGTTCGACCAGCTAGGGTTCAAAACAAAATCCACGCTCCTGATCTACTCGGACGGCATTATCTTCACCCGCAACGGGGCTAAAGACCTGTGGATTCCCGCGAAGAAACTTGCGGTCATTACCACCGGGCGGGGAATGATCGGCAAGGTTGTAGAACGTGACGGACTTATAGTGATCGGTTGGACTCTTGACGGCCACCGTGTGCAGACCGGATTTCGCACTCGCTATGCTGATCAGAAGAAAATTACGCTTGAGAAGCTTCGCGAGATCTCGCCGGATGCGGTCGATAGCCCCGAAAAATGGGTGCGGGAAGAGACGGCACATCACTAATACACATACAACTCACCCACAAAATGCCCGCTAATTACGAACGGCATACCAAGAATTTCCTGCACACAGTGTTCCACTTATAACGGGCACAAGCAGGGGAACAGACCACCGAGAAAAGGAAAGTAAGAGCATGACTGAGATGACACGTTCCGGTGCTTTGGGCACGGACCGCGCGTTACTCGTTCTTGAGGACGGCACCATCTACCGAGGCTACG
This sequence comes from Rothia sp. HMSC071F11, assembly GCF_001809115.1. NCBI lineage: Bacteria > Bacillati > Actinomycetota > Actinomycetes > Micrococcales > Micrococcaceae > Rothia > Rothia sp. HMSC071F11. The sequence goes on from NZ_KV795756.1 coordinate 460,766, forward strand.
GGTATGGAGCAATTGGCGCATCCTTAGGCGAAGCAGTATTTTCCACCGGCATGACCGGCTACCAAGAAACACTGACCGACCCCTCCTACGCAGGGCAAATCGTGATACAGACCGCGCCTCATATCGGTAACACCGGTGTGAACAAGGTAGATGCAGAATCCCGCAAAATTTGGGTTGCCGGGTACGTGGTACGAGATGCCGCACGTGTTGCCTCCAACTGGCGTGCAGAACGTACCCTGGATGACGAACTCAGGACCCAAAGTATCGTGGGCATTCAAGGCATTGATACTCGTGCGCTGACTCGCCGCCTACGCTCCAGCGGTTCAATGCGTGCAGGCATTTTTTCGGGGCGTCACGCCAATCGCCCCGAAGCCGAACTTTTGGAAGCGGTGCGCGCCTCCGAGCCGATGGCGGGCCGTAAACTTGCCGATTCCGTTTCCGTGACGGAAGCCTACACAGTTGAACCTCACCAATACGGCTGGTTCGCTCCGCCGGTTGCCACCATTGCCGCACTCGATCTTGGCATCAAATCTATGACCCCGCAGCGTTTCGCGGAACGCGGCGTGCGTGTACATATACTGCCCGCAAACACAACCCTTGAGACCGTAAATGCGCTTCGCCCAGACGGCGTATTTTTCTCCAATGGTCCCGGCGACCCGGCGACTGCTGACGAACAGGTTGAACTCCTGCAGGGTGTACTGCGCCAGGGCACCCCGTTCTTCGGTATCTGCTTTGGCAATCAGCTTCTCGGTCGTGCGCTCGGGTTCGGGACCTACAAGCTGCCCTTTGGACACCGCGGTATCAACCAGCCCGTCATGGATAAAACCACCGGCAAAGTTGAAATAACCGCCCAAAATCACGGGTTTGCCGTCGATGCGCCTATCGGTGAATACGTAACCGCCCCCAACTCCGAATTCGGCGAGGTCGTGGTTTCCCATGTGGGGCTGAATGATAACGTGGTCGAGGGGCTAACCTGCAAAGATATTCCCGCGTTCTCGGTTCAATACCATCCGGAGGCAGCCGCAGGTCCGCACGACTCCGCATACCTTTTCGACCGTTTTATCGACCTCATGACCTCTACCAAGAAGACTGCAAAGGAAGCCTAAATGCCACGTCGTACCGACCTTAACAGCGTCCTTGTCATCGGCTCAGGTCCGATCGTCATCGGTCAGGCAGCCGAATTCGATTACTCCGGCACTCAGGCTCTACGCGTGCTCAAAGAAGAAGGCGTGCGCGTTGTCCTCGTAAACTCCAATCCGGCAACCATTATGACCGACCCGGAGTTTGCGGATGCCACCTATATTGAGCCGATTACCCCCGAAGTCATCGCTAAGATTATCGAAAAAGAACGCCCAGACGCCATTCTTCCTACCTTGGGCGGGCAGACTGCACTCAACGCTGCTATTGCTCTTGATAAGCAGGGAACTCTGCGCGAATACGATGTTGAACTCATTGGCGCAAATATCGAAGCCATAAACCTGGGCGAAGATCGCGAAGCGTTCAAAGGCGTGGTAGAGCGCGCGGGCGGCGAATCGGCACGTTCGATCATTGTGCACTCCATGCCGGAAGCTCTTGAAGCAGCCAAAGAGCTCGGTTATCCCATGGTCGTGCGTCCTTCCTTCACCATGGGCGGACTTGGCTCCGGCATGGCCTACAACGAAGAAGATCTTTACCGCATTGCTGGCGCAGGTATCCAGTATTCGCCTACCTCCGAGGTTCTGCTCGAAGAATCTATTCTTGGTTGGAAAGAATACGAACTTGAAATGATGCGCGACAAAAATGACAACGTCGTGGTCGTCTGCTCGATTGAAAACTTCGACCCGGTCGGCGTGCACACCGGCGACTCCATCACGGTGGCGCCTGCCCTCACCCTCACCGACCGTGAGTACCAAAAACTTCGCGATATCGCTATCAACGTGATCCGCGAAGTTGGGGTTGATACCGGCGGATGCAATATTCAGTTTGCCGTAGACCCTAAGACCGGGCGCATCATCGTTATCGAAATGAACCCACGCGTTTCACGCTCTTCAGCGCTTGCGTCTAAAGCAACCGGGTTCCCGATCGCTAAAATTGCGACCAAACTTTCGCTGGGTTACACCCTGGATGAGATTCCGAACGACATCACCCAGAAAACGCCCGCATCCTTTGAACCGACCCTCGACTATGTGGTCGTCAAGGTGCCGCGTTTTGCATTTGAGAAGTTCCCGGCCGCTGATCCGACTCTCACAACCACCATGAAATCGGTGGGTGAAGCAATGGCGCTGGGCCGTAATTTCACCGAAGCACTCCAGAAGGCTATGCGCTCTCTAGAGCAGAAAGGTGCTTCTTTCTCGTTCACGAAGCAGCAACTAAACGCCGAAGAACTTGACGCGCTTATCGAGAAGACCAAAGTACCCACCACGCAGCGTATCTACCAGGTGCAGCAGGCGCTTTTGGCGGGTGCATCTATCGCGCAGGTTTTTGAAGCCACCAAGATTGATCCATGGTTCTTAGATCAGCTGGTGCTGCTGAATGAAGTCGCCGGGATTCTGCGGGAAAATCGCGATAACTTGACCCCTGAAATCCTGCAGCTGGCAAAGCGCCACGGTTTCTCTGACCCGCAAATCGCAGAGATTATCGGTTCTTCTGAGGACGTTGTGCGCGGCGTGCGCCATGCCCTAGGTATTCGCCCCGTATTCAAGACTGTTGATACTTGTGCCGCTGAGTTCGAGGCGTTTACCCCCTATCACTACTCTAGTTATGATTCTGAGGATGAGGTCGCTCACCATGAGACTCCCTCCATCATGATTTTGGGGTCGGGGCCGAACCGCATCGGCCAGGGTATCGAATTCGATTATTCCTGTGTACACGCTTCGCTAGTGTTGCGTTCGCTGGGGTACGAGACGGTTATGGTGAACTGTAACCCGGAGACTGTCTCGACCGATTACGATGTTTCGACTCGTCTGTATTTTGAGCCGCTGACTTTGGAAGATGTGCTTGAAATTGTTGAATCTGAGCGCCGCACGGGCGGCTTGTTGGGCGTTTTCGTGCAGTTGGGCGGACAGACTCCGCTGAAGCTTGCGAAAGCCCTCAAAGATGCCGGTGTGCCGATTTTGGGCACTACTCCCGAGGCTATTGACCTCGCCGAAGACCGCGGCGAATTTGCGCGTGTGCTGGAAGAAGGTGGCCTGATCTCGCCGAAGAATGGTACCGCATATACCTTCGAGGGTGCCAAACGCGTTGCCGATGAGATTGGATACCCGGTGTTGGTCCGTCCTTCCTATGTGCTGGGCGGGCGCGGTATGGAGATCGTCTATGACGAGGCAAATCTCGCACGCTACCTTGAAAATGCGACCGAGGTTTCTCCCTCTCAGCCAGCGCTCATCGATAAGTTCCTGGAAGACGCTATTGAGATTGATGTGGATGCGCTCTTTGACGGCACCGAGCTCTACCTGGGCGGCGTTATGGAACATATTGAAGAGGCTGGCATTCACTCAGGTGATTCCTCCTGCACCTTGCCGCCAATTACCTTGGGTCCCGATGTGATCGCCAAGGTTAAAGAAGCAACCGAGGCTATTGCGCGTGGTACCGGAGTGCGGGGCCTGATTAATATTCAGTTTGCTTACGTCTCCGAGAATCTGTTCGTGATTGAAGCGAACCCACGCGCGTCTCGCACCGTTCCGTTTGTCTCGAAGGCAACCGGAGTGCAGCTGGCTAAGGCGGCCGTGATGATCGGTTTGGGGAAGAGCATTGCTGAGCTGAAGGCAGAGGGATACTTGCCTAAGAACATGGATGGTGCATCCCTGCCGCAGAATACTGCAATTGCAGTTAAGGCAGCGGTTCTTCCGTTTAGCCGCTTCCGCACTCCTGAGGGTGTGGTGGTTGATTCCCTACTTAGTCCCGAAATGCGCTCGACCGGCGAAGTCATGGGTCTTGACGCCCTTTACGATACTGCCTTTGCGAAAGCCCAGGCAGGTGCGGGGTCACCGCTACCGACCGAGGGCAAAGTCTTCGTTTCGGTGGCTAACCATGATAAGCGCAATGTGATTATCTATGCCAAGATGCTTGAACAGCTGGGCTTCGAGATTGTCTCTACCGGCGGCACTGCAGATGTACTTCGTCGCAATGGTGTGAATTCCACGGTTGCCTCCAAGTTTGCGGAAGCAAACGGTCAGCATTCGATCGTTGATATGGTGCGCAATGGTGAAATCGATCTGATTTTGAATACGCCTGCCGGTGGTGCTGCTCGTAGCGATGGTTACGAGATCCGTGCGGCTGCGGTCAGCGTTGGTTGCCCTGTGATGACCACGATTTCGGAGTTTGCGGCTGCTGTTCAGGCTATTACCGCGCTGCGCGAGCGTAGCTGGGAGATTATAAATCTGCAAGAACATGGTGAGTTCTTGCGGACCGCCTGTACCGGCGAGCAGGGGCAGGACAAGGGCGAACAGGTGCGTGAGGGGGAACTTTCGTGATCCCCTTCGGTGATCGTCTTGCGGCTGCGATGGACGAATACGGTCCGTTGTGTGTGGGTATTGACCCGCATCCGAACCTGCTGCAGGCGTGGGGACTGGAAGATTCTGCCGAATCTCTGCGTACCTTCACCACAGCTGTCTACGAAGGATGCGCCCCCTATGCCGCAGCGCTTAAACCCCAGGTTGCCCTGTTTGAGCGCCACGGTTCCGCAGGTCTTGCCGTGTTGGAAGAGCTCTTTGCTCGCGCCGATGAAGACCGGGTTCTAATCGTGGCGGATGCAAAACGCGGTGATATTGGCTCGACTATGAAAGCCTATGCGGATGCTTGGCTCGGTACCTCTTCACCACTCGGCACGGATTCGGTCACGCTAAGCCCATATTTGGGCTTCGAGTCGCTTCGCCCAGCACTGGATGCGGCAACTGCGAACCAGCGTGGAACTTTCGTGCTGGCGCTGACCTCAAACCCTGAGGGTAAGAGTGTGCAGCATGTGGGCAAAGCAGAAGATACCGGCGCGGTAGCGAAGCAGGTTATTGCCGCAGCTACCGCAGAGAACACTGCACAGACCTGGGAACGCATGGGTTCATGCGGTCTAGTTGTGGGCGCCACTGTAGGGGAGGCCCTCAAAGAATTGGCGATAGACCTGAGCACTTTCAACGGTCCCATTCTTTCGCCGGGATATGGTGCCCAGGGGGCTAGCGCTGAGGACCTATACCGAATTTTTGCAGGTGTTGAATCTCAGGTTTTGGTGAATTCCAGCCGTGGCGTGCTCTCTGCAGGTCCGCAGCTGACTGACCTGGCGCGGGCGGCGCGGAGTGCACGTGACGATTTAGTGCGTGCACGTGGCACATCGTAACTCGTTGTGATCGTGTGGTGGCGTATAGAGTTTATCTGCTCTGTGCGCCATTGCGCTGTGTTGAGTCTGAAAGGCTTTACGTTACGAACCTCAGTTCATCGTTTTACAGCGCAACATGCTAAGTTAGAAAACGTAAGAACGCTGATTTATATACATATATCGCTTGATGGGAGACCCCATGCCGATTACGCCGCTAACCGATGAGGTGCGTGCATCAGCACGTGAAAAGGCGTTGCTTGCCCGTACTCGCCGCCAGGAAGTTAAGCAGGCACTTTCTACCCGTGAGCTGTCGGTACGTCAGGTACTCGATCTGGTCGATGACGACCAAGCTCTTGCAAAGATGCCTGTCGATCAAATGCTCCGTGCCCTTCCGGGAATTGGTGCTGTGCGTGCCGAAAAAATTATGGAAGAGCTGCAGATTGCGCCGACCCGTCGTTTGGGCGGTCTTGGCGTGCATCAACGCCGTAAAATGGTGGAGTATTTTAACCGCAATGTTCGGCATACACGCCGCCGCAACGGTCGGTAGTTCTCGCCGCCGGATAAAATACGCATTATTACATCACACCGCAGGGAGAACCCGATGACTGCTCAACCTAGACTTACCGTTCTGGCTGGTCCCACCGCCGTGGGTAAGGGAACCGTTTGCCAGTATATTCGTGAGCACTATCCGAACGTCTGGTTTTCCGTTTCGGCAACTACTCGTGACCCTCGCCCCGGCGAAGAAGAGGGTGTGCACTACTATTTTGTCTCGCATGAGGAATTTGATCGTATGATCGCCGACGGGCAGATGCTTGAGTATGCGGTAGTGCACGGTAAGAATAAATACGGTACTCCGCGTGCTAAGGTTCAGGAAGCTCTAAATGCTGGTCGCCCGGTAATCCTTGAGATTGATCTTCAAGGGGCTCGGCAGATTCGGGAGTCTATGCCGGAGGCACAGCTGATTTTCTTGGCACCGCCCAGCTGGGATGAACTCGTGTCTCGACTGGTGGGGCGCGGTACTGAATCGGAGCAGGAACAGCAGCGGCGTCTTGAGACCGCCAAAATCGAGCTTGAGGCTGAAAGCGAGTTCGACGTAACCGTGGTCAATGATTCAGTAGAGCGCGCGGCGCAGGAGATTGCGCACATCGTGGGTGCTGAATCTGCTGAAGCATAGGTACGTATTTTGGCGGCGTGCTGGGTATTACTGTGCTTTCTCATTAGGGTACGTGATTTTTACCGAGTTTAGCGGTAGAATATTGCTTTAGTTTTGGCTGAGTTCGTGTACATGAATGTCAGCAGTGTACAAAGACAACATATTGGAGTTTCTGTGGTAAACGAAATCAAAGAGCACGAAGACTACAACTTCGTTGATGGCGTAGCTCCCGAGGGGATTGTGAACCCCAGCGCGGATGCGCTGATTCAGAAGGCTGAGTCTAAGTACGGGCTGGTGATTTTCGGTGCTCGTCGTGCTCGCCAGATTAACGCTTATTACGCGAATCTGCAGGAGAGCGCGGGCGACCACGTTGGTCCTCTGGTTGAGTCTGAGGCTAATGACAAGGCTCTTTCGGTTGCAATGCGTGAAATTATGGCAGATCAGATTGTTGCCGATCACGTGCCGGATGGGCACTTCAACGAAGATGGTTACCTGGTTCCTGAGGAATTCGCATCCTTGGGTCTGGGCGACGCTGATTTCGGTGCTATCGAGGAGGAATACATTCCTGCCGGTACCGAAGAGGTTATTGCTCTTGAAGAGGTTGTTATTGACGACTCCGCTGAGTAAGGAACGTTTGTAAATACCATGCGCATTATCGTTGGTATTGGAGGGGGCATTGCCGCATATAAAGCGGTAGTGCTCCTTCGTCTTTTCGCAAAAGATGGGCATGAGGTTATTGCCATGCCCACCGAAGCTGCCTTGGAGTTTGTGGGTAAAGCTACCTTCGAGGCCCTGAGCGGCAATCCGGTTTCCACGAGTGTTTTTGAGCGTGTTCCTGAGGTTAACCATGTTCGCCAGGCGGAACTTGCGGATGCGATTGTTATAGCACCGGCGACCGCCGATTTGATGTCTCGGTTGGCGGCTGGGCGTTGCGATGATTTGCTCTCTGCTACGGTACTGACTACTCACGCGCCGGTGATTATGGCTCCCGCGATGCACACTCAGATGTGGGAACATCCGGCAACGCAAACGAATGTGCAGACTTTACGCGAACTTGGGTATCACGTGATTGAACCGGCGGTTGGGCGTCTAACGGGTCCCGATTCGGGTGTGGGCCGCATGCCGGAGCCGGAAGATATTTTTGAGGCGGCGCAGCGCGTAATTGCCGAGTTCCCGAAAGGGGAGCAGCATCCTTCGCAGATTCCAGGATATACGCCCACACGCCCGGTTCACACTGGCTCAGCGAAAGAGTCTAGCAGCTCATTTGCATTAGGTGTTGAGCCCGGACCTGGAATTTTGGCGGGGAAACGCATTGTGATTACGGCGGGAGGCACCCGTGAGGCCTTGGATCCGGTGCGTTTTTTGGGTAACCGCTCAACAGGTAAACAGGGTGTAGCTTTGGCACAGGCTGCGCGTGATCTAGGGGCATCGGTACATCTAATCGGCGCTAACCTTGAAGTCCCCGCGCCTGAGGGCGTACAGGTAACCCGAGTGGTGAGCGCCCGTGAACTACGCGATGCCGTGCTGGAAGCTCAGAACAACGCCGATATGCTTATTATGTCTGCAGCGGTTGCAGATTTTCGGCCTGCCGAATACGCCGAGTACAAGATTAAGAAGACCGCAGATTCTTCGGACGCTCCCACAATTCAGCTGGTACGCAACCCGGATATTCTGCGTGAAGTCGTGGAGCTTCGACAGAAGACAGGTGCCGGTGCGCGCTTGATTGTGGGTTTTGCCGCAGAGACTGGGTCAGCTGAGCGAACCCCGCTTGAGCTTGGGCGCGAGAAGTTGGCGCGTAAGGGTTGTGATTTTCTGGCGCTCAACACGGTGAGCGTAAATCAGGGTTTCGGAACCGATGATAATACGATTACGTTGCTCTCTTCGCGCACAGATCGAGAACCTGTTTTTTCAGGCTCTAAACAGGTCGTTTCCGATCAGATATTGCGCACTCTTGCACAGTATGTAAAGCCCTGAGAAAAGCACAAATACGCCTAATGTGCAGCCGATTAAGTTTGTGACTTCCTCCCTCCGAGCCTGTGTAACGTTCTGTCATAATTGATACACGAGTTCACATCCTTGGGTACTGTATCCCGCGTGCCCCAAACCTAGTAGAGTAGAAACCGTGAGTAATAACCATCTACGCCTTTTCACCAGCGAGTCGGTGACTGAAGGGCATCCCGATAAAATTTGTGACCAGATTTCTGATGCGATTCTTGACGGCATTATCGCGCAGGACTCCACCGCGAATGTTGCTGTCGAAACAATGGTGACAACCGGCCAGGTTCATGTTGCTGGCGAGGTGACAACCTCAAGCTATGTTGAGATTCCATCGATCGTTCGTGAAACTATTTTAGGTATTGGCTACGATTCATCGACCCGCGGTTTCGATGGTGAATTCTGCGGCGTATCGGTATCAATTGGCGAGCAGTCACCCGATATTAACGCTGGCGTATATGAGTCTTTAGAAGCTCGCAGCGGTATCGCAGTTGATGATTATGACCGCCAGGGCGCGGGCGATCAGGGCATTATGTTCGGGTACGCTTCGAACGAGACGAACGTATTGATGCCCGCACCAATTTGGCTGGCGCATCGTCTCTCAGAGCGTCTGACGAATGTTCGTAAAAACGGTACGCTGGTGAACCTGCGCCCGGACGGCAAAACTCAGGTCACTTTGGGGTATGACGCCGATAATAAGCCTGTTTCGGTTGATACCGTAGTGGTTTCCAGCCAGCACACCGCCGATTACGATCTAGCAGATTTGCGTGCTGACATTATTAAACATGTGATTACTCCGGTGCTGGATGCTGCCGATTTTGACAGCTCGAACACGAAGTTTATTGTGAACCCTGCCGGTCGTTTTGTGCAGGGCGGCCCCGTGGGCGATGCCGGTTTGACCGGTCGCAAGATTATTGTTGATACCTATGGCGGTTCGGCTCGTCACGGCGGGGGTGCGTTCTCGGGCAAGGATCCCTCGAAGGTTGATCGTTCTGCAGCATACGCCATGCGTTGGGTTGCCAAGAATATTGTGGGCGCTGGTCTTGCCGACCGTGCCGAGGTTCAGGTCGCTTACGCTATTGGGCAGGCGGCCCCTGTGGGTCTGTACGTCGAGACTTTCGGAACCGAAAAGGTTGATCCCCTCAAGATTGAGAAGGCTGTGCGTGAGGTCTTTGACCTGCGCCCGTTGGCTATTATCAATGACCTTGATTTGCGGCGACCCATCTATAAAAAGACTGCGGCCCACGGTCATTTTGGTCGCAATGAACCCGAGTTCACGTGGGAGCGTTTGGACCGTGTTGAGGCTCTGCGTTCGGCGGTTTCAGCATCCTAATGCGTGGACCTGCGGGTATGCAGCCCAATGACGCGGATGCTCAGAACCCTACCGATACTTCGTCGATGGACGTTTCGGCTTCTGAACCCGCTCAGCAGGAATCCCTGCAACAGCCTGATCTGTTGCAGGGATTTCCTGCTCTTCGCGATGCCCTGATTCCTCCCGAGCCTGAACCTGTTGATGTGCACCGGCAGCTTGCTCAGAGCGGGGTGCCGTATCCGGTGGCGCGGGTTCGGTTGGATAATACCCTGCCGCATCTTGACCGTACCTTTGACTACCAGGTTCCTGCTGAGCTGAGCGAAGAGGCGGTTCCCGGCGCTCGTGTGCGTGTGCGGTTCGGCTCGCAGCGGGTTACGGGTTTTATTGCGGAGCGCGCCGAAACAACCGATGTTGCTAAGGGTCTGCAGCCGCTTTTATCGGTTCTGTCGCGGATTCCTGCGGTTTCTGCCGAGATTTTTGACCTTGCAGAGGCGCTTGCCGATCGGTACGCCTCAACCGTGGCAAATGTTTTGCGGCTTGCGGTGACGCCGCGCGTGGCATCTCTTGATAAACAGTATGCCCAGTTTTTGCCCACGTTTTCCGAGCTCATGGGTCTGCCGCAAGGATCTGATGAAACCGCCGATAGGGCGGAAAATAACGTTTCTGAATCGGTCGCCGAAGATGACTCAGATACCGACCACGAGCCGCAGGAAGAAGCTCCTGAAGAATTACCGACCAGTGGTTCGCCCTCTTTGACCGATGATATTCGCGGTTTCCTCTTGGGCGGTTTCGCGCCCTACCAGCTTCATCCGCCTGCCGTCCAGGTTTCGACGGAAGATTCCCGTGCCTTTAGCGATTATGAGAATGGCGCCGAATTTTTAGAGGATCTGGCGGCTGGGTCTCCTGCGCGTGCGGTCATGAATGTGCTGCCCGCGCATCCTGAGTTTGATTGGGCTGAGCTACTGGCTATTGCCGTGGTGACGGCGGCTGCGAATGGCCGTGGTGCCTTGGCGGTTGCTCCCGATCAGAAGACTCTCGACAGGCTTGAGTCCGCGCTGAAACGTCGGGTGCCAGCGGGTGCTTATGTTCGGTTGAGTTCAAGCGATAAACCGCATAGCCGGTATCACGCCTATTTGAAGGCGCGTTTGGGGCTGGTGCCTATTGTGATTGGCACTCGTGCGGCAGCATACGCGCCTGTTGCCAATTTGGGGCTGGTGGTGTGCTGGGATGACGGCGATTCTTCGCTTGTGGAGCGCCGTTCGCCCTATTGTCACGCGCGCGATGTGCTGTTATTGCGCGCTCAGGCAACGGATGCGGCGGCGCTGTTCGCCGGGTACGCGATGAGCAGTGAGTCGGCACGATTGGTACGCACCCGGTGGGCTTCGCATGTGCGGGCACCTCGGGCGACGGTGCACGAGTTTTCGCCGCGCATTTTTTCGACGGGTAATGACTATCAGTTGGCGCGTGACCCGTTGGCGGCTGTGGCACGTATTCCTCGGTTGGCGTTTGAGCGTGCGCGTGAGGCTCTGCAGCATGGCCCGGTGTTGGTGCAGGTTGCGCGCAGCGGCTATGTTCCGTCGTTTTCGTGCCAGCGGTGCCGCATGCCCGCGCGCTGTAATACGTGCCGGGGGCCGCTCTCGTTAGCGGCGGGTGCTTCGGTGCCGAGCTGTTCATGGTGCGGGCGTTTGGCACAGCAGTGGCGGTGTGCGGAGTGCGGGTATGATCAGTGGCGTTCGGGCACCGTGGGGGCATTGCGTACTGCGGAGGAGCTGGGGCGCGCCTTCCGGGGTGTCCCGGTAATTTCTTCGGCGGGAGACCATGTGCGTGCTTCGGTGGGGGCCGAACCTGCACTGGTGGTGGCGACCCCCGGAGCTGAGCCTGTGGCATTCGGCGGTTATGCGGCGGCATTGCTTCTGGACGCCGATTCTATGCTGCGTTTTGATTCTTTGCGTGCCCCGGAGGCCGCGTTAAGGCGCTGGTTCAATGCTGCGGCGCTCGTGCGTTCTGCGGCTCAGGGTGGGGTTGTAGTGACGACCGCGTCTCCATCCCCGGTGGAGCAGGCGTTGGTCCGGTGGGATCCCACATGGTTTGCGCTGTACGAGCTGGATGAGCGTTCGCAGATCGGTTTGCCCCCGGCAGTACGCACGGCGGCTATTACGGGTACCGAGGATGACGTTCAGGTGTTCCTGACGGAGCTGAACCTGCCGGAAGACGTTCGGGTAACCGGGCCTGTGCCGCTGGATGAAAATTTCTTTGCGCACCAATCTGTGCATGCCGGAGTCGAGGGTGGGGGAGAGGGCGATATATCTGAGCCTTCACCCTCAGGGACCGAGGATGCGATTCCCGGGGACTGGCGCGCTATTCTCTTCTTCTCCTACGCTCAAGCACCGCAGGTCACCCACGAGTTACGCTCCGTGCGTGCGGCGCTCTCGGCGCTCAAGCGTGTCGGAGCGGTGCAGGTTCGATGCGATGGGCTGGATGTTGTCTAATCACTAAGCTTTATACAAGATAGCATTTACTTTACTCTAAAAGTTATAGAAATATTTCATGTACATATGAGTGTTTTCTTGATTTTAAATGAAATTTCGATAGTCTACCTATGTAATTGTAATTTATTCTCTGACTACGGTGTTGGAGAGTATAGATAGAGGAACTCACAATCAATCCTAATGGAGGAAAATATGCGGATTAAAACCGTTGAAATTAAAAATTTTCGACTTCTCAAAGATGTATCTATAGACTTTAATAATTTAACCAGCTTTATAGGACCAAATGGTTCAGGAAAATCTTCTATACTGTATGCTTTGGATTGGTTTTTTAATGCAAATGCTAGCAACCTATCTATCGAAGATTGCAATGAACCAGATAAAGAAATAAAAATTAAAGTAACGTTTAATAATATTACAGAGTACGATAGAGATGTATTAGAGGGATATGCAAAACCCGCATCAGATGAATTATCTGTATGGAAAATTTTCAACCCTTTAGATAATAATAATCCAGAAAAATTCTCTGCTAACCTATACGTACATAAACCTTTCTACGAAATTCTTTATGATGAAGACGGAGATTTAAAAAGTAAGTCTGAGATAAAGGATAGCTATAACAGATTTGTGGATGAAAATCCGAGGTACAACCTTTCAAAGGTTACATCTGGCAGTAAGGCAGAAGAAAATATTAAGAATTATGATATAAGTGGTTTAGATATTGAGGAGATACTGTCACCAGAGGCAACTAGCTTCTTTGGATATCGTAAAGAAAAAGTTCTCTCAAAGATCTTTGACTATGTTTTTATTAGCGCTGATATGCGAGCATCGGAAGAGTCGCTTGAATCATCTCAAAAAACGGTTCTAGGAAGAATTATAGACAAAATAATTGAATATAAGAAAAGGAAAGAATTATCAGAAAAAGTAGATGATATTATTAGTGAAGCGCAGGAAAAAATAAAAAAATCTATTGGTGAGGAAGATTTCATTGAAGTTTCTAGCGGAATAAGTAAAATCCTTCAAGAATTCTGTGGAGAGAAATCTGTTAAACTCCAAGTAGCGGAAATTGAATTTAGAAAGCCTAAGACTCCTTTTGAAGTTTTTATCGCGGAGTCGGAATCGCTTCTTACTAATGTTGATCGTCAAGGACATGGGGTACAGCGTTCCTTATTATTGGCTTTGCTTCGGTACCTGGCAGAGTCTTCTAACTCAAATCAGGAAAGAACAATTTTTATTGCTGTCGAAGAACCTGAGCTTTATCAGCATCCGCAACAAGAGCTGGTTTTTGAACATGTATTACGCAATTTATCTGAAAAACCAGACATGCAAGTTGCATATGTTACACACAGCCCTACTTTTGTAAATCCAAGAAAGTTTGAGGATATTAGGCGAGTTATAAGATGTCCCGAAGAAAATGCATCCATTATAATTTCCTCCACAAAGGATAATATTATATCATTAGTATCAAAACAAATTGATGCTAATGTGGAAAAGTATCAAAAGTCTGAAATAAATAATGATGCTTATAATACAATTATTCCTGCTATAGAAAAAGGGTTAGCAAAAGCCTTTTTCGCCGATCGAGTTATTATTGTTGAAGGCAGCACAGAAGTTGCATTAATTAGTGGTTATTTTTCTGCAAATGGAACATGCAATTCTCCCGAGTATAAAGGTGTTCAAGTTGTTGAATCTCATGGGAAAACACAGATCCCTATTCGCCACGCAATATTAACTAGTCTGGGAATTAAAGTATTTACTATATTTGATAATGACATTAAAAGGAAATATAACCTCGAAAATTCTATCGATAAATTAAATTTAGGTTTAAAACTAGATGATACTTCACTTGATGATATTAAGGATAAGATGCAAGAGAATGGTTCTCTCTCAGATAAGCAGAAAGAGCGCATAAAGAAAGATATAGATAATTATATTAATACAGCAAATAATAATAAAAAATTGTTAAATTATTTTGGGTACGGAAATATTGTTGACTATCCTAACAGTGGACTTTATTATAATCATAACTTTGCCATTCTTGATGATAATTTGGAAGAAACTATTAAAAAATATTGGCCAAAGCTATACGATTCACTACCCCGTAAAAATAATAATATAACGAAAAACTCAGTTGAATATTATGAGAGTGTCTATAATAACTGTAACGTAGGGGAAGGTCCTGATAAAGGGACGTGTATAGATGATATCCTTAAGCATATTTTAAATTTTTAATACGGTTATTTGTTCACATACCTTTCACAACCCTCACCAGCTTCAACGCCGAGTCCCGCCAGGAATAGTGCGAAGCGTCCTGCAAGCCTTCGAGGATCACACGGTCACGTACCGTTTCGTCTTCGAGAGAGCGGACTGCCTCAACCCAGGCGGGCGCATCCGCCTGTGGATCCTCGGTGACAGGAGCGAAAACGGCGTGCGGGGCGATCTCTCGGAAAATATCGATATCGCTAATCACGGCGGGGCAGCCTGCAGCCTGCGCCTCTACCACGGGCAGGCCGTACCCCTCAGCCCGAGAGGCCGTCACCAATGCATGGGCGAACTCCAGCAGCTCCGCATACTCGTCATCGGAAACCCCGTTGTGCACCACCACGTTCGAGCCTGCTGCCAGGGGGGAGAGCAGCCCCTGCTCCTCAAGCTCAGCGCGGCGCGTATCCGGCATCTTCGACAATAAATGCAGTGTATACCCCGGCAGCTCACGCATGGCATACAGCAGAGTCTCCACATTCTTATACGGCATGAACGAACCCATATACACCAGGTGCCTGCTCACGCCCTCAGCCCGCGATTTCGCACGGCACAGAGCCTCATCCTCACTCACCACAGACCCCGGCTGCGGGGCATTCGGCACCACGTGCAGCGGCTTCTCCGTCAATCGGTGCTCACGAATCAGCCGCGCCGTAGACTCCGAAACCGTCACCACGGCATCTGCCCGGTTCAGCAGCATGCGCTGCGGCGTATAGCTCTTATGGAACAGCCGCCACCCAGCACGCACCGGTGCAGGCAAAAACCCCGGAGGGGTTGGGTGCGCATAATAAATCAGATCGTGCAAAGTCAGCACCAGCTTGAACTTACGCCCCACCGAACCGATCGTCTGCATAGGTGAAAACACCACATCAGGCTTGTACTTGTTGAGCTGAAGAGCCGCAGTCGGCTCTAAGGGGCCGGTCGGCGAACAAATCTTCACATGCGGCAAATCCGGGAGCATCTGCAGCTGGCGTTCATCACTAATCACCATCACCAACTGCAGATCGGCGACCTCGGGAGCACTGGAATCCATCAAATCCTTCAACGCGCCCAAAAGCGAAGCGGTATACCGGCTAATGCCGTCGTGAAAGCCAATACGTGTATAACGGGCGTCAACCATAAGTTTCATAGGATTCTCCTCGGGATTACACCGTAAAATCTTCGTGCGTGAACTCTGCAATCAAACCTGCCGCCACTGTAGGCGTCTCATAATGAATCAAATGCCCAACCTCAGGAATCATCTCAAAACGTTCACCAGGGGAGTGCGGGCGCTCCTCAAGCGTGGCAAACATGGCGCGCGCTGTCTGCGGGGTACCCAAATCATCGTCTTCAGCCACAAGCATTTGCACGGGAACCTGAATCTGCGGGGCAAATTCGGCGGCGGTTGCCGAAATCGAAACCTCGTAAGCCTGCAAAACACCCTTACGCGAGCCGAAAGACCCAAAATATGCGGCGTGCTGGTTATTGATAAAGCGGCGCATGGCGGGTTCGCGAGTGCGCATCATTAGTTCGCTCGTTACGCGAGTAATCAGCTGCGAACGCAGCAGCGAGTACCCCAACCGTTCGGGAAGTGCCGCACCCACGCGATAGTAAAACGATGCCGCCCGCGAGGCAATCTTCTGTGACCCTTCAAGTGCGGGCTCGCTAATGGGGTTAATGAGCGTTAGGCGGTCAAGTCCATGCGGATATTCGGTGGCATAAGCGGCGGTTACGATAGATCCAAACGAGTGTCCTACCACGTGAATATCAGAGCCATCAGGGCATGCAGGGTTTATCTGCCCAATAAGCGCGTGCAACCATGCGGTATAGCCCTGTAAAGAAACAGTCATGGGCAGGTCTTCTGAACGCCCGAAACCTGGCAGGTCGGGGCTGATAATACTAGCTTCGGGTAAGAGTTTCAGAAGCCTGTTCGCAATAATCTCAAGCCCGTGATGATCGCCGCGGAACCCGTGAATCAGCAGGATTTTCGGAGAGCTTTCGACAGGAAAAACGCCGGTGTTCATGCCCGCACCGTACTGCCAATACCGTGTAGTTGCCCCAAACAGCTCTATTTCAAATCTGGTGCCCGGGATGAGTGCCCCTGGCACACCTTCAAGAACGGTACTAGGTGATGTCACGGCGGGTGCCTTTCGTGTGTTGCGGGCTCGGTCACTGTAAATCCCTGCGGGAGATTCACGGAGGGCGTGCATAAACCGGCTTACGCACGCAATGAGTTCTCTCAGTGTACGTGGAATTTCTGTGTAGGTGCTGGAGATTTAGATGAAAAGTCAAACAATATTCAGAGTTTTTCATCGTATACGGCTGAAAATGGTTTATACGCGCAGGGTTACTCTGGGGGAAACGAAGGCGAGGCTGGCGGGGCGGTGGGGCATCCACGATATGAAACGGGAACTCGTGAGTTTATGAATACATCAAGAAACCTTTGTGGGTACACGCTAGAATAGGTTGGTTAGCGAAAATCAAACGTCAAAGGAATCGTAGTGTCTGCTGAGGTAGAGACCGAACGCACTGAGAATGCGTATGACTTCCGTGCACAGGAAGCGAAATGGCGCCCCTACTGGGAAGAAACGGGTGTCTTCAAGCCAACCGGCAACGCCGCGAAAGGTCGCCGCTATGTGCTAGACATGTTTCCGTACCCCTCAGGTGACCTGCATATGGGCCACGCAGAAGCGTTTGCTATTGGAGACATGAATGCCCGCTACTACAAGCAGTGCGGCTACGATGTTCTGCACCCCATCGGCTGGGATTCCTTCGGTTTGCCCGCAGAAAACGCTGCTATCAAGAACGGTACCCACCCAAAAGAGTGGACCTACAAGAATATTGACACGCAGGCAGAATCTTTCAAACGTTACGCTATCGCCGTGGATTGGGATCGACGTCTGCACACCTCAGACCCCGAATACTATAAGTGGACCCAGTGGCTTTTCGAGCAGTTCTATAAGCAGGGCCTGGCCTACCGCAAAGACTCAATGGTGAACTGGTGCCCCAAAGATCAGACCGTGCTCGCGAACGAACAGGTGGTTAATGGCGCTTGCGAACGATGCGGCACCACGGTTACTAAGAAGTCGCTGAATCAGTGGTACTTCAAGATTACTGACTACGCCCAGCAGCTTCTTGACGATATGGAGCAGCTTGAGGGCAAATGGCCCGAACGTGTTCTGCTGATGCAGCGGAACTGGATTGGGCGTTCCGAAGGTGCTGAGGTTCGCTTCGAGATTGAGGCTACCGAGGCGCAGCCTGCCGAATCCTTCACAGTCTTCACCACCCGCCCAGATACCCTCTACGGTTCAACCTTTATTGTTGTTGCCGCTGACTCGACCTTTGCCGAGCAGATTGTGGCACCCGATCAGGCACAGGCGCTAGAGGACTACCGCGAGCAGATTAAGGCCCTCAGCGATATTGACCGCCAGTCTTCCGAGCGTGAAAAGACCGGTATGTTTACTGGGCGTTACGCAATCAACCCGCTGAACGGCGCAAAGTTGCCGGTGTGGGCTTCAGATTATGTGCTTGCCGATTATGGTACCGGCGCTATTATGGCGGTGCCCGCGCACGATCAGCGTGACCTTGACTTCGCCAAGAAATTCGACCTGCCGATCGTGACGGTGCTCGATGTTGAGGGCGAGGAAGACCCTGCCGAGTCGGGTATCGCCACTGCGGGCGATGGGGTACTCATTAACTCCGGTGAGCTAACCGGACTTCCTAAGGCAGAGGCTATTGCGAAGGCTACCGAGCTGGTTGAGGCTGCCGGCACCGGCGAAGGTAAGGTTATTTACCGCCTGCGCGACTGGTTGCTCTCGCGCCAGCGTTTCTGGGGCACGCCTATTCCCGTGATTCACTGTGAGGACTGCGGCGAGGTACTGGTTCCTGAAGAACAGCTGCCGGTTCTGCTCCCAGATAATCTGCGCGGTGAACAGTTAGCTCCCAAGGGACAATCGCCCCTTGCTGCCGCCGATGACTGGGCCATAGTTCCCTGCCCGCAATGCGGTAAGAGCGCTCGCCGCGATTCCGACACTATGGATACCTTCGTGGATTCTTCCTGGTACTTCCTGCGCTATGTTTCACCCCGTTATGCCGAAGGCCCCTTCGACCCGCAGGCGATCAGGGAATGG
This sequence comes from Rothia sp. HMSC071F11, assembly GCF_001809115.1. Taxonomy (NCBI): domain Bacteria; kingdom Bacillati; phylum Actinomycetota; class Actinomycetes; order Micrococcales; family Micrococcaceae; genus Rothia; species Rothia sp. HMSC071F11. Next base: position 479,364 of record NZ_KV795756.1, read on the forward strand.
GGCGCGGTCGATATGTACGTGGGCGGTGTGGAACATGCGATTCTGCACCTGCTGTATGCGCGTTTCTTCACGAAAGTTATTCGTGATTTGGGACTGATTGAGCACGGCGAGCCGTTCAAAGCTCTCATGAATCAGGGGCAGGTTCTCAACGGCGGTAAGGCTATGTCGAAGTCGCTCGGCAACGGCGTAAACCTGGGTGAGCAACTTGATACGTTCGGTGTGGATGCGGTGCGCACCACCATGATCTTCGCTTCGCCGCCCGAAGATGATGTGGACTGGGCGGACGTTTCACCCGCCGGTTCGCAGAAGTTCTTGGCGCGCGCATGGCGTGTTGCTCAGGACGTTACCTCCGAACCTGGCGTGGATGCGGCATCCGGCGATGCGAACCTGCACAAGCTGGTGGCGCGTACCGTACACGATGTGAAGCAGCTTCTTGACTCGGGTAAGTTCAACGTGGTGGTCGCCAAGACTATGGAGCTGGTGAACGCTACCCGTAAGGCTGTCGATTCGGGCTCTGGGGGAGCGGACCCTGCGGTGCGTGAAGCCGCCGAAACTATTGCGATCTTGTTGTCACTCTACGCGCCGTACACCGCCGAAGACATGTGGCACGCGCTGGGACACGATAACCCGGTGCTGACCGCAGGTTTCCCGCAGGTAGATGAATCCCTGCTCGTGGATGATACCGTCACCGCAATCGTGCAGATCAAGGGCAAAGTGAAGGCGCGCCTTGAGGTATCAAAGGATATTTCTGAAGCTGAGCTTGAAAAACAAGCCCTGGAGGATGAGACTATCGCGAAGCTGGTGGAAGGCTCCGAAATCCGTAGGGTGATTGTGCGAGCCCCCAAACTGGTGAATATCGTCATCTAGCGTTTTCAGAACATCGATGCGGTGCCGTCGGAAGAAAACTTTTCGGGTTTTTCTTCCGGCGGCGCCATTCTTTTTAGCTATGATGAGAAAGTCGGGTATAGCAAATCGCCATATTTTTAAGATTCAGGAGGGTGCCTTATGGGACGCATCGCTGTCGTGACAGACTCAGCCGCTGCCATTACCCCTGAAATTCTTAAGGAGCGGCAAGAACGCGGTGGTTTTGCAGTGGTACCCATGCCGGTATCCGTTCAAGAGACGCCCTCACGTGCAGGAATCAGGGGCACCCGACCCGAGACGAATACCCGCGATTTAACCGGTCTTAGCCCTGAGGAAATTGACGAAGCCATTTTGATGGCGCATGTCCTCGGAAATACGATCCATACCTCCGGTCCTGCCCCTGGTGTCTTTGCCGATACCTACGATACTCTTGTTGATGAAGGGTACGAGCATATTCTGTCGATACATCTCTCGGGAGAACTCTCTGGAACCGTTGAGTCAGCGCGAGTGGGTGCGCAGCTTTCTAAAGCGCGAGTGACCGTACTTGATTCCCGCACCGTCGCCGGAGCCTATGGGCACGCGGCGCTGCATGCCCATGATGTAGCCGATATTTGCGATAGTCCTGAGGAGCTTGCCGAGGTAGTTACCGGTATATGCGCCGAGACCGACATTTATTTCTACATTCCTACTCTCGATGCGCTTCGTCGCGGAGGCCGTGTCTCGCCCGCGTTGGCGATGGTCGGGCAGATGTTCCAGATCAAGCCTATCGGCACGGTCGCGGATGGAAAACTGACCTATGTTGAGCGCCCCCGTACCGCAACGCGCGCGAAAGAACGCCTCACGCAGATTATTCGTGACGTTTGTACCAAGCACCAATCGGTAAAAAAGCATCCTGCAGCTGCGGCTGCGCAGCACGACGTACGACCAACCGGTCACGTGGTAGCGCTTCACCATATGGGTAATCTTGCGGAAGCTAAAGTCTTGCAAGATTCGTTGGGTGCCTTCGCTTCGGATGCGGTTCTTAGCTCTCTCCCGCCCGTATTAGCGGCACATTCCGGACTGGGTGCACTTGCCGCTGTCATCTATTAGCCATGCGATGTGAGAATGTCATATTTCTTTGTGTAGCCGCTAAAATTACCCGATTCACCCGCAAAAATTGGCGCAATCCCTGTGGATAGCCGGTTTTTGTGTCCCGCTCGGATAGTTATCCACAGAATATAGGAACCGCCCGGCGGGGGCATAAGCACGCGGCTAGGCTTGCACTATGACCCGCGATAACGCCCACCAAGCATTTCACCCACTAAGCTCTTCTATGCAGACGCTACCCGAAAGAGCTGAGACGTCGGTACCAGCACAGGAAGCTCAGACAGAGAAGCAAAGCCCCTATGGGATCTGGGATGACGAGCCCACAGAACGCCTTATGCCGCATGATGATTTTGCGGAAGGGTCTGCTTCTTCTGCCTCGGTGGGGAAGAGCCCTCGAAGACTCTACTCAGATTCTTACGAACAAACCGTGTATGAGCAGCATGAGTCGGCATCTGAACAGCTTTTAAGACGAGCTAGACAACGCGCCACTCATAGCACCGAACCAGACGATTTGGCGGAAAGCTACTACGAGGGCACACAGCAGCAGATCTCCGCGGTAAAACCTGCGCACAACCCTGCCAATGAACAGCGCGGCGAGCGCACTACTCACGTTATTGCACAGCGTGAGAATATGCCCGAAGAGCTCATTCAGGATGAATGGGACGAATGGGAAACACCAGCGAAAACCCGTGCTTTTCGGTGGAAGGTTCCGCCCTATGCCGTCTTCGTTTTAGCCTTGGGCGTTCTAGGAATTATTCTCTGGGGGTTGCTAGGATTTACACCCACTCCGCAAGCAAACGAAGAGTCTACCAGTAGCGCCCAGGTGGCGGCGCCAGGGGCTAGCTCATCCGTAATTCCGAGCGCCACCCCTTCGGATTCATCTGCGCAGAATAAGGTTCCGAATAAGAATGGCACTATTCGAGTGCATATAGCTGGAGCAGTCAAAACTCCTGGCGTGCAAACGCTCCCTGCTGATGCCCGCGCCATTGATGCCCTTGAAGCCGCAGGAGGCGCAACCCCGGATGCCGACCTCAACCGGGTGAACCTCGCGGGCAGCCTTAGCGACGGCACACAGCTTTACATCCCCAAGACAGGGGAGACCGCTGCACCGGCACTTGCCGCACCAGCCGGAGGAAACAGTGCTTCACCCAACGGTTCTCCGGGAACCGCGCAAAATCCTGCGGCACCGAAATCTTCTGCGGGCACTGGGCAGCAGGGCGCACCGGGTTCTCCTATCAACCTGAATACTGCGACTGCTGAGCAGCTGCAGACTTTGCCGCGCATTGGTCCTTCTCTAGCCGCCCGCATTATTTCTTGGCGTGATGCTCACGGAGGTTTCAAAAGTGTTGATGAGCTGGATGCAGTACCTGGCATCGGTCCCTCTCTCATGAGTTCGTTGCGCCCGCTCGTCACAGTCTAAATCCGTTAGCGTCAAACATATAGGTAATGAGCCGCATCATGAGTTTTCTGCACATCCCGCCTAAGCTCAAACCATATCTCACCCGAAATTTCGCCCGTACCGAGTGGATGCGCTATCGCCGCGACCATAACCGCGAATGGTTTCGCGCTGTTAGTGCCATTATTCACCTTGATATACGGCTTATAGTCTCGGCGGTCGTACTCTGGATTTTCACGCTGGCCGCCATGTATCACGGCACTTTTCAGCCCTATAAATACTGCGTTTTAGTGGCTATTAGTCTGCTCGGAATAATCACCATAACGCTTAATACCCTCTATGGACGCAAAATCGCCCATATTCTTTGTCCTATCCTCGGGCAGTTCATGTTCATTATGCTCTTGGTGACTCTGCAAGCTGTCCTGCTCATGCTGACCGGAACGGACTCCAGCCGCACGACCCTAAGAGATGCCGAAGGAGCCTCGTTACGTATAACCGGAGTCATCAGGGAAATACGCCCTCTTGACTCGCATACGAATATGATCATTCTCAGCACCGAAACGGCTCAATACCGTAATCTTCGAGCACCAATTCATGAAGATATTCGTATTTACAACAACACACGAAAACAGCAGCTTAACCCCGGAACCCGGGTTAACGCGCTCGGAACCCTTGAAAATAAAGGCACCACCGCATTCCTCAAAGGTGCAAGCATATTCCCTCAACCGAACCAAAATCTTGAGCACACGCGCGCCCTAAACACTAGGATGCGCGATTACGCCCGCCGACACCTCGATGCCGAAACCACGGCATTACTTCTAGGTACCGCCTATGGCGATGACTCCGCAATGCCCAACACCAGTAAGGAAAACTATAAGCTTAGCGGGCTCAGTCACCTTACCGCAGTCTCTGGAGCAAATATTGCCATCATTTTCATGGCTGGCTACCGTTTTGGAATTCTCGTGCGCGTTCCACGCCGCCTCATGATCGGAATGGGTATTACCGCCGTCGTTCTCTACTCCACGATTCTCACCTTTGAGGGATCCGTAATCCGCTCTATTCTCATGGGGTCACTAGGAGCTTTGGCGATGCTCCGCGGCACCGGGAGAAATACTCTTAGCGCGCTCGCCACCACTATCGTGTTCTGCCTCGTCGCTGCGCCGAAACTCGCCGGTGACCTCGGCTTCGTGCTCTCCACCGTGGCTACGGCATCGCTGATAGCGCTCGGACCCTCACTCACGCGCCTCTTGATGCGCGTCCTACCGCACACCCTCGCCGAACTTATAGCAGCTTCCGCCAGCGCCTCGCTCTGGTGTACCCCTGTGATTTTAGGTATCAGCGGCAAAATACCGCTCTATACCATTCCCGCAAATATGCTTGCCGCTCCACTAACCGCGATCACCATGTTTGCTGGTCTTGCCGCGTTCCTGAGCTACAGCATCAACTTCACGGCCATCACGGATATTGCTCTTATTCTCGGTAGAATACCGGCACAGGGCATCGAATACATAGCGAAATATTTTGCACAAGCACCCGCAAATCCACTCGATGTAGATGTTACTCTGGCATCTGTAGCTTTTGCTGGAGTTACTGTCTTTGCAGGTAGCCTGCTGATATGGCTCTGGGATTACCGTATTTACAAGCGCGAACTTCACCTCGATTATGTACGTATGCCCGGTACTCGGCATGTAACTAGTACGCACCGTCAATAACCAACGCACCAAATCGGTCAAAGACACTTCGGTATGATAGAAACGGCAACACACCGAACGAGCAATGAGGTACCGTGACTCCCAGGGGAAGCTCATCACGCGGCAACTACCGCGGCCAACGCGCTAATAAAGCGCTTGATAACGCATGGCGCACCGTAGATCCCGCACCGGTCATCATGCTCCACGGTTCCGAAGAGTATTTCGCCTCACGAGCACGTGAACGTCTGCGCACCGCTTTTTATAGCACCTATCCAAATGCAGACCTAGTCACCATCAACGCTTCAACCTACACTGCGGGGGAACTCACCCTCCTCGCGAGCCCGTCGCTCTTTGGGACTGCCAAAATAATAGATGCTGACAACGTCGCCACCATGAGTGAAGATTTCCTTAACGATGTTCTCAGCTACATTGCTGCCCCAGAATCCGACATTATGCTCATCATGCAGCATTCCGGCGGTAACCGCGGCAAAAAACTCATTGATGCCATACGTAAAAACCACGTTCTTATTCCCTGTAAACCGCTCAAAGCCGAGCGCGAAAAAACGGAATTTGTCACCAGTGAATTCCGAGCGGCTAAACGCACTATCGATCCCGGCGCCCTACGCCTACTCGTAGCCGCCACCAATGACACCGCTGAACTCGCTTCCGCCTGTGCTCAACTTCAAGCAGATGTTGCGGGAAATATTACCGAAGAGATCGTGAACCGTTACTATGGCGGGCGAACCGAAGTTACCGCTTTTCGGGTGGGAGACGCCGCTGTTACGGGAAACGCAGCAGAAGCGCTTAGGCTTTTGCGACATGCTTTAGCAACGGGAACAGAACCTATCCCTCTGTTGGGGGCACTTGCCATGCGTATTCGCAATATTGCCCGCCTGCATCATGTGCGTGCCAGTGCCCAGGAACTTGCCCGTGAGGTAGGTATGGCTCCATGGCAGGTTGAACAGGCACAACGTGATGGAAGGCGTTTCACCGGTGAACAGATCGCCCGTATCGTGCAGCTACTTGCTGATGCCGACGCACAGCTCAAGGGGGAGGGCCTAGACCCGGTATATGCGGTTGAACGTGCGGTACTTGCCATTGCGTTGCCTCATAACCGCTCATAAATGCATTTTTATTTTGCTCATATATGAGCTAGGGAAAGATTTGCGTCATAAGGCATAATGGACTCCATGCTACAAACACTGAAAAAAGCATTCTTCGCCGTTTTGCCTTCGCTTCGGAAAGCAGCAGAAGATGCTCTGCGCGATAATGCACAACAGTCGCAAGCACAGACCAACCACGATTCTGAACAACCTCAGACGTCAAATGCGCCGAAACCAGGCCCCGGTGCTTCTAAGTCTGCGGCCTCTCAACAGCAGAGTTCGCAGGGACAGGGCTCAGACTATCCAGGAGACTATCGCGGGTCTATTGACTTTGAGTATTCTCCCGCATTGGACGGCGATCCAGATCCTGGTGAGATCGTGTGGACTTGGGTTCCTTACGAAGAAGACCATACTCAGGGGAAAGACCGCCCGGTCATACTTGTAGGGCGTGACGGGGAATACCTGCTTGCCTTCATGATGACCAGCAAAGACCACAACAACCGCGATCATGCAGATTCTAATTATCTAGATATTGGTTCAGGCTCTTGGGATTCCCAGGGTCGGGCCTCCGAGGTCAAACTCAATCGCGTCTTACGGGTGCGTCCTGAGAACATGCGCCGTGAAGGGGCAATTATGCCTCAAGAGACTTTCCGCCTTATCGAACAAGCCTACAACCGCCGTTAGTCCGAGATTGTACCTATCTCAAAAGCGCGAAAATTATATATCATCCTTGAAATAAAAGGTATTCTTACAGGCACTTATCTGCTATGATTTGTGGTTGAGTGTCTGGTGGTCATCAGGCACTGCTGACCGGTTGCCATAGGCATCCCCACGCCGCTCAGTCGATGATCGGTCAGCATAGCCCTCACCGACCAATAAGACAAACAGAAAGTTTAATCGTGGCTAATATCAAGTCCCAGAAAAAGCGCATCCTCACCAACGAGAAGGCTCGTCTGCGTAACAACGCTATTAAATCTGAGCTGAAGACCGCAACCCGCCGGGTTAAGGAAGCTGTTGAGGCACAGAACAAGGAAGCTGCCGAAGAGGCACTGCGTTTTGTGAGCCGCAAGCTGGATAAGGCTGTTTCTAAGGGTGTTCTGCACAAGAAGAACGCTGCTAACAAGAAGTCCGGTCTAGCGCATCTGGTTAACAAACTTTCCTAATGTCAGCCTCTGTACGAGGCGCATTGCGAAGTGATAAGGTTTCCCCGTCGGTTCTCTCCCGGCGGGGAATTCTTTGTGCTCGCCAGCCGTGCCGGTTCGCGCTTCCAGCGTGCATTATGGGAAAATAAAAGATAATTGTGCCAGCTGCCTGATGAACCTCCATGAAAGGAATATGCGAGTGGCTCCTCTGTCGAAAAATCCGCCAATACCGGCGGCTACCGACCCCGCGATTATTCGCAACTTCTGCATTATTGCACATATTGATCATGGAAAATCCACGCTCGCTGATCGTATGCTTCAGGCAACTGGCGTTGTCGCGCCGCGCGATATGAAGGCACAATACCTTGACCGCATGGATATTGAGCGTGAACGAGGCATCACCATTAAATCCCAGGCAGTACGTATGCCATGGGAGATCGACGGTACTTCCTATGCGCTCAACATGATCGACACTCCGGGACACGTTGACTTCACCTATGAAGTCTCTCGCTCACTTGCCGCATGCGAAGGTGCTCTGCTTCTTGTTGATGCGGCACAGGGGATTGAAGCCCAAACTCTCGCCAATCTCTACTTGGCAATGGAGAACGATCTTACGATTATTCCTGTCTTGAATAAGATCGACTTGCCCGCCGCTATGCCCGATAAATATGCTGAAGAGCTGGCGAACCTCATTGGCTGCGAACCTGACGAGGTTCTGCGGGTTTCAGGCAAAACTGGTGAGGGTGTAGAAGCTCTGCTGGACCGTATCGTCGAAGGCATACCCGCGCCTGTGGGGCAGGCGGACACGCCGGCCCGCGCCATGATTTTTGACTCGGTTTATGATTCCTATCGTGGAGTGGTCACCTATGTGCGTGTCGTAGACGGAAAACTTGAACCGCGCCAGAAAATCAAGATGATGTCTACCGGCGCAGAACACGATCTGCTTGAGATTGGGGTAATTTCACCCGACCCCATTCCCTCCAAAGGGCTGAGCGTGGGTGAAGTGGGTTATTTGATCACTGGTGTGAAGGATGTTCGGCAGTCCCGCGTAGGCGATACCGTAACCTCTGCTGTAAAGCCTGCCGCAGAATCCCTAGGCGGCTATGAAGACCCGAAACCTATGGTGTTCTCTGGGCTATTTCCTATTGATGGTTCAGATTATCCGGCGTTGCGAGATGCCCTAGACAAGCTCAAGCTCAACGATGCTGCGCTTGTCTACGAACCCGAAACTTCTGCAGCACTTGGGTTCGGTTTCCGGTGTGGCTTCTTAGGCCTGCTGCACCTTGAAATCGTGCGCGAACGCTTGGAACGCGAGTTCAATCTCGACCTTATTTCGACCGCCCCCAACGTTATCTACGATGTTGTGGACGAATCGGGTAATGCAAAGCGCGTGACTAATCCAAGCGAGTTCCCCGAGGGTAAAGTCGCAACCATTCGTGAACCGATGGTGGCATGTACGATTATTGCCCCCAGCGACTATATTGGGGCGATCATGGAGTTGTGCCAGTCGCGCCGCGGGCAAATGGGCGGCATGGACTACCTATCTGAGGATCGCGTTGAGATGCGGTACCGCCTGCCGCTGGCCGAGATTGTCTTTGATTTCTTCGATCAGCTCAAGTCCCGTACTCGTGGATATGCATCCTTGGACTGGAAGTTCGATGGTGAGGAAGAGGCGGACCTGGTGAAGGTCGATATCCTGCTTCAGGGTGAGAAAGTGGATGCTTTCTCGGCTATTACCCATCGCGACAAGGCCTATTCGTACGGTTTGATGATGACGAGTAAGCTTCGTGAGCTAATACCTCGTCAGCAATTTGAGGTTCCTATTCAGGCTGCTATTGGTTCTCGCATCATTGCCCGCGAAAATATCCGCGCTATGCGCAAGGACGTGCTATCAAAATGCTACGGTGGCGATATTTCGCGTAAGCGCAAGCTGCTGGAAAAGCAGAAGGAAGGCAAGAAGCGCATGAAGATGGTCGGCCGCGTCGAGGTACCGCAAGAGGCATTCATCGCCGCCCTATCTTCGGGCGAAGAGAAAGAGAAGAAAGACAAAAAGAAGTAAATATTTACCGTCTTTCTTGCGGGTAGAGACCTGACTCCAAGAAAAGAGCGTCTCTACCCGTCATTTTTACGCACACGCACTCGGCTAGATTCCCATGAAGGAGGCATTGTATGGCACCCGCGCAACCGGCTGGCGCGCCCGCGCCGCGTGATGGACGCATCCCAGCCTCGTGTGCGCACGGGTGCCAAAACCGTGATTTTAGCCTCTACGTACATATTCCGTTCTGCTCGGTGCGATGTGGGTATTGTGATTTCAATACTTATGCCACCGAAGATTTTGGTGACGGGATAGGGCTGGGTACGTATGCGGACGATGCTATAGCTGAGATTTTCTTTGCCGCTCGCGCTCTTGAAGCATCCGGGGTGGTAAAGCGGCCGTTGCATACGGTATTCTTCGGCGGGGGTACGCCCACGAAACTCCCTGCGTATGATTTGGTGCGCATCCTGAGAACTGCAATTGATATTTTCGGTATCGAAGATGGTGCTGAGGTCACCACCGAGGCTAATCCTGACTCTGTCACCTATGAGGATCTGCAGACGTTAAAAGACGGCGGATTTACGCGTGTTTCTTTTGGTATGCAATCTGTTGTGCCCGAGGTTTTGAAAGTTCTTGACCGTACCCATACACCCGAAAATGTTCCTAAAGTTGTGGCGTGGGCGCGAGATATTGGTCTTCAAGTATCGATAGATTTAATTTATGGCTCTCCGTCAGAAACGCTGGAGCAGTGGGAGCAAAGTGTGCAAGCGGCGATTTCTTATCAGCCAGACCACATTTCTGCATATTCTTTGATTGTTGAAGACGGTACTAAACTTGCTGCACAAATTCGGCGCGGTGAATATACAATGCCTGATGATGACCTCATGGCAGATATGTATTTGCGTGCAGAAGATCTTCTCATGCAAGCCGGATATCGGTGGTATGAGGTCTCGAATTATTCTCGGTCTGAGCATACTCGAAGTGACCATAATATGGCGTATTGGCGTAATCAAGACTGGTGGGGAATAGGACCGGGAGCACATTCACATATAAACGGTACCCGGTGGTGGAATATTAAACATCCCGTTCCCTATGCGCATCGCGTTCGAGCTGGGCAGTCGCCGGCCGCAGCGCGAGAGATTTTAGACTCAGATTCTCGTTCTTTTGAGACGATTATGCTGTTGATTCGAGTACGTGAGGGGCTGCCTATGCACGAGCTTCTAGCCGTGCATCCTGCCGCTGACCTGGGGTCTTCTTTACGATGGTTGCTCTCGCAAGGTCTCATTGAATCCGATATTTTTACGGATACCGGTATGCCCAATCCTGATGCTTCGGTAAAACTCACGCTGCAGGGGCGACTTTTAGGTGATGCTGTTACTCGAGAATTACTTCCAGATATAAAATAAATGTCTCGTAAAATATGCGAGAATACTTACCCCAAAAATATAATTGCCTTAACTTTCAGGATAAAATAATTGAATTACTAGACATTAGGTTGAAACTAAGGTAGAGTTTATATCGGCAGGACGGTATATGTTACAGCGTGTTGTCGTCTTTGCTGAAGTTGAGTGAATACGGTTGAAGGTCCCTTGTGTATCAGGGGCCTTCAATCGTTAACAGGTGTTTTATGTGGTATGTAATATGCGCGTAAAAATAAAGGGCCACATATTCCATATCGAAATAGTGACCCGGGGTGCCTTATACGGTGTATAAGGCTGTTTATACGCGGCGCTCGGCTGCCTGTTGTTGCTGTTGCCCTTCCATTTCTTCTCGGTGCTGCTTCTTCTTTTCTTTGAAGTCTTCAGCAGGCTTGAGGAAAAGGTCAAGGATACGCAGGTTGAGCTTGTACCTATGAGGTTCTCCTTGAGCGGCGTAGATGCCCGCAATTACGGAACTGATCGCCATATAAAGCCACAGAATAGCAGTAAAGAACATCATGAGGCTTGCCATGCCGGGCACAAAGCTCAAAATGAGAAGAACAAGAATTATGATTGAAGGCAGAAGCGTAAAGTTCATGGCTTCACGTGACTCTTGCTCAGTGAAGGGGGCGCGGTCACGATACAAATAGTAGATAGCAGCGGCAGGCAAAAACCCAATGATGCCGCTAAAGTGAGCAAAAGTCGCCATGCTCCGGTCCTGCGACACAGGCAAAGGTGTAATGTTTCGTTTATGCCCCTCCGGGCGAGTATCTTGAACCACAGAAATCCTGATTATTACTCGTCTATTTTGCTCTGCCGTACACATGCCTCAGTTGGTGCACCTGTACAACCTAAAATCCTTATTTATTGTAACGTGTTTTGCCGAACGCCTCGCCAGAGGCGCGGCATAGACAACCTGAGCTACTCACATTACCTTATTCAGTCAGAAAATCAATGAGCGACTCAACAGGTCCTAGCAGCGTAGGATCAAGATCGGAATAAGAGTCAACTCGGGAAAGAATACGTTTCCAGGCGTTTGCCACGTCTTCCTGGTTTTGATGTGGCTGTCCCAACCGACGTAGAATTCCTTTCTTCCAGTCCTCACCTCGAGGCACCTGCGGCCATGCCGGAATTCCGAAAACCTGCGGCTTGACGGCCTGCCAAATATCAATGAAAGGGTGCCCCACAATCTTAATATTTCCAGCAGCGCCGGGAACAGCTAAAGCCTCCGCCACAACACGTTCTTCCTTGGTGCCTTTCAGAAGATGATCCACAAGAATTCCAAGTCGTCGCTCTGGACCGGGGGAGAACTCTTTAACGGCAGTTGCTAAATCATCAACACCATGAAGGGGCTCGACCACAATACCTTCAACCCGCAGATCATGGCCCCACACTTTCTCGACGAGTTCCGCATCATGAAGCCCCTCAACCCAGATTCTGGATGCGCGCGCTACCCGTGCTGGAACGTTTTCAACTGCTACCGAACCAGAACGAGAAATTTTGCGCCCTGAGGTCTTTCGTGGTGTTGGGGCAACAATCTCAACCGGTTCGCCCTCAAGAAAGTACCCGATTCCTAAAGGAAAATTTTTGACCCGTCCGTGAGCGTCTTCAAGCCCGAAAAATATTTCTCCACCGATACGTTCGGCACGCACTACTTCGCCAACCCACCCGTTAAGATCCTCAAGGACCATCCCGCGTTTTAGTTCGACCCGACGAGGAGGCGCAGGCCTGTTATTCATTGAGGCACGCGATAGATCTTGTGCACCCCAAGCGTATCGTTCACTCATATCTTGCATCCTTCGTACAACGGCACCACGGATATTGCCTGGTTTCCGCAGGTTAGCTTTTGGCAGAACCCATCCAATTCTAAAGTATTGATAACTCGCTTCTGGCGAAAGACTAGTACCGCTAGGGGTTACCCGGCTATGATAAAAGTAGTTTTTAGCACTCTCTCAACAAGAGTGCCAGATTATGCTTTTCCAGATTATTAACCACCGATAGGGTCGCAAGGAGTACCATGTCACACGAACGCCGTATGCGCATATTGCAGGCAATCGTTGAAGACTACGTGCGCACAGGCGAACCCATAGGTTCAAAGACGCTGGCACAGCGCCACCATCTTCAAGTATCCAGTGCCACGATACGCAATGATATGGCAGCTTTAGAAGAACAGGGACTTTTGAGCGCACCGCACGCCAGCGCTGGGCGTATTCCTACAGAACAGGGATACAGGTTCTTCGTCGATGCTCTAGCCGCGCCGCGTGCTCTCTCTGCAACCCAAGTTTCGGCGTTACGGCAAATTCTTGAAAGCGCACACAGCGTAGAAGACATGATTGAAGCCGCCACCCGAACACTTGCCCATCTCACGCATCAGGTGGCGCTTATCCAGTACCCAACACGTAACGCTGGAACTCTCTTGCATCTTGAGTTCGTACCCCTAGATTCACGCACGCTCTTAGCATTGCTTATCAGTGATCTTGGCACAATCCACCGGGTTACCGTGATACTGCCAGAGACTACAGCCTTAGCGCATGATGAAACTGTGTCAGCTCTTGCAGCGATTAAAGAGAACCTGCTTAAAATGCTTCAGGGTTTACCTTTCGAAAACATAAGTGCATTGCTGCCAGAAGCGCATCATCCAGCGTTGCGAGGCCGCTCTCCGGAGCTCGCCGAAGCTATCGTGGATCATCTGCGAGCACAGCCTTATTTTGAACGAGATATTCGCTTCGCGATCTCTGGTACCTCAAACCTAGCACGAAGTCACGACGACTTCTCGGCGAGCATAGCTCCCATTTTGGATGCGCTCGAGGAACAGGTTACGCTGCTTCGCGTGCTGTCTCACGCATCGGTTCAAGAAGCCGGGTACAGTGTAAGGATCGGTCACGAGAATACGGAGCAAGCGCTTCAAGGAGCTTCTATTGTCACTGGTGAATACGATTCACCCGTTGTAGTTTCATACGGCAAACAACATTTACCAGACAATGAAGGCGCCTTGGGGAAGCATACGGCAAAACTTGGCGTGGTGGGTCCAGTCCGCATGGATTACCGTGGTAACATTGCGGCGGTGAACGCGGTAGCTCGCTATCTAGGTCATGTCTTAGGCACACGAGCATCATGACATCAAGCGGGTAACTCCTCAGAGCCCAACAAATTTACAGATTTTATATTGACACCATACCCGGAGCACTCCGGTACGAAAAGGATAGAAGAAACACGTGAGCGATCACTACTCAACTCTTGGAGTCTCAAAGGACGCAAGCCCCGAAGAGATTAAAAAAGCGTACCGTAAAAAGGCGCGTCAACTGCACCCCGATGTTAACCCATCCGAAGAGGCAGCCGAGGAGTTCAAACGTGTAACCCTCGCCTATGAAGTACTCTCAGATAACGAGAAACGCCGTAATTACGACGCTACCGGCGACGAACAGGGTCGTGCAGGATTCCCCGGAGGCGCAGGAGGATTTGGCGGCTTCGGCTCAGGAAGTTTCGGGTTCCAAGATCTTTTCGATATGTTTACCGGAGGCGGTGGACAAAGCGGTCCCGCGTCCCGCGTACGCCAGGGACAAGACGCACTTATCAACGTCTCAATATCCCTCAAAGACGCAGTTTTTGGCGTCGAAAAGACTGTAGAGCTTAACACGGCCGTCACTTGTAAATCCTGTGAAGGTGAAGGAACAGCTCCCGGAACCCACCCCGAAACCTGTGAGACCTGTCATGGCCAGGGATTCATGCAGCGCCGTGTTCAATCCATCCTAGGAACCGTCATGCAGCAGGTAGAGTGCCCCAGCTGTCAGGGATATGGCACCGTCATCAAACACCGCTGCCCAGAATGCCACGGACAGGGCCGTGTGGGCGAAAAACTCCCGCTGACCTTCACCGTTCCCGCCGGTGTTAATGACGGAGCCCGCATACGTCTGCGAGGTAAAGGCGAAGCTGGACTCAATGGTGGTCCCAATGGCGATCTTTATATTGATCTCAACGTTAAGCGCGATAAATACTTTGTTCGCGATGGTGATAATCTCACTACAACGGTGAATATTCCTATGGTCGCAGCCGTTTTAGGAACCACCGTACCCTTAGAAACCTTCGATGGGGTTCAAGAGATCACCATCCCTGAAGGCGCACAAAGCGGCGACATCGTAACTTTGAACGGCTTAGGTGTTACCCGCCTTCACTCCGATAAACGCGGAGACCTACAGGTACGTATTCAGGTCACAACACCGACCAATGTAAACTCCGAACAACGTGAGTTGCTCCAAAAATTCGCTGAACTTCGTGGAGAAGACTTGCACGAAGGCACCCACGTCAAACAAAAACATGGTCTTTTTTCGCGACTCAAAGACCAATTTAAATAGACAACATTCTTTGTATCCGAAGTGTTCTGAAAATCCTAGTACGGTAAGATGAAACACTTCGGATACAGCTTTATCAAGGATCTTATGAGCGCCCCCATTTTCTACATTACCGCCAAAGAGCTAGCCAGCTGCACGGCAGGGAGTACATTTACTCTAACTGGCCCGGAAGCGCATCACGCCAAGGTGAAACGCTTAGCTATAGGGGAGAACCTTGACCTTGCAGACGGCCAAGGGCATCGTATCCACGGTATTGTTTCAGCGATTTCCTCTAAAGGACTTGAAGTTACAGTCCAAAACCTAGATAAGGACGATAACAGCCTCTCAGTTTCCCTTGTGCAGGCACTCGCCAAAGATAACCGAGACATATTGGCAATTGAGACCGGCACCGAACTTGGAATTCGGAGCGTTATCCCGTGGAGTGCCGATCGCTCTATCGTGCGGTGGAAAGGGGAACGCGCTACTAAAGCTCACCAAAAGTGGCAAAATACTGTCTCTGCCGCCGCTAAGCAATCGCGTCGAGCGCTCATTCCTACCGTGGAAGAGCTGTATTCTTCGCAGGAACTCGCAGAACACATACGCGAGCTCACGGATCAGGGAGCGTATGTCTACATTCTGCATGAACAGGCCACTGAACCCTTAAGCGAATATCTGCGAAAGATTGGGTACAGCCCTGATAATCCCACCAGAATTTATATTCTTGTAGGACCTGAAGGAGGCATCACCGAGCGGGAAATCGAACTTTTCACGCGGGCGGGTGCGCACAAGGCACTGTTAGGAACTGAAATTCTGCGAGCCTCCACCGCTGGTGCCGCAGCACTGTGCACTATCAACGTAGTGTTGGGACGCTGGTAAGTAACGTTACACTTATTTAAGAACCAACAAGCCAAGGAGCTTACTTTTGACGACTACCTCACGACCCCTCTCAACGGCACGTACCGTATCTTTCAAAAGCGCCGCAGAGATGATAGCGGTTCTTGGCCCTCAAGACGCGCATCTCACTATTGTTGAGGACTATTTTGACAATATTTCAATTCGTCCCAAGGATCTTGATCTTCTTATTTCCGGTCCGTCCGTGTCTGTTACCACGGTTGCGAAGCTTCTCAATGAACTTCGTGTACTCGCTAGTCACGGTACACAGATTACAGTACAAGTTATCCATCGTCTGATGGGTATGCTCGGTGATGAACTTTCAAATCCGGCACATACGCTCTCAGCGAGTATTCTTTCAACACGCGGTACGACGATTCGCCCGAAGACGGTAAACCAGAAAAAATATGTGGATGCTATTGACGCAAATACTGTTGTCTTCGGCATTGGTCCCGCTGGTACCGGTAAAACATATTTAGCTATGGCAAAAGCAGTGCAAGCCCTACAAAGCCGCGAGGTTAACCGAATTGTCTTAACTCGCCCCGCAGTAGAAGCAGGCGAGCGTCTAGGCTTTTTACCGGGAACTCTCAACGATAAGATTGACCCTTACTTGCGTCCTCTCTATGATGCTCTACACGACATGCTTGAACCGGAGGCTATCCCTAAGCTTATGGAGGCAGGAACAATTGAGGTTGCCCCCCTCGCATATATGCGCGGGCGTACATTGAATGACGCTTTCGTCATCCTTGATGAAGCACAGAACACGACGGCTGAACAGATGAAGATGTTCCTGACTCGTTTAGGTTTTGGCTCCAAGATGGTAATCACCGGCGATATTACACAGGTTGATTTGCCGGGTGGCCAAGCTTCGGGGCTTAAACAGGTGCGTAATATTTTGACCGGGGTTGATGACATTGTTTTTAGCACCCTGGATTCCTCTGATGTTGTGCGCCATAGTCTAGTGTCTAACATTGTCTCCGCGTACGATCAGTGGGGCGAAGATCAAAAGGCTATGGAACGTAAACGTAATCGTAAAGTTAAGCGCGCCACGATTGAAGCTGCGGCTGAGAAACTTTTGGATCGAGCCGGAATTAACGGTGGTGAGTCTGGGGAGAACCAGTCACAGCAGAAGGGTGGACAACGCTAGTGGCTGTACTTGATTTTCATGTTGAGGACCCTAATGAGAAGCCTGGTAACGTCACGACTCAGCTTATTCATGATGCTTTTGCGTCAGTAGATACCGAAGTTCTCAGCAATCTGGTGGATTACATCTTCGCGAAGCTTTTCATAAGCAAAGATACTTATCTCTCTATCGCCGTTGTTGGGGAGAAGCAGATGGAGAAGATTCATCTGGAATGGATGGACTTACCTGGGGCAACCGATGTCATGAGCTTTCCAATGGATGAGCTTGTTCCCGGCACTGAAGATGAGCTTGCCCAGGGTATGCTGGGCGATATTGTGCTCTGCCCGCCCGTTGCGGCTCGTCAGGGTGCTGACGCCGGGCATTCCACGCTTGATGAGCTATGTCTGCTGACAACGCATGGGATTCTCCATTGTTTGGGGTATGATCATGGGACTGCACAGGAAGAAGCTGAAATGTTTGGGCTTCAACGCTCTTTGCTTGAAGGCTTCTTGGGACGTGCTGCCCCCGTCGAGACCCGACATTAGGGGTATTTATGGCCGGGCTATTACTCTTTATCCTTGCTCTAATCGCAACGGTTTTAGCGTTTACAATCACTGTTGCGGAAACCGCCTTTGTCTATTTACCGCGCACTGAGGCAGAGGAAGTCGCGCAAGAACACCCACATAGTGTTTTTGCGCGGGTTTTGACCGAAGCAAGTACCGGAAATGACGAGCGGTATACGCATCCCTTGCGGCTGGCGCGGGTTCTTACGACCGGGGTGGCTACTCTTGCCTTTATGGTCGCTATCCTTAGCATAGTCGAGCATCACTGGCTGGCTGGGCTTATTACTCTGGCATGTGTCGCGTTAGTGGGATATCCGCTGCTTACGGTGTTGGCCCGGGCTTTAGGCCGAAACCGCGCGGTTGTGATGTTAAAAGGTCTTGCTGCTCCTGTGCATTTCACCGCGATTACTCTCGGGTGGTTGTCGTCTTTTCTTGATGCACTTGTACATAAGGCAGCACCACAGCGTGTTTTAGATGGTCCTGCCGGTGTTTTTGCCGAAGATGAGCTTCGCGAGTTCCTGGATCGTGCCTCTGATGCTGAGACTATTGAAGATGATGAGGCACAGATTGTTCAGTCGGTTTTCGAGCTTGATGATACGCGCATCCGCTCTATTATGGTGCCGCGCACAGATATGTTGACTGTTGAGGCTAATGAGAGTATTGAGAACGCGCTTAGCCTTTTTCTGCGTTCGGGATATTCGCGTATGCCGGTGATTGGAGAATCAAACGACGATGTGCTTGGCATCCTATATCTCAAGGACTGCATGCAGGCTCATCTTGCCTATAGCCGCGGTGATGCTCCAGAGCCTAGCATTATCTCTCTTATGCGTGAGGCGCGTTTTGAGCCTGAATCGAAAAAAGTTATGGATCTTTTGCGACAAATGCAACGGGAATCAACGCACGTTGCCGTCGTTGTTGATGAGTATGGCGGTACCGCCGGTATGGTCACGCTTGAGGACCTTATCGAAGAGCTCGTTGGCGATATTTCGGACGAATATGACAACGAGAAACCTGAGTATTCCCTTCAGGAAGATGGAAGCTTCAAAGTTTCGGCGCGCCTAAGCATTGAAGATCTTGGAGAAATTTTTGGGATTGACCTTGACGATGAAGATGTAGATACCGTAGGTGGTTTGTTAGCGAAGCACCTAGGAAAAGTACCTATCGTGGGGTCTGAAGTCACGGTTGAGGGTATTACCATTCGTGCCATTGGTAGCAGCGGGCGGCGCCATCAAGTTGATATGTTACGAGTGTACCGTCAAGAATCGCAGCCTCACTTAGGAGAAGAATCAAACTCACCGGAGGGCACAGGCTTCAATACGCCGCTAGATTCATCTTCTTCTCAGCAAACATTCAACTAATTTTTATACGCTTAGCATTTCATCAGAAACGAGGAATCATGGATATCGAACGTGGCGGCTCTGCTCAGCCTGCTTTCCCTGAGCATTATCGTGCAGGGTTTGTATCTTTAGTGGGGCGTCCCAACGCTGGAAAATCGACCCTTACGAATGCTTTGGTAGGGCAGAAGGTGGCGATTACATCAAGTCGCCCCCAAACAACACGCCACACGATTCGCGGTATTGTGCATCGAGACGATTATCAGCTGATCCTTGTTGATACTCCAGGTATTCACCGCCCTCGTACCCTTTTGGGGGAGCGACTTAATGATCTTGTTGCGGGCACTCTTTCTCAAGTGGATGTCCTGGGGTTTTGCATCCCGGCAAACGAGAAAATTGGTCCCGGTGACCGTTATATTGCTTCTCAGTTGGTGGCTTCAAGTAATAAACCTGTCGTGGCAATAGTCACAAAATCTGATACTGTCGGTAACGATCAGCTTTCTGAACAGCTTATAGCGGTGCAGGCTCTTGGCGAAGAGGTAATGAGCGCAGAACGCGCCGATCGAGCCCGCCGGGCTACGCATCGTGAGAATCGTGTATCGCGTAGCAAGAAAGACAATAAAAATATACCTTTTGCCAAAGGTTCAGGTCCCGCAGCTCAACGACGAACTGGTAAAAATTATGAGCCCACAGTCCATGACGGTCAGGGTGGTTGGGCTGATATTATCCCGGTTTCAGCGGTACAGCACTTTCAAGTCGATGCCGTTGCTGACGTTTTAGCAAGTTACATGCCGGTTTCACCTCCACTCTATCCTGAGGGTGAACTTACAGACGAACCTGAAGCTACCATGATCGCAGAATTTGTGCGTGAGGCCGCCTTAGAAGGCGCGCGTGAAGAACTGCCTCATTCTATTGCCGTTACCGTTGAGGAAATGAACTTTCGAGAAGGCCGTTCAAAAGATAACCCCTTGCTGGATGTACATGTTAACCTGTTTGTGGAACGCGAATCGCAAAAGTACATTATTATCGGCAAGGGTGGTTCTCATCTTCGGAAGATTGGTACACAAGCGCGTGAGCAGATTGAGGCTATGCTAGGCACTCGTGTATACCTCAATATTCATGTCAAGGTAGCTAAAGAGTGGCAATCTGATCCCCGAGCGCTGAATCGTCTAGGTTTTTAAGCGGTCCTGATACATAGAAAGAGAGTTGGTATGCCTCAGGCACCTTCTATGAAGAGTAGTGGTCGCCATATGCGCCACGGCATCATGAAGTCGGCGCGTAACAAGTGGATTGCGCTCTTGAGCGTCTGCATGTTGGTTGTCCTCATGGGCTTCGGCGGAGCTATTCTGCTACGTCTGCGCGCAAACTTGCATACTGAGCCGCTGAATATTAGTGACTTTACGGGTGCAGTTGAGAATGGTGCACTCGACATTCTGATTATCGGATCGGATACCCGTAAAGGTAATAATGGCGCCTACGGGAACGATGATGACCGCAACTCAGAAGCTCGTTCCGATGTGATGATGCTCCTGCAGATCAGCGCAGATCGTAAGAACGTAAATGTGCTGTCCTTTCCTCGTGACTTGGTGGTTTCGATCCCAAAATGCACCGACCCCAAGACTAATAAAGCCTATGAAGCTGAGGATGATATACAAATCAATGAATCATTGGCACGCGGCGGTCCGGGATGTACGGCAGCTACTATCAGCAAACTCACGGGCGTACACATTGACCACTTCATGCTGGTAGATTTCAATGCTGTTAAAGAACTCTCTCGCGTAGTAGGCGGCGTCGAAGTCTGTGTAGATAACCCCGTCAACGACGAGTACAGCGGATTGAATCTACCCGCTGGCAACTCGAAGGTCGAGGGAGAGCAGGCGCTTGCATTCCTACGTTCACGCCACGGCTTTGGTGATGGCTCTGATATTGGTCGTATTCAAGCTCAACAGGGGTTCTTGTCAGCTCTGCTTCGTAAGGTCAAGGCAGAGGGAACACTCGATAATCCAAATAAACTTTTGAATATTGCGGAGGCTATCACCCAGAACGTCACGGTTGATGATGATCTGGGCAATCCCAACGAGATTGCCGGTATCGGTGCGACCATTGGCGGCATCGACCTGTCCGAGGTGGTTTTTGCAACTATCCCAACCGAGCCGTGGAACCAAGATCCCAACCGCCTGCAGCTTACCTCTGAGGCGCAGTCGGTGTTCCAGCGCCTTCGTGATGATAAGTCGTTGAAGGTTGAAGAAGCTAAGCAAGGCGATAATGCACCTGCACAGCTTGATAAGTCGATACCTATCACCGTGTATAACGCTACGGGCATTGACGGTCGTGCTGCAGCCCTTGCTCGTATCATCGGTAATCTTGGATACACAAGTGTAACCCCGGCAAGTACTGCCGAATCTGTTTCTACCACCACAATTTCTTATGGCGAGGGTTACGAAGCTGAGGCGCGCGAAATTGCTGCAAAGATGAATATCACGCGGGTAGAGCCGAACGCTCAGGTTACCGGCGTAACGCTTACCATCGGCACCGATTTCCCCAGTGGTGATGCGATGGAGAAACAAGATTCGCAGATCGCGGGTGGAGCTGCCGGTCAGACTGCTGATCAGGCCACCTGCCAGCATGCATTTGCTTACTAATGTAGTAAGGCTTTGACGCCTACCTTACGGGGGGTGCAGCCTAAGGTTTTAAACCTTAGGCTGCACCCCCCGCTTCTGCTTCAGCAGGTACGTCTTGGAAAATTTCTATTCCATATGATGGACGAGAGGAGTGTTGGGAAATAGCTCCTCTTCTGTCTCGTGGTAGCGTTGAGGTATGAAGACTCTCGGCGACTGTGCAGTTTCGCATCTGCTTCTCCTTATTCGCCGGAACGGGGCTTAGTTATTTCCGCACCCGTTCCGGGTATTTTGTGCGGCGCATTTTCGCGATTTATCACACCCGTTTATGAGCCTAATTTCAAGGCACGATTCTCAAGGAATTTAGTATGCAAAACTTCCAGCAGCCTTCGTCCATGCCAGTACATAAGTATCGTCCTTTTCACGAGCAGATTAAAGTTGATCTGCCGGATCGTACTTGGCCTTCACATGTAGCTACTCAAGCACCACGTTGGTGTGCAGTTGATTTGCGTGACGGCAACCAAGCATTGGTCGATCCCATGGACACAAAACGCAAACTGGCGATGTTCGATTTACTCGTTCGTATGGGGTACAAAGAAATTGAGGTTGGTTTTCCCTCAGCTTCACAAACTGATTTTGATTTTGTGCGCACTCTGGTAGAAGACGGACATATTCCGGAAGATGTCACCATTCAGGTTTTGGTACAGGCGCGAGAGCATCTGATTGCTCGCACCTTTGAAGCCATCGAAGGCGCTCCTCAAGCCATTGTTCATTTTTATAATTCAACTTCTGTGCTGCAGCGCCGCGTAGTATTCCGTCAAGATGAAGACGGTATCTTGGATATTGCTCTGCAGGGTGCACGCCTGTGTAAGAAATACGAAGAGCAAATGATTACGGATACCAAGGTTCTGTATGAGTACTCGCCGGAATCTTTTACGGGGACCGAGCTTGAGTATGCGGCGCGCGTATGTAATGCCGTCGCAGATGAGCTTGAGGTCGGCGTCAATGGTCGCGAGCTCATCGTAAACCTGCCTGCTACCGTTGAGATGGCAACGCCTAATGTTTACGCAGACTCTGTGGAATGGATGAACCGTCATCTCAATCACCGTGACCACATCGTTTTGTCCCTACACCCCCATAACGACCGTGGTACGGGTGTTGCCGCCGCCGAATTAGGATATTTGGCGGGTGCTGACCGCATTGAGGGGTGTCTTTTCGGCAATGGGGAGCGCACCGGTAACGTCGACCTGGTTACTCTGGGCTTGAATCTCTATACCCAGGGGATCGATCCTCAGATTGATTTCTCTAATATTGATGAAATCCGCAAAACCGTTGAATATTGTAACCAGATGCCGGTTCATGAGCGTTCCCCCTATGGCGGCGATCTGGTGTTTACCGCTTTCTCTGGCTCGCATCAAGACGCTATCAAGAAGGGTTTTGAAGCTCTTGAAACTAGTGCGGCCGAGCAGGGTAAGACTGTGGACGAGGTTTTCTGGGAAGTTCCGTACCTTCCTATCGATCCACGAGATTTGGGACGCACCTATGAAGCCATTATCCGCGTGAATTCGCAGTCTGGTAAGGGCGGTGTTGCATATCTGCTGAAGAAGGATTACGGCCTGGATTTACCCAAGCGTGCCCAGGTTGAGTTCTCACAGATTGTGCAGGCTCGCACTGATGCCGACGGCGGCGAGATGACCTCACAAAATCTGTGGAATATTTTCACGGATGAATACTTGCCTGCTCCTGATGATCAGCCTCGTTGGGGTAAGTATCGTATTGAGTCGATCAATATTGAGTCTGCTGACACGGGCTCGACATCCCTTCGCGTAGGGCTGAATATTGATGGTCATCTCTTTACCCGTACCGGTACAGGAACTGGTCCCGTGGATGCGCTTCAGAGTATTCTTCGTGACGAAGGCGTAGATCTGCGTGTGCTCGATTATTCCGAACACACCATGTCCTCCAGTTCAACCGCAAACGCTGCCTGCTATATTGAGGTTGCTATTGATGCGCGTGTGCTTTGGGGCATCGGGGTGGATGACTCGACCACTCGTGCAGCGCTGAAGGCTATGGTTTCAGCTGTGAACCGTGCGTTGCGTGATGAAGCACATTCATCATCCATATAAAGGTAAATCCTGCCTGTAAACACGGGGTTCTAGCGGTACATGTGCTGCTAGAACCCTGCTGTTTATTAGGGAACGCGTGAGGACGACGGTTCACAAACCCAGACATGCGTTATCAGGTACGGTATTCTTGATTATCGTGGAGTATATTCAAGCAATTATTCTAGGTTTCGTACAGGGCCTTACCGAGTTCCTTCCGATCTCGTCGTCTGCCCATTTGCGCATTGTCGGTCAACTGTTGCCCGAAAATGTTGATCCTGGTGCCGCTTTTACCGCTATTACCCAGTTGGGGACTGAGACGGCGGTCCTAGTCTTTTTCTGGCGTGATATTGTGCGTATTATTCGTGCCTGGTTCGGTTCGCTCACCGGTAAAGTCAAGCGAGATGATCCTGATGCACGTATGGGATGGCTCATTATTATTGGTTCAATCCCCATTGGTGTTCTGGGTTTCCTCTTGGAAGACTACATCGACACCTCGTTCAGGTCTTTGTGGATTGTCGGGGCGCTTCTGATCGTTTTTGCTGTCTTCCTTGCGGTAGCCGATCGTTTCGGTAAGGAACAACGAGAGCTTAAAGACCTCAATATGCATCATGGTTTAGTCTATGGTTTGGCACAATCCTTAGCTCTTATCCCAGGTGTTTCTCGCTCGGGCGGCACCATTATGGCTGGCTTGTTCATGGGATACACTCGTGAGGCTGCAGCCCGCTACTCATTCCTGCTGGCGATGCCTGCTGTGTATATGTCTGGGCTTTATAAGGCCAGTAAAGTGGTTATCGGTCAAGAACACCTAGAGTATTACGGTTTGCTCTCCACGCTCATCGCAACTGTGATTGCTTTTGTTGTTGGTTATTTGATCATCGGTTGGTTCCTCAAGTACGTATCGACTCGGTCATACAGTATTTTCGTGTGGTACCGCATTATTCTGGGCACGCTAATTTTCGTAGGCCTGGGTACAGGCTTTATTACGTCGTAGTACGCTTTGAGCGTTCACCATGTTATGCCCGTCCGCTAGGTTGAGCTGGGCGGGTATGCTTGTAGGTAGATTTTTGGTCGTTGAAAGGAAGCCCTATGCGAGCTTGGGATACGCCCACAGTTCCGTCTCTGCCGGGGTCGGCACCACTACCGCAGATCTTTGATACTTCGACGGGCACTGTGGTTCAGCTTCAAGAGCCCCAACACGCAGGGTTGTATGTCTGCGGGATAACCCCGTACGATGCAACGCATATGGGCCATGCTTCAACCTATGTTGCTTTTGATGTGCTCAATCGTGCCTGGCGTGATGCCGGGGTAACTGTCACTTATGTACAAAATGTGACTGATGTGGACGACCCACTATTAGAGCGTGCCACTGCTACTGGCGTTGATTGGCAAGAACTTGCCGAAGAGCAGACTGAACTTTTCAGGACCGATATGGAGGCGCTTCATGTGCTTCCGCCTGATCATTATGTGGGCGTCGTTGAATCCATTCAATGGCTTTTCCCGGTGATTGAGGATCTTGTTGAACGTTCCCTGGCGTATCGTGTGGCGGGGTATGTCGATGAAAAGGGTGTGCAGCACCCCGGCGGTGATATCTATCTTGATCTAAAGGCGGTACAGGCACTTCCACAGAATGAGGACGGATATTCCTGGACTCCTGGCGAAGTCAGCCACATGAGCCGCGATGAGATGCTCGATATTTTCTCTGAACGTGGGGGAGACCCTGAGCGTTCGGGCAAGCGTGACCCTTTAGACCCGCTTTTGTGGCGTATTAAGCGTGAAGGTGAGCCTTCGTGGGATGCAGGCTCTCTAGGGGAGGGACGTCCCGGCTGGCATATTGAATGCACGATGATTGCTCGTAAATTTATAGATGGTCCGCTGACGGTTCAAGCAGGTGGTTCCGATCTAAAATTCCCGCACCATGATTTGGGCGCCGGACATTCATGGGCCGTCTCGAACCGCCCACATGCTTTGCACTATGCGCACACTGGGATGGTGGGACTTGATGGTCATAAGATGAGTAAATCCCGCGGTAACCTTGTGCTGGTTTCTAAACTTCGTGCAGCGGGTGTTGACCCCAATACGATTCGACTCGCTATTATGGATCACCACTACCGTGAAGATTGGTTCTGGACTGATGAGGATCTTAAGAAGGCTCAGGCTCGCCTAGATCTTTACCGTCAGGCGGTTGAAAGCGCTAACGGTACTGATTCATCTGCGGCTGAACAGGCGCTAGAGAAGGTACGGGAGTATCTGGCGGATGATCTGAAAACATCAGGTGCGCTCATGGCACTTGACGCTTGGGCTATTTCGGCTCTTGAGCAGGTGCGCGATGGTAACGCTGAGCCTTGTGGCGGCGGAGAACTTATTCGAGACACGCTCTCAGCACGCCTAGGAGTTGTGCTCTAAAACAGGTTCTACTATGAACGACTGGTTCCCGTACTAAGCTTTGAGTCTTGATATGGGAACCTTTGTTTATCCATAGAACCGGTAGAATAGAAATAAACTACGTGACAAGGAGACACACAGCATATGACCACTCCCACCGGTGCCATTAACCGCCGTGGTTCATTCCGCCCCGGCGAGCGCGTGCAATTAACCGACGAGCGTGGTCGCATCACCACCATCACTCTGCAGCAAGGTGGGGAGTACCATTCACATCGAGGGTTCCTCAAACACGATGAACTCATCGGTGCGCCTGAAGGAACTGTTATTGAGAACACTCACGGTTTTCTTTATCAGGCGCTGCGCCCCCTGTACAAAGATTTTGTGTTGTCTATGCCGCGTGGTGCTGCCGTGGTGTACCCCAAAGATGCCGCTCAGATTATTGTGAAGGCCGATATTTTTCCGGGGGCTCGTGTTGTCGAAGCCGGTGTTGGGTCCGGTGCTCTTTCTATCGCTTTGTTGCGAGCTGTAGGCGATGATGGCTATGTGCATTCTTTTGAACGTCGCGAAGAATTCGCTGAGGTCGCGCGTGCAAATATTGAGACTATGTTCGGGGGAGCGCATCCCGCGTGGAAGCTGAGCATTGGCGATCTCCAAGAGAGACTTCCCGAAGTTGAGCAGCCCGGCAGTGTCGATCGTGTGGTACTTGATATGCTTGCGCCTTGGGAATGTTTGGATGCTGTTGCGCAGGCTCTTGCACCGGGTGGGGTGTTAATTTGTTATGTGGCAACGGTAACCCAAATGTCTCGGCTGGTGGAAGGGCTGCGTGCGGATGGTCGTTTTACAGAGCCTGAGTGCGATGAAACTATGGTACGCGGCTGGCATGTTGAGGGGTTAGCGGTTCGTCCAGATCACCGGATGGTTGCGCATACAGCTTTTCTGATCGTAGCCCGGCGCCTTGCTGATGGGGCTGTTCGTCTTTCTCCGAAGCGTCGGGCTTCTAAAAACGACTTCACCGATGATGATATGAATGCCTGGATTCCGATGAATGTGGGGGAGCGAGAGGTTACTGATAAGAAGGTGCGCCGTGCCCTACGGGACGCTAAAAATCTTGCGGAGCATGCAGTGCATGCCCATCGGGTGGCTGTAGCTGAATCTCAGGAAGAAACTTCTATACCCAATGGTTTAGACAAACCCGAGTAGGCTTGACCAATATTTCTGGCCCGCAGCGGTGGGCAAAAACACCGTCCATGACAAGTTTGCTGATGAGAGGAAAAGGATTTGACGCCTGAACATATAAATCCGTCTCGGGAATCGTCTTCAGATCCCAAGTCGTCGGCTCGTCAGCCAAGCCCCGCGCCGCATTATTCTGCAGCTCAGAGCCAGAATCCGATTCCTTCTTCTCGCGCTGTAAGCCCCCAAGAGTATGAGGCTTTACTGAGGCGTGTAAGTGCTGCTGAGTCGACTCGCACTAATATGACCCGGCAGTTACGAGCCGCTTCTGAGAAAAATCGTAAATTGGTTGAGGCACTTACTCACTTCAAATATGAGATTGAGCGGCTACGGGCTTCACTAGCGCAAGAGATCATGCCCCCGTTGAATTCAGGAATTATTCTTGCGGTCAGTACGGGACAGCGTATGACCTATGCGCAGGCTGCTGACGATAAGAGCCCTGCTGAAACCGAAGACTACCTTGATGTCCAAGTCGGAGGACGTTTTATGCGTATTCCGCTCTCCCCGCTTTTGGATCGTAAAAACTTAGCACCGGGTATGACGGTGCTTCTAAACGAGCAGTCCGAAGCTGTTCTATCCCTCGGATATGAATCCTATGGGGACGTTGTGACGATTCGTGAGGTTCTGAGCCCCCAGAAAGTGCTCATCGATACTGCGTCTGGTGCTCAGCAAGTTGCCCGTGTCTCAGGGGAGCTTGATGTCGATTCCCTGCGCACAGGTGATGCAGTTACCCTAGATAGCCGCATCCGGATGGTTACCGGGATAGTTCCGGCAAGCCGCTCTCAAGAACTCGTCCTCGAAGAAATTCCGGATATTTCTTACGAAGATATTGGTGGCCTCGGAGCGCAAATTGAGCAGATTCGTGATGCCGTTGAGCTGCCTTATCTGCACCCAGAGATTTTCGAGCGTTACCATTTGGCACCGCCCAAAGGTATATTGCTCTACGGACCGCCCGGAAACGGTAAGACCATGATTGCCAAAGCTGTGGCAAACTCACTAGCGGCGCGTGCTGCCGCGTTAAACCCAGGTACAAATACTCGCGGTTATTTCCTTAATATCAAAGGCCCAGAGCTCCTCGACAAATTCGTGGGAGAGACCGAACGGCAGATCCGTGATATTTTCGTGGCGGCGCGGGAAAAAGCCCAAGCTGGTCACCCAGTCGTTGTGTTCTTCGACGAAATGGAGTCACTATTCCGTACCCGTGGCACGGGGCGTTCTTCAGATATAGAAACCACCATCGTTCCACAGCTTCTTGCTGAAATCGACGGCGTTGAATCCTTACAGAACGTTATCGTCATCGGCGCCACAAACCGTGAAGACCTCATTGACGCTGCAGTTATGCGCCCAGGGCGCCTCGACCTGAAAATCCGTATTAACCGTCCAGATGCCTCTGGAGCTACCGAGATTTTCGGGCTATATCTCACGGACGATCTGCCTCTAGATCCCCACGAAGTCGCCAAGCACGGTTCGGCAGAGGCGACGCTAGCAGCCATGATCTCTGCCGCCGTCGCGCAGCTTTATGCTCGTACTTCCGCTAACGCCTATGTAGCAGCAACTTTGGACCAGGGTATTAACACAGCAGATAATCCCCGCCTGCACGAAGAGACCCTATATCGCGGTGACTTTGTCTCTGGCGCCGTTATCCGCAACATTGTGGATCGCGCTAAAAAGTACGCCATCAAGGAATATCTCAGCCACGCAAGTTCACCGCTCACTGGTACTAGTCCTGAAATCCTGTCAGAAGGTATTACCACACGGCATCTTCTCGAAGCGGTTCGCGCAGAATTTGAAGATCAAGTTGAGCTGCCGCCGCTACCCGATGTTGAAGATGCGCTCACCATACGCGGAGTACGAGGAAGGCTTCTTTCCATCATGCCGCCACATACCGCCACTACACCTTAATCGTTCCAAGAAAGTAACCTCATGTTCCAGCCCGTCTACGGTATTCACCGCATCATGGGAGCAGAAACCGAATACGGTGTCATATCCCCGGATGCCCTCGGCGCAAACCCCACGATACTCTCCGCTATCGTGGTCAATACGTACGAAAAACTGGAAGCGAAGCGCACAGAATCTCTGCGCCGGACCATCGAGAATAACGCGCAAGAAGCACAGCGCACGCGCTGGTCTACAGAATCCGAGTCTCCGCTCACTGACGCCTTCGGACACACCGTCAAAGAACAAGAGGCATACTCCTCACAACTCACACACACCCGTCGAGAACTCACAAGCGAAGACATAGCGCTTGAAGCCCTACGAGAAGCAGGAATTGACGGATCCCAAGAACTTATCCACGGACGAGGAGGCTATCCGGAACGCCTCGACTGGGACCGAGTCACCATGAACGCCATGCTCGCCAACGGCGCCCGACTCTACGTCGACCATGCCCATCCCGAATACTCATCTCCCGAAGTACTCACTCCGCTCCAAGCAGTACTCTACGACGCTGCAGGTGACAAAATAGCCTACGATTCCATCACAGAAGTAGCGCAGCATAGCAACGACAACCTACCCGCCATCAAGCTCTACAAAAACAATACCGATTCCAAGGGACAATCCTACGGTGCACACGAAAACTACCTCATCAGCCGCAATATCCCTTTCGAAGACGTTGCTAGCACGCTCCTAACCTTCTTTGCAACACGCATCATCTATACCGGAGCAGGCCGAGTAGGCATAGGCGTCAACGGCGAAATTCCAGGGTTCCAAATCAGCTCCCGAGCCGACTTCTTTGAACGCCCTGTCGGGCTCGAAACAACTATTCGACGGCCCATCGTTAACACCCGCGATGAACCCCACGCCAACTCCGAACGCTACCGTCGCCTGCACGTCATCCCTGCAGACGCCAATCTTTCCCACTATTCAAACCTCCTTAAATTCGGCACAGCCACTCTAGTACTAAACCTCATAGAATCCGGACGCGCCCCAAACCTACACCTCGCCGACCCAGTAACAGCGTTACACACCACCAGCCACGACCTATCACTCAGTGCTCAGCTCCCGCTCACAGAAGATTCTGACAGCACCACCAAATTCGCCACAGCTCTAGAAATTCAACGCGCATACCTCAACGCCTGCAAAAGCCACGAACAAGAGAACCCCACCGGAGCCGACAACGACACCCAACAAATACTCGCCCTCTGGGAAGAAACACTCGATGCCCTAGAAACAAATCCTCTCGCACTTGCAGATCGTCTCGACTGGGTCGCTAAATATGCGCTCGTCAGCAGCTATGTGGCCAAAGGTGTTCCCTATACCGATGCAAAGCTCAAAGCCCTTGACATACACTATGCAGATATAGATCCTACACGGGGTCTTTACCACCGCCTCGTAGCGCGTGGTCGGATGTGCACCCTCTTCACACCTCAAGACATTGAAGACGCCGCCCACACCCCACCATCAGACACCCGTGCTTATCTCCGAGGAACCCTCATGAGCCGATGGCCCGATGAAATCATTGGTATCAACTGGGATACCGTATCTTGCCGAGGGCGTTACTCCCACGAACTTACCCGACTCGTCATGCCTGAGCCCACACGCTACACTCAATCTGAAGTAGACCCGCTCTTACCACGAGTTACCCACTCCGACGAACTGCTTCAACTCCTCCAACAGAACACGACACCCCATAAAGACCTTTAGGAGAAAACATGTCACGTGAACGCATCCACGCTTCAAAGCCCCAGTACCACGAAGAACTCACTGAACAGGAGGAATCCCTCACCCAACAAGACACGACCGTTGTACA
Source organism: Rothia sp. HMSC071F11 (assembly GCF_001809115.1). Taxonomy (NCBI): domain Bacteria; kingdom Bacillati; phylum Actinomycetota; class Actinomycetes; order Micrococcales; family Micrococcaceae; genus Rothia; species Rothia sp. HMSC071F11. Next base: position 510,421 of record NZ_KV795756.1, read on the forward strand.
TGACGTAAGCGAAGTCGACGATATCCTCGACGAAATCGACGGGCTGCTCGCCGAAAACGCCGAAGAATTCGTCACCGGATTCGTCCAAAAGGGCGGTCAGTAACTCAAAGACTTACTCAAAGCACTTTCGTCCCCTTACTAGAAACACACCATGGAACAACGCATATTTGGCATAGAAAGCGAATTCGGACTTAGCTACGTACCCCAGGGGCTAGGACGGCTCAGCGTCGAAGAAACAGCTGCAGCGCTCTTCAAGCCCGTCCTTGATGAATGGCGCTCTACTAACGTTTTCCTGCCCAACGGTGGACGGCTCTACCTCGATGTAGGTTCACACCCTGAATATGCCACCGCCGAATGCGCCACCATCGACGAACTCCTCGCCCAAGAACGCGCGGGCGAGCTCCTCTTCGCTCAACTAGCGCAACAAGCCCAAGAGCAATTGAGCACACACCACGATCGTCCTCTCAACGGCACGATCTACCTTTTCAAAAACAATGTAGACTCCGCCGGCAATTCATACGGCAGCCACGAAAACTACCTCATTAGCCGCAAACTCGAATTTCCCACCCTCGTTAAACAACTCGTACCATTCCTCGTCACCCGCCAAATCCTTGTAGGCGCAGGGAAAACCCACCCCAACGGAGGGCCCCTACAAGGTTCAACAGATCCACAAGCCACTACAGGCATACCTTCATACTCGTTCTCACAGCGAGCAGACCATATCTGGGAAGCAGCAAGCACCTCAACCTCCCGCACACGACCCCTCATTAACACCCGCGATGAACCCCACGCCGATGCCTCACGATACCGCCGTATGCATGTCATCAACGGCGACTCCAATATGGCGGAACCCACGGTACTGCTCAAAATAATCAGCACCGACCTTGTGCTACGCATGCTCGAAGACCGATTTCCTGTTACCAGCTTAGAACTCGCATCGGTTCCGCAAGCTCTACGCACCATCAGCCACGACCTCACCGGAACCGCAGCTTTTGAAACCACAGACGGACAACGCTACACAGCTCTAAGCGTTCAAAAACACTACCTCGACGCCGCCCGCCAATACATCACGCAATACGGGGCCCACCACCATCGCGTCGATTACGCACTAGACCTCTGGCAGCGCACCCTCGACGCCATCGAAACCGGTGACTACAGCAGTATTGACACCGAAATCGACTGGGCTATCAAAAAGAAACTCCTAGACGCATACATCGCCCGTAGCAACACGGCTGGAGCGCCGACAGACTATGCGAGCGCTCGCATCCAACAGCTTGATCTTGCTTACCATGATATTGACCCCCACCGCGGGGTTTACCATGCTCTAGTCCGGCGTGGAGCCATCACAACTATCCTCCCGTCTGATGCCGCACGGAACGCGATGCAAGAACCTCCGGCAACCCGCGCACGCCTACGTTCACAGTTTGTGGAGGCGGCTAAAAATGCGGGGGAGCAGTCTACTGTAGATTGGGTACACCTTAAACTCAATGCATACCCACAGCACACCCTAGTATTTAAAGATCCCTTTCAAACAGAGAGCTCCGAACTCACAAAGGTTCTTGAGATGCTTCGCCATAAGAACCCTCCTCAGTCTGTTCCGCCTTTGGTGTAATGTTCCACAATATGGTTCTACAACTAGCTTTTTATTCTAGGGTTTGATACTTTACGTATGTTTTATGTTCTTATTGATTTGCTCTACACCGTTGTATTTGTCGGGTTTTCGCCCGTTTAATATTAAGTTATAGAGCATCACATAATTTCGGTGTATCTTAAACGTTTAACTCCGAAATAAAGAAAACCTAGGGAAGGAACCTTTGTGTCGAAAAAAGCCTTGGCTGCTTCAGTACTCACTCTTTCGATGTTGCTAAGCGCTTGCGGCGCTGGTGACTCGGGTCAAAACGAATCTTCGCCGTCCGCTTCTACTAGTGAAAACACTGTGAGTAGCTCAGAAGCACTTGACAAAGTACAGGTAGATCTTAGGGGCGGAACTCAGGTTCCCGCTGTATCTTTTTCTACACCTTTTTCTACAGATCGGGAGGTTGCCAGGGTACTGGATGAAGGTACAGGTGACTCCCTTCAGGATAGCGATACTGTTCTCGTCAATGCTTCAATTTTTAATGGTGAAAATGGTTCGTTGGTAGGCAGTTCTTATAACGAAAATGAGCAATCTATACCCATTCAAGTTGGTCGATTAAAAACGATAGAACCCACTATTTACGAAGTTATGAAGAAGATGAAGGTTGGTGGTTCTTTTGTATATAGTACGAACGTGTCCCACGAGCAGCAGCAACAGCAGTCTGCTTCCTCAGTACGACCAACTGTCGAAGCTGGTTCACCAACCAATCTTGAGGTTTATACCGTAGCTCGGAAGCTTCCCACAGAAAAGGATCTTCCTAAATATGCTCAGGGTACTGAGCAAGCTCCCAATCCGAAGCTTCCTGCCTTCTCTCTGAATGAGACTACGGGTAAGGCAGAGCTGAAGTTCGCAGATGATAGGGGAGAGGCTCCGCATGAGCTTGTTGCTCAAGATTTGATTACTGGTACCGGTGCCGAAGTCAATGAGAACGATGCAGTATATGTGCGTTATATTGGCGCTCAGTGGTCTGATGGTAAGGTCTTTGATGGGAACTACGATAAACAGGTCGCAAATTTCCAGCTTAACGGAGTTATTAAGGGTTGGAAACAGGGCTTAAAGGGTAAGAAAGTAGGTTCTCGAGTTGAGCTTGTTGTTCCTGCTGAACTTGCCTATGGGGAAGAGGGACAGAATGGTGGACCCAAGGGAACCCTAGTATTTGTTGTCGATATTTTAGCGACTGTTCCCATGAGCCCAGCCCACGCTTCAGCGCAGCCTTCTCAGCAGGCTAAGGAGTCTTCTTCAGCTTCCCCCACAGCTATCCCGTCTAGCTTGGCGCCTACGGCTGATCCCACCAAACAGTAAATTCTATTCGAGCTCTGCCGATAAGCGCTGTACCCATCTTCGGTAGGGCACTTGAGAGTAAAGGAAACATATTATGTCTTTTGGCCAGCGTAAGCTTGATCGAGAAAAGCCGGAAATTGATTTTCCCGAGGGCGACGCCCCGACCGAACTTGTTATCCAAGATCTTATCGAAGGTAAGGGGGCTGAGGTTGTTCCCGGTTCTCGTGTCTTGGCACACTATGTAGGTGTTGCTTTTTCCACTGGTGAGGAATTCGATGCTTCATGGAACCGCGGCGAGCCGCTTCCGTTCCAGGTTGGCGTGGGGCAGGTTATCCGCGGTTGGGATGAAGGGCTGTTAGGCATGAAGGTTGGCGGTCGGCGTCGCCTCGAAATTCCTGCAAGCATGGCCTACGGTGACCGCGGCGCAGGATCGGTCATTAAACCTGGTGAATCCCTGATCTTTGTAGTGGATTTGGTAGACGTTAGCTAGAAAATCTAAAACTTCGGGGCTGCTGCCGTAATTTACGGGTACGAATACAGCAGCCCCTGAGTTGTTTAAGGTTTTATATATCCCCGTATGATGGTTATATGGTAACAAAAGCGCGAGATGTTTCGTCTAGTTCATCGTTGATCAGGATTTATCATCGGCTATGCAATAGCTCGCGGCGCGGTATTTCTCGCGCAGAGTTTTTAGAAGTATACGGTTTAGACGAATACACCATCTTTGGCTCGGGGAATAAACGAAAAGCTGAGACCATCGCTAAAAAGTTTGAGCGTGCAAAGGACTGTTTGCGTGATGCTGGTATCACGTTTAAGCATGTTGAACGTGATGGCAAAAGCTACTATGTGTACACTCCGGTCCCTAATCCGCTTCTTGATTGGGAACTTAAGCTAGAGGACGCACAATTTCTCATGAGCCTGTGCCGTGCCTGGGAAGGTACCGAGCTTGAAAGCTCTGCACATCGTATGATGCGTAAGATCATTCTTAGCGTTCCCACGCTATCAGCTTCTACACGTTTAGAGGAGCTAGAGGAACCGCTCCAGCGTATACGTCTGAGTGATGATTCCCATCTAGAAGAGATTTTTAGTGCCTTTAGCGAGCATAAAACCATTGACATGGACTATGGGGACCTCAATACTCGCCATAGCGAGAATCTGTCCGTGTGGGGGATAGGGTACCGTTACGGCAATTGGTATTTTGCGGCGCACTATCCCTCTCGCGAGGGTTCTGAGGCTCCGAAGGAAGAACCGAATCGTGCGTATATTCACCGTTTTGAGCGCATTCAGAGTATGCGCATCAACGGTAGTCAACAGCAGCAAGAGAATTTTGTTCGGCCTGGTGAAACATTTGATTTTCAAACCATGCTTTCTGAAAACCTTCAGGGCTATGCCCGTACTGTGCCCGCCTTATCTTTAGATTCACATGAGCAGCTGCTTCTTGACTCATATGGTGTTCGAGAAACTGCGGTGAAAGCCACCGCACGCGGATTGAAAATAACGGTCCCAAAATCGTCCGCAGATTTTTCGAGCAAAGACCTTCAACGGGCCCAGGAGGCATATCGAGCTCAGCACAACCTGGTGGAACGTTTGCTTTCTACCCATCAGCGCAGGGCTGATTTGCCCGAAGCATGGCGTAAGAATTCTCGCCGCAAACGTGACGATGATACAGACCGTTTGATTGACATGCTCTTGGTACTACATCGTCTAAGCCAAGATGATGCGGCTTGGTTTGAAGGGGGCGCTCCTTTTAAACCTGCAGCTTCACTTCTGCAAGTGGATAACGGCAAACCTAAAAGTAACCTTGTCAGTGATTTTACCAATGTCTGCGAGGATTACGGAGCTGCAGAGTTGGATCTTGCAGTCCCTATAGTCTTTCCGCTTCGTCAGGGTCGTGAACTATATGCCGAGCTAACCTATTCATGTGACGATCCGATTTATCAGGGCGTTCCTCTGTCAGCTTTAGAGCGTGCCATGCTTTTCTTTTCAGTGTCGGCTGCTGAGGTTCTCTACCCAGACGATGCACGCGTTTCCAAAATTCGTGAGCTGCTGTTGGTGAGCTACCCAAAGGATGCTGAGCGCTTGCGCGGAAGCCTAATTTTCGCTCCTGAACACCATCTTATTCCTTTAATACATCGGGCAGTCTCTCAGAAACGAACCCTTATTTTTGACTATGCAGGGGTGCAGCGCACCGTTGATACTTGCTCACTGATCTTTGAAAATAATCGTTTTTATCTGCATGGGCTGTGGCGTGAAGCTGCCGATTCTAATGCCTGGCGAAATTTTGCTCTTGACCGTATTAGAAATGCGCGGCTTGGCGGTAAAAGCCATCAGGCCGTCGCCGCTAAGATTCCCAACACCCCGCATCTTTGGTCTCGGCAGCAACAGACAAATACAGAACACCCTTATGTTCGAGTCAAAATCCACGTTGAAAGTCTCAGAACAGAGCGGCGAGAGAATACTATCCGTACTTTGAAACGGCGGAGTACTCACGTTTCACGATCCCAGCCTTCTAAACCTGAAACGCCCTTGATTTACCATGAGCTGCACTACTATCCTGGTGAAAGCGAGGCAGGCCTTGAGCAAATATTGCATTTCGTTGTAGCGTATGGAGGTGCTCTAGAGATTCTTGAGCCAGAACCTGTACGGTCTCTACTTATAGATCGTCTGATGTCGCTTCTAGCGTAGATATCTGCGAAAGACACGCCCAGACATCTATAAGTAGAATAACAACCTTGTATAATAATTCCTATGCCGTGGTGGTTTTGGGTATTACTATGGGGCACCTTAACGATAGGTTCTCTAGCGTTTTTAGCGTGGTTCGTATATCGTGCACTCACAAGGGGCTTCATGCTACTCGATCTTGTAGCAACATGGATGGAATCCGTCGAAACTCGTTTCGATGAAGCGCAAGCGAATACCCGCCGAAAATTGCCTGACGAGCAAAGCCTAGGGATTTTTACCCCGGTAACCACGGCGTACAATGAATACGAACAAGGAAAACAGACACGCAGGTCTGAGCGAATCAAGCGACGGGTCTCCCGACGAGATCGACTCGGCCAACCTCAAAATATCGGAGACCTGCTCTAAGCACAGAAAGGTTCATACCTTATGGGTCAGTTGTTCAGTCACCCGGCAACTATTATCGTAGTCATCCTCCTCATCGTTCTGCTCTTCGGTGCTCCCAAGCTCCCAGGTATGGCACGTAGTCTTGGTCAGTCGATGCGTATCTTCAAGTCCGAAGTCGAGGGTATGAAGAGCGATAGTAAGAAGGAAGACGATAAGGACGATGTTGTCACCGCTGAGGTTGTCGACAACAAAGCTAAGTCCGAAAAGTCTGAAAACTAATTTTCAGTACAACAACACAACCCGTGCAACCACCTCTCTGGTGGCACGGGTTGTCCAGTAGTTTATCTACCCATATCGATAATTTTTGAATAACAGGTATGAGGCGGAGCTTAGAATAAAACGAGGAAAACGATGGCAAAACCGGATCAGGATGTACGCAACCGCAAACTAAATCCTGAAGCCCGTATGGAGCTGAAGGAACATCTGCGTGAGTTTCGTGACCGCTTCATCAAAGCGGCTATTGCAACTGCTATCGCCGCCGTACTTTCCGTTATTTTCTTGTACCAGCCCTTTATTGATGCAATCTCTGAACCTCTTAAGCAAATCAACGCAGCAGATAACCGCTTTGCAACCTTAAACTACGGCTCAATTTCTTCACCCTTTGACCAGCTCATTCGCGTGGGTACGTACATCGGTCTTGGACTTGCTGCACCCGTTTGGCTCTATCAAGGACTGCGCTTCTTACTTCCGGCGCTGCATACCAAAGAGAAAAAATACCTCTTTGGTTTCCTCAGCGGCTCAATCTTTGCTTTTGCCTGCGGTGTCTTCATATCTTGGTATAGTCTGCCCGGCGTTGTTCGTGCACTCACAATGTTCACCCCGCCCGGCGGCTCGAACGTCATTGACGCTCCAACCTATATTTCCTTCATCGTTAAGTTTATTTTCTTCTTCTCACTAGCATTTATTATCCCCGTCATCCTCGTGGGATTGAACATGCTGGGGGTTATTCGGGGTAAAACTATCCTCAAATCTTGGCGCTGGATCGTGGTTCTTGTAGCGCTTATCGCAGCTATGACAGCCCCCGGGACGGATATCATGATGATGTTCTACCTGATGATTCCGCTCCTAACTTTCTTCTTCCTCGCCATAGCAATATGCTTGCTCAACGATAAACGGCGTGACCGCCGCGAAGCTAAACTAGCAAAGGGTCTTACAGAGACCGAGCTCAAGACGGCCACCAGCGCTGAAGACCTTGAAAAGCTAGGACAGCTTGAAGAGGAACCCTCCCAAAAGTAAAACTCCAGAATCCTCCGTCTTACTCAAGACGGAGGATTTTTAGGCGCAGGTACACTAGAACTATGGCTGAAAACCCCCAAGAAACCACTCACGACTCGAACGACCGCCCGAGCTACTTTGCGCAGTATCAGGCCGCGCAAGAACGTAACGCTCACGCAAAAACAGCGCTTAGTAAGTTCGAAAAGAATCTCGGGTTTCCTCTTGACAGTTTCCAACGTCAGGCATGCCAATCCGTCGAAACTGGACATTCAGTCCTTGTCGCTGCGCCTACTGGTTCTGGTAAAACAGTTGTCGGAGAATTCGGCATCTACCTTGCCCTCCAAACAGGAACAAAAGCGTTCTATACAACCCCTATCAAAGCACTCAGCAACCAGAAATACCATGACTTTGTGCGTGAATACGGCGAAGAAAACGTAGGTCTGCTCACCGGCGACACCAGCATCAATACCGAAGCCCCCATCGTCGTCATGACTACTGAAGTCCTTCGCAACATGCTCTACGCCGAATCTACGACCCTCATCGGTCTGGGATACGTCATCATGGACGAAGTACACTATCTCGCCGACCGGTTCCGTGGAGCAGTTTGGGAAGAAGCGATTATTCACCTTCCCGAACACGTCACCGTCATCTCGCTCTCTGCAACTGTATCCAACGTCGAAGAATTCGGAGCATGGCTAGATACCGTACGAGGTGATACCGATGTCATCGTATCTGAACACCGCCCCGTCCCGCTCTGGCAACACCTCATGGTAGGAAACCGTATTATTGACCTCTTTGTACCTGATGAAACTTCTCAGCAAGAGGCTTCACCTACAAAACGTCGTAAAAACCACACAAAATCACTCCAAAACGCTCCCACGGGGCTACGCATTAACCCGCTCCTCAAACAACTGCGGCCAGGCTTTCGCCGACACACCCCCCGGCACAATGCACCCAAACGCGAGCGCTTCCGACGCGGCCGCAACCGGCATGACAAACACACACATGCACTCGAACGATCCCGTCATAAAACCTTCACCCAAGACGCCAACGTTCTGAGTCCGCACCGCATACCTCGCCCCGAAATGGCCCGTATCCTAGACAAGCAAGGGCTATTGCCTGCCATATGCTTCATCTTTTCACGGGCAGCATGTGATGACGCCGTTACCCAATGCGTCAACGCGAATATCGTCCTCACCACCGAGGAACAGCAGCAAACCATCCGTGCCTATATTGCAGAAACCACTGCACACCTTGATAACCGAGACCTTCATGCCCTTGGATATTACGAATGGCGAGACGGACTCATCCGCGGGGTGGCAGCCCACCATGCAGGTCTGCTACCGCTCTTCAAAGAAGTTGTTGAGACACTTTTTGCACAGGGGCTCATCAAACTAGTCTTTGCCACCGAAACCCTCGCGCTCGGCATCAACATGCCAGCCCGCACCGTCATGCTCGAAAAACTCACCAAGTTCAACGGTGAAACCCACGTCGATATCACCCCCGGAGAATACACCCAACTTACCGGGCGGGCAGGGCGCCGCGGAATCGATCTTGAAGGACACGCCGTAGTCCTCTGGCGTCCAGGTCTTGTACCAGAACAGGTTGCCACCCTCGCATCCACTCGCACATACCCCCTTAACTCATCATTCCGCCCCACCTACAACATGGCTGCGAACCTCATCGCAGCCTATGGCGCCGAACGAACCCGCAAAATCCTCGAATCATCCTTTGCCCAGTTCCAAGCAGATAAATCAGTTGTAGGAACAGCTGCACGAGTACGTAAAAACGAAAACGCGCTCGAAGGATACCGAGACTCCATGCAGTGCCACCTTGGAGACTTCACAGAATACATGCGCCTGCGGCAAAACATCAAAGATCTAGAGAAAAAAACCCGCAAAGCCAACCAACAACATGCACGCGCCCAAGCTCACCAAAGCATCCAAGAACTTATGCCCGGAGACATCATTCACATACCTCATGGTCGCTCCCGCGGCTACGCTATCGTCATCACCCGTGCCGAATCCAATACAGACCCACGCATTGGTATCCTTACCGAAGACAATCAGCAGCGCACCGCAAGCGCACGTGATTTCACGGGGCTCATTGAACCCGTCTCCTACATCAAGCTCCCCAAGAAAATAACCCTTAAAACATCCAAAGAACGCCGCGACACCACCTCACGGATGCGTCAAGCGCTCATCGATGAACGACCACCCCGCAAACTCGGAAATACCCCCATCGCCACACGTCATAACGATGCCCAAGAAAAACTCGACATACTACGTGCCCAACTACGTAACCACCCCTGCCACGGGTGCTCTGACCGGGAAACCCATGCACGCTGGGCAGAACGATGGCGCAAACTCAACGCAGAAACAGAAGGACTACGCCGCCAAATTACCCGACGCACCAACACTATTGCCCAGGTCTTCAACCGCATCGCAAAGCTCCTCACTGAATACGGCTACGTTACTGCTGACTCCCATAACGGGCTCAAGCTAACGACGAAGGGGGAAGCCCTGCGCAAACTCTACGGGGAAAAAGACCTTCTCACCTCTATTTGTCTCGAAAAAGGCTTCCTCACTGATCTGGATCCTGCGGCTATAGCAGCAACCATAGCCGCGCTCACATACCAGGGCAAAAAGGAAACCATCGAAATTCTCCCACGCTACCCGCACCCTTCATTACAAGTGTCTATCGCGACCATCAACCGCGAACTAGACCATCTCAACGTTCACGAAGAACGTCACGAACTAGATCAAACCCCACCCTGCGACCTAGGCCTCGTCACCCCTATCTACCGCTGGGCTCGCGGTATGCACCTCGCAAAAGCACTCGAAGATACCGGCCTCGCCGCCGGCGACTTCGTACGCTGGGCAAAACAAGTTATCGACGCACTCGACCAGATCGCCCATATCCCCACCATAAGCCCAAACCTACGAGCAAGCTGCGAAAAAGCTATAGCCCTCATCCGCCGCGGAGTCGTCGCACTAGACTCCTAAAACCGCTGGAAAGAACATGAGCATCTATATCTATACCAACGGGAGCATCTACAGCCCCGCCGACCCCTACGCCACAGCGCTCCTCACCGAAAACGGTACCGTAACCTGGATAGGCTCAGATGCGGGAGCTCGCTCCATCACGGACGAACGCATGCGAGCTATCGATCTAAACGGCAAACTCATCACGCCCACCTTCGCACGTGCCTTCGCCCCCATAAACAACCACAGCGAAAAAACACTCTACGAGTACTTCCTCAGAACACATACCCAGGGATACCATACCCACATACTCGCAGGAACAATACGAGACATCCTGACCCTACGCGCATCACTCGACACGTTTTATACAACACACGCAACAGCCCCAGACGTACGATTCTTCATAATCCCAGAGCCACAAGCGACCTCCGCATCGTACGCTGAGCTCGTCACCACAGCCCAAGACCTGCTCAATAAATCATCTATAGCACTCACTGGGTTTCACGCCACAAATCTAGACCACCTACCTACTCTGGCATCCGAAGCAGCAGAACATGGTCTTGTACTCTCCATCAACACTCAAGATAGTTTCACTAATGCCTTTAGCTATGCGCTAGCCGTTAGGGAACAGCATCCTTGGCTTAACATCCGGCTTGATATGGTTCATGGAGTCATTGATGATCAACGTCTTCAGGATCTCGCAGATGCACGGATCAACTTAGGTATCCAAGCAACCTTTGATACTGAGACTGCAAAGTTAGCCCACCGGGCGAATGCAGCTGGTACCGCGTTCGCGCTAGGGTCAGACCCATCTCTTGTTGAAGCGCCTCTTGGATGGGAGCTCATCTCAGCCCTTATAAAATCGGCAGATGGTATTTCAGCACGCAGTGGTTTCGCCGCACTTACGCGAGGAGTCTACCGGCTAGCCCACGACGAGAACCCCTTTGCGGGTCAAATACTCCCTGATACACCAGCGAATATAGCACTCTGGAACGTCACTGAGCTTATGGTGCAAACCCCGGATTCTCGCGTAGTCTCGTGGAGTACTGATCCCCGTGCTCGTATTCCACTTTTACCGGTTCTTGCTTCAGATGTGCCGTTGCCCGTATTAGATCGCATGTACACTAGGGGAGGGGAATAGTACGTTTCCTAGCTCGTAAAAGTTACCTGAAAATATGCCGTGCATCTGCAGAATACGCCCTTACGCCGTATTTCGCCGGTTATACTAGTAAACTTAGACCCTACCTTCACTCTAACAAAGGAAAACAAGGGAATTATTATGCGTGTACTGACCGTTATTCCGACGTATAACGAGAAGGAAAACTTACCCGTTGTTGTTGAACGTCTTCGTAAGGCAGCACCCGACGTCGATATTCTAGTAGTTGACGACAATAGCCCTGACGGTACAGGTCAGATTGCGGATGCTATGGCTGAGCAAGATTCACAGATTCACGTTCTTCACCGCACTGTGAAAGACGGTCTTGGTGGAGCTTATCTTGCGGGGTTTGATTGGGGTCTCAATGAGGGATATGAAGTCCTTATCGAGATGGACGCTGATTGTTCTCACCAGCCCGAGCAGTTGCCATCGCTAGTACATGCTGTTGAGGCTGGGGCAGATTTAGCTATTGGCTCCCGTTATGTACCCGGCGGAAAAACAGAAAACTGGCCCATTCAACGCCAAATTCTTTCTCGCGGAGCAAATATTTATACGCGGGTTGTTCTAGGGACTGCAATCAAAGACATCACAGCAGGTTTCCGCGCATATAGGCGTGAAGCACTACAACGTTTGAATCTTGAAGGCATTGAATCTAAGGGCTATGTCTTTCAGGTAGACCTCGCTTGGCGTTCTGAGCAAGCAGGGCTCAAAATTGTTGAGGTTCCTATTACCTTTGTTGAGCGTGAGGTCGGAGCATCAAAGATGACCGGAAATATAATTTTTGATTCTATGCGTAAAGTGACGACTTGGGGCGTTTCTAACCGCGTCAATAAGCTCAAAAAGAAGCTAGGCAAATAACTAAACTTCACATAAAATAAGTGCCCGAACTACCCTTTGATAGTTCGGGCACTTTTGTATAGTGTCACTCTGTATTCGTGTTGTATTCCTGTATCGCTGTACGCGCCAGACCATGAAGAATCGCTTCGAGTCCTAAGCTAAATGCGTTCTCTGCTGGAGTCTGCGAGCTACGCTGCAGCGCTGTATATGCGTCTTGTAAATATGGATACTCATCTGCTGAAGCCGCAGGGTTAAAGATAGATTCGGGGGCGTGGGCATCTACTGCGGATCCCAGCAGGAATGCCTCTAAAGATTCAATAACATTTAAAGTTTTATATTCTGGACACCCAAAAGCTCTTAACGTCTGAACGAGGACGTCATACATATGTAACGTTTGAGGGGCCCGATCGATCGGGGTCAATGCGAGCGCTGTTACCAGATCGGTGCTCTCACTGAACGCGTCTCGATAAGACTTCCCCCACAGACTCAAAGATTCAGTCCAGAGTTCTAGCTTTTCGGCGTGGGATAGGTGCTGCTCGTTAAGAATTTTAGTCGCTCGTATCAGGGGCTCCAGCGTAATGTCATTGATGACCGCATCGCTTATAGCTCCCAGTACTTCGGCACGAGACTGAAAGTGATTGTATAAGGAAGAGGGGGCGACGCCTAGTTTCTGAGCAAGTACGCTCATAGTGAAATTTCCTTGATCGGCCAAAAGTCTACGTGCTGACCGCACAATTTTGGACGCGCTTAACACTGTCGAAGAGGGGCGTCCAGCGCGTCGCATGGGGGAAGAGATCACGATAAATCCTTTACTATTTCTTCGCTTTCGGCGTTTACTGCCGTCCCGTCTGTGAGCAGTTATAAAACATACCACCAGAAATTTTACGCTTCATAAATACCCCTAGATTTGTAATTTCTGTGTTCTGGGATACACTAAAACGAACACAATTCGTTTTGTGATTCTTTGAGCGAAAGGGTTTAACCATGACGGCCAAGAACGAAACTACGAATGAATTGACCCGCGATGTCGTAATTATCGGCGCAGGTCCTTCCGGACTCACTGCAGCATACCGACTGCAGCAAGCAGGACATACCGTTGCAGTCCTTGAAGCACGTGAACGTGTTGGCGGGCGCACATGGAACAACCATATTGACGGCGCATTCCTTGAAATCGGCGGACAATGGATTTCCCCCGATCAGACTGTTCTCACCGAACTCGTTGAAGAGCTCGGACTTAAGACCTTCTCTCGTTACCGCGAAGGTGAGAATCTCTATCGCGATCCTGACGGTACCATGCACCGGTACAACGGAGACATGTTTCCTGCCAACGAGCACACTCAACGAGAAATGGAACGACTCATCGGAATTTTAGATGAGCTTGCGGCAGAGATCGGGGCCGAGAAACCTTGGGCGCACCCCAAGGCACGCGAACTCGATACAATTAGCTTTCACCATTGGCTCCGCGAACAATCCAACGATGAAGAAGCATGCAACAATATTGGGCTCTTCATTGCTGGTGGCATGCTCACTAAGCCGGCTCACGCATTCTCAGCTTTACAGGCAGTACTTATGGCTGCATCTGCAGGATCGTTCTCTAACCTTGTCGATGAAGATTTTATTCTCGACAAACGTGTTCTGGGTGGCATGCAGTCCGTCTCCTTAGCCCTCGCAGAAAAAGTGGGACAAGAGAATATAATTCTCGAACACCCGGTCCGCGTTCTACGTTGGCAAGAAGACGGAGAATACCCCGTACTTGCTGAAGCTGAAGCCTTCTCCGAAGATGGAGAGGCCTCACCTGAAAAAAACATCATTGTTCGAGCAAAGTACGCTGTTGTTGCGGTTCCTCCGAACCTATATTCACGTATCCATTTTGTGCCGCCGCTAGACCGCCGACAGCATCAAATGCATCAGCACCAGTCCCTTGGCTTGGTTATCAAAGTACATGCTGTTTACCCCACACCGTTCTGGCGGGACAAAGGTCTCTCAGGAACCTGTTTTGCCGCTAACAACCTGGTACAAGAGATTTACGACAACACTAACTACGACCCAGCAACTGGAGAAGAAGAAGCTCGCGGCACTCTAGTAGGGTTCGTCTCCGACGAAGCAGCGGATGAAATGTTCACCATCAGCGCCGAGGAACGCAAAGAACGCATCCTAGACTCCATGGCGCAAATGCTCGGAGAAGAAACAAAAAATCCCGTGGTGTACTACGAATCAGATTGGGGTGCCGAAGAATGGACTCGTGGCGCATACGCAGCCAGCTATGATCTTGGCGGACTGCATCGCTACGGCGCAGACCAAGAAACCCCAGTAGGACCAATCTACTGGTCATGCTCAGACATTGCTGCCGAAGGCTACCAGCATGTCGATGGTGCTATACGCATGGGAGAAAAAACAGCAAAACTGCTAGCCGCAAAACTCAAATAAGATCATTCGCATCGTAACGCACACACGGGCAGCTTTACTGGGTGAACCAAAGAATGACACACCCAGTAAAGCTCCCCAAAATACGGATGGGAAACATGAAATACGTCGTAGGATATTCGCCTGATGCACGGGGCCGTTCAGCTCTCCAACTAGGAGTCGTACTAGCTCGCTCCCTGGGTGCAGAACTTGATGTAGTATATGTCATTAAACCGCAAAGTCCTCGCCTTGCAGCGCCACGATCCAACTTCGAAGACTTACTCCAAAAGCAAGCCGTTCAATGGCTTGAAGAAGCACAACATTACGTGCCCGCCCAAGTAATCGCCCGCTTCCACCTACGCCGCGCCGATTCCGCAGTCAGCGGCCTACTAGAACTAGCTGACGCCATAGACGCCGGACTCATTATAGTGGGCGGCGGTAACACCGGAAATTGGCTTTGGCACTCACTAGGCGCGGTTGGGAACGCTCTTCTACACCGTTCACGTATTCCCGTCGCTCTAGCACCACGTAAATACAGCGCTTCACACACGATCAAACAGTTCGACTGCGCCGTATCCCCAGACATCGACTCCATAAACCTTGTCGAAGAAGCCATAGCAACCCAAAACCGAACAGGCATACCAGTACGCCTAGTCTCACTCTACGAAGAAGGAAAAGACCTAGACGATACAACCTATCGCAGCATCATCCAAGACCTCGTAGACCAATCCGCAGTCAAACCGATAAACCCACAACAGCTAAGCATCGCAGTAGGCGCAGGAACTACCATCGTAGAAGCGGTCGATTCTGTGCACTGGAACGAAGACTCCGTGCTAATGGCCGGATCCTCCAAACTAGCCCAACGCGGAGAACTCTTCCTAAGCTCAACAACCGCAAAAATCATGACCAAACTTCCTATTCCCCTCGTCGTAGTACCACGCGATTACCACCCTGGACGCAAGGGCTCCCAGCAACAGCCGTGGACAGGCTCAATCCCCATCATCAAGCAATAGCCCGGCTCCTCACGTGATATACACCGCCGTACTATCATCCCAAGGAAAGGAAAACAATGGAACAACATCTTCAAGAACTCATTAACAAAATACCCACTGGGCTACTCATCGGCGACACTTGGCGTGAAGGATCCGCAGGGGAGACGTTCGATGTCCTCAACCCAGCGACCGAAGAAAAGCTCACGGCCTTAGCCTCAGCAACACCTGAAGACGCAATAGCAGCCCTAGACGCAGCATGCCAGGTTCAAGACCAATGGGCACACACGCCGCCGCGTGAACGTGCAGAAATACTACGACGGGCATACGACCTCATCACCGATCGCTCCGAAGAATTCGCCACCCTCATGACCCTCGAAATGGGAAAACCCCTCGCAGAATCACGAGGAGAAGTAGTCTACGGAGCCGAATTCTTACGATGGTTCTCCGAAGAAACCGTACGCGACTACGGACGCTACCAGCCCACGCCCGAAGGTAAAAACCAAATACTGGTAAAGCATAAACCTGTAGGACCATGCCTACTCATCACCCCATGGAACTTCCCACTAGCCATGGCAACACGCAAAGCCGGAGCTGCAATAGCAGCAGGATGTACAATGATCCTCAAACCTGCACGGCTCACACCCCTAACCGCGCAATACTTCGCACAAACCATGCTCGACGCAGGGCTACCAGCAGGAGTACTCAACGTAGTTGCATCAGCAACTGCATCAGCCGTCTCAGATTCTCTCCTTGCAGACTCACGCCTGCGCAAACTCTCATTCACCGGCTCTACCCCCGTTGGCAAAGCCCTTCTAAAATCAGCCGCGCAAAATGTCCTACGCACCTCCATGGAGCTCGGCGGAAACGCCCCCTTCATCGTCTTCGAAGACGCAAATATCGACGAAGCCGTTGAAGGCGCCATGGGAGCAAAAATGCGCAACATGGGCGAAGCCTGCACCGCCGCAAACCGATTCCTAGTCCACGAATCCCGTGCCGAAGAATTTTCCACCAAACTAGCGACAAAAATCGCAAATCTCAAAACCGGCAACGGTCTAAACCCAGACACCACCTGTGGCCCCCTCATAGAACAAAAAGCAGTAGATTCCATCCACGAACTTGTACAAGATGCTCTCGACCGAGGTGCCCAAGCTCTGGTCGGCGGTTATCCCCAAAACGGTCCCGGATACTTCTACCAACCCACAGTCCTCATCAACGTTCCTCACGATGCACGCGTCATCCAAGAAGAAATCTTTGGCCCTGTAGCACCCATCATCACCTTTTCTACCGAAGAAGAAGCAATCCAACTTGCCAACAACACAGAATACGGGCTAGCATCCTACGTCTACACAACAGATACATCCCGCGCCCTGCGAACACTAGACCGCCTAGAAGTCGGCATGACAGGCCTCAACATCGGCATCATGTCAAACGCCGCAGCCCCATTCGGAGGCGTTAAACACTCCGGACTAGGACGGGAAGGAGCCGCCGAAGGCATCGCCGAATACACCTACACACAATACATCGGCATCAAAGACCCCTACGCCAGCTAAACCACCCAAAAACCATCCAAGATACGCACAATACAACAATTTCTCGAAGGGTTCGTTTTACCTTTCCACAAGGAAAAACGAGCACACACAAACTTACAAACCTACGTAAGTCCAACCCCAAAGGAGAACGTTATGAAGCGCTTGAAGAATTTCATCAACGGCAAGTTCGTCGATTCCACCTCTGATGAGGTACTCGACATCGTATACCCCGTAACCGGCGAAGTCATAGCACAAGCACCAATATCCACTGACGACGACGTCAACACCGCCATGCATGCGGCTCAAGACGCATTCAAAACGTGGAAGCATACGACCCCTTCAGATCGCCAGCTACTTCTCCTCAAACTCGCAGACGCGCTCGAAGAAAACGTCGACGTACTCGTTGAAGCCCAACACCGCAACACCGGACAGCCCCGAGAACTCATCCGTGACGAAGAAGTCCTCGTCGGCGCCAACCAGCTACGTTTCTTCGCAGGGGCAGCACGCACCCTAGAAGGAAAAGCAGCAACCGAATACATGGAAGGACATACCTCATACGTACGGCGCGAGCCCATCGGCGTCGTCGCCCAAGTAACCCCCTGGAACTATCCCCTCATGATGGCATTATGGAAGTTGGGTCCCGCGCTCGCTGCCGGGAATACTGTAGTTCTCAAGCCATCTGACACCACACCAGAATCCACCCTCGAGTTGGCAAGGCTTATAGGGGAAATATACCCTGCCGGTGTTGTCAACGTTGTGCTGGGGACCGGTGAAACTGGTGAAGCTATGGTAGGGCACCCGGCCCCTGCCATGGTTTCTATTACCGGATCAGTACGCGCAGGTCAGGCAGTTGCTACCGGCGCTGCAGCTGGTCTGAAACGTTCTCATTTGGAGCTTGGCGGTAAAGCGCCAGCAGTTGTTTTTGCAGACGCGGATTTGCCTCGTACTGCGCGCATGCTCGCAGACTTCGGTTATTTCAATGCTGGCCAGGACTGTACAGCAGTCACTCGCGTACTCGTTCAAGACAGCATTTACGACAAGTTCCGAGATCTGCTGGTAGCTGCCGCAAAAGATACAGCTACTGGGCACGAAGACGATTCAAAGAACTTCTACGGTCCGTTGAACAACATCAATCACTTTAAGACCGTCATGAATAAGCTCAACAGCCTCCCTGAACATGTCACAGTTGAAACCGGTGGCAAACAGTGCGGCACCCGTGGCTTTTTTGTGGAACCTACGGTGCTGAGCGGAGTCAATCAAGACGATGCCGTTGTCCAGGAAGAGACCTTCGGACCAGTTCTTACGCTCCAAAAATTTACTACAGAGGCGGAAGCAGTTGAGCTTGCTAACGATGTAAATTATGCGTTGGCGTCATCAGTTTGGACGTCAAATCATGGTACTGCTATGCGAGTTTCTCGCGATCTTGATTTCGGAGCAGTTTGGATTAATACACACGTACTTCTGACTGCTGAAATGCCTCATGGCGGATTCAAATACTCGGGTTACGGTAAGGATCTTTCCCTGTATTCCGTTGAAGAATACACACGTGTTAAACACGTCATGAGTGATTTGAGCGCATAAAGAACAGCTTCTCCAGGCTCATTCGGCAATTCGGCAAAAAAAAGAGTCCTGCATCATCACACATTAGAGAAGAGCTTGTGGAGCGGTACAGCTCTGTTGTCTAGGTGCTGTACCGTCTCTTCACAATTCACATATTATCCATGTAGCTTATGCTACGTTTTCCTTTGAAAGGTAGTCTCATGGTAGAGATGTATCGTCTTCCTCAAGAGATAAAACTTACTGGAGAGTTTCCCGGCCCCTCATCACGTGCTCTTGCACATCGTCGCTCACAAGCTGTTCCTGCATCTGTCGCTTCGGGGCTCCCAGTTTACGCGGCTGATGCAGACGGTGGCGTCATTATTGATGTTGATGGTAACTCGTTGGCTGATTTGGGAGCGGGTATCGCAGTCACAACTGTTGGTGCATCAGCTCCCAAGGTGGTACAAGCAGTTCAAGAATCGGTCACACACTTCACCCACACCTGTTTTATGGTTACTCCTTATGAGGGGTATATCGCAGTTTCTGAAAAACTAAACGAGCTAATACCCGGACGCTTTGAGAAACGCTCAGTACTTTTCAACTCTGGTGCGGAGGCAGTTGAAAATGCTGTAAAAATTGCTCGTGCAGCTACCGGTCGCAATGCCGTAGTTGTTTTTGATCATGCCTACCATGGGCGAACCAATTTAACAATGGCGTTGACTGCAAAAGTAGCACCATATAAGAAAGGCTTCGGTCCTTTTGCTCCTGAAATCTATCGTGCTCCTATGAGCTACCCTTACCGGGACGATCAGAGCATGGATGGTAAAGAGGCAGCTCAACGCACCATCAACATGATCGAGAAGCAAATTGGTTCAGAATATGTAGCCGCAATTCTCATCGAGCCTATCCAGGGTGAAGGAGGGTTCATTGTTCCCGCCGATGGTTTCTTACCAACGCTGGTTGCATGGGCACGCGAAAAAGGTATCGTCTTTATTGCTGATGAAGTACAAACTGGTTTCTGCCGCACTGGCAAATGGTTTGCGAGTGAGTACGAGGGCATTGAACCCGATTTGGTCACCACTGCTAAGGGCATTGCTGGTGGTATGCCGCTTTCAGCCGTCACTGGTCGGGCAGAGCTTTTTGATAAAGTTCAACCAGGAGGATTAGGCGGAACATACGGTGGTAATCCTGTATCTTGTGCGGCTGCTCTTGCGGCTATTGAAACTATGCAGGATCTTGATTTGAACGCACGAGCCCTGCATATTGAGAAACTGGTGACAGCAGCGTTAGCCCCGCTTGTTGATGAGCTAGACATCGTAGGGGATTTCCGCGGACGCGGTGCTATGCTCGCACTGGAGTTCGTAGCAGACTCTATCTCTAAAGCCCCGCATCCCACGGCGGCCAAGGATATCGCTGCTTACTGTCAGCAACGAGGAGTACTTATTCTTACTTGTGGTACTTACGGCAACATTATTCGTCTGCTTCCTCCGCTTACTATCAGTGACGAGCTCCTAAAACAGTCAATGAATATTCTTATCGAAGGTATTCGAAGCGTTTCATAATTTTTTTTGGAGGCTTACAGGGCCCCGGTCATACCTCATATAACGATCGGGGCTCTTGTCACAGCTAATCCTATTCCACACATGCGCCAGTTATTTACCTATAGCTATTATGCGCACACCTTGTAGACAAAAATTCAGGTGATTTTACTACTGTTCTGGATCAATTAGACTAAATCGCATATTGAGCAGGTCGCTATAAGCACACACCGTCTGGCGACGACACTCCGATAGAGGGAGAGCACCTTGTCTCAGAATAATCAATCCCACAAGTTACATAAAGGTCAGAGTCTAGCCAAAGATTCTGCATCAAATAACCCCCACGGTGCTATTGATACAAGCGCCGCTAACAAAAAGGGATTATCTTCCGGATCTGTATCTCTTTTTGGCTCCATTATTATTGGTATCTCTGTGGTAGCACCAGCATACTCATTATCGGGAGCCCTGGGTCCTGTAGGAGCTGTAGCAGGGGAGCACATGCCCGCGATCTTTCTCGTTGGGTTTATCCCTATGCTATTGGTGGCTATTGGCTACCGAGAGCTTAACGCTGCTATGCCGGATGCGGGAACAACATTCACTTGGACAACCAAAGCATTTGGTCCGTGGGTTGGTTGGCTCGGAGGCTGGGCATTATTAGCAGCTACCATCTTGGTTCTCTCAAACCTTGCAGGTATAGCTGTAGATTTCTTTTACCTGGCTTTGTCTCAGGTTTTTTCTAACCCGGATCTAGCGACTCTTTCAAGTAATACCTTTATCAATATCGGCACATTCTTAGCCTTGATGGGTTTCGGGTGTTACATCACATACCGCGGGCTGGATGCGACTCAGAAAATCCAAACTGTTTTCATTATTTTCCAGCTTGTCGTACTCGCTATTTTTGCGGGTGTCGCCCTCTATAAAGCGGTCACAAATACTGGGTTTGCTAACCTTGCTCCGACTCTTGAATGGTTTAACCCCTTCGGAATCGAGTCATTCTCAGCTTTCTCTTCCGGCATATCTCTTGTCTTCTTCATATATTGGGGTTGGGACGCTGTCCTCACCATGAATGAAGAAACAGAAGGCGAGCATACAACTAGCGGTCATGCAGCTGTTGGCACTATCCTCACAGTAGTTCTACTGTACCTGTTAATCTCTGTGGGCACTTTGGCATTTGCGGGTACGTCCTCAGAAGGTCTGGGTCTAGGAAACTCTGATAACCAGGAGAATATTTTTGCTGTTCTTTCGGGGCCTGTACTAGGTTCTCTCGGAATTATTATGTCTTTCGCAGTTCTTATTTCGGCCTTAGCCTCTTTACAATCCACGGCAGTTTCACCAGCTCGAACATTGCTAGCCATGGGATATTACAAGGCACTCGGGCCTAAGTTTGCGAGTATTAGCCCAAAGTACCAATCACCTAGTTATGCGACCATCGCTTCCTGTCTGATTGCTACCTTGTTCTACGTTCTTATGCGTTTTATTTCAACCTCTGTGCTTTGGGATACTATCTCCGCTTTGAGCTTGATGGTCTGTTTATACTACGGCGTGACGGCATTTGCCTGTGTATGGTATTTTCGGAAGGTGGCCTTCTCATCAGGCTTTAAATCATTTGTGAACAAGTTTTTGTTTCCCCTTTTGGGAGGCATTATGCTTCTTGTTTTCTTCATCCAGACGACCTATGATTCCATGGATCCCCATCATGGCTCGGGGTCTGAAATTGGGGGAGTCGGGCTAGTTTTCTGCTTAAGTGTCGCGATTCTTCTCTTAGGAATTTGCGTTATGGTGTATCAACGTTGCCTCCGTCCTGCCTTCTTCAAAGGCGAGGTCCCGATGGAGGTAGAGCATATGATTGACTAGTTATTTCTCATGTGCACAAGAAGGGGAGAGGAGCCTCTAAAAGGGGTTCCTCTCCCTTATGCATTATGAATGTATCCTACAGTGCATAATGAGAACGGTAGTATTCCAACCGATCTTCTAGAGTCTTCTCTAACTCTTCAACGCTACGTCGTTCCATTAGCATGTCCCAGTGTGTACGAGCTGGCTTATCATCGTCATTCTGGGCGTCACTCTCGCCGTTGACAAGATATGCTTCTTTGCCAGTTTTAGCAACCCAGACCTGTGGAATTTCAGCTTCAGCAGCAAAGGTCACAAATACGCGGTCACCATCAGTGGTTCGGTACTCTACACGTTGACGGGGTGCAGGCTGTACATTGGACTCGGTTTCCATAGATTGAGTTCCAAGACGCATACCACGCAGGCTACGATCGCTCACAATTCCTCCAGACTCCAGAAAGGGTTTCCGCAGATACTCAGCGGCTGCATAACGTTGGGCGGGGGAGAGCTATTCCCTCGAACGTCTAAAACATCCATTATATCGAGAATATTCTCCGCCGCCCAACTATTAGAGACAGCTATTCGCGAAGTCAAGCTAAACTATCTTAACTATTGAAGCCATATCCTTGAGATGGGTTCTCAAAAGTATCAGGCTTTGTATACGCTGCTTTTGTCGATCCATCGTTTATGTCCGATACCGGCAAATTGCCGAATGCGTTACCAAGACCTCGTAGAGCATCGCCAAGTTCTGTGGGGATAAACCAGAGTTTATTAGCTTGGCCGTCAGCAAGTTTGGGCAAGGTTTGCAGATACTGATAGGTGAGTAGCTGTTGGCTCGGGTTAGATTGATGGATGGCTTCGAATACCTTATGAACAGCTTCAGCTTCACCGTCAGCTCGAAGGATTGCAGATTGAGCGTCACCTTCAGCTCGAAGAATCTGAGCCTGTTTTTCAGCTTCCGCGCGAAGGATAGCAGCCCTAGATTCACCTTCAGCCGTCAGAATATCTGACTGCTTCTGACCTTCGGCCGTCAGAATGGCAGCACGACGATCACGCTCTGCACGCATCTGCTTCTCCATTGAGTCCTGGATAGAGTGTGGAGGCTGAATTTCTTTAATATCAACACGAGATACTCGTAGTCCCCAACGACCGGTTGTAGCATCAAGAACTCCACGCAATTCCGCGTTGATCTGATCGCGGGAGGTCAAGGTCTGTTCAAGATTTAGACCACCAACTACGTTACGGAGGGTCGCGCTAGTAAGCTCGTCAACAGCACGAATATAGTTCGTAATTTCATAGGTTGCGTCCTTGGGGCTTGTTACCTGAAAGTAAACAACGGTATCGATCCCAACCACAAGGTTATCTTCGGTAATCACAGACTGCGAGGGGAACGAGACAACCTGCTCACGGACATCAATTAGAGGCAACACGCGGTCAATAATCGGTACCACCATATGCAAACCGGGTTCTAGCACGGTTCGGAACTTACCAAGACGCTCAACGATTCCTGCTCGACCTTGAGGAATCACCCGGATGGTTTTAGCCAACAAGATAAGAACAAAAATGAAGAGAATCACAAGAAGAATAACTGGGACCATATCTTCATTACCTACTTTCTTTTCGGTGATTAATAACAAAATTTAGGGGCGTAGATGGAACATTTTATTCAGCTTCAGGGGTAACAGCTGATCCTTCTGGCAAAGTTGATACATGCGGGTACACAAACGCTGTAGCACCGTTAATAGTTTCAACCTGGGCGTAGGAGCCGGAAGGGATAGGAGCTCCTGAAGTACGTGCTGTCCAAATTTCGCCTTCAAGACGCACTAAACCAGACTCAGCAGTGACATCCTCTGTCACAAGAACAGTTTTACCCCGAAGAGCTTTGGCATTTGTAACAGTATTTCCGGCAGAGCGGTTGAGGCGTTTCAGAAGAGGCGGACGTAGAATAAGCACAAACAGGATGCACAAAACCGCGAAAACTATTCCTCGAGCGAAGAAATGTTCGATAAATGGTGAAATAGCCGATGTGATGAGGGCAGATAGGGAAAGCATCAAGAAAAAGAGATCGAGAGACAGCATCTCAATTATCGCAAAGAGCAAAGCTAGTATCAGCCAAAATGTCCATGGGCTGTCAAAGAGCCAATCCATATTTTTTCCTCCTCATCGTAGGCACAATAATCCACCGTATAGAGCGCCCAAGCCATACAAACATTATTCCATGAGGTGCATCACCAATCAAAGAGTTTACTCACACAAACTCACAACACCACAAATGGCCGATAATATACATTATGTAAAGTAGAGTCAGAAAACCACACCCCAGCCACTCAACCTTCCGTGTAATTGAACCGGATTAGCTGCCAGTGCGCCCTCGTAAAGACGGTTTCACCCCAGCAGCTTCTTTCTCCTCAATGTCCAGTAAAGCTACAGATACACCAAACTCTTCTATTTACATGAATAGGCGCTTTACGGACTCGGCGTTTCTACCACCAGGTGGCTAAACTCCACCCAGGCGTTCAAAACTTGAGCTGCTGCCCCAGTATCAATAGATTGGCGTGCATCCGCCAAGGCTTCTGTGTACCGTTCCTCAAAACTCCTGCCGTCGTTTTTTCGGTAAGCTATCAGACCGGCCGCCGCATTAATAAGAACTGCATTGCGAATTGCATGCAACGAGTCTTTTGCCGACTCGCCCTCCCCAGCTAATACTGCGCGAAACACACTGGCGTTATACTCAGCGTCTCCTCCTCGCAGGTTATCTAATGAAGAACGCTCAATCCCATAGCCTTCGGGATTAAAGACATATTTCTGAAGAATACCCCCACTTGCTTCCCAGATCTGGGAAGTTGTAGCAATTGTCAATTCATCAAGCCCATCATCCCCCCGGAATATAAGGGCATGGTCACCTCGATTCGCGAAAACCCAAGCCATCTTTTCTACCATCTGCGGATTAGCTACCCCAATTGCAGATGATGACACTCGCGCAGGGTTTGTCATGGGTCCTAGGTAGTTAAAAGCCGTTGGTATACCTAACATTTTTCGAGTCGGCCCTACGAACCGCATGGAGGGATGAAAAGTCATTGCAAATAGAAAGGTGATCCCTACCTGCCGAGCGCACGCGGCAACAGACTTAATCGGCATATCTAGCTGAATACCTAGCGCCTCCAAGACATCTGCCGACCCTGATTTAGAGGTTGACGCTCGGTTACCATGTTTAACAACTGTCGCACCTGTACCAGCAATAACCAAGGCTGCCATGGTGGATATATTGACGGTATTCTGCTGATCTCCGCCAGTGCCTACAATATCAACCGCGTGTACGTCAAGATCAATAGTTTCAGCTTTTGCAAGCATTCCTCGCGCAAGGGCGCCTAACTCTTCAGAGGTCTCCCCCTTCATGTGGAGCGATGTCAGGAAGGAAGCAAGTATAGGTTCAGGCGTTGAACCAGTCATAATTTCATCCATAGCCCAGTCCACATGACGAGAACCGAGATCCTGCCCAGAGATGAGCTGATTCAAAATGTATTTCCAGGTTAATGACTCATGTGCAGTTATATCCATACTCCCGATTTTAACCTTCCTGCAGGATTCATCTGCTGCCAGCGCATAGGGTGCCACAGCTTTGAGGCTTCTCTCCCCCACGAACTTACCAAAACATTACACATAGAGCGTGTCGCACAAATCTCGTGAAAACCGCTAGTTTACAGGGAACTCTAAGGATTTTCCCAACACACCGCAAGATTTAAGAGGTTATGTATTCGCTCTTCGCAAGTTTTAGCGACATAATGTCTATGTGACAACTGTAACCAATAACCCCAGCAGGCCGGCACATCCGGCTCTTAACCGACCCAACACGGTCGCCATTGGTACCGTCGTGTGGTTGGCATCAGAGCTGATGTTCTTTGCCGGGCTTTTTGCTATGTACTTCACCCTTAAGGCATCACGTCCTGACATTTGGGCTGATAATGTACATATCCTTAACGTTCCCTTCGCTTTTATCAACACAATCGTTCTTGTGCTGAGTTCTGTGACATGCCAGATGGGCGTATTTGCCGCAGAACAGCTCAAACCACGCCGCTCCGGTTCTTTGCTGAATATTAAGGCATGGGGCATGGCTGAATGGTTTGTGTTGACTTTCATCATGGGCGCAATCTTCGTCTGCGGTCAGGCTTATGAGTACGCAACCTTGGTTTCAGAAGGCGTAACCATTGCATCTAGCGCTTACGGATCCGCTTTCTACATCACAACAGGGTTCCATGCGTTACACGTGACAGCTGGTCTAGTAGCTTTCCTCCTGATCATTGGTCGCGCATTTGTCGCTAAGCGATTTGGTCATTACGAAGCAACTAGTGCAATCGTTGTCTCGTACTACTGGCACTTTGTAGATGTCGTGTGGCTCGCTCTATTTGCCGTAGTGTACTTCGTCAAATAACAGTCCAACACTCTCGCCCCGTCCGTATCCATTTTTACTAGCACACACAAGGAACAAAAGACGTGAAGGCACTTTCACAGAAGCGGCGTCACCCGCTTGCAGCTATTGTGTTGCTTGCGTTGGCTCTCATCCTTACTGGTGGTCTCTACACAGTTGCCACTGCCACCAATCAGGCCAAGGCCGAGTCAAGCCATGCATACACTCAAGATGATGTAAACGCTGGTCAAAAACTCTTCCAAGCCAACTGTGCAACCTGCCATGGAATGAACGCTGAAGGCACCGCTGATGGTCCTTCGCTCATCGGTGTTGGTGCAGCCGCAGTTGATTTTCAGGTTGGTACCGGCCGCATGCCTATGCAGATGCAAGGTACACAGGCTCAAGTCAAACCTGGTCAGTTCAACGAGGAACAGACGAAGCAGCTCTCTGCATATGTTGCTTCGTTGGGCGCCGGTCCTGCAATACCTGAAGCAGAGAATCTAGATACCACCAAAGGCGATGCCGCAAATGGTGCCCGTGTCTTCCTAGCCAACTGCGCAATGTGTCATAACGCGGCTGGTGCAGGTGGTGCTCTTACCCGAGGGAAGTTTGCTCCTTCTCTCATGGGTGTTAGCGAACAACATATCTATGAAGCCATGGAAACTGGACCTCAAAATATGCCTGTTTTCAACGACGCAAACCTTACCCCGCAAGAGAAGCGTGATGTTATCACCTA
The DNA here is from genome assembly GCF_001809115.1 of Rothia sp. HMSC071F11. Taxonomy (NCBI): domain Bacteria; kingdom Bacillati; phylum Actinomycetota; class Actinomycetes; order Micrococcales; family Micrococcaceae; genus Rothia; species Rothia sp. HMSC071F11. The sequence goes on from NZ_KV795756.1 coordinate 537,628, forward strand.
TTTGAAAGCACAGGAAAAAAATGTTTCCCCTGGTGGTCTTAAGCTAGGCTCTCTAGGTCCTGTCGCTGAAGGTCTGTTGATTTGGAGCGTCGGTCTAGGGATCGTGCTTATCTTTGTTATTTGGCTGACCTCTCGCTCAGCATAAATACGCACATACTATTCGTATCGGAAAAGATTTGAGGCAACACATGGGAAACCATCGTGACGGTCAAGACGCTCAGAGCGTTACCGTAGTTACCTCTTCAGAGGATTCAAAGGAGCAGTTTCAGAATCCTGGGCTGCCCCCACATCGTCCACGTCTGACAGATGTGGATTCGAAGCGTGCTAAAGGTGCTGAGCGCCAAGTTATTCTACTCTTTGTACTATCAATGCTCGGCTCTTTGTTATTCTGGGTCGCGTATTTCGGTATATCAGTTGAAGGTAACTTCTTTGATGTAAACAATACGGAGCCTACCAGTAAACTGCAGCTGCAGAACCTCTTGCTTGGTTTAGGTATAGCATTCGCTATGTTCGGCATTGGTATTGGAGTTGTTCATTGGGCACGTACGCTTATGCCTGACCATGAACTCGTTGAGGAGCGGCACGATTTGCGTCCTGAAGAGGATCGCGCCGAGGCAGAAGAAATCATCGAAACTATTATTGATGAGTCAGGTATTAAACGCCGTCCTCTCCTGCGCAATACTCTCATTGGCTCAGTTATTCTGGCTCCGTTAACTTTTATTACGTTCCTGCGCGATCTGGGGCCGAATGATCCTGCCGTTCTTAAACACACGATGTGGGATCAGGGTGTCCGTCTTGTACGCGACCCTTCTGGGACTCCGATTAAAGCTTCTGACGTTACGATCGGATCCGCTTATCACGTTCTGCCGGAGACCATCACGTCCCTCAGCCATGAAAATGGCTATCTAGAGGAAAAAGCTAAAGCAGTTGTCTTGTTGATGCGTCTTGACCCCAATGAGATGAAGATTTCGGAAGAACGTAAAAACTGGCACGTTGACGGTATAGTCGCTTATTCGAAGGTCTGTACACACGTTGGATGTCCCATCGCGCTGTACGAGCAGCGAACGCACCATCTGCTGTGCCCGTGCCATCAGTCTACTTTTGATGCGGCAGATGAATGCAAGGTTGTATTCGGTCCTGCAGGTCACGCACTCCCACAGTTGCCGATTACAGTCGATGATAATGGTTATCTTGTGGCTCAGAGTGACTTCCATGAGCCAGTTGGTCCCGCGTATTGGGAACGCGGTCAGCACGTCGAAGAAATGCGTGCAGAGCGTGAGAAGGAGGCGAAATAAGTAATGTCTACAACAACTGGCTACGAGTACAAACCTAAAAGCAACGCTGGGCGTATCGCGAATTTTGTTGATACGCGTGTTGGCATGTCTGGGGTTGTTAAAGAATTTGGCCGAAAAATCTTTCCAGATCACTGGTCCTTTATGTTCGGTGAGGTGGCTCTATACAGCTTTGTAGTGCTCCTTATTTCAGGAACTTTTTTAACATTCTGGTTTAACCCATCAACCGCTGCAGTTACCTATGACGGTTCATATGTACCCATGAAGGGTACAGAAATGTCTGTTGCGTTTGCGTCTACTTTAGATATCTCTTTTGATATTCGCGGAGGCCTGTTGATCCGTCAGATTCACCACTGGGCGGCTCTCATGTTTATGTTGGCCATCTGTATCCACATGCTTCGTGTCTTCTTTACAGGGGCTTTCCGTCGTCCACGTGAGCTGAATTGGGTTGTAGGTTGCGTCCTCTTTGTCACGGGTATTATGGCGGGCTTTACTGGGTATTCCCTCCCCGATGATGTGCTCTCTGGTAACGGTTTGCGAATTGTCGATGGCATTATGGTCGCAGTTCCGCTCGTAGGTACATACCTCTCGCTTTTCTTCTTCGGAGGCGAGTTCCCAGGTGAACACATTATTAGCCGCCTATACAGCCTGCATATTATGATCATTCCGGCAGTTCTGTTGTTGTGCGTTGGACTGCATATGTTCATGGTTGTCCTGCATAAACACACCCAATATCCAGGGCCAGGTCGTACCAACAATAACGTTGTTGGTTTTCCTGTAGGTCCGGTTTATGCTGCAAAAGCAGGCGGTTTCTTCTTCATAGTTTTCGGTATCATCGCTTTCTTAGCTTCCACCTTCACTATTAACGCAATATGGAACTATGGTCCCTACGATCCATCTCCAGTTCAAGCAGGTACTCAGCCTGACTGGTACGTAGGCTTTGGTGACGGTGCATTACGTCTATGGCCTGGTGTTTGGCCATGGTCATGGGAATGGCAATTCGGTGGAACATGGGTTCTAAATGTCCTACTGCCTTTTGCACTCGCAGGCGTCTTGATGGGATTCTTATTCACGTGGCCTTGGATCGAACGTTGGGTCACCAAAGATAATCGGGTTCATAATATTCTTGATCGCCCGCGTAACGCTCCATTCCGTACAGGCGCCGGTGTTGCCGGTATCATCTACTACTCAGTTTTGATGATCGCGGCATCTTCTGATTTGATCGCAACACATTTCCACGTCTCGCTAAATGATGTAGCTTATGTATTGCGTGCGCTCTTCTTCCTTGGACCCATCCTTGGTTTCGAGATTACCCGAAGGATTTGCCTCTCCTTGCAGCGTAAAGATCGTGAGCTAGTGCTTCATGGCATCGAAACTGGTCAAGTGGTGCAACTCCCCCATGGTGAGTTTATTGAGGTGCACAAGCCTCTTGACGAGTATCGTCGGTACAAGCTAGTTAGTTTCGATTCACCAGATGTAATACCTGCACGCCCCAATGCTAAGGGGAAGGTTACAATGCTTGAGAAAGCACGAGGCACCTTATCGAAGTTGTTCTTTACTGATCGTGTTCTTCCTGTAACTCCTACTGAGCTAGAAGAAGCTCATCATGAACATAATGAAGCTCAAAGGATTGAGGGCGCTTCCTCTAATAGCCCCGAGATTAAGGGCTAAAGTTACAACTTCATAAGTTTACTTGAGGGTTGGTTCCACAAAACTGTGGGACCAACCCTCAACGTTTGTATCGTATGTATCTCTTCCAGCAATGTTGCTGCTGACCCAATATCATATCCATCTTCTAAGGCCAGGAGTCCAGACTTTCTCATGAAAAATTCTCATAAGCAGCATGGCCCTATTCCTGAAACTAAGAATTATAAATCTTTGCTTACTTATCAGCGATCGCTATATACCTGATGCCATAATGGAATAACTTCATGCGTACTAAGCACACACCCCGTCACAAACTATCATGCCGCTGGCTCTTAGAGGCAGGAAGGAGCCTCGCGGATTAACAGATAAAAGTAGCAACAACCTAGGTTTGAGGTTGAGACTCCAGAATTCTTGCAGAGAGAGCACTTCTGCGAGCATATTAATGCCGTCTTTTCTTTCGAGCCGAGCGTACTGATAAGCGAAGCTGCCTCTGCAAAAACTATTATCGTGCGATGGGCACGATTATATGGGCGGTTACTCTCCCAAGATTCATCCGATCAATATTGGTGCGTCTCTGCTGCTTTGATGATCCCCAGATAAGCTGCCAATACAGACAATTAATCCAACTAGCTTTTTCTTACCTCCCCTTTTTAGTACATATCTGGGGCAGATAGAACTTTATTCGAGAATCTCTGGAATATAGAAAAGGTGGGGTTACATCATCCATATGGATGATGTAACCCCACCTTTACTGTATATGATTAGTGCGCGTGATCACCGCGGTTGTATTCATATACCCACCCGATAACGGCGACTGCTACGATAGGCAACGCAAGAATTAGTACCCACCAGGCAATCGCTGCCCCAAGAACAACAATCATGCACGTTAAACCGATCATAAACGGCCACCAAGACCATGGTGAGTAGAACCCATACTCACCAGCACTCTCAGCGATTTCACCCGTGTAGTTATCCATGGGCTGGCTTCCTAGCTTCTTATCAGTAAACATGAGGAAGAAAGCCAAGAAGAAGCACATAAGCGCCGTCACGAGGAGCGCGGGAAACCCGGCCCACTCATCAAAATTGGTCATAAACCCATAAATAATTCCAACAGGAATAAAGAATATACCAAGGTACAGGAAGACCTTCCCGAGAACTTTCACGGTTTACTCTCCCTTCTGTGCTGCAAGAGCTGCAGCGGCAACATCATGATTCGTTGAAAGCTCGGGATGATGTAGGTCTAGAGCCGGGCGTTCGGAACGGATACGAGGCAATGCAGTAAAGTTGTGGCGGGGCGGAGGACAAGAAGTTGCCCACTCGAGAGATCCACCGAATCCCCAGGGATCGTCTACCTCGACTTTCGGAGCATACCGAGCAGTAATGTAAACATTCCAGAACCAGGGAATCATTGAAACGGCAAGAATCATGGATCCAACAGTTGAGAACTGGTTCATCCAGGTGAAACCGTCCTCGGGCAGATAGTCAGCGTATCGACGAGGCATCCCATCAACGCCAACCCAGTGCTGAATCAAGAAGGTCGCGTGGAACCCGAAGAATACCAGCCAGAAGTGAATCTTACCGATCCGTTCGTTGAGCATCTTGCCAGTGAATTTTGGCCACCAGAAGTAGAATGCACCAAACATACCAAACACAATGGTTCCAAAAATCACGTAGTGGAAGTGTGCAACCACGAAGTAAGTATCCGAGATATGGAAGTCTAGAGGCGGAGTAGCCAAGATAATACCCGTCAGACCTCCAAAGAGGAAGGTCACTAAGAATCCATAGATCCACAGTAACGGAGTTTCAAACGTAATGGACCCCTGCCACATAGTCCCAATCCAGTTGAAAAACTTCACGCCGGTTGGAACACCAATCATCATGGTCATGAACGAAAAGAACGGAAGCATAATCACTCCAGTTACGTACATATGGTGCGCCCACACAGTTACAGACAGGCCCGCAATAGCAATAGTCGCTGTAACAAGACCTTTGTAACCAAAAATGGGTTTACGTGAGAATACAGGGATAATCTCCGAAGTCACGCCGAAGAAAGGTAGCGCAAGCACATACACCTCAGGGTGCCCGAAGAACCAGAACAAGTGCTGCCAGAGTACCGCTCCCCCATTTTCCGGATCAAAAATATGTCCTCCGAATCGGCGATCCATACCTAGAGCAAACAAAGCGGATGCCAGAGGCGGGAAGATCATAATAATCAAGATTGAAGTAATCAGAGTTGCCCACGTAAACACAGACATACGCCACATAGTCATGCCAGGGGCGCGCATTGCCACAATTGTAGTAATGAAGTTAACCGCACCCATAATTGTGCCGAATCCCTGCAAAGCAAGACCAAAGACCCATAAATCACCACCGACAGACGGACTATAAGTAGTGCTATTTAGTGGGACGTATGCAAACCAGCCGAAAGAGGCTGCACCTTGCGGGGTAATAAAACCTGCAATCGCTACTAGCGACCCAAAAAGGAAGAACCAAAAAGCCAATGCGTTTAAGCGCGGGAATGCCACATCGGGAGCACCAATTTGGAGCGGGATAAGCACGTTCGCCAAACCGGTGAACAAAGGGGTGCCGAACATGAGGAGCATAAGGGTACCGTGCATCGTAAAAAGCTGGTTAAATTGCTCCTTCGTCTGCAGGATCTGCATACCGGGCTCAAAAAGCTCGATACGCATCAGCAGAGCCATAGTTCCGCCCATACAGAAGAAGATGAAGGCAGAGATCAGGTACATGTACCCAATGGTTTTGTGGTCCGTGGAAGTAATCCAATTGACAAAGATGCGTCCCTTGGACTTAGGAACCACGCGCGGCGCAACAGCCGTTGCACTCTCAGTTGAATATTCGAGGGTAGTCACGTCTATTTCACCCCTTTATTGGTTAGCGGGACGCGGAGTCGCGTTCTGGTTGGGATTACGGTTGTATTCGTCCCCAGCGATACCCTGATTCTCGGGATTTTGCTTAAGGGAATTGATGTAGTTGTCGTAGTCTTCCTGTGAGACCACCTTGACATTAAACAACATCTCAGAGTGGTACTCACCGCAAAGTTCAGCGCATTTACCCTTATAATCACCAATTTCTTTGGTAGTGATATGAATATGGTTCGTCATACCAGGGATCGTATCCCGTTTCTCCAGGAAAGCCGGAACCCAGAACGAATGGATCACATCACGCGATTTGAGGACTACATCAACATTTGAGTTAACGGGCAAATAAAGCGTTGGAAGTTCTGCTTCTTTACCTGGTGAGCCATCAAGGTGAGCTTGTACACCAGTTACATGCACATTTTCATCTGTGTAGTTGAAATCCCAGGCCCATTGTTTGCCATATACTTCAACAGTGACCTGTCGATCGGCACCAGTTTTAGGACCAGTTACTTGACGCTCGACTCGGTCTGAAAACGTAAACATACTGACGATCAAGACAACTGGAACGAAAGTATAAAAAATTTCCAGAGGCAGGTGATAGCTGAGCTGACGAGGATAGCCACTTTCGTTCTTACGCCTACGGTAAGCAATGATGCACCATAGCATCAAACCCCAAGTAATAAGACCGACAACAAGAGCTGCACTCCAAGTACCTACCCAGAGATGCATGAGGTTCTCGGCATTATCAGTAGCCGGATGCCCAGCTTTTGTGGGTAACCAGCCTACAGCTGCCCTATCCATTGAACAACCAGTCATCAGCAGCGTCGCTGTAGTCCCGAGGCCAACAAGACTTGCACGCTTACGACGACTGCCGGTTCGATATTGCGAACTCACAGACGGCCCTTCCTGTTCTTGCAGTGTGTGCTAGTGCTCAGGTCTACAGGTAAACCTGAGGCAATTATAAAAAACTTATCCCTTAGAGCTTACCGCGAATTCTGCTCTTACGGTGACACTCTGTCACTGAAATTGTGAGTTTCCTGGAAAATTACTGAATTTTAACGTAACAGAACCCCTAAAGTTGGTTTTTTAGGGGTTCTGTTATATCGATGCTCCTAGTGGAAGGAGTCGCCACAGGCACATGACCCTGCCGCGTTCGGATTATCAATTGAGAATCCTTGTTTCTCAATCGTGTCTTCAAAATCAATAGTTGAGCCGTCTAGATAAGGGACACTCATTTTATCTACGATAACCTGCACACCGTCATAATCACGTACTGCGTCACCATCAAGTACTCGCTCATCGAAGTAGAGCTGATAGATTAGCCCGGAACAGCCACCGGGCTGTACAGCAATCCGGAGGCGCAAATCGGTACGTCCTTCTTGTTCGAGCAAAGTACGTACCTTATTCTGAGCAACTTCAGTAAGGTTAACCCCGTGTGTTGGTAGCTCAGTTACAGTCTCAGTCATGTTTGTCCTTTCCTGACAATATTCCCCTTCGTGAAGTCAGATTACGCTGTCCTACTTCTTCACGACAACAGCGGACTCACAAGTTCACTAGGGGCATCAAGGTCTCTTACGTCCAGAATACCAACTTTGTAGAATTCTGTACTTAGTGTGTGAGGTATATTCCTTGAGTTGCTTTCCTTTCCTAATCTACTTACTCCTGCTGAGAGCACTCAATATCAGTGCCTCCGCTAAAATTCCTCGTTTAAAATCAGGTACATACAGCGATTCGTTGGCGCTATGTGCCCGGGTATCTGGGTCTTCAACACCAGTTACTAGAATCTGGGCATCGGGGAAGTTCTCCTTCAAATCCGCTATAAAAGGTATTGAGCCTCCCATGCCTGTCTGCACAGGAGATATGCCCCAAGCTTGAGCCATTGCTGACAAGGTGATTTGAGCTCCATCCTGCTCAACATCTGTGGCAAAGGGTAACCCTGAGTCGACAGGAGTATAGCTAACTTGCGCGTTATAAGGTGCATGCTTCTTTATATGGTCTGCCAGAACTTTGTGCGCATTCTCGGGAGAATCACCAGGAGCCAAACGGACACTAATACGTGCCCGCGAAGTAACAGCAAGGGTATTTGAAGAATGGGCAATTGACGGAATATCCATACCTATAACGGAAAGTGCAGGTTGCTGCCAGAGCCGAGATGTAATTGATCCATATCCTGCTAGAGACATCTGGTCTAAGATTCCAGAATCTGCGCGGAATTCATGTTCAGGGTATTCGACTTTAGGGTCTTCACCACGGTACAGACCTTCTACAACAACTGCACCTTCGTCATCATGAAGAGTACCCAGCAAACGGGCTAATACCGTATGTGCGTCCAGAAAAGGACCTCCAAAGATACCAGAGTGCACTGCGTGATTACCAGTTCGAACTTCAATATCCCCGCTAGCTACGCCACGTAATGAGGTAGTTAATGCCGGAACTCCAGCTCGCCAGTTGGCAGAATCTGCTACCACAATATAATCAGCGGCTAGGTCCTTCTGGTAGGCAGCTAGGAATTCGCGGAAAGAGGGTGACCCTGCTTCTTCTTCCCCTTCGATAAAGATCTTTACGCCAACATTGAAATCATTGCCTAATACTTCCGATACTAAACGGAAAGCCGCCATATGGATGATAACCCCTGCTTTATCGTCTGCAGCACCGCGGCCATAGAGGCGAGCGCCTTTCTGAACTGCGGTAAACGGGTCAGTTTCCCACTGCGTGTTATCGCCAGGAGGCTGTACATCATGGTGAGCGTATAACAGGATTGTGGGATACCCTGAAGCAGCTGGTTTAGTGGCAATTACCGCTGGCATACCTTGATGTGTCTCCCCCGTTTCATCGTGGTACGACGCAGAAAGGATTTTTATCTCTTGAAAGCCTGACCGTTTCGCAAGCTCGTACACAGCTTCAGCGCTTCGTTGGACCTGAGCTAGATCAAAAGCTTCCCACGCGATAGATGGGATAGAGACTAGATCCTTCAGCTCAGTAAGATATTCATCAAAATGGGCTTCAAGCGCCTCTGTGAGCGCATCATGTTCTGGGAATTTATGAGGAAAATTGGCCATGCGTCTAACAATACGCTTTATACAGGGGTGGCGCATACTTTTTATTTTTGGTCTTGGTATTCGGCGTAGGCAATTATTTTTGGTTATTCTAGTAGGGTGTTTGGTCGTAAAAAAGGTAAGGCTCCGCAGGAGGCTGCTGTCGAGCCTGAAGAAGAGAAACAGCATGAGGTTCCTGAGAACTCTAAGTTCACGCCGAAGAAAGGGCGTCCTACACCGTCTCGTAAAGAGCAGGTTGCGGCGCGAAGGAGGCCTATAGTCGGTGCTGATCGTGGCGCGGCGAAGACTGCTGATCGTGAGGCTGCTGCTGAGCTTAGGGCACGGCAGCGGGAGGCTATGCGTACTGGCGATGAGAAGTATCTGCCGATAGTGGATAAGGGGCCTCAGCGGCGGTACATTCGCGACTATATTGATGCTCGCCGGAATCTGGGCGATATAATGCTTATTTTGCTCATTGTTTTTCTTGTTGCGTCGTGGGTCGTGAGCGGTTTTGGCGTAGCTGCTGCTCCTGTCTACTACGGGACTATGTATGGCATGTATGCTCTGATGCTGTTGTGGGTTATTGATTACTGGTTGATGTGGCGCAAGCTTAAACAGATGGTTATTGCTAAGTTTGGCGAGGTACAGCGTGGTAGTGGTATGTATGCATTCAACCGTGTGATGATGATTCGCCGGATGCGGCGACCTTATCCTCTTGTTAAGTATGGGGAGTATCCAAAATAGATACTGTGTCTTTAATGATTTCTGGGGGTGGGAAACCGTGTTTGGTTTCTCACCCTTTTTGTGAGGTTTATTTTTGGCGCGAGCGACGGATTTTGTAGAGTCCTCGGTTGATGTGGGCGGCCCATAAGGGGCCTTCGTAGAGGAAGGCGGTATATCCTTGGACGAGGTCTGCGCCTGCGTCTAGTCGTTCTTGTACGTCTTGGGCGTTGGTTACTCCTCCGACGGAGATGAGGGCTAGTTTGTTGCCTATTTCTTTCTTGAGGAGGTGTAGGACTTCGAGTGATCGGGTTTTAAGTGGTTCTCCTGAGAGTCCTCCTGCGCCTATAGCGTTAATTTTTTCTTTGGTGGTGTGGAGTCCTAAGCCTTCGCGTGCGATTGTGGTGTTAGTTGCGATGATCCCGTCAAGCTTTAGTTCTTGGGCTAGGCGAGCGACAGCTGTTATGTCTTCGTCTACAAGGTCTGGAGCAATTTTAACGGTGAGAGGCACATGGCGGTGGGGTGAGACTCGGTTTGCTTCTTCTCGTACGGCTTGTAGGAGTGGGCGGAGTGTTGCGATGGATTGCAGTGTACGTAGTCCTGGGGTGTTGGGTGAGCTTACGTTGACGACGAGGTAGTCTGCTTGTGGGGCTAGGGTACGTGTTGAGATTAGGTAGTCTTCTATGGCGTTTTCTAGTTCTACAATCTTTGTTTTTCCGATGTTGACGCCGATAATGGGGCGCTTCTCGGGACGGTATTCGGTTTCTAGATCGGCACGAGCTGATGCGACTCGGGGTCCTGCGGCTGCGGCACCGTCGTTGTTGAATCCCATACGATTAATGACTGCTTTATCTTCGATGAGGCGGAATAAACGTGGTTGTGGGTTACCAGGTTGTGCTTGTCCGGTGATGGTGCCGATTTCGACGTGTCCGAATCCTAGTCCTGCAAGGGCTGCGATACCTTTCCCGCCTTTGTCGAAGCCTGCGGCTAGTCCGAAGGGTGAAGGGAAGGTGAGTCCCATGGCTGTGGTGCGGAGGCTGGGATTGGGTTGAAGGTAGCTTTTGAGGATGCGAGTAATGCCTAGGTTTTTAAGGGTTTGTACTCCCCAGAAGCCGATGTGGTGTGCTTTTTCGGGATCCATGCCTGCGAAGAAGATTTTGAAGAAGGTTGGGTATAGTCGCATCGTTTGCTCCTTGTGGTGTGGTGTTAGTTTTTGGGGCTGGGGATTTTGTCGGTGGCGCCTCCGTAGCGGCGGTCGCGGCTGGCGTATTCTTCGACGGCTTTATAGAGGGTTAGGCGGTCTACATCTGGCCAGAGTACGTTCATGAAGACGAATTCGGCGTAGGCGCTTTGCCAGAGGAGGAAGTTGGATATTCGTTGTTCGCCTGATGATCGGAGGAAGAGGTCGACGTCTGGTAGGTCTGGTTCGTCGAGGTATTTTTGGAAAGTTTTTTCTGTGATAGAGGAGGGGTTGAGGATGCCTGCTTGTACGTCTTGTGCAATAGTTGCGGCTGCGTCTGCGATTTCTGCGCGTCCTCCATAGTTGACGCACATAGTGAGGGTGCAGGTGGTGTTATTGATAGTTTCGCGTTCGCATTGTTCGAGTTGTGAGATGACGTTTTTCCAGAGTTTGGGGCGGCGTCCTGCCCAGCGGATACGTACTCCCCAGGATTTGAGGGTTTCGAGTTGCCGGTTGAGGACTTCGGTGGAGAAACGCATGATGAAGGATACTTCGCTGGGTGAGCGTTTCCAGTTTTCTGTGGAGAAGGCATAGGCGCTGATATAGGGTATGCCCATTTCTATGGCTCCTGCAACGATGTCGAGGAGGGCTGCTTCGCCTGCTCGATGTCCTTCGTTGCGTGGGAGTCCGCGTTCGTTGGCCCAGCGTCCATTGCCATCCATGACAACGGCAACGTGTTGAGGGATGAATTTTTTGGGTATGGGGGGTGGGGTTGTTCCGGAGGGGTGTGCCGGTGGTTTTTGTGGCATGGGATTCTTTCCGGGTTGATGGTGTGTTACTACAGTATTTTACCGTGTTTGATGGTGTTTTTAGGTTTCTAGTTCGAGGTAGGTGAGGGTCTTGAGGGGGGTTTCGAGGTAGTTTTGGGTGGTGTGTAGGGTGAGGTTGAGTATTTTGCGTGCCGCGAGAGGTGAGGCGTTGTCTATGGTGTCCCAGTTCCCTTTATAGAGGGCTTGTATATAGTTATATTCGGTGGGTGTTATGGGTGTTGTAGGGGTGTCATTTTGGTGGGCGCAAGTTTTGCAGAGGGTTCCTGTTATGCCATGTGTACCTGCTGGGTGGTACCCAGTGGTGATGGGTTGATTGCAGTATGTGCAGGTGTCAGTGAAGATGAGCCAGCCTGCGAGTTTCATGGCACGTAAGATATAGCTTGTGAGGATGCGCTGTGGTGTGTGTTTGTTATGAGCTAGTGTGGCGATTGCCCCGTGAGTGAGGTGGTAGTGTGGGTTGGTGTCGTGGGGGGTACTGTTGGTGTTGAGTGTCTCTGCGATTTCAGCGATGGTGTTTGCGGCGGTGTAGGCGTTGTAGTTACCCATGAGAGTCACTGTATAGGCATGTATGGTTGCGGTTTGGGATATGGTGTGGAGGTTTGTTTTGCCTCGGGTGAGGGATATGTCGGTGTGCATATAGGGTTCTAGCCGAGCACCGAATTTTGAGTTTGGTTTGCGGATTGATTTGGCAACGGCGTGGATGACTCCGTTGTTTTGGGTGAGCATGATGATGATGCGGTCTGCTTCGCCTAGGTTTTGGGTGCGGAGGATGAGGGCGTGGTCTCGGAGGTGTTTTGGGGTGCTCATGGTTTTATGTTTGTGGTGTGTGAAGAGAAACCCCGCATTCTGGCGGGTGGCTAGGATGCGGGGCCTGAGGGTTTGGTTGTGTGGTTAGTTTTTTTCGTATTCGATATCGTCGTCTTCGTCGTCGGTGTCGGTGAGGAATTCGTCGAAGTTTTCGTCGTCATCTCCGTAGACGCTAAGGGGTGTTACTTCGTTATGTACTTCGAAGAGGGCGTTTTCGTAGGCTTCGAAAGCGTTTGCAATTTCGACATAGGCTTCGTCGATTACGGGGTCGTGTTCGCGGGTGCGGCGGGCGACGGCGTCAAGGTGTGTTTCGAGGGCGTCCAGTAGACGAGTGAGTTCGGTGCGGGGGTCAGTGCTCATGTGTCTAGTCTACTATCTTTTATGGCTATTGTGGTTGGAGAGTGTCATATTGTGAAGGTATGACAAACGCGTACCCAGTGTGTTTGGGCACGCGTTTAGAAGGGTGTTTTAGGAATGTTCTTTAGAATCCTAGGGTTTCCAGGGATGCGCGGATTGCTTCTGCGGAGGTGCGTAGCTTATTGTGTTCTTCGTCGTTCATGGGAACGCTGAGGACTCGCTGTACGCCTTCGTAGTTTACGACGGAGGGTAGGGACAGTGCTACGTCTTTGAAGCCGTAGAGTTCGCCTGCTGCAATGGTGGAGATTGGCAGTACGGCATTCTGATCTCGGAGGAAGCCTTCTGCAATTCGTGCCGCGGAAACACCGATGGCGTAGTTGGTGGATCCTTTACCTTCAATGACTTTATAGGCTGCGCGCATCGCTTCGTGCGCTAGTTCTGCACGTACTTCTTCAGTAAATACTTTGGTGCCGTTGTATTCCCAGTCAATGAGGGGTACCATGCCGATGTTAGCTGCCGACCAGACAGGGAACTCCGAGTCCCCGTGTTCGCCAATAATATTTGCGTGAACGCTCTTGATGGAGACTCCAGCTTTGCTGGCGACGAGCCAGCGCAGTCGAGAAGAATCGAGTACGGTACCGGAGGATAGTACTCGGTGTGAGGGTAGCCCGGTGATCTTCTGGGCGACAACAGTGAGTACGTCGCAGGGATTGGTAACCAGCATGTAAATTGCGTTGGGTGACATTTCCATGAGGTTTGGCAGTAATTTTTCGAGGATGCGTACGTTTGCTCCTGCGAGTTCGAGGCGGGGCTGCCCGGGCTCTTGGCGGGCACCTGCGGTAATGATGATCATGTCGCAGTCACGCAGGATTTCGAGGTCGTCTCCGCCGGTGAGCTGCGCTTCATGGGCGAACATAGAACCGTGGGCGATATCGAGGGCTTCAGCGTGTGCTCGTTTGCCGTCAATGTCGTAAAGGACGATTTCATTTGCAGAGCCACGTAGGGTTGCTGCGTATGCGGTTGCAGATCCGACACCGCCTGCGCCGATGATGCCGAGTTTAGTGGTAGATTTTACGTTGTTCATTGGGTCGCCGCCCTGTCTTGGGGTTGTTGATTTGTCTGATATGTGGGCAGAAGCACGGAGTGTCTTCTGAAGTTCCCATTATCTATTATGCCTTGTTCTTTGGGGTTTATGTTGGTTTAGTTGCTCTTTTCACGATTTTTTATGTGAGTTTTTACTAGAAGACCATATTTTTCTCCCAAGAAGCCATATAAGGGCTTTATGACTTTTTGATTAATATCACATAATTTAACCCTTATTTCTGGGGGGGCAGGGAGCCTCCCAAGCCCAAACACATCTAGAGGAACTCACAGCTAGAATACTATTGCGATGAATAGTTTTCGTACATTGTCTGGTAGTGGGCTACAGTTTGGTAATTTTGGTGGGTTTATACGATATTTGGGCTGAAACTACACGTTTATGTCATATAAAGTATTTTTTCTATGTTTCCTAGTAAACATTGGCATGGAAGAGTAGCGTTATAGATGTAGGCTATTGAGCCTGCGCTTAACTAATCTAGTGCTGTAACAGGTCGGTTTGCGTGATAACAACAGAGCATTCAGCACTAGGCGCATCATATAGAGCCTCAAAGGTAAAGGAGTCTATCCCATGAAGGCAGCTCGTTTTTACGACCGTAATGACATTCGCATTGAGGACATACCCGCCCCCGAAGTACAACCCGGTGAAGTGTTGGTCAAAGTAGCATGGTGTGGTATCTGTGGCACTGATTTGCACGAGTATCTTGATGGGCCTATTTTCTGCCCTAAACATGGGCATCCGCATCCAATCTCAGGAGAAGATTCTCCTGTAACCCTTGGTCACGAATTCTCAGGCATCGTAGAAGCTTTAGGCGAAGGCATTTCCGATCTTGAAGTCGGAGATCATGTTGTGGTTGAGCCATACATTATTGCAGACTCTGTAGATGTCGGCCCAGATTCAAAGACCTATCATCTTTCTAAGAACATGAACTTTATTGGTCTTGCTGGCCGTGGAGGCGGACTATCAGAGAAGGTATCTGTAAAACGCCGTTGGGTTCACAAGATCTCTAAAGACCTTCCGTTAGATGAAGCTGCACTGATTGAGCCTTTGAGTGTCGGTTATCATGCAGTTGAGCGCGCCGGAGAAATCAAAGACGGTGACTTTGCGCTAGTTACTGGTGCTGGCCCCATTGGCCTGCTTACCTCCGCCGTACTTAAAGCTAAGGGGGCGAAGGTCATTATCTCTGAGCTGTCCTCGCTACGCCGTCAGAAAGCATTGGATTCTGGAGTTGCAGACTATGCCTTCTCCCCTGCTGAGGTTGATGTCCTAGCAGAAATTCATAAGCTGACCGATGATAAGGGTGTAGACGTAGCCTTTGAATGCACCTCTGTACAGCCTGCACTAGACCTCATTCTGGATGCACTCAAGCCTACCGGTAAAGCCGTGATCGTATCAATCTGGGGTAAACCAGCATCGTTGGATGTTCAGAAGGTCGTGCTTAAGGAGCTTGATATTCGAGGAACCATTGCATATGTGAACAGCCACCCGGAAACTATCAAGCTTGTAGAGTCAGGCAAGATTAACCTCAAGCCGTTCATTACTGGCAGGATTCCTCTTGAAGACCTCATTGACAAGGGATTTGATACATTGATTAACCACAACGAGACTGCCGTAAAGATCCTCGTCACTACCGATCCGCAGCTTTTGCCCTAGGTAACTTTCTTGTAGCCTTACAGGCAAGTCGCGAGCGCCTTATATTCTGTCTGTCAGAGTATAGGGCGCTCAATTATTTGCGGAAAAGTGAAATAGAAAAGGGCCTCTGATGTTTATCAGAGACCCTTTATAATGTGCGCGAGGGGGGACTTGAACCCCCACCCTCTAATACGAGGACTAGCACCTCAAGCTAGCGCGTCTGCCTATTCCGCCACCCGCGCAGGTTACCTTTGAGAGGGCTTTGCCTGCTCAAAGCAACAAGTAATACTATACGGTTGGCAAGTACAAGCAGGCAAATCTATATAACGTGTTATCCGTCACTTTTAAACATTTAGTACTCCCCATGTTCCTTTCTAGTAACATACAGTACAGTGTTCGGGTCACGTCCATGAAGTACTGCATGTGAGAGTTTAGAATAGAAACTATGAATAACGAGAACCTCTCACGCGAAGAAGCTGCAGAACGGTCAGCGCTCATTACCGTAGACTCATATCATGTTCACCTTGATTTGACCCATGCCAAGGATGAAAATTTCGAGACATACCCTACAGTTACAACCGTTAAGTTTAAATCCCATAAGCCTGGTACCCAGACTTTCATTGATTATATTCACCACTCTATCGATTCTGTTAGGCTTAATGGCGCGCAGCTTGACCTCAACAAGGTTGTTGATGGCTCACGCATCATGCTGCCCGAGCTTGCCGAGGAAAACGAACTTACTGTTCACGGGCGTTCATACTATTCACGGTCGGGAGAAGGTCTGCACCGCTATATTGATCCTTCGGATGGACGTATATATCTTTACACCCAATATGAGCCCGCCGATTGCCGTCGTGTATTCCCCAACTTTGAGCAACCCGATCTGAAAGCTGTTTTTAATTTCCGAATCACAGCCCCACGAGACTGGGTTGTCAGCTCGAACGGGGTTCTAGAATCTGAGGTGTCCGACCCGACTGATTCAAATATCGTTAAGCGCGTTTTTGCTCCTACCGAGCGAATTTCTACCTACATTACCGCAGTGTTAGCAGGTGAATACTTCACAGTCACCGATACCTATAAACCCCAGAGTATTACTAACAGCGGCGATATTCCTTTAGTGGCGTACTGCCGCCATTCTCTAAAGCCCCATTTTGACTACGATAATATCTTCCGAGTCACTAAGAACGGCTTAGATTTCTTCCAGGATCTCTTTGACTATCCCTACCCTTACCCGAAGTACGAACAGGCGTTCGTCCCCGAATATAATATCGGCGCGATGGAGAACCCCGGTCTCGTAACATTCACTGAGGATTTCATTTTTGTCTCTGGTGCTACCGAAGATGATCTTGAAGGTCGCGCAAACACTATCTGTCATGAGATGGCACATATGTGGTTTGGAGATCTTGTCACTATGAAATGGTGGGATGATCTCTGGCTTAAAGAGTCATTTGCTGATTTCATGGGTGCTCTAGGTGCTATCGAAGCTAATGGTTTTAACGATGCTTGGGTAACATTCGCGAATCACCGTAAATCTTGGGCATATCTGCAAGATCAGCTTCCTACGACGCATCCCATTGTCGCGGATATACCTCATTTGGAAGCCGCAGCCCAAAATTTCGATGGCATAACTTACGCCAAGGGTGCCTCTACCTTGAAGCAGCTTGTTTCCTATGTAGGCTTTGATACCTTCATCGAAGCGGCACGCGTCTATTTCAAACGTTTTGCTTGGGGGAACACCTCGCTTCAGGACTTCCTTGATGTACTTAATGAGGTTTCAGGACGCGATATGCAGACCTGGTCTCAAGCGTGGTTACAGACTTCTGGTCTATCTACCCTCGGTACTCGACGTGTTTACCGCGAAGATGGTAAGCTCCAGGATTTGTACCTCACTCAGCAGCTACCCGACACTCAGCCAGCCGGTATCGGTCGCCCGCATGTGGTAAAGCTTGAAACTTTTATCCTTCAAGAAGGAAAACTTGTCTCAACAGGCACTCTCTCCCTTGAATACCCTGCCGATCCTATCGCAGAGTATCGTGTCTCTTTGCCCCAAGAGCATAAGAAGACTGTAGGTGAAGCTGACTTACTTATGCTCAATGCAGAAGACCACACCTACGCAAAAATCATGCTCACCGATGAGGATGGTCTTCAAGCGGCAATTGCAGGAGTATCCACTCTTGAATCATCTCTTTCTCGCGGTCTTATCTGGGGGTCTCTCTGGGAAAGCGTGCGCGATGCCAGACTTCCCGTTGCCACTTTCGTAGACGCGGTAGTACGGAACGTATCCCGTGAGAGCAGTGCATCTCTTTTGGGAAGTATGGTGTCAAACAGCCAAAACGCTATTACTAATTTTGGTGCCCCCAAGTCTCGACAGCCTTTGTATGATGCTCTCTATGAGTCTTTCTCGAAAGCGCTCGCTGCCGCCAAACCTGGCTCCGATACGCAGCTCATATTGCTTCGGGGGCTTATCTCTATTTCTTCCTACTCAACTCAAGGTGAAGATCTCTGCCGCGATATCGCCCGAGGGGCTTTTGAAGATACTGTGGGAGATATTGCCGATGCGACTGGTATCCCCTACGATCAGAATCTTGGGTGGAGTGCTTTGGGTACCCTGGCGGGGCGTAACCTTGTTACTGTTGCTGATTTAGACCGAGCTGCACAGTATAATCCGTCATCAATCTCAAAGAATGGCTACGCATATGCGATAGCGGCTATTCCTGATGCCGACCACAAAGCAGCCGCTTATAAACGCATCATGGAAGATTCTTCATTATCCAACGACGCCTTGACCTCAACAGCAAATGGTTTCTTGCGAGGGGATGTTGGGCTGCGAACTCCTTACTATAAGCCTTTCTTCGATTCGCTCCTATCAATGTGGGACACCCGTTCCATTGGTATGGCCACTCGTATAGTTCGCGGTTTATACCCCCGTTCGCTCTACAATTACGGATCCGCTGAAGGAACCGGGGTTAGCGATAATCCTTCAGTTGCTCTAGCCCAAGAATGGTTACGCAAGAATCCATCAGCCCCCTCCGCACTACGTCGGCTCATTTTGGAGGCACAAGATAATGCGCATCGGAATATGATCGGTCAGCAATTCAATAGTTCTTTATCCGACTAGCACTTTCTAGGCATTACAGCCTGGTACAGTATCTCTTCTTCACGCCGCTGTACTGGGCTGTAGCCTATCTATAGGTTTCATTAACGTGAAGCAGATTTTGACCACATTCATCAATTCCTTAAACGTCACCCAAAAGTTACTTTACGTGTAGGGTACTAGTTATTCCCAAAAACGTGAGAGAATTAGAACATATTCATCACCACCTAAGGAGTTTGCTTTGGTCGATTATGCTCTCGGCGACCGTGGAACCCTCACAATTGTCACCGACAACTACTATGAGGCTGAGACTCTACAAGTCTTTCAAGAGCTCCATGTCAACCGTGAACAGTCCTGGCAAGGCAAGGCTCGCCTTGTTCCAGAACCTGATAACCCCTACGAGGCAAACAGCATTGCTGTATACGTTGGGGATCATAAAGTGGGACGTTTAAATCGTGACGATTCTGCAAACTATTGGAACGCGATTACCCGCGTTGTTGCTTCCGGTTTCTCTCCTACAGCACAGCTGCAACTCAATGCTATTGCTCTACGGGCTGATAGCGGACCGCACATTAAAAGTGTAGGAAAACTCTTTCTGTCGTCACCAACCTTGCTGTTTCCTCTCAACCATGCCTCAGCGCGAGCAGCTATTCTTCCTCAAGGTCCTTCAATCAAGGTGCTTGACGAGAATGGACATGCTGAATATCTTCACAGTATTTTGCCGCCAACAGGTGAAGGACGGGTAATTTTAAGACTTGAAGTACAACAGGTTAAAAACCCAGATGGGCACATGGCCAATTCGGTAGAAGTTTTCCATGAGGATACTCATGTAGGGCGTTTAAGCTCCCAAATATCAGAACAGTTTATTCCTGTCATTGAACATGCTGCGAAACATGACAAACTCACCAATGTCTGGGGCACGATACGTGGTAACAGGCTCGAGCTTTCATTAACTATTCAGGCGGTGCGGTCAGAGAATATCCCAGAACAGTGGTACAAAGATTTACCCAACGATGTACCTGAGCTCCTACCTGAGGCCAAGAAGTATGAGGTTCCTGATGCTTTTGTCCCAGCTGAAGCGGAAAACACTCAAGGGAAGCATATTCTTCCTCAGAAGATTCGCGGATTTATCACCTCTGTTGCAGGAAAAAACGGAGTCAGCGAGGCGATCACGGCACACGAAGTTATCCCAGAGAAAGCAGCTAAACCCGTATCTTTCGATGATCTTCCTGAAGAACACACGCGTCTGCTTACCCTCGTCAAAATTATAGGTATAACCCTTCTTATAGTTGGCTTAGCAATTGCAATTTGGCGTGTTCTTCTTGGAGTCCTCATAGCAATTATGGGCGGAGCTCTCTACTCGGTCGCTCTGTATTTTGGTCGTCGGTTACTCAGACTGGCTGCTGAAGAACATGCATCCCAGACTGTTACCGTAACTCCTATACCAGCTAGAACACACGTGCAACATTAATAGCGTTATACGGATAAAATTTGGGGTAGTCAGCACGTCAGATACTGTGCTGACTACCCCAAATTTTATCTGCAGGATCTATAGACCCGTATATAGACATACCTAGTCAGACCCATAAGTATTCATAAAATCCTGCATACGATCAGCTTTCAAAGCCTCCGTCAACGAATCAACAGCAGGCTGATTAATAATAATGATTGATTGACCGTCATAAGACCAGCCAGGGCCTGCGTTAGGAAGCGTCGTCATATGTAAAGCAGCCGAACCACCATTAATGACAGGTGCCGCAATCCGAAGAATCTCACCAGAGCCTAAACCACTATCAACCTTGACGTAGCCGCTAAAGGCATCCACCATATTCTTAAAATTAGTGATGTTACCCAAAAACCCCTGTTTTTGGATGGTCGTATAGAGTCCACGTAAATATGCACGTTGATTACGTACACGCTGATAATCACCCGATGCAAAAGAATACCGCTCACGCACAAACGCTAAAGCAGTGCTGCCATCCATATGCATGGTACCCGGTGTAAAGTTCCAAACGCCTGTTTGGAAAGCAAAAGGAACTTGAACATCAACGCCACCTAGAGCGTTAGTAAGCCCTTTAAACCCATCAAAGTCTATTTCTGCTACATGGTCAATCTTGACACCAATTAGTTGTTCAATGGTCTCAATTTGTAAGCTAATGCCTCCATAGTTGAGAGCTGCATTCACCTTCGCATTTCCATATCCGGGGATGCTTACCCACGAATCACGCATGATAGAAACTAAATAAACACCTTCCCCGTTTTTAGGAATGTGCATCAGCATAATAGTATCTGCCCGAGCCCCACTAACTGTTGCAGCTTCTTGCCCTGAACGTTGATCGCTACCAAGAAGAAGAATATTAGTTCCTTCGCCTTTTACGACCTGACGCGTCTTACCACCCTCTAAGGAGTCAAGAATTCCGTTACCATTCTTGTCAAGGTCATTAGCAAGAGAATCTGCCGTTTTACCATCGGGACCCACAATATTTGGATCATTATTCGGGTCTCCCAG
Organism: Rothia sp. HMSC071F11; assembly: GCF_001809115.1. Taxonomy (NCBI): domain Bacteria; kingdom Bacillati; phylum Actinomycetota; class Actinomycetes; order Micrococcales; family Micrococcaceae; genus Rothia; species Rothia sp. HMSC071F11. Next base: position 558,709 of record NZ_KV795756.1, read on the forward strand.
GTTTTTTCTTAAAGAGTCTAAATCTCCTTGTGAATTCGTAATGGAATCAAATTTTTGAGTCTTGGAGTCCCAGGTATGCCCAATGCTCCACAGGTAAATCCCCACTCCGATGATAAGAGTAAGAATAAGGATAGCAAGAATAATTAGCACCCGTTTAAGAGTCTTTCGACGGGGTTTTTCAGCGAGCGCTTCGCTCATGGGTTTGTTTCCTTCGAGTGATGTGATAACGGCATAACCCGCATAAGAATACCGCTACAAAGTGAGTTACCTTCACATTGTAACGGTAGAAAATAAAAACACACCCCGTATCAGATTTTTAATCTATATTACGGGGTGTGTTCTTTATTGCATTCTACGTTTTACGCTTTCTTACCAAAGTTTGCAAAACGTGCGTTGAAGCGTTCGACGCGACCTGCGGAGTCCATGATACGCTGCTTACCGGTGTAGAACGGATGCGACTCAGAGGAGATCTCGACCTCAACGATGGGGTATTCGTTACCGTCTTCCCACTTCTCGGTTTTATCCGAAGTCATCGTGGAACGAGTCAAGAAAACTTTACCGGATGCAAGGTCACGGAATAGTACCGGACGGTACTCCGGGTGGATATCTGCCTTCATGCTTAATTACCTTCTTCTGTCACTGGATTTTGCCAGTAACCCTAAATAGATGGAGTAGGTTTTACGATGCACGCAGAGCGCACCATAGACCGGCTTAAAATGCACAGCCAACCACCAAGGATACCACCTTTAAAGAGGTAACGCTAGGTTCTTAGAGGGCTTGTTGTTACGAACGCAGCCTCGTTTCCCAAAACGCAACAGCTGACGCAGCTGCCACGTTCAAAGAATCGACGCCGTGGGTCATGGGAATCATAACCGTGTGTTTTGTCTGCGCCAATGTATGCGGTGAGAGTCCGTGTCCTTCTGTTCCTAGGATTAAAGCTAACTTCTTATCCTGACGTGCTGAAAGTTGCCCCAAGGTAAGAGAGTCCTCATCTAGTGCAAGTGCGGCACTTTCAAATCCGTGCTCGTGTAGAATTTCCAGGTCTTTTGGCCAGCGGGTAATCCTGGCCCAAGGTACTTGAAATACAGTTCCCATAGAAACGCGGATAGAGCGCCTATACAGCGGGTCAGCGCATCGTGGAGTAATTAAAACTGCGTCTACGCCTAGCGCCGCTGCGGAACGAAATATAGCCCCAACATTCGTGTGGTCAACAATATCTTCTAAGATTGCGACGCGGTGAGCTCCGTAAATAATATCTTCTACAGTTTGAGGAGCAGGGCGCGCCATTGCTGCTAAAGCTCCGCGATGTAGATGAAAGCCAGTTATTCGTTCAAGTTCTTCTTCCGATCCTACAAAGGCAGGAATATTATTATACTTCGTCAGTACATCGGAAAGATCATCTGCCCATTTCTCGCTCATAAGGAATGAGAGGGGACGGTGTCCTGCATGTAAAGCACGCCGTACCACTTTTGATGACTCCGCAATATAAATACCCCAGTCAGGTTCGAGGGCAGAACGTAATCTCACATCAGTTAGGTGGGTATAATAACGAAGTGTTTGTTCAGGCGCTTGAGCTAATGGCACCACAGACGATATTGCGTACACTCGTTCTGCCCGTGCTTGCAGTTCTTGGGGTGATAATTGTTTCTTCTTCATAAAGACACTACTGGGTCAAAACTTACTCCCACCACGTACGTATGTATGGTGGGAGCAAGATAAAGCTTAGCGTTTAAAAGCGCTGTAGCGCCCTGTAGAAGTGGCCGTTAAAGCTAGATCCATCGCGTATGTTAATGCAAGATTATTTTCTGTGATGGTCTGAGCGATAGGTCCAGATGCTACCACACGACCGTCGCGGAGCATGAGAGCGTGTGTGAAGCCTGCAGGAATTTCTTCAAGATGGTGTGTGATGAGTACAGTAGCCGGTGCGTAAGGATCAACGGCGAGTGTTGTAAGCCTCTCTACCAAATCTTCGCGTCCAGCGATATCCATACCGGCCCCAGGTTCATCAAGTAATAGGAGTTCGGGGTCGGTCATGAGAGCGCGTGCGATAAGAGTACGTTTGCGCTCGCCATCGGAAAGTGAACCGAATTGACGCTCTGCCAAAGCGTCTACGCCCCAGTCTTGAAGAAGCTCATGGGCGCGATCGCTGTCGAGGGCGTCGTATTCCTCTTTCCAACGTCCTGAAACAGCATACGCGGCCGTCATGACAGCATCAGAAACTTTCTCTCGGTCAGGGATCTGTGTGGCGGTTGCTCCCGATGACAGCCCGATACGCGGGCGAAGCTCAAAAACATCCACGGAGCCGAGAGTCTCGTCTAAGATCTCTACTTGTCCGACTGTGGGGTGCAAACGCGCCGCTGCGACCGATAAAAGTGTTGATTTTCCGGCACCATTTGGACCCAAGACAACCCAACGTTCGCCTTCATTGACAGTCCAGGAAACGTTATCGAGAATATTGCGACCGCCGCGCATGACGCTCACGTTTTGAAGATTAAGTACAGTGCTCATGGTTATTCTCTTCTACGATATGATCTCTACCTATGTGGGAAGGCGCAAGCCCTTTGGGGTCCTGCTTCTTCGCTCTATACGTACTTCTAATCGATGAACCCGCGGGCTCCACCGACCAGCTCAACGTGTCCAGTCTGAATATCTGCGGTAACCATGGCAGCTACCTCATGGGCAAACTCGTTGACAGTGTAGAGCCTACCTGTTGTCTCTCGACGATATTCGAGAGCCCCAGGATGCAGGCGGTTAAGCAAAGTTGCAGTCACAGTTCCTTCAATCATGTCAGCTGATACGACGACAAGTGATATTCCTTTCTCAGTGAGCGCAGGTATTTCGGCGATGAGCGCATCTTCCCCTGCTCGTTTGGACTCTGCAACCGACTGGTATTCTGCCAGGGTTTCAACTTCGCGGATAAAGTGTGCCTGGTGACTGGTGACGAAGACGATGCGTCCTCCGTTGGGCATTTTTTCAGCTGCAAGTCGTGCAAGGTTAAGCTGTGCATCTCGGTTGAGACGCATTGCGTAGTCTTCACCCATACCAGCTTCCATACCGCCCGATGCATTCAAGATGAGATAATCCAAGGAGCCGTAGGTTTCGATAGCAACATTCACAAGGTTTGTGAGGTCTTCAGGCTTAGTTACGTCTGCTTGTACGGCGGTCGCGTGTCCGCCAGCTTCTTCGATAGCTTTGACGACCTTATTGGCTCGAGGGGCTTTGGAGCGATAGTTAACTATGATGTTTGCCCCTTGAGCCGCTAGGATTTGGGCAGTATCTGCACCTACACCTCGTGAAGACCCTGTGATAATAACGGTTTTACCGGCGAGCTGTGACATACATTTTCCTTTGTTGGTTCTGTGCTTTCTGAAAGTAAGACGTTTATGGCATGTGATAGGAAGAACCTAGTGTCCCATACCTAGACCGCCGTCTACAGGGATAACGGCGCCTGAGATGTAATCTGCCTCTGGCGAAGCTAACCAGCGAATAACCCGTGCTACCTCAGCAGGGTCGGCGAAACGTCCTGCCGGGATAGTTTTCAGGTAACTCTCTTTAGTTTCCTCAGGCAAGCTATCGGTCATATCGGTGTTAATAAATCCAGGTGCTACAACATTTGCCGTAATATTTCGACTTCCGAGCTCACGGGTGATGGAACGAGCCATACCAACAAGAGCAGCTTTAGACGATGAGTAGTTAACCTGTCCTGGAGAACCATATAGCCCTACAACAGAGGAGACGAGGATAATACGGCCTCGTTTGAGTTTGATCATACCTTTGATCGCACGCTGTGCTACACGAAAAGAACCAGTGAGGTTGGTATCGATAACATCCATGAAATCCGTGTCCTTCATGCGCATAAGCAGCATGTCACGAGTAATACCCGCATTCGCCACAAGGATTTCTACAGGACCGTATTCCGCTTCAATAGTTTTAAAAGCTTCATTAATGCTGTCTGCGTCTCGGACGTCAGCTTTAACAGCAAAGAACTCTGTGGGCGCTTCCCCGCTACGGTAGGTCACACAAACATTGTGCCCTGATGCCTTAAACTCCTGCGCGATCTTGTAGCCGATACCACGATTACCACCGGTAACAAGAACGGTCTTGGGGGTGTTATCACTCATTATTTTCCCTATAAATTTGGGGTTACTGGTCATACCTATTCTAGCCCGTTATCTATATGATGTGGTGAGCATCTGTTCTTGCAACACTTAACACCATAAGGAATAGAAGGTTTAGACTAATCAGTACAGGTAATTACCACCATGTGAATCGAAGCTAAAACGTCTATCATAGAGAGTTCGTTACTGTAATTCTGAGGGAGGTGTGTCAATGACTGCTGAAAAGCACTGGACAGCCGAAGACCTCGCGGCCCATGGTTACTACTTATCTACAGTTGATGTCGCAGAACGATTTGAAGACTCTTTAGTGACATACGAAATCAGTAATGCTTCTGCTCCGTTATCGGAGCGTGTAGATAAACGTGCTCGGGACTACATCCTCAAAATGGCGATTCGTGTAGTTTGTATTGTAGGCGCTGTATTTACAGATGGTACCCTGCGCTGGATATGCGTCGCAGGTGCAGTACTGTTGCCTTGGGTGGCCGTAGTACTTGCGAATGGTGAGTCAAAACAGGAATCGAGTGGATTTACTGCCTATTTGCCTGAGCATCATCGGCGAGCTTTAGAAACAGGAGCAGCGTCGAATACATCTACTGCAGATAATGAGTCCGACGCCTCTGAGAACTCTCATTGCTACGCACAATATGCGGATTCTTCATCGCCTTATAATCGAACCGATGTCATAGATATTTCTGAAATATAGTTTCAACAGGCATAAATACCGTTACGCGCAATATAAAGATGGAGGTGTCAGTGGATCTTTTGGGCTCTTTAGCGGGGAGCTCCTCCCCTAGCTTAGATATTTGTTCACGTAAAGGCTGCCACAACGAGGCAACGTACCAGATTCTCTGGAATAACCCGAAGGTTCACACTCCTGAGCGCCGCAAGATCTGGTTGGCTTGTCATGAGCACGTTCAATGGCTTGAGAATTATTTACGGGAGAGGGAGCTTTGGAAACAGACCCTACCGTTTCCCCAAAAGTCCTAGCTTCATAAACTCTATTTCAGCCATAGTTAGATAGGGACGTAAGCGCCATATCACTGTATTGTCCGAGCGTTCTCCCCTACCATAAGTAATACAGGTACACCACCGTCTCTATATATACATCT
>NZ_KV795756.1:564035-706879 GCF_001809115.1 Rothia sp. HMSC071F11
CGTCTCTATATATACATCTATTTTTATAGGCTCATATCAGCTTCGAAAGGCATGAGGAATTCGCTATGGGTGCATACCGTTTTCTCTTCACGGGTAAGTGGATAGGCTCTTTCGTGCTGTGCATTATTTTCTCGATAATCTGTGTTTATCTAGCTGGTTGGCAGATGAGCCGAAAAGAGGCTTTAGATTGGCGCAACTCACTAATCGTGCAGAATTATCACGCAACTCCCTATAGCTTCCAAGACCATCCTACAATTTTTCAAGACTTTGATTCGGGGGCGCAGTGGCACCCTGTATCCCTTCGTGGTCGGTATATCACCGATCAACAGCTACTGGTACGCAACCGTCCTTATCAGGGACAAAATGGGTTCGAAGTATTGGTCCCTTTTCGTGCAGATACTGGTGAAATAGTCATTATCAATAGGGGTTGGATGTCGGCGAGTTCTTCAGATGCTTCACGCCCCAGCACCGAAGTCCCTGCGCCACCAGCAAATGATGTTATTGTTGTGGCGCGAGTCCACCAAGGAGAGAGCGCTACAGGTAAGGATGCTCCCGAAGGCCAAGTCGCGTCTATCAACCTTCAGGAAATCGGCGAACGTACGCATTTACCTGTCGCCGCTGGGGCTTACGGTCTGCTGGACTCTGAAGAACCTACGCCTGTGCAACGGCCTGTACAGAAATCCGAACCTGAACTCGATAATGGACCTAATCTGTCCTATTCTATGCAATGGTATGCTTTTGCAGTTCTTATTTATGCTGTTTATGCCTGGAGTGCACGGCAAAAAGTTCGTAATGATGAATTAGATGCTCAGGTAGCCCAGGAGCTAGAACGCTATTATAGGCAGTTCTATGCCGAGGATGGCAGTTATATTGGGCATGAGGATGAAACCGTTGTGCTTCGCAAGATGGATATGATCGACGATATGCCTTCTCATATGAAATCTATTGTACGCCCCCGCCCTGCCAAGAAACACTCGCGTCTGACCGATGAAGAGGAAGAAGACGCTTTCCTGGACAGGTTAGAACGGCCGTAACCGCCAGGCTTTCCTGCAGGAATATGGAAGTAACCCACCACAAAAATCGAAACCTTTTTCGAATTTTCCCTGTATACTGGATCTAAGATCTCATATATAGTTTCGAAATAATACGAGGGGTTTCGTCACACATGATGGGTTATTCTCATACCGTCAGCGCTGCCGCTGGCTGGTTGGTTCTCTCAGAACTTGGTGTAATCCAAATCCCTAATACTCCTACCCTCATTGTTACAACCCTTGCCTGTGCTGGCGCAGGAGTATTACCAGATATTGATCACCATAATGGTTCTATCGCTCGTTCTATACCTCCTGTATCAGGTTGGATCGCCCGGATTGTAGGCCTTATCAGTGGAGGGCACCGAAAGGGAACGCACTCAATTTTAGGGATCATCGCGTTCTGGGCTATCGCATACTTTGGCAGTACACTCACTTACCAAAGTATTCCGTGGTTGTCCCTTGCTCTCGCCGCATTCTCAGGAGGTCTGGCTTTGCGGATTTTAGGAGCTCCAGGAGGTTGGATTGGGGCTTGCGCCCTAGGCTATGCTGCGTATACCACTCATTCTTTAGAGCTTCTTCCCTGGGCCATTTCAGTGGGCGCAACCTTACATGTTATAGGTGACGCACTGACCACCCGAGGTATTCTCCCGCTATACCCCATTACGGTTAAACCACTTGTTGCCTCTTCCCTCTGGAAGAAAAGCGGCTACATGGCACTCCCACTTTTAGGTGATGCAGGAAGCATCCGGGAAAAGGTCCTTATTCTCTGCCTAACCTGTTATATCGTTTGGTACACGGCAGCTCTTTTAGGTTTCTGCCCTTACCCACTCCATAACTTTATTATTTCTTGAGCATCAAACAAAGAATCTCCCGCTCCTAACCATATGGTTAGGAGCGGGAGATAAAACCTTTTTACCTCAGTCTTGCCAAGACTTAAGCGTCCTGGATGGGCCAGAAGACGTCAACCTCGACGTTCTCTTCACCGGAGGTGGGGTACTTTTCGTACTCAGTGTTATGCATAAGGCTGTTCTCCTTTTACGATCAGATAGAATCTCTCTACCTGCGCTAATCCGGCTCGTCAGAGTCGAAAATCTGTGCTTTTGCATCCTCGCATTTGCGGGAACAACTCAAGTCTAACCCGCTCATGTATTGGTTTTCCAGCCAAAAACCCACAATGTAGGCAGATACACACTATATTTTTATAAAACCCACACAATATATCATTAAATCAAGTAAAGAGGGTGTCTTCTAGCCAGAAAATCCCACATAGCCAACATAATATGCGAAAGCTCTAAGGATATATTCAAAGTTTCATAGCACTTTCACTTATGCGCCAGTTTACATACACACCTATACCCACAAAGGTTAGGAGCATTCCCACGCGTTACATCACATACAGATGCTAGGTAAACACCTTTTCCTTGTCCTAAGAGCAGATTGCGTCTAGGCAAGTGAGATAAGATCCTGATACTCCTTCGACCAGAGGTCTTCAACTGCGTCCGGAAGCAAAAGAACACGTTCGGGGTTTAGAGCCTCCACAGCTCCTTCGTCGTGGGATACCATAACGATAGCGCCTTTATAGGCTTTGAGCGCGTTCAGAATCTCTTTACGAGATGCAGGATCAAGGTTGTTAGTCGGTTCATCCAAGAGAAGTATATTGGCGCTCGAAGCGACCAAAGTTGCTAATGAAAGACGAGTTTTCTCTCCTCCGGAAAGTACACCTGCTGGTTTCTCCACATCGTCACCAGAAAAAAGGAATGAACCGAGGATAGTGCGTACCCGCGTATCGTCAAGATCCGGCGCGGCGGATTTCATATTTTCTAAAACAGTTCGCTCACCATCGAGAATCTCATGTTCCTGCGCGAAATACCCGATCTTAGCTCCATGCCCATAGACAACTTCGCCGGTGTCGGGAGCAGTGTTGCCAGCTAAAATACGTAGCAAAGTAGTTTTACCAGCACCATTCAGCCCCAATACGACAACACGAGAACCACGGTCAATAGCCAGATCAACATCGGTAAAAATTTCAAGTGAGCCGTAGGATTTTGAAAGACTCTGTGCAGACAGCGGGGTCTTACCGCACGGGGCAGGTTCAGGAAAGCGGATAGCAGCAACTTTATCTGTTTGGCGTTCGTCTTCCAGCCCCCGCATCATACGTTCAGCACGCTTTATCATCTGTTGAGCCGCCACGGCTTTAGTTGCCTTTGCCCGCATTTTATTAGCCTGTTCCATGAGTGCTTGAGCTTTCTTCTGAGCATTAGCACGCTCACGCTTACGACGATGTTCATCTTGCTCACGCTGGCTCAGATAGTTCTTCCACCTCATGTTGTACTGGTCAATCACGCAACGATTTGCATCAAGATAAAACACACGGTTAACTACCAACTCCATAAGCTCAACATCGTGGCTAATAACCAGCAAACCACCCGAAAAATTTTTCAGGAACTCACGCAACCATAAAATGGAGTCCGCATCCAAATGGTTTGTTGGTTCATCAAGTAGCATCGTATCGGCAGCTGAAAACAAGATACGTGCTAACTCCACACGACGACGCTGCCCACCAGATAGAGTCTCAAGAGGTTGCGCGAGTACTCGTTCAGGCAGATCCAAGTTGGAGGTTATAACTGCGGCTTCAGATTCTGCGGCATAGCCGCCGCCAGCAATAAACTCAGCCTCAAGACGATCATAGCGCCGCATACCCTTTGTACGTATGCTATCATCTTCACTCGCCATATCTTCTTGAGCTTGGCGCATTTTCTTGGCTACTCCGTCAAGTCCGCGGGCTGAAAGAATACGGTCACGCGCCAGTTGAGTCATATCATCGACTTTGGGGTCTTGAGGGAGGTATCCGATAGAGCCGGACCGGGTGACTGTACCTTCTGCTGGTAGAGCTAATCCCGCCAAGACTTTTGTCATAGTGGTTTTCCCGGCCCCATTACGCCCCACTAAACCGATCTTGTCGCCATTATCTACCCGAAAGGTTACATCTTCCATTAACAGACGGGCACCCGCGCGGAGCTCTAAATTCTGTACTGAAATCACAACATGTCCCTTCCGAGAATCAACAAAACAGTTAGTGAATGAGGAGTTTAACAACCCATCTATTCTACGTGAGTTACGCTAGAAGACGCTGACACCCGATAGTCTCCGTAAAACGTCACATATATTACATAATGCGTTTTCTATGGTAGGAAGGTATATAAGAATATATAAGACCCCAGCGGCGTCGAGGGCGGCACTACCCTCGATTTTGACACCGAACGTCATAATCAGCCACACACGACTTCATATTTTTAAGGATCAACTCTCGTGCCTAACTCTTATGCCCCAGATCAATCACCAGGGCGCAATATAGCTCTTATAGCAGTCTTCGCAGCATTTATCGCGGTTCTTAGTCCTCTGGCGCTACCAATCCCAGGTGTCCCGATTCCTTTAGCTCTTGGCCCTTTCGCTATCTACACCACCGCTCTAGTACTCGGTGGTTTTCGAGCTTTTATAGCAACTCTCCTCTACGTACTGTTAGGGTGCCTAGGGCTACCAATCTTTGCTAAAGGTGCTTCAGGGTTTGGTACGCTTGCGACGCCAACCGGTGGCTATCTTCTAGCCTATCCTCTGGGCGCGTTATTGGCTGGGACGCTAGCTTATACAGTAATCCGTAGAAAGCTCAATCCCTGGCTTACCGCTATCCTGTGCATCTTCTGCGCTATGGTAGGCTTCGTGGTAATTTCTGCAGGAGGTATCTTAGGGCTTATGACCAACGGACATATGGAATTTACCCATGCGTTTGTCATCGCGGCTTCATTTGCTCTTCCAGACCTTCTTAAATCTATCGTTGCGTCTATCGTGGCGTCTGCTGTGCATCGGGCATTTCCTGGGTTAGTGCGCTCAAAAGCTCGCAGGTAATTGAGGATGTTTTTTTCCAAGAAAAGTAGCGCCAAAATTGAGCGCGAAGCACCAACGATGCCGTCCGCTCCCCCGTCCCTTGAACTTGATGCAGTTACCGTGTCAGCTGAAGACGCTCACGGACAAACTCGAAATATTATCGACCATGTATCAGTCTCTTTAACCGCATCTAAAACTGCGATTATTGGGCTTAACGGCATGGGAAAGTCAACCTTTTTAGGGCTTTTTAACGGTATTACTCGGCCCTCCCAGGGAATCATAAAGGTATGTGGAGTAGATATCTCCGAACATCCCCAGATAACTCGTCAGTCTATAGGCATGCTCTTCGCTAATCCAGATGCGCAGCTTATCATGCCTACAGTCCTCGAAGATCTAGAGCTTAGCCTCCGTCGGCATAGCTCTCTCACCCGAGCTCAACGCCTAGAGCAAGCACATAAGCTCCTTGCTCAACAATGTCTCGACGACAAGGCTGATCAGAACATTTTTTCTCTCTCCAGCGGAGAGAAACAACTTGTAGCCCTCACTGGGATTTTAGCGGTAGAACCACGAATCCTCTTACTTGATGAGCCTACGACTCTTCTTGATCTACGTAATCGAACACGGCTGATAAACCTTCTGAATAGTCTCGATCAGATGCTTATTATCAGTACCCACGACCTCGACTTGGCGGAGACATGCGATGAAGCAGTCATTATCCATAATGGAGAGCTTATATACCATGGCAAAGCGCACGAAGCGGTTCAACAATACCGTTTATATTGTGAACAAGGCTTTCCCAACGAAAACCCCTCTGTATGATATACGAACCAGGCAATCCCGGAAGGATTTAACCACGTGATTCGGACCGCGCAGAGGTCGCACCATGCGACTTTCCTCGGTAACTTACTTATTGGAAGCTACGCTCCGGGGAATTCGCTGTTGCATCGCACACCGCTTTGGGGCAAAAGCCTCCTCTGCGCTTGTTTACTGCTCGCGCTCGCGGTAACCGGTTGGGAAGTAGCACTATACGTTCTGTTCTTTTGTTTTATCTTGTCCTGGTCAGCTGGGATGCGCATCCGCACGCTCTTAGAAATTGTCTATACGCTGCGATGGCTCATAATTCTTTTAGGACTTTATTATCTCTTTTGGGGCACGTGGCAAAATGCGGTAGACGTCATGTGCACCATGCTAAGCGCCGTCCTAATCTCACGGATTCTTCTCACGACTACTCCGCTACCTCTTTTACTTGATGGAATCATCTGGTTACTCACACCGCTTAAACTTCTAGGCTTATCTCCCAAACGTATAGGACTGATGCTCGCTCTGGTTATAAGATCTATTCCCGCCATTATGGATAACTGGGGAGCTTTACAACAAGCTGCTCACGCACGCGGTTTGCCCAAACGTTCCACTTGGCGACTGCTTGTACCTCTTGTGGTACAAGCAGTAGGATACGCTCAAATAACCGGGGACGTTTTAACTGCACGAGGCGTAGAACTCTAAAAGGAATTTTCTTTTACGGCACCAGAAACATCATTCCCGGCTAAGCAAAACTATTCCCACCATACGAACCACGAAGGCTTGTTATAAAGCCCCTTCACGACACATGAGAGATCCTCATAACTTGTGGGCTTTAGCGCTCGACTTATTATCCCCTGTTCTAAAGCAAGCACCTCTGCGTCGCGCAATGTTGTGATTGGCTCTGCAGTGTAAAACTCAAGGTAGGTCGCTGCAATAACAGCCGGAATAGCACTATCCCGCTCATACCAATACTGCGCAAGTGCTAGCATGTCTTCCGCACTTGGGACGTCTTCCCATCCGCCAAACGGCAGATACGCAAAGATGTCTGATGGGTACGCTGTAGGGATTTCAAGCAAGATAATTTCAGCTGAATTATCCAGAGTCTCATCTTCGTTCATCAGGCTTGATACGAATGTCAGATGGGCAGGCGCACGTAGAGCAGGTGCAATGCCGCGAGGAACCGTTACCTGCGACGTTAAAAATCCTTCATAATAGTTCTCGAATAAAGTCGAGTCAGCCCGAGCTAATATTTTACGCACAAGAATTTCTAATGAACCCTTATCAAGGCGTTTTTGGTGTTCTGTCAATATATCTTGGGCATAGGATTTAACGTACTCAGCGTTAATATCCGCTGGCGGGTTTTTCGTGCGTGCCGATATATTGTTCTGAATAGTAGACAGAAGAAGATCGTCAAGTACGACCAGAACCGGGGTGAACCCGTAGGTTCGCCCATCCGCCAAACGGTTAAGATACAAATGGTGAATGTAACTGCTGGGAGCGCCAGGGGCTATCCGCAGGTGCGGATAAGGATATAAAGAGGTGAACTTCTTGTAGAGTTCCGCCATGGTGTCTCCGATGCTTTGATTCCCATCAGTTTACCTGAGTTTTCGGTTAGTTTCTGCCTCGTACAACAGATTTCTACGCTAGATTTGGGGCGAGTCCAAAGCATCTTAAGCAATTCACATGATATACCCTCAAAGTATTTCAAAACTACCTGTTATTTGACATTCATATACTGTGATTTTTATCTCTTTTAAAACAGAATAAGTTTCATAAATTGAATATAAGCATGCTTCACATCACATATGTTAGGGTATCTCTATGTTTATACTAGGAAATCTTCCCGCAGAACAAGCCCACGACTTTCTCCCTCGTTCTTGGGTCCCTCAGAATTTCCATATGTACTACTCGGCTGAGGAACTTTCACAGCAGTGCGCAGAATACTTCGCAGCAGATTTTACGGAACGTACCTCCCTAGAGTTTGGTGCGTGGTATCGAGATCATATAAGTCCTCTTCTACAGAACCAGTTCAACTACATGCCTACGCAAGACACACAAGACTGGGCCAATAGATTCTTTTCGATAACAGATTCACATGCCACATACCAAACGCTTACAGGAATTCGATACCGTGGGCAAGATCTGAATCGACCTTTTATAGATGTAATAGCTACGAATATTCCTTGTACTACAGTCTATATCGCAGCTCTAAGCCAATCTTTGCTTCGCCACTATGAAAGCTTCCGTCCTATATGCACACGTTTCTTTGTGCCAGGTAAGGTAGATCAGCTTGTACGTGGCCTTGGTTCACTCCCTGGTGCTCGTGCAACAACTATTGACATGCACATTGTCGCCGGGACTCTAGGTGAGTTAGACAAACGCCCGTGGCCGAAGAATTATGATCGAGTAGATCTCATCCCGCTTTCTCCTGCTGATGCTTCTGCTGCCAGTTACGAAACGCAGCGCATATATGAATCTATTGCAGTTAAGAACCCTAATTTTTTTGAGTGGGCCACTCCTCAGGGAGAAGAATCATTTGAAGATGCTATACGTCAAGGAACAGGCTGGCATATTACAGTGGATAACACCTTAGCAGGGTTTTTGACTCTAGATCGCAGAGGCGAACAGGGACTTAGAGGGTTTAGCGTCGAAGAGTTATGTCTAGATGCGCCTTTTCGCAGACAAGGGCTAGGGAATGCAGTTCTACGTCACGGTATTAAAAATCTCCTCAAATTATCTCAGGTAAATCCTCAAGATATGCTATGGGGAACAATCCATGTCGACAATGTTCCGTCCCTGCGCAATGCTCAAGGGGTAGGGCGCACAGTAGTAGGAAGTTATATATGGGTTGGAGACCGGTCTTTTAACATGTGAAGATCTCACATGCATCCAGCTAGAAGCAAAGAAGCTCGATGTATGACAAGCAGTAACGCAGCACAATGACGTACAGAGTACATTAGAAGTATCACGTTGATGAAGGAGACAACGATGAATTCATATTTCAAAGAAATGATTCGTCTCGCAGATAGTATCGCTGACAACGCCCACCTTGGGCAGGTCGATAAAAACGGTTGGCCTTATATATCTCATCCACGACGGGTTGCTTTTAAAGTGCGCGAAATTGCCCCTGAAGAGCTTCGCACAGAAGCACAGATCGTGGCGTTATTGCACGATACCGTAGAGGATACAGAAGTCACTCTCCCTTACCTTGCTCGGTACTTTTCAGCCCGCATTATTGATGCCGTTGATGCGCTCACCAAACGTCCGCATGAACCTCTGGAGTCATCTATGGCGAGAGTTCGCGCTAATGAAATTGCACTGTGGGTCAAACGTGCTGACATTGCCGATAACACTGACCCGGAACGTGTTTCCCACCTTGACGAAGATACTCGCAAACGTCTGGCGAAGAAATACAGTAAATCACTCAGATTCTTAGGTGTAACCGAAAACATATGAACGAGTAGTATTACAAATATCAGGTGGAATTATAAATCAAGGGGTGGGTACCTAGAATGTTCCAGGTACCCACCCCTTACAGCAAAACAAACGTATGGCAACGCTAAATGTTGAAGCCGAGAGCACGCATCATATCGCGACCATCCTCAGTAATGCGTTCGGGCCCCCACGGAGGCATCCATACCCAGTTCACGCGCCATTCAGCAACGACACTATCGAGATTTGCTTCCACCTGTTCCTCAATAACGTCCTGTAGCGGACATGCAGCTGTAGTAAGCGTTAGATCTAGGATCAGGACTCCATTATCATCCCAGCGCATGCCATAAAGCAGACCCAAATCAACGATATTTACCCCAAGTTCAGGGTCAATGACTTCCTTGAGGACTTCCTCAATTTCCTCTTGCGAGGGACGAGCTTGCACTGTCTCAGTCATGATGCACCTCTTACAAGTAGTTCGTACTGAGTAAGATTATTTCTTCCCAGTGTATGCTACATAGCCTTCTTCTTCTAGACGATCTGCAAGTTCAGGACCGCCCTGATCGACCATTTTGCCGTCTACAAAAACATGCACAAACTCGGGCTTAATATAACGCAGGATGCGGGTATAGTGCGTAATCAGCATAACACCCATATTATTTTCCTCGTGAGCACGGTTCACGCCGGAAGACACGACTTTAAGAGCATCAACGTCAAGGCCGGAGTCAGTTTCATCAAGAATACCGAACTTGGGCTTCAAAAGCTCCAGCTGCAGAATCTCATGACGTTTCTTCTCACCGCCGGAGAAACCTTCATTGACGTTACGAGCAACGAACGCAGGATCAATGTCCAGATGGTTCATAGCTTCTTTAACGTCTTTGGTCCAGGTTCGTAAGTTAGGTGCCTTACCGTCCACAGCAGTTTTAGCAGCACGCAGGAAGTTAGACATCGTGACACCGGGTATCTCGACTGGGTACTGCATGGCGAGGAACAGCCCAGCACGAGCACGCTCATCCACACTCATCTCGGTAATATCGTCACCATCAAGCAGTATCTGCCCGGAATCAATCTGGTATTTGGGGTGACCGGCAATAGTTGAGGCAAGAGTAGATTTACCGGAACCATTTGGACCCATAATAGCGTGGATTTCACCCGAGTTAATGGTTAAGTTCACGCCTTTGAGAATAGGCTTAGTTTTTTCATCATCAAGAATGACCGAGACGTGCAAATCCTTGATTTCAAGGGTAGACATTGTTTCTCCTAATAAGGCTTAGTTGTTGCTGAGAGCAAGCTCTGCTTCAAGGGCATCAGTAAGTTCTGTTTCAAGCTCTGGTACGCGAATCTGCTGGATAATCTCGTTTAAGAATCCGCGGACCACTAGACGACGTGCCTCAGCTTCCGGAATACCACGAGCCCGTAGGTACCATAGATGCTCATCATCTAGCTGACCGGTTGTTGATGCGTGACCGGCACCTTCAATACGTCCAGTCTCGATCTCCAAGTTCGGTACGGAATCAGCGCGCGGACCAATCTCCAAGAGGAGGTTACGGTTCAGCTCATAGGTGTCCGTACCTTCCGCATCTTTACCAATGAGGACGTCACCAACCCATACGGAGTGCGCTGCTTTGCCCTGCAATGCGCCTTTATAAGTCACTCGCGACTTGCAGTTGGGCACAGAATGATCCACAAACAAACGTGACTCGATGTGCTGGCCAGCATCCACAAAATAAAGACCGTACATCTCTGTCTCAGCGCCCGGTTCCGTGAATTTCGTTGAAGGGGTAACACGCACCATATCACCGCCCAATGAAACGCACACATGTTTGAAACGAGCATCGCGCCCTAGCTTGGCATACTGCGCTGAGGCATGAATCGCATCATCATTCCATTGTTGAAGAGTAATAACGCTCAACTGTGCAGAATCTTGTATCAGGAATTCTATGTTCTGCGCCAGAACAGCCGATCCGGTATGCCGAATTACAACAACCGCTTTCGAGAATGGTTTAGCCTCGACCAGTATATGTTGAGCAGCAGCATCACGATGCTGTCCGTCAATATCTATTTCGATATGCTCAGTAAGCTCGGTTTCGGCGGGAATAGTCACCACAGTAGCTGTCTTAAAATGAGTCCATGCATTTGCAGCTACACGGTCTTCAGGAACACCTGCTGTACCAATGCGCTCATCTTCACGGGATACTTCTTCAAGGATAACTTCAGAAGGTGCTTGGATCTTCGGAGCTGGGGCTTGTGCCTGCAGAGTGTCAAGGTGAAGACCGCCCAAACGTTTCAGCGGGGTAAAACGCCAATCTTCCTCGCGTCCAGTAAGTGGCTCAAAGTCTTCAACGTTATATGAGGTTTTCCGTTCTGCGCGGGAAGCGTCAAGAACCTTCTGCACGTTATTAGGGTTTGAGCCTTGATGGTGTTCCTCGGTAGCACGCAGAATAGTATCATCATGGACATGCTCAGAGGCGAGCTTCTCGCCTTCCTGATCCATACCGGGAATAATTGGGCTGTGATATCCCAGGGTCTCTTCGTTAGTCGACATTAGCCCACAGATCCTTCCATCTGAAGTTCGATGAGGCGGTTAAGTTCAAGTGCGTATTCCATGGGCAGCTCACGAGCAATCGGTTCAACGAAGCCTCGCACAATCATAGCCATTGCTTCATCCTCGGCCAGCCCACGCTGCATGAGGTAAAAGAGCTGTTCTTCAGAAACGCGTGAAACCGTAGCTTCATGCCCCATCGTAACGTCATCTTCACGAACGTCGACATAGGGGTAGGTATCTGAACGCGACACAGTATCAACCAAGAGAGCATCACACACCACGGATGATTTCGAGTGCTTCGCACCTTCACGTACCTGCACTAGACCGCGGTATGCGCTACGTCCGCCGTTACGAGCCACGGACTTCGAAACAATCGTTGAAGAAGTATTCGGGGCAATATGCACCATCTTGGAACCAGTATCCTGATGCTGCCCTTCACCAGCAAACGCGATTGACAGAGTCTCGCCCTTGGCGTGTTCACCGACCATATATACTGCAGGATACTTCTGAGTAACCTTAGAGCCGATGTTACCATCAACCCATTCCATGGTGGCACCCTCATGCGCGACTGCTCGTTTAGTCACCAGGTTGTACACGTTGTTCGACCAGTTCTGAATGGTAGTGTAACGAACACGGGCGTTCTTCTTAACAACGATCTCGACAACTGCTGAGTGCAGCGAGTCAGAGCGGTATACAGGCGCGGTGCAGCCCTCAATATAGTGAACATATGAACCTTCATCTGCAATGATCAAGGTACGCTCAAACTGGCCCATATTCTCAGTGTTGATGCGGAAATACGCCTGCAGAGGGATCTCAACATGCACCCCCGGCGGAACGTACACAAATGATCCGCCAGACCACACCGCAGTATTAAGAGCGGAGAACTTGTTATCGCCGATAGGGATAATAGAGGCGAAGTATTCCTTAAATATTTCAGGATAATCGCGCAAACCGGTATCGGTATCAACAAAGATAACGCCTTGAGACTCCAAGTCTTCACGGATCTGGTGGTACACGACCTCAGACTCATACTGAGCAGCAACACCGGCGACCAATGAGTTACGTTCTGCTTCCGGAATACCCAAACGTTCATATGTCACGCGGATATCTTCAGGAAGCTCTTCCCAAGACTCAGCCTGACCTTCGGTAGAACGCACGAAGTATTTGATGTTATCGAAATCGATGTCAGAAAGATCTGCCCCCCAGGTTGGCATCGGCTTACGCTCGAAAAACTTCAATGCCTTCAGACGCATATCCAGCATCCACTGGGGTTCATTCTTCTTCGCAGAGATGTCACGCACTACGGCTTCGTCCAGACCACGCTTAGCGGACTGGCCCGCCTCGTCAGAGTCTGCCCAACCATACTCGTAATTGCCAATGCCCTCGAGTTCAGGGTTCAACTCCAGAATCTCTGAAATGACAGTGTCGTTGGCACTCTGCTCAACTTGCTCAGTCATTACGGCCTTTCTTAGATGGATTGAAATTTATCCGGCTCCGCAGATGCGGGCTCGGTAGTCTTTGGAATAACACACTCTAGGTTGGGGTAATTTCTACCGTGCCGAATTACCCCGCATGCTTTCTGATGTTTCCGGTTTTTCAGAATTCACACGTTCTGTTAAGTGATTGAGTGGAACGTGAGTTGTGCATACGTGAGCCCCTCCAGCCATCGTTGATAGCCTACGTACGTCAACGCCCAGAAGATCAGAAATAATCCCAGTCTCTTGTTCGCAGAAAACCTGAAAATCTTCAGCCAGATCGCGTATTGGGCAGTGCCCTTGGCAGAGCTGTATGCTAGCTAGCAATTTCCCCGGCGCGAGCCGACCGGCAGGTGGTTCTGTAATCTGCGCTGTTGTCACAAACCCATCACGGCTCATGGCTTCAGCGAGAGCTTGGGCTCGCGCCGCAACACCCTCCCCTGCCGCTTCCACAACAGGGCGGTATCGCGCCTCCATTTCGGCAGCCCGTGCGGATGCGAAAGTTTCAAGTGCGCTCTCCCCAACAGTGTCACGCAACATTTCAAGAGCGTTGCGCGCAATCATCAAATAGTCATTTCCTAGACGTTCGTGACCTTGAGGTGCGATGACGTACCGTCGAGCTGGGCGCCCCGCACCTGCCCCATATTGTTTGAGAGAAGCAACTTCAATCATGTTTGCTTGTTCAAGCGCATCAAGGTGCCGACGCACAGCGGCGGGGGTCAAGCTTAAAAGTTCTCCCAAGCTTGCCGCAGACACGGGACCATGGTTCAGGACACCACGAAGAACCCGGTCACGGGTGCGTTCTTCAACTTCCGCTTTACGTGCGCCAGAGCTTGACTTCTTATGCGAGGAAGGCTGCTGTTGAAGCCCTCGATGAGATGTCTTGTTCACGGAATACACAACTAAAGTATGTCCTAATTACTTCAATCTTGGCTAGTAAGGTCTTCCTACTTGCACACACCACACCGTTTAGTCTCTTGCTTAGCTGCGGCAAGCCATAAGAACCGGTGAAAGATAATACCGCCTTTAGGCCTCTAGGTATTTTTGCTCTTCGGGCATTTCCATGAGGGGGCTAAGCGGTTCATATCCTCACTTTGACGT
Organism: Rothia sp. HMSC071F11; assembly: GCF_001809115.1. NCBI lineage: Bacteria > Bacillati > Actinomycetota > Actinomycetes > Micrococcales > Micrococcaceae > Rothia > Rothia sp. HMSC071F11. Next base: position 578,303 of record NZ_KV795756.1, read on the forward strand.
GATCTAACTCGCGTCATAAAGATGCTATCGCTAGAGGGAAACATAGAGATTACTCTCTGAGGGCTTAAGATAGAGAGGTGGCAGAAACTGAAGCTTATCAACACCAAGCAGCTACCGCATTAGACATTTCAGCAGCTCGCGGTACTAGCAGCGATCCTGCACTCAAGATTTCTCATCTCGTCAAAGAGTTTAAGCCCTCTCGTTCTTTCCGCGAGAAACACCCTGAACGTCTTACCGCTCAGGGTATGCATCGCGCAGTTGCTGACATAAGTCTTCAAGTCTATCCCGGCGAGGTTGTTGTACTCTTGGGTGCTAACGGTGCAGGTAAGACTACAACTCTTGCATGTGCCCAGGGGCTTACTGAACCTACGTCCGGCACTATTCAGCTTCTTTCAGAAGACCCTCTTCTGGCATCCCCAGAGATGCGGGCCTCCGTCGGTATCATGCTTCAGGATGGGGGGCTTCCTAACGCCGTACGTCCCGTACCACTTCTTGAACATGTTGCTCAGATGTACGCCAATCCTTATCCTGTCGGTGAACTTGTTGATCGTTTAGGAATAGATGCTTTTAACGGCACCAATATTCGGCGCCTTTCTGGGGGACAAAAACAACGTGTCTCATTAGCAGCAGCCCTTCTTGGGCGTCCTTCGGTACTCTTTTTAGACGAACCATCAGCAGGACTTGATCCGCAGTCTCGCAATGTCGTCTTTGACATTATTCGTGAGCAGCGTGAGGCTGGAGTCGCCATTATCTTAACAACCCATCTCATTGATGATGCGCAAAAGCTCGCGGATTATGTCTATATTATTGATGATGGTCAAACGGTGCGTGAAGGCACAGTCCCTGAACTTGTATCAGGAGACGGGATTGTACGTCTTCATTTCACGTTAGAAGCCCCTTCACCTACGCGTGACGACTTATTGCCTGTACATCTTCGTACGGATGTAGAGCTTATCGAGCATATGCCATACTCACTAGGCGGCTTAGGCGAATATGAGCTCCGTGGTCCCCTTACACCCGAACATCTTTCCGCTTTCACGACAGCCCTAGCACATCACTACCTTATGCCTAACTCTCTCACGATGGAACCGAAGACTTTGGAAGACGTATTCTTGGATATTTCGGGACGTGATATTCGATGAACCCCACAAATGCAGAGCTGCCCACTGTCCCTGATAGTCAGCAGATGGGAGAAGGTAACGAGTATCCGCAGCCGCGCGCTGCTTCTAGTTTTCAGCGTATTCTAGCTCAAGGCAAATATGAGACCCTTGCCATGCTTAAAAATGGTGAACAGCTAATGCTCAATATTGCCTTCCCCGTGATGGCGCTTTTCGGACTTCGCTATACAAGCTTTCTGGATTCTTACGCAGACGCGTTGAATACGACCCGCATAAATGTTGCAGTGCCGGGAGTACTGGCTCTCTGTGTTGTCTCAACTGCACTTTCCGGTCAAGGGATTGCCACTGGTTTTGACCGCCGGTACGGTGTTCTTCGTTTTCTGTCTACCACTCCTCTAGGACGCAACGGGCTTATTATTGGCAAGGTACTGGCAGTTATCACCGTTATCGCCATACAGTTTATTATGGTCACTATTGTTGGGTTCGGTCTTGGATGGCGTCCGGATATTTTTGCGATGTATCGCTCTTTTAGTACTTTATTGCTTGGGGCTGCCGCATTTACAGCGCTAGGCTTACTCGTTGCTGGGACGGTGAGGGCTGAGGCAACTTTGGCTATCGTGAATATCGCCTGGGTTGTTCTGGCCAGCGCTGGTGGGATCCTTATTCCAATGGATAATTTCCCTGAGCTGTACCGTATTATCATTCTGTGCCTGCCTTCAGGCGCTTTAGGTGAAGCGATTCGCGGTGATTATCTACAGGATATATTTTTACCCCTTCCCCATGCTGTGCTACTTGTCTGGACACTAGTGATTGGTTTTATTGCTTCACGTAAATTTAAATGGTCCGATTAGCGCTCTTAGGTTCAGGATTTCGGGACGAGCTCTGGGATCAATCAGCACCATCAACGATTATCCCTAACGCATACACGGTTTAAAAGGCTTTTCTTATGCTAGTTACCCTCAAAAATAAACTATCCCCCATCCAATACACCCCCTGGGTTTTGTACACAGCGGTGGGTACGGCCCTGAGCAATCTCTTACTCATCGTAACCGGCGCCGTTGTGCGCCTTACGGGATCAGGCCTTGGATGCGATACCTGGCCTCGGTGTACTGCAGAACAGTGGACAACTACCCCTGCCGACGGTATCCATGGGCTCGTTGAATTCGGTAACCGTATGCTTACTTTTGTGCTCATGGTGATCACTATCCTTGCATTCTTAGCGATTCTCCGCATTGCGCTGCCTGATGTGCACCACGTCAAAGCAATCTTTGCAAAGCTTTTTACGGGATTACGAGCGCACGAATCAAAGTACAGTGATCTTTTCAATCTGACTTTACTGCTCCTGTGGGGTATTCCGCTACAGGCCGTTATTGGCGGTATTACTGTATGGCAGCGGCTTAATCCCTGGATGGTAACAGCCCATTACCTCGCCTCTGCCATCATGATTGGACTAGCGGCAATCTTGGTAAACCGTGTGCGTCGCTATTTTAGGGCAGGTGTCTCTGAGCGCGAAGATATTACTAGGGAATTTCCCCCACAAAAAAGTGGTGTTATCCGCCTACTTGGTTGGATAGATTTGGCGTTAGTTTCGTTCTTACTTTTCATGGGTACCGTAGTCACTGGGACTGGTCCGCATGCGGGTGATCCACGCACGCATCGCCACGAGTTCGACGCTATCGCAGTATCCCGTGCGCATGCATGGGCAGTGTGGGCGTTTCTTTTTCTGTTGGTTATCATGTTTGTTCTAGTGCGGAAGTACGACATGCCACGTGCTTTCTTATCATCTTTACTTGTACTGGCAGCAATCATGGTCTATCAGGGCGCGATTGGCTATATCCAGTACAACACGGGACTTCCCCCTCTACTCGTTGAGGCACATATGCTGGGGTCGGGTATGTTTACCTGGGCATCACTATCGCTGATCGAAAGGCAGCTGACCCTATCTTCTCAGAAGACCCGTGCCCTAGCTCAACAGCGGCTAGCAATTTCTTAGAGCTGAGTTATTCACACGGTAAGCGCACAATGTCATATATGGGTTTATTGCTGGCATGCCTTGGTAGCTATTTAAGGTTAGGCGTACACTATTAAGGAGCATTCCTGCGCCTGCACGTCTTTGAGTCGAAGGTATGCCTATCTGTGAGTACCTCCTTACCCCACAGATTGATACGCGCAGATTAGGCACACGCACACACGTCAAGGAGCCCATCATGAAGGGTTACACAATTCAGGAGGTTCCGTCCTCCACGCATGCGGCGTCAGAGGTGACTGTACCTACTCCGCGGGCAACAAGGGACATGACCTTGGGACGCAAATTAAAAGCGTATATTCACCTGACAAAGCCCCAAATTATTGAGCTTCTTCTAGTAACAACCGCCCCTACAATGATGTTTGCGGCACACGGCATGCCCAGTTTCTGGTTAGTCATAAATACGCTTCTTGGCGGAGCCATGGCGGCTGGCGCTTCCTGCGCTTTCAACTGTTATATCGATCGTGATATTGACCGAAAAATGAAGCGAACCGAAAAACGCCCCCTAGTTACCGGAGAGCTAACAGACCGAGAAGCACTCGTCTTCGCATGGGCACTTGCTGTTATCTCCGTCGTATATCTGTGGACTATGGTAAATCCCCTCTCTGGGCTTTTAGGGCTTGCCGCTATTTTGCTCTATGTAGTCTTCTACTCCATGTATTTAAAGAAGCGCACTACTCAGAATATTGTGTGGGGTGGGATTGCCGGGTGTATGCCTGTCCTAATTGCATGGGCAGCTGTTCGCAATACCATTGAATGGCCAGCTTTAATTCTCTTTACAGTAATTTTCCTCTGGACTCCTCCGCACTATTGGCCACTCTCTATGAAATACGCGGAGGATTATAAAGCAGCCGGTGTTCCTATGCTGGGTGCTATCGCTCCCGCTCAAACAGTGTCTGTACAGGTAGTACTCTACGGCTGGGCTATGGTTATCTGTTCGCTTCTACTGATCCCTATTGGAGGCGCGGGCTGGGTGTACGGCGTTAGCGCGGCTACCGCTGGTGCATGGTTCCTCTACCACTGCCACAAGCTCCATTATTTAGCTCTCCAGCAGGTAGCGACAAGCCGTACCGCTATGGTGGTATTTTTCGGGTCCATCACATACCTAACGATTCTTTTCATTGCATTGGCAATCGATCCTTTTGTTGGGCAGCCTATATTAGAATCTTTTATTTTCTAAGAGCATCCGTATCTTGAGGCGAGTAAAGCAGCTATCTCAAGATACGGGTGGTCTATTTTGAAACTTATCTACGTGGAGCTTAGGCTACAGCATCCTATGTATGTAAGTTCAGCGTGAGGCATAAGTCGTCTAAATACCATGCGAACATACTATAAACGCTAGGATGGTGAACTATCCTTAAGAAGGTAGAATTTCACGATAGATTTATAGATGCTATGTACATGATTACTTGTTGAGAGTGCTCATGGAATACGCACCCTATCTTTTGAGTTATATCTGCTGCAGTCAGCGTTCACAGACTACTATTGTTTGTGTACTTCATGCATGACGTACCACCAAGCGAAGGGACAATACGTGACTAACCCTAACGAAAAGTTCGAATGGACTGAGGTAGACCAGCGTGCGGTTGATACTGCTCGCTTATTGGCAGCCGATGCGGTTGAGAAAGTAGGGTCAGGTCACCCCGGCACCGCCATGAGCCTTGCTCCTGTTGCCTATCTACTCTTCCAAAAGGTCATGAACCAAGACCCCAATGATGACCGTTGGGAAGGTCGCGACCGTTTCATCCTCTCCCCCGGCCACACATCGCTGACTCTTTACACCCAATTATTTATGGGTGGGTATGGTCTTGAGATGGAGGATCTAGAATCTCTTCGCACATGGGATGCGCTCACTCCTGGACATCCTGAATATAAGCACACCAAGGGTGTAGAAATTACGACTGGTCCATTGGGTCAGGGGCTCGCTTCTGCCGTTGGTTTTGCATATGCTCAACGTTATATGCGTGGTCTTTTCGACCCCGAATCCCCGGTTGGTGCTTCTCCCTTTGACCATTATGTGTACTGTATCGCCTCTGAAGGCGATGTTCAGGAAGGCGTAACGGCAGAAGCCAGTGCGCTTGCTGGGCACCAAGAATTGGGCAATCTCATCGTACTCTGGGATCGCAACCATATTTCTATTGAAGAAGACACTGACGTTGCATTCACCGAAGACGTGCCAGCTCGTTACCGGGCCTACGGCTGGGATGTTCAGCACGTGGACTGGACCAAGACCGGAAACTACGTTGAAGATGTGCAGGAACTCTACAACGCTATTGAGCGCGCGAAAACGGTCACGGATAAGCCTTCATTCATTGAGGTGCGTACTATCATTGGTTACCCAGCACCCAACAAGCAAAATACTGGGTCCGTTCACGGCTCAAAGCTGGGGGCCGAAGAAATCGTTGAAACCAAGAAAGTTCTAGGATTTGACCCCGAAAAGAGCTTCTTCATTGAGGATGAGGTTCTGGCGCATACTCGTGAACTTCGTGAACGCGGGGCTGCTGCGCATAAGGTCTGGAATGAAAAATTTGAGGCATGGGCTCAGGCTAACCCTGAGCGGGCAAAGCTGTACAACCGCCTGGTGTCAGGCGAAATGCCAGTTGATTATAAGGCTGCTTTCCCTGTCTTTGAGCCGGGTACTTCACTAGCAACCCGCGCAGCATCCGGCAAAGTCATTAATGCTATTGCTGATACTTTCCCTGAGCTTTGGGGTGGATCTGCCGATCTAGCAGGTTCTAACCTCACCACCATCAACAACGCCGAATCATTCAACCCGGTTTCGCACAGTACGGAGGATTGGACCGGCAACCCCTACGGTCGTGTGTTGCACTTCGGTATTCGCGAGCAGGGGGCGGCCGCAATTGTGAACGGTATCGTGCTATCTTCGCCAACCCGTGCTTTCTCTGGGACGTTCTTCGTATTCTCGGATTACCAGCGTCCTGCAGTCCGTCTTTCAGCTCTCATGGGTGTACCTGCACTGTATATCTGGACTCACGACTCCATTGGTGTTGGCGAAGACGGGCCCACCCACCAACCAATCGAACATCTCAGCTCACTGCGCGCAATTCCTGGATTCGACGTTGTACGCCCTGCGGATGCGAACGAAACTGCGGTTGCTTGGCGTACTATTCTTGAGAAGAAAGACCGCCCTGCCGGCCTAGTACTTTCTCGCCAGAACCTACCGGTTTGGGCTCGTGAGGATATTCATTCAGACACTGAAGGCGAAAAATTTGCTTCCGCAGAAGGTACTGCGCGCGGAGGTTATGTTATGGCTGACACCGAGGGAACTCCAGATGTCATCCTGATCGCAACTGGGTCTGAAGTTGAAATTGCCCTCGAAGCCCGCCACAAGCTCTCAGAAAAAGGCATTGCAGCCCGAGTTGTTTCAATGCCTTCCCGCGAATGGTTCAACGAGCAGTCAAACGAATACCGAGAATCAGTTCTGCCTTCCTCGGTTGCAGCACGCGTCTCAGTTGAAGCCGGTTTGGGCATGAGCTGGTACGATTTGCTCGGCTCTGCAGGACGTGCTGTCTCAATTGAACACTTTGGGGCTTCTGCCGATGCTAAGACTTTGTACCGTGAGTTTGGTATTACCCCTGAAGCCGTCGTGACTGCTGCTGAAGAATCTATCGCCGCAGCCAAATAGCTAGCTGGCAAGTTACAGTTTTTCGGTGAGTTTTGATGCTACTTGCATCTTGCATAGCTCATTAATGCTCACCCGTCCATATTGACTAATTTAGATTGAAGGTTTTATTGCATGAGTGATTCGACTCGAAAGCTCTCTGAAGCTGGTGTCTCCATTTGGCTTGATGATCTTTCCCGCGACCGTCTTACCAGTGGCAGTCTTGCAGAGCTCATCAGCGCTAAGAACGTCGTGGGTGTCACTACCAACCCCACTATCTTTGCCGGTGCGCTTTCAAAAGGTGCTGCTTACGCTGAGCAGATGCGTCAGCTTGCCGCATCCGGCGCAGACGTTGAAGAAGCTGTCTTCGCAGCGACTACTGACGACGTACGTGCTGCTTGTGTCGTATTCGAACCCATATATTCTGCTTCTAAAGGTTACGACGGCAGGGTTTCTATTGAGGTTGATCCTCGCCTTGCCCGCGATGCCGAGGGAACCCAGAAAATGGCACGAGAACTCTACGAGCGTGTAGGCCGTGAGAATGTCATGATCAAGATTCCCGCAACCGTCGAAGGTTTGGAGCCTATTGCCAAGACTCTTGCAGCCGGAATCAGCGTTAATGTGACTCTCATCTTCTCACTAACACGTTATCGTGAAGTCATTAACGCTTACATGCTCGGCCTTGAAGAAGCACTCAAAAACGGTAAGGATCTCTCTAAGATCCATTCGGTCGCATCATTCTTCGTATCCCGCGTAGATAGCGAGGTAGATACCCGTCTGAATGAAATCGGTACTGAAGAGGCCTTAGCGCTTAAGGGTAAGGCCGGTCTGGCAAATGCTCGTCTGGCATATGAAGTTTTTGAAGAGATGTTCTCTTCTGAACGCTGGGCACGTTTGGCATCTCATGGTGCCAACGTTCAGCGCCCGCTCTGGGCATCTACTGGAGTCAAAGATCCGGCACTTCCAGATACTCTCTACGTTAGCGGTCTGGTCGCTAAACACACTGTCAATACCATGCCTGAAGCAACTCTGAACGCTGTTGCTGATCATGGTGAAATCACGGGAGATACTGTAACCGGTGAGTATACGAACTCCAACAAGATTCTGGACGATATCGAGCGTCTGGGTATCTCATATGTAGAGGTTGTGGATAAGCTCGAAACCGAAGGTCTTGCAAAGTTTGACGTTTCGTGGGAAGAGCTTCTAGAGACCGTAAGGAAAGCACTTAGTGAGTCACGTTAGTGACTAGTGAATAATTTTTCGTTATACCCGTTCTCTAAAGTTCATAAGGCGAGCGCTGTCGCTATAAATAGCACAAAATTAGCTTCGGCGCTCGCTGTCAGATATCTCTCGTTTGCCATTAAGACGGTAAGATGCAGGGATACGTGCCCCAGAGGTACATAAAGTATCGCAGGGTGAATGTGCACATTATCAGCAATCAAAGGAATCTATCTTGCATACCGGTCATGAGTCGAATCCGCTACGAGATTCGCGCGATCGACGTCTCACTCGTATTGCGGGTCCTTCCGCACTTGTGTTCTTCGGCGTCACGGGCGATCTTGCCCGCAAGAAACTGCTCCCTGCGGTCTATGACCTAATGAATCGTGGTTTGTTGCCCCCAAGTTTTGGTCTTGTTGGGTATGGGCGCCGCGAGTGGGATAACGATGATTTTCGTAACTATGTGCGTAAGTCTGTGGAAGAAAATGCGCGTACCCCATTCCGTGAGGATGTCTGGAACCAATTTCAGAAAGGTATGCGGTTTGTTCGCGGTAATTTTGATGATGACGCAGCGTTTAAGCGTTTAAAGGAAACCTTAGAAGAGCTCGACAAACGTGGGGCTCAGGGCAACCATGCGTTCTATCTCTCTATTCCGCCAAAAGCTTTTGAGCAGGTACTTTCTAAACTTGCCGAGCACGGTTTAGCTTCTCGTGATGATGTGGCTGTTGACGACAGTCTCATGAATGGGTGGCGTCGTGTGGTGATCGAGAAACCATTTGGCCACGATTTGGAGTCGGCGCGCGAACTCAACGCAATCGTTGAGCGGGTTTTTCCGCCGGATTCGGTGTTCCGCATTGACCATTATCTGGGTAAAGAGACCGTTCAGAATATTCTAGCGATGCGTTTCTCAAACCAGATGTTTGAACCGGTTTGGAACGCAAATTATGTGGACCACGTGCAGATTACGATGGCTGAGGATATCGGCATTGGTTCTCGTGCGGGCTATTATGATGGTGTGGGTGCCGCACGCGATGTGATTCAAAACCATCTGCTTCAGCTGTTGGCTCTAACCGCCATGGAGGAACCCCTTAGTCTTGATTCTAAGCATCTTCGCGCTGAAAAGGCTAAGGTACTGGAAGCGGTACGTATTGATGATCTGGAAAATTCTTTTGCGCTCGGCCAGTATGCCCCCGGTTATCAAGGCGGCGAACATGTCAACGGGTTCTTTGATGAGAAAGATATTCCTGCGGACTCACGCACAGAAACTTTTGCGGCTCTTAAAGTCAATATTGACAACCGCCGCTGGGCAGGAACTCCGTTCTATCTGCGTGCGGGTAAACGGCTGGGTCGCCGAGTAACCGAGATTGCGCTTCTCTTCAAGAAATCTTCTGACCGTCTCTTTGGTAAGGAGACTGAGGTTCCTGCAGGGCAGAATGCTATCGTGATCCGTGTGCAACCTGATGAAGGTATGACGATCCGTCTTGCAGCTAAAGTTCCCGGTACTCAGATGGAGATCCGCGACGTCAATATGGATTTTGGGTATGGACACGCCTTCACCGAAGCATCTCCTGAGGCATATGAACGTTTGATTCTGGATGTGCTCTTAGGTGAGCCGCCGCTGTTCCCTCGCCACGAAGAGGTTGAACTTTCGTGGAAGATCTTGGATCCATTTGAGAAATATTGGGAAGAGAACAAGATTAAGCCTGAACCCTATGAATCCGGTTCGTGGGGTCCACGTTCGGCTCAGAAGATGCTTGAGCGTGATAACCGTGCCTGGAGGCGCCCGTGATTTCGCATCTGCAACACACGAATGTTTCTGCTATTTCAAAGGAACTTTCTGATCTTCTGGCTTCAAACGGCAGTCTTAGCAGCAGCCGTGTACTTACCTTGGTGGTACTAGCAGAAAAAGGACATTCTCGCGAGGCTATTAATGCGGCTATCCGCGCTTCGCACGAGCATCCGAGCCGGATCATTGTGCATATTGCGCATAATAGTGATGCGCCCGATCAGCTGGATGCTGAGATTCATGTGGGCGGTGAAGCTGGCGCTTCTGAACTTATTATTCTGCGCGGTTGGGGTAGTGCATCAACGCCGACAGAATCGTTGATTTCTGGTCTGCTTTTGCCGGATTCTCCTATTGTTGTGTGGTGGCCGCATTCCGTCCCTGAGAATCCGGGTGAGGATTCAATTGGTAGGATTGCACAGCGCCGTATCACAGATTCGGCACGCGCATATGATCCTATGGCTGTTCTTACGCATCTTTCTAAGGTTTATCAGGCCGGGGATAGCGATCTTGCCTGGACACGTTTGACGCTGTGGCGTACCCAACTGGCAGCTCTTTTGGAGCAGATGCCTGACTCCCCTGTTAAGCGTGTAGTGGTTTGGGGGTCTGAGAAGTCTCCTTCGGTTGTGCTCCTTGGAGCTTGGCTTGGCTGGAAACTCGAGGCTGAGGTTCATCTTGCAACTATCGGCGCAGCAGAACGGGGTCTTTACCGTGTAGCTATTGAGCGTGAAGATGGACAAACGATAATGTTCCGCCCCGGCAAGAATATCGCTATTATTGAGACTCCCTATACACCTGATCAGCAGATTCCACTACCAGTTCGTACTCTAGCGGATTGTATTTCTGAGGAATTACGCCGACTTGACCCTGACACTATGTATGGGGAAGTTTTAAAGTCGGCATTTCCTACTCTGGAAATGCATCCTGCTCAGTGCGATGCTGAACCTTTCCTTGATACTTCTGAATTTCCCGAGGTTTTTGATGCCTAAGATCAACAATATTGGTGAGAGTACTCCAACTTTAATAGCGCATCCTTCTCGGGAGGCGCTTGCCTCTGATGCCACTACGCGTATCTTAGATATTATTGAGCATGTACTCACGGAACGTACCGTGGCTCATGTCTCTCTTACAGGTGGCACGATGGGCATTGCTACTCTTCGTGCATGGGCTCAGTCTCCACGTGTTAAGGATATTGACTGGTCGCGCGTTCATTTCTGGTTCTCGGATGAACGCTTTGTTCCTGAGCGTGATCCGGATCGGAACGATGGACAAGCAATCGAGGTGCTTCTCGCAGATTTAGTAGATCTTGGTTTTCCGGTTGAAAACGCGCATCGTATGGGTCCTTCCGATGTCATGATTGATGTTGAAGCTGCTGCCGAGCACTATGCCTACGAAATGCGTAATTTTGCGGGTTCTGCCGAACCCGTGCGTGTTGAGATGCCTGAGGGGGCATCCGAGCTTCCATTAGCGGGAGGGCACGGGGGATCTGCTTCTCAGCAATCTGGAGGCGGCTGCGGATGCGGTGGTTGTGGATGCGGCGGCGGCTCGGATATATGGCCTGTCCCCATTTTTGATGTTACGCTCCTAGGGATGGGGCCTGATGGTCACATCGCTTCGCTGTTTCCCAATCGGCAGCAAGTCCTTCTGGGCACAGGTTTACCAGAGGATCCTGTGGACGGCGCTAAAGCTGTGACGGTAATGGTCAAGGATTCCCCTAAGCCACCTAGCGAACGTGTATCTGTCACGCTGCCGGTTATCAATAATTCGCGCCATATATTCTTTTTGATTACCGGCGGTGATAAACAGGATGCGACAACCCGTCTTCTCAAGGGTGCACAGGTTCCTGCTGAGGACATTACTGCCGATATGCTCCTAGAAACTCCAGCTATCGGGGCTCGTGGGCAGAAACAGACCCTGATTTTTGCGACGGAAGAATCGCTAGCTTAGGATCCACAAATTTTTCTAGTGGGGGTTACGGTCTTAGGATTATGACTCCCACTTTTATTTCGCGTCCCTAGTCTCATTCACCCTATTGAAAGTATTGAGGTTACTTGCTTCTTGCCGTGCCTTCTCCGCGAGCTCGGTCGGATGCGGTTCTAACCTTTCGAGCGCCCGCAGATTCTTCGCGAGCACAGTTGAACCCTTCATTTTGGGACGCAAACCCTCAGGAATCTCGATACTCGCCCCGTACTCCCCTGCTAATTGCACCAAGAGCTGCACGAAGGAACCACCACGATTAATATCGCTCACCGCTGGCAACATGTTCTCTAGCACCTGCACGATACGCCACCCCGCCAACGGGCTAATGGATGCAGCATCTTGAAAGGTCCCAAGCACACGGTTAGTCAGAACATCCTGGTGTAGCAGAAGCCACGTTACTTCTTCAGCGAATTGTGTAGGATCTAGCATTCCACGCTCTGCCAGGTGGGCAAGAGACTCAGCTGTTAAGGCCCGAATATCGTGTGCTAGCGCAGATGCCGCAATTCCCAAGGCGCTATACGAAGGCGCGCCCAGAGGACATGGGGTACTACCAAGAGCATAGAGGAGCGCATTCAGCCCGAAAACGGTACGCGCGTAGAGGGCTGTCATCAGGGCAGGCATCATCTGCGCTGCCGCATAATCCAGGTTATTCTGCATGAGCCAGGTATACCAACCAACAGCGTATTTCTGCGAAGTATAGGTACAACGTTTTGACGTATGGATACGGTGACCGTAATCTTCTCGCACACCGCCAGTATTAAAAGCGGCGTCTTCAAAGCCTAGGTCGCTGGGGGCAGAAGTATCGTTTGGGTCTTCCCACAGAAGGAGTTTCCTGTTATAGGGTATCTCACTATCGCTGTTGATAATCCTTTGTTTTGCGTACTGTGTTAATCCCGTCGACCATGTGGTACGTCGCATGGCATGATTTCGTGTCTCGAAAGGTTCTATATAAATTTTTTCAGCATATCCGCTGGAGGGAATCAGTGAAAGAAGTTGCTCTTGTAAAAGACCTGTCAACCCGCGAGTGTTGACCACAAGATCCTGCTTGGTTTTTGCCCCTAAGGGGTGGTACTCCATACTGTTTGTGATAATGGGCTGGCCGTTCCTATCGAGCCACAGAAAGTCGCGGTAACCCACTATAATCGGTGGCAATTCTCTTGGCTGCGTACCTGTACATCGTGCGTATATCGCTAGGATCAGAAAAGCTATATCCTCTCCCGCGGTCTCAAACTCGTGGATATGCCGTCCCCAATTCAGGTTGACGGACTCAAGGTATTTTATCTGTGCCTCGTTAAAGCGGATACTTTCTGTCTGGTTAAGATATGCGAGAGCACGCACCAGTTCCGTCTCGGGGGCTGTACCGGTCACCATGGCAACCAGCACATCAAAAAGTTCCGTGTCGCTGGAAATAGGGGCATCCACCATGAAAAGTTCCCCCGGAGCCCGTGGGCGTGGGTTGACATCTGGTATCAGAATGGGTTCCTGCGTTTGTGGTGCTTCTACCGCCTTTTCCTGGGACTCCAGTATTTTCTTTACACCGCGTCGGGTAGGTTTCGTACTATCTTTAGATCCTACATTTTGCACCAGCTCTTGAAGCTCCAAAGGTAGAGTTCGCTCAATCTCAGCTATCATGCTGTGCACCCGGTTCGTGTATTCAGGGTGATGTTTAATCAGCTGTTGTAGGATATTTAGCTGAGCCTTCACCAGCTTCTTCTCAGTACGGAGAAGTACTGCTGCTGATGCGTCTAACAGGGCGTCGATCTGTTCTGTAGAAAGCTGCTCCACAATGGGGGTAAGCATCTCTTGTGCTAGGCCTACCGACGTGGATAGCTGCGTCTGTAAAATAGCGGTCAGTAGTGGAGTGCGTGCCAGGTTCTCCGCGGTAGTTGGTTTCATGCCGCGGTAAAGCATATGGAAGACCCGTGTTTTCCTGGGCGTAAAATCCCTGAGTATTGAGCGCAAACATTCGGTGAGAAAACGGCCGCGGAACCCGTCAAGGTGACAATCTAGATAATCTAAAAACTTGAAATCTGCTGCCGCACCTAGTGCTGTTCCGACGCGGAAGCAGGTCCACAGTTCTCGTTCAATCAGGAGAGGATCCTGGCGGATATGCTCAAGTGCCTCTTGGTAGGTGGCAGGTATTTCCGGGTGGTCTTCAGCACTGTTTCCTTCTGGGAATATGGTACGTAAGGCCCTCCAAAGATAAGAAGGGGTTTCACAGTGGAGGTCCCGTTCCCGTACAAGCGTGTGTAGTACGCGCCATATACCGTAGGCATCGTTATCCTCCATAGCGGGGGTCGCCGCTATATAATCCAGAATCCACGTATCGCTGCGTCCGGAGAGTCCCAAGTATAAACCGCGCATGATAGCGTCATGAGGGTTTTCGAAAGAGTCAGTGTCGCTTCGGCGCGCCGCCCATGAACTGTCAGTATATAAATCCACAAAACGCTCATGCGTCCTGCGGGGGCTTGTCCCCAAAGCTGCTAAAACATAGGCGCCTGAAGGACTCAAAACAGCCTGGTGGCCGCACCCCAAAACCCTGGCAGGAGGCAGGGTTTTAGCCAGCATAGCGCGTTCATCCTCCGTAGCATCCCCTAAAAGAGCGTGAAATTCTTTGAGAGGTGCTTCCGGATTTTTAGCCAGCTTTTTAAGTGCTTCTCGCCGCTTATTAAGCATAATAACGGGGTTAGTTTGCATTCCTCTCCTCCTTTTTCACGGTAATATCCCTGCCGAGGCGCTTATCTAGAAGATTCTGAGCGTGCTGCCGCGCCTTTTCTGCAAGCTCCGTCGGATGCGGTTCTAACTTTTCGAGCGCCCGCAAATTCTTCACCAGCACGGTCGAGCCTTTCATCTTCGGCTGCAAAACCTCAGGAATCTTGATACTCACCCCGTACTCCCCCGCTAATTGCAATAAAAGCTGCACCAGGGCACTGCCCCGATTTATCTCACCTACCATAGGCAGCATGTTCTCTAGCACCTGCACAATTCGCCACCCCGCCAGCGGGCTAATGGATGCAGCGTCCTGTAAACAGCTGGCTGCCCGTATCGGTTTAACCCATCCCCCTCGGAGCAGGTAGGCCAGTTCATTCGCAAGTAAAGAAGTGTCAAGCATTCCGCGACCCGCAAGAGCGGCAATAGATTCGGCGGTGAGAGCCCTGTGCTCAGCTGCTGCTGCACCAGTTAGCCAGCCCAACACGGAATAGGCGGGGTCTTGCAGAACCTGATGTGTGTGGGTGATGGTATCCAGTAGGGCGTCAAGCCCCTTGACGTGTTTCTGGAATCCTGTTGTAGTGACGAACGGCATGCTCTGCGCTGCCAATGTATTGGGGTTATTCTGCAGAAGCCACGCATACCATTGTATAAGGGTACAGTGAAAATCGTCGATTGCCTGAACAGCACGGTGCATAAACTCTTCCGGAATGCCTGCCGTGTTCAGAGCCGCCTGTGCGAAAGGCATCTGTGCGGTCGGTAGTTCGTGATCTTCAATAAGCCACATCATCAGGCTGCCGTTAGGAGCCTCAGCATAGGCTTGGTCGTACATATTGTGAGGACGCGGGCGGTAAGTGAGAGGTTCAACATGGCGTGTCCAGGTGCTCTCTTCTGCGTGAGGTATAGGCGCAAATACAAGGTTTTCTGGATGTTCTAAACAGTTAATCTGCTCTTGACAGAGCCCCGCCGGTCCACGATAATTTGTGGTCGTTTTCTCTATACGGGGTTTTTGACGCCCCAGAGATCCAGTGTGTTCAACCTGGTAGGGCTGGATGGTTTCGCCAGTCTGGGGGTCGGTATGGAATTCATGCCGGTACCCGGTAAAACCTTGCGGCAGTTTTTTAAAAAGTTTTCGGTGCGGGGCAATCACCCGGTACATCAGATAGTTGCCTAACGCATGAGTACCCGAGCGGATACCGGAATTCACGCATCGTTCAGCCAGAAAGTCCTGCTGGGCCGTATCAAGAGTAATGCGAGGATTATGCGCTAAATAATCAATGAGTTGCGGGAGCTGCGAACCGTCACCTGTGCCTTGGAGACAGGGAATAAGACCATCCATAAACTCAGCATCACTCTTATAAATATGCACCTGTGGGGTTGAAACGTGCTGCTCTAAAAGTTGCGGCAGATTCTCGGGAATCATGACGCTGCCCATTACTTGCTCCGCGTGAGACGGTGCGCTAGTTTTATCCGCCGCGGCTTCAGCAGGAGACATGAGTGTTTGCGCAGCGGGCTGCAGATCAGGCGGGAGAGATTCTGCGGTTTCCCTCATCAAGCCGTCCACATCTTGAGTATACTCGGGGTGCGTTCTAGCAATAGCGCCAAGGAGTGCGATCTGCGCCCGGAGTATTTTCTTCTCGGTGCGAAGCATCACGGTGCGAGAGACATTAAGTAAGTCATGAATCTGGGGTTCGGTCAGCTTTTCGACGCATGACATCAACATTTCTTGAGCCAATCCCACGGAGGTTGAGGGAACGGTAGTGAGCACTGAGGTGAGCAGATTGGTGTTACCAAGGTTCTCGTCTGGGGTGGGGTTCATCCCCCGATAGATGTGGTGAAAGATACTGGTGTTCTTGGCAGAAAAGTCGCGGAGCATCGCCTTCAGACATTCAGTAAGCAGGCGGTCACGGAATCCGTCAAAATTCTCCTGCAGCATGTGGAAGAGAGCGAGCGTGTCCGCGTTTTCACGCCCTGACCACTCTTTCCGCAGAAGCCCTTCATCTGTGAAACACGCCCACATTTCGTGTTCTAGCGTCTGAGGGTTGTTCTTGAAGAAAGAGATAACCTCTTCCCGGTTCTCGGATGAGCCAATGTACATGTCAGGAACGGCCGTCACGAACCCCCAGAGGTAGGAGCGCGTGGTATTGGTAAGTCCGCGTTCGTGAAGAAGCTGATGTATCTGCACCCAGAGCGTGGGCAAGTCGTAACCAAACCTGCCATAGCCACGCTCGTTAACGAACCCGGTTATCCAGGTGTTATCACGTTCGCTGAGTCCAAGCATCATGGCTTCTGTGCGTTGGCTAAGGTATTGTTCCGATTCAGCGGTTGAAAACTTCCAGTTCGCCTCACCGGGTAATCCCCGGCCGATGAGGTTTAAGAGCTCAACACCCACATGTTTGAAGGTTCCACCCAGTGCGGCCGCCGTGTAGACGCACACAAGCCGCTGCTCGGTCGTTCCTTCACGGCTGTAGCGGTCTATGAGCTTTTTAATGGAAAGTGTGCGTGCAAGGCTCTTGCGCTCATCCTCGGTGGCACCGGTGAGAACTTCATGGTATTGCCAGAAGGTGGCATCGTCACGTTTCAGCAACTCCCGCAGGCGGGCGCGACGTTCCGTAAGACTAGGTTGCGGTATTTTTGGTGTCATAACGGGCTCTCAGTTTCTGCGTTTAGGGTTGTGCGCAGCGGTGTTGGTCCAGCAGTTCTTGGGCTTGGTCTCGGGCCTGCTCCGCAAGCTCGGTCGGATGAGGCTGCAGCTTTTCAAGCGCACGCAGACTTTTCGCCAGCACGGTCGATCCTTTCATTTTGGGCCGCAAAACCTCAGGAATCTCGATACTGACACCGTACTCCCCCGCTAATTGCGCTAAAAGCTGCACCAGCGTACCGCCTCTGTTCACCTCGCCCACGGCAGGCAGTATGCCTTCTAGTACCTGCATAATCCGCCAGCCCGCCAAGGGGCTAATCGACGCAGCATCCCTAAATGTCTGCTCAATTCGTTGAGCCATCACGTGGTGCTGGCCCAACAACCAATACAGTTCTTTGGCGAATAAAGTAGTATCGAACATGCCCCGATCCACCAGGGAGGCGAGCGCCTCCGCAGCATTGGCGCGCACTTCGGTAGTTTTAGCGCTGGCACCAAGCCCGAGTGAGCTGTAGGAGGCAGCGCCCAGTACTCGGTGCATATCGCCTAGGATGCGCATGATGATATCGGCGCCATAAGCATTATGGGCATGGATAGCTGCCACAAGAATAGGCATGGTCTGTGCGCTGAAAATATCTGGGTTGTTCTGCATCAGCCAGCCGTACCACCCCATGACCGTGCGGTACGAAGGATAGTATTTTGATTCCACCATACGGTGCACGTACTCGATTTGCGTGCTATTGGTGTTAAACGCAGCAGCTTCAACGGAGAGCGCGGCAGCATCGGGCGTATCCGTTCCAACCCACAGCGGGAATTGCAGAGGGAAGCTGTGCTCCCGAGCAAGATATAGCGATTCCCAATACTGGGTGAGGACTGTACCCGTAGTGCGTTCAAGGGCTACTCGCTGGGGCGCAAAAGGCGCAGCCACTACGCTGGTTTCTGCGTCTTGACCCGCAAAAATCAGGGCGAACAACTGCTCCATCAGCAGCATGTGAGGTCCGCGCTCATTGAGACGAAGTTCTGTCCCTGTAGCTTTTACGTTAAAAGGACGAGGGTGATACTTCTTAGCCGTCTGTTCATCTACTATCACCGGGTCCCCGTGCTCATCGCTTAGGTAGAGACGTTCTGTATACCAGGTGGGGATGATCGGTATCTCAGCAATATCAGCGTGTTGTATCTGCCCGTTTTTGATGAGTGCCGCAATGGCAAGGTACGGGATATTGGGACTGGAGAGGGTATAAATACCGAATGATTCTTCTATGAGAAGTTCACGAGCTTCCCAGAGAAGCTTCTGCTCTGCACCGTTTATTTCCAGACTCTCGGCATGTTCCAAGTACTCCAGGATACGCGGAATATCGGTGCCATCGCCTCCTTGGAAGGTTGCTGCCAGGCATTCCATTAGTTCCCGATCCGTAGTAATAGGCGGTCGAGGCGTCAAGCACCCCTGCGGTTCACGATCCTTCGGGGTGATATCCGGTACCGTGATGCTCCCCGCTGCGTTCTGAGGTATGGGTGGCTCCTGCACCGAATCGTTGATGAGCTTCTGGGCCTTGTCTTGAAGGTCCAATGGCATAGACTTGAAAGCATCCTGTACTGTCTGGCTTACTTGTTCAGTACATTCGGGGTGAACTTTAAGCAGTAGAGAAAGAAGCCGTATCTGAGCGCGCAGAATTTTCTTTTCGGTACGCGTCAGCACTGTTGCTGAAACCTCAATGAGCTCACGTGCTTGCGCATCGGAAAGCTCGTAAACTGTATGCTCCAGCAGATCTTGCGCCATGGCAATAGCTGGGCTATACGCCGTCCCCAGCACCGAAAGGTAGAGCGCAAAACGCTCCTTAATTTCTTGAGGTGTTGGCTGCAGAGCAGCATGGGACCGATAAAAATGCCGCACGTGGTGGGCCGAGTAGTCGCGCAGGAGACCTTTGAGCGTTTCATCCAAGAACCTGGGGCGAATCTCTGGAAAAGTCTCGCACATGACCTGAGCAAGAGCCGAAAATGACGACGAACTTCGATATTCAGGCTGCAAGGTGGGATCCCACTTAGACTGTGCGAGTACCCCTTCAGCTGTGAAAGCATCCCAAAATTCTCGTTCCAGCAGCACAGGATCGTGACGGAAGAACTGCTCTATATTCTGATACTCTTCCGCAGACTTTTCTCTCACGTGTGGGACGGCATTCATCATCATGCAAAGATACCCTGGCGATAAGCTCGTCAGCGAATGTTCACGCATAAGTTTATTAAGGTGTGTCCAGGAACGTATGGACCAATCGTCTGAACATTCTTTAACAAAATGCAGAACCCACTCATCGGATCGTTCTATTACCCCTTGAGTTAAGAATTCCCAGAGCTGCTCAGTAGCAGGCATAGGCGGCTCAGGAATAATATTAAAATTCTCATCTCGAAGAGGATGAAAAAGTTCACTTATGATCCTTACCGCACGCGGAGTCGAAGAGGTTAAAGCCCCTACTGCATATGCGGCCAGGGCTGCTTCCTCCCCTCGGGCTTTCGAAAGTTTCGTGGGTGATAGCGTCCTTGCCAACGACGCGCGTTCTTTCTCTGTCGCACCGCTAATCACTGTGTGATAGTCCTCAACGGTAGCATCGTTACGTTTCATGAGCTCCCGCAGGCGGGCGCGACGCTCTCCAAGGCTCGTGTGCTGCGAATAGTTCTTCTCGTCCATCATTACCTGTTCGTATATTTGGGTGTGTAAGGAAAATATGCCTCTTTATGGATGCACCCCGGTATCGGGCTACTTCAGCCCGCCGCGACGTTTAATACTTACAGCCAGTACATGTTTGCAGGGGCCTCGGGTGCCCCGGTATTTCACCCACCACGGGCAGGTACACCGGTATTCTTCGATTTTCTCGGCGGGGGTTACCGTGTAGAACGTGTCCCGCGACTGCACACGGTAAGTACCGCTTTCATCATCCCGCACCGCGCTGGAGTCCACCAGTTTCTGCGCGCCCACCAGCCGCGGATGCATAGCCTGCAGAGCATCCGCCTGCACGGGCAGCGGCCGGTGGAAGTACTCCCCCGCCTGCACATCAAAACCGACCTGCCCGGAGGATGCCAGTAATGCGAGGGCGTCGCGTACTTGAGTCTCGTTCAGCCCGCTGCGTGCAGACATGACGGGCACCTCAATACGCGGCTCAAAGGAGAGAAGCACACTGAGCATATCTGCATTTTCAGCAACTGACGAATCGGAGAGCGCCTGCAACACAGAACCTTCTCCTGAGAATCCGCGTGATTTTTCGGGACTCAGCCCAATGCTCAGGCGCGCGCCTGGCAAGTGGGCCACCCACACGCTTGACACCGGGGTGTTACCTGAGGTGACCGGTTCGCTGTATGCTTCTAGGCGGGTCATGAATCGGATGAGCGGTTCAAGCACCCGCAGCCGCTCCGGTCCGGCCACACACACCGACCCAACGGTGGCTCGGGTAGCCAGCCTCAGTGAACGCACCGCACGGGTTGCCCACATGACGCTTTTCGTGGCGGATCGGCGCGGCAGCCCCTGGATGAACATGCGGGCTGCCGCCGCATCCAGAGAATGAGTGGGCTTCATCAGGGACGAGAGCATCTGTGTTTCGGCGAACCCTTTGAGCCAGCGTACTGGCAGGGGCACTTTATCTTCCTTCACTTCACCGTCTAGGGTGGTGGTCAGCAACCCTTCATTCCCCACATCCATGTGGAGAGGTTCGCCAGCCCGGAGAGAAGCTAAAGCAGTGCGAAGCGGCGGATTTACGTCCACATTTGTCACGCCCACAGCACTGTGGGTGGCATCTAGGGCGGAGGAGTCTACGTCAAGTCGGGCGTAGACACCGCAGCAGGCGCTAAAGGATTCAAACCGGAGTCCCTCGCTGGTGCTGGTCACTACCGGGTCGGCAGCCCGCAAAATGGCGGCGACCATGCCGGGTGGGGTGTAGTAGCGGGTGCGGGCCACGCGCGCAACCACCAATAGCGACGCCGCGATTACATCAGGGTGCTCCATGAATCCTGAGAAGAAGTAAGGGTGTGCCGCCGCGCCTTCCGGTGTGCTGCCACCGCTAGTTGCTAAAGCAAGTCCAAGACTGCCGTCTTGTTCATGCAGTAAAGAAGGGTTTAGATATGTATAGGTTAGAGTCTGTGCCATGGCGATCCCTTCAGTGGTTGGATATGCTAGGTTTTCGCCTTATCACTACTATGCCTGAACCCCGAAAGTTTTGGCCTCTTTTCCGTCATCCTAGGGAAAATATTATCTACTTGTCTCTATATCAGACACTCGTCATGACTTACTCCTCCGTCATATTATGCACCGACAATCTCCATAATTAGTACAGTAGGACATGTAAGAAGCCCCGGCAGGTATACCTGCCGGGGCTTCTTGGAATATATAAAGTCTATATGACGAATTGTCCGTTAAAACGTAGTGCTAGGCCGTAAAGCACCACGGCAATAACCCAAATAACGGTAACTGTAATGGTCAGACGGATTAGGTTCTTAGAAGCCATACCTGAAGAATTCAGTGAGCTGGTCATACCGCCACCAAACATATCGGACAAGCCACCACCCTGACCGCGGTTCAAGAGCACCAGAAGCACGGTGATAATGCTGGTAATCACGATGACTACCAAAAGCACATTCATAATGATGTCCACAGCGGGCCTTCCTAATAGGTCGATAATAAAGCCTGTCCCATGGCAGACCTTAATAACTATACGGTATAGAGACTCTGTGGTCATTCTCTAACACGTAATAACGCGTAGAGCGAAGGGCTAAATTACTGCCTAAGCTGAGTGACACGCCGCTGATATTCGCTGGGGGTAAGCTGAAATGCATCCGGACGGTCTCGCAGTGCTCGCCCCGCATCAAGTGGATTTCCCTCAGTATCGTAAGCGTAAACATAACCGCCCTGAACAAGATAGTACGTAAATTGTTGGGCTACACCCCAGTAGTTGCCGCCTTCGGCATAGAATCCCAAGTCTACCCAATCGCGTAGTTTTACCTGAACTGGCACTTCTGGGGAACTTGTACGGTGGTACAGCCAGTCCAGGAAACTATCACGTTTATTTTCAAAATACACGATCTGCGGAGTCTCAGCAGTAGGCGCAGAGACTCGTCGGCCTCGAATAATGAGGACCACTATGACCGCCAAAAGACCTGCAACAACAAGGGATACAATTGCAAACATAGTTAAAGTCTAACGGGTCGATTTTCCGGGATGCAGGAACTTAGCTTATAGGGTAGCTACAGTTTGCTACTCCATAAATAAAAGACCTTCCCAAGAGTGATAACCGACACCTGGGAAGGTCTTTTATTTTACAAGGCTAAAGATTTATACCTTTTTTCCGGCTGCCTTTGCCTCAGACTTTTCTAATACCTGAGCATCTTCAGAATCTTTATCCTCGTAAGGTTCATATGACTTGAAGGGCTGTCCCTTTTCGGGGTACCGTTTAGGCGAGATCGACAGACCCATCTGAACCTTCTCGTGATATACCTCAACTATCAATGCAACCACAATAAGCGCAATAACAACTGCGAATGGCAATGCAATAATAATCAAGGTACTTTGCAAGGCCTTCAGACCACCGGCGAAGAGCAGTGCCATAGCGATACCAGCAACAATAGCACCCCACACAACCTTTTTACCGTTTGTAGGTATAAGCTTCCCATCTTCAGAGAGCATCGACAACACATAAGTTGCTGAGTCTGCTGAGGTAATGAAGAAGGTAAAGATCAGAACAATTGCGATGATCGACATAAGTATGCCCAATGGGTAATGACTAAACGTACCAAAGAGCGTCTCTTCAACTTTCAGACTCGTCAGATCTGCTGTTCCATTTTGCTGTACCGTATTCGCCATAGTACCGAATGCGGAGAACCAGATAAAGCTCAAGACGGTAGGTATCAGAAGTACTACAGTAATAAATTCACGGATTGAACGGCCTTTGGAGATACGAGCAATAAAGATGCCAACGAAGGGAGACCAGGAAATCCACCATGCCCAGTAGAAGATGGTCCAGGTATCAATCCAAGAACGTTCACCACTATTGAATGCAGCAGTTCGGAAGCTCATTCCAAAGAATTCATGTAGGTATAGGCCGATAGATTCCGTCATGTTATCAAAGATTTTGACGGTGGGTCCTACCACAATAGCGATTGCCAGCAACGCAATAGCCAAAACCATATTCACGTTTGAGAGAATTTTGATACCTTTGCCCAAACCTGAAAGAGCTGAAAGCACAAAAAGTCCGGTGGTCACAACAATAATAATGACCTGCACCCACATTTCATTGGGAATAGCATTATGAGTTAAATAGCTCAACCCACCATTGATTTGGATAGCACCGAAACCAAGTGTAGTCGCCACACCAATAACCGTAGCTACCACAGTAATAATGTCGATAATATAGCCAAGCCAACCATCAGTTTTTTTACCAAAAAGGGGCTTAAGAGTTACCGAGAGAAGATACTTTTCTTCTTTACGGAATCCAAAATATGCCAGAGCCATAGCGACAATACCGTACACAGCCCAAGCGTGAATACCCCAATGGAAGAAGGTAAATTGAAAAGAGTCCGCCATTGCTTGCTGTGACCCGGGTTCAGCATGCGGGGTTTTGCTAGCAAAGTGCGAAAGCGGTTCAGCTGAACCATAGAAGACCAGACCAATACCCATACCCGCCGAGAAAAGCATAGCAATCCATGATCCGGTTGAATACTCAGGTTTTGAGTCCGGCTCCCCCAGTTTAATCTGTCCCATAGGACTCAAAACAAAGAAGCCGCAGACAAATACAATAAGAGTTACAAGCAAGAGGTAGAACCAACCGAAGTCAGTCCCGATCAGTGACCTCCAATTTTCGGCAATTTCCCCGTAACCCGGAACAAAACCCAGAGCCACTAATATTAATGAAATAATTAATGAACCAATAAAAACAGACGTATACTTGCGTGATTTCATATCTCACCCTCCTAAAACGCTTAGGCACAAGTGTAACAAATCTCGAAGACTCCACAAAACCACACATTTTAAACACACAAAAACCATTTGAATTATATTTAATTAAATTAAATTTAAATAAAACACAGCTAACTGCATCAAAATAACTCAAAACCCTTAATCATTTTGTTATATTTTAGATATTATTATAATAATATTAGCCGTAGATCTATACCGAAAATCGCTACCTTTCCACATTTTTACAGAAAAAATTTTAGGCACCGCCTATTGTGCTCCAAAGCTTCATTCTCTTACCCTGAGGCAACTTTACGAACATCTGGTAGCATCATCAGAACCTCCATCGTTAGATTTTCTCCCGGAGTAGGGTCAATAACCTCGCGCCAGAATCTTAAATGCTCCTTATCCACCCAGTGCTCTGATTCTTCTACAGGTTGTGCTCCCTGCCCCTGTACGCTGTACCAGTACAAGTACATATGCCCATCACGAACCTCCGAAAAGATCGTTTCGACATACATTTTCTCGGGCGCTAAAGTCTGCTCAACGGCATCCATATTCTGGCAAAGAAAATGCATCCATTCTACAGCTCGCTCTTCTTGACCTTTTCGCACCCGAAATCTGGTGAGCTCAACCTGCATCAATATCAGCCTCTCTAAATATGGAATGAGAATATTTGTGTTCATGTTCGTAACATTACACAAAATGGTAGGCGCCTAGCGCACGAAT
Source organism: Rothia sp. HMSC071F11 (assembly GCF_001809115.1). Lineage (NCBI taxonomy): Bacteria > Bacillati > Actinomycetota > Actinomycetes > Micrococcales > Micrococcaceae > Rothia > Rothia sp. HMSC071F11. The sequence goes on from NZ_KV795756.1 coordinate 603,054, forward strand.
ACACGTATGCTAGACGCCTTTAAGTACGAATTGCTGCTTAGCTATGCATCAAAACGCGCAATTGCTGCAAACTCTTCAGCCTGAAGGGATGCGCCGCCTACCAGCACACCATCCACGTCTTCTTTCCCCATAATAGAGGGTGCAGAAGAAGACTTAACCGATCCACCGTAGAGAATACGAACCTTCTGAGCAACGTCTGCGGAGTAGAGCTTTTCAAATTCAGCACGTATAGCCGCAGACATTTCCTGCGCATCATCAGCAGTTGCGACCTTACCAGTGCCAATTGCCCATACAGGTTCATACGCAACCACGAGAGTTTCTGCTTGCTTGGCGCTCAAGCCTGCAATAGAACCGCGAAGCTGCTCAAGGGTAAAGTCCACATGAGTGCCAGCCTCACGAACTTCCAGAGCTTCACCAACGCACAGTACCGGAGTCAAATCATAGGTGTAAGCAGCCTGTACCTTAGCAGCGCATAGTTCATCACTTTCGTGATGGTAAGTGCGACGCTCAGAGTGTCCTACGAGAACGTATTTCGCACCAAGTTTTTGCAAAAAAGCACCAGAGATCTCTCCGGTATACGCACCGGATTCATGTACAGAAAGATCCTGACCGCCATACTCAATACTCAGTTTGTCACCTTCAATGAGGGTTTGTACGGAGCGAATATCGGTAAAGGGAGGGAATACCGCTACTTCAGTCTTTGTAAAATCAAAATTCGAATCATCAAGAGTCCATGCTAGCTTCTGAACCAACGTAACGGCTTCAGCATGGTTAAGATTCATCTTCCAGTTACCGGCGATCAGCGGTTTGCGCGACATATTTTCGCTCCAATCCCCCAAAAAATCAGGGTATAGATTCGGAAATTTCTATCTTCTATTTTAATGGTTTGATCACTCAAAAAACACTAAATGCTCTAGGTTTTATCTGGATTTTTAGGCTAGTCAGGCCTACTCCGAAAAGCTACAGATCAAGTTTCCAGGCGTTTGCCATTTGTTCTGTCTCCTGTATGAAGAATTCCCGAGTATTTTCCGACATGTTCTGCAGTATTAGAGCATCAAGTTCTTCTTCGTCGTAATCTTGAAACATCTCACAGTAATCAGTGTACGCATAACGATGCGCCATCACGATCGCCTCATGAGCGCTGTGGGCGAGGCTCCAGGCCTGTAGGGTATTTCCATTCTCAGCCAATGCTTCCTCATAACATATACGCGCATGGGTATACATCGCATAGGTCGCTACCATAAGCGGAGCAAAATTTCCTAGAGCATAGATATCCCACTGAGTCAGCAGCATTGTGAGGTAGCGCCGGTACGGTTCAAGCAAACAGCCCAAAATCTCTGTAAAGGTCTGTTCAGGAACATCCGAATGCACAAGATCCAGAAGGTAGAGCACAGTATCAGCGTCGTCAGCAAGAGAGTAATATTCCAATGCTCTTATCGATATAGACTCTAATCTCGCGAGATATTCGAGTATATGAACGTACTGTTCATCGCCAGAAGTCTCCCGCAAAATTCTTACTACTTGACGAAAAGCAGTAACAAAATCCACATGCAGCAGTTGACTTTCCCGCGCACAGTCTGCATAGTTTTCAAGGGCAAGTACAAGATCTGAGGCGCCCGATTCATACGCGAGTGCTAGATTATAGAGTCCCGTTTCAGGTTGTGACTTAGCCTTTTGGGCAAGGTGCTGGGCGCGTACTATCGCTTCTTGGGCAACACGCTGTCCTGTCTTCAGAATGCTCTGACGTTCTTCTACAGAAATAAGAAATGCGTCTGATGGAGCCATGACTACCGGGGAATCTATAACTGTTGGCATAATCTCTGGAATAATCTGCGCCGTATCTTGTGCACGTTCAGATAAGATACGTATCATCTCGTGTTTTTGCCCTGAGATATTAGTTGTAGTCCAGATATTATTCTGCAGACACCGGTAAGCAACTTTTACAATATCGTATGCAGCGTTATAACTCGGAAAATAATATTCGGCAAATTCTGGGTTTTGTGGGTTTATCTCCCACGCAGCGTTATAAGTGTAGTAGCTCAGGAGCGCTTGAGTAGTTTTTTGATGAAGCTCCGTCACGGTTTTCTCTAGATAACTAGGGAGCTCGTCCAGGTGATCTTCAAGGTCAGTTGCTAGTGTCTGAATAAGATCTCTAGATTTTTGTGCTTGCAGCATGGTGATAGTCAGTTTGTGGTCCCGATCAGCTGCCGAGTTCTCCCAAAATTCTGACGGGTTATCAGCAGAGGCACCATACAAATAATCCGGATGTTCTGAAGCTGATGCGACTTTAGCTTCGCCCATCTTCCGAGGCTCTTTCAGATTTTGAGCGGATGCCTGTCTTTCTTGCCGCACTTCACGTTCATAGTCTGCGACTGTTGTAGCTTCGCGGGAACCAAAGTATTTAGAGAAAAATCCCATGGAATGCATCCTTGCGATGTGGGTTATGGCTATCTATCTATGAGCATATAGGAACGCACCCGGCACGTCCTTGAGGTTGAGAGCCGGGTGCGTTTTCCTAGCGGCAGCGCAATAAGAGTTATGCGCCTAGAGCGTCCAAACCTGGCAGGGTCTTACCCTCAATGTATTCGAGCGATGCACCGCCACCCGTAGAGATGTGTCCGAACTGTTCGTCAGCAAAGCCAAGGTTGCGCACAGCCGATGCAGAGTCGCCACCACCAATGATGGAGAATGCATCAGACTCAACAATTGCCTCCGCAACGGCCTTCGTACCACCGGCAAAGGGAGCAAGTTCAAAAACGCCTACCGGGCCGTTCCAGAAAATAGTCTTCGCATTCTTAATTTTTTCTGCGAAAAGCTCACGAGTCTTCGGCCCAATATCCAGACCTTCTGCTTCGGCGCCGAGTTTACCGCCGGTGAGATCTTCGACGGGTCGAATCTCAGTGTTAGCCTCTGCCGAGAAGTCATCAGCCCAGACGACATCAACAGCGGTCACGATTTCAGTTCCCTTCTTGGGAGCTTCTTCTAGATAACGCTTTACAGTCTCAACCTGGTCTTTTTCAAGCAGGGAATTACCGACCTCGTAACCCTGCGCATAGGCGAAAGTATATCCCATGCCGCCACCAATAAGAATGGAGTCTGCCTTGCCAATCAGGTTGTCGATCACGGCGAGCTTATCAGAGACCTTCGCACCGCCCATGACGACAACAAAGGGGCGCTCAGGATTATTGAGAGCCTTTGAGAGAACATCAACTTCCTTCTTAACAAGGTCGCCAAGGTACGCGGGAAGACGCTTTGCCACATCGTAGACTGACGCATGCTTGCGGTGAACAGCACCGAATGCGTCATCCACATATGCGCCATTTTTACCGGTGAGAGCAACGAGCTCATCTGCAAATGCACCACGCTCTGCATCGTCCTTAGAAGTTTCACGCGCATCGTAACGCACGTTCTCAAGAACAAGGACTTCACCGTCTTTGAGATCCGCAGCCTTCGCCTTTGCGTCCTCACCCACAAGATCTGTCGCTACCTTTACAGGAACGGATGCAAGCTCGGCAAGGCGTGCAGCTGCGGGAGCAATCGAATACTGGGGATCTACCTGACCCTTGGGGCGCCCAAGATGCGCGGTTACAATAACGCGAGCACCAGCTTTAGCCAATTTTTCAATAACAGGCAGGGATGCGCGCACACGACCGTCATCGGTTACCACGCCGTCTTTTAGGGGAACGTTAAGATCGGAACGAACCAGCACGTAACGCCCCGTTACGCCTTCATCAAGCAGCTCTGCAAGTGCCTTAGCCATGGGAAATTCCTCCTACATTAGTGGGGATGTGTGTATTTTCAATAATACAGAAGTCTGGTGGTCACACAGCCGTAAGTCTGCTGAAATGACCAAGTTTTAGCCTGGTGCGGCGCGGATGGTGGTTTAGGCAAGTTCTACCGATATTCCATACATACACGCCTCATTTTTTACTTCGTGGTACAAGAAAACCCCCAACTCTACGGTAAAAACATGCTGTAGAATTGGGGGTCTCCTCGTCAGCTCGTAAAGTAGCTATCCTTGCGTAGATAGGTTTAGAGAGAAGCCACAACCTTGTTGGTGAACATTACCAAGCGGGATACATAACCATACTCGTTGTCGTACCAAGCGATAACCTTCACTTGGTCGCCAATAACCTTGGTCAGCGGCGCATCGAAGATAGTGGAGATTCCTTCGCCCTCAATGTCCTTCGATACGATGGGATCCTCGCTGTACTTGATGATGCCCTTCATCGGACCCTCGGCTGCAGCCTTCAGAGCCGCATTAACTTCTTCCTTAGTAACCTCGCGGGATGCGGTGAAGGTAAGGTCGGTAATGGAGCCGGTAATGGTAGGAACGCGAACTGCGAAACCGTCCAGTTTACCCTTGAGCTCGGGAAGCACGAGGCCAACTGCTGCTGCCGCACCGGTGGAGGTGGGAACCATGTTGACAGCTGCTGCACGTGCACGGCGTAGGTCGGAGTGGGGAGCATCCTGCAGACGCTGGTCAGCAGTGTATGCGTGGATAGTAGTCATCAGACCCTTTTCAATACCAAAGGAATCGTTGAGAACCTTTGCCAAAGGAGCCAGGCAGTTGGTAGTGCAGGATGCATTGGAGACAATGTGGTGGTTCTGCGGATCGTACTGCTCGTCGTTCACGCCCATCACGAAGGTACCGTCAATGTTCTTGCCGGGTGCAGAAATAATAACCTTCTTAGCGCCGGCATCAATGTGCGCCTGTGCTTTTGAACCTTCGGTGAAGAAACCGGTAGACTCAAGCACGACATCTACGCCGAGGTCCTTCCAGGGAAGATCTGCAGGATTGCGCTCAGCAAGAATCTTGATCTCTTTACCGTCAACAACCAATGCATCGTCCTTGACCTCTACGTCGGCCCCCAGACGACCCATAATGGAATCATACTTAAGTAAGTTGGCAAGAGTCTTCGGGTCGGTAAGATCATTGATTGCTACGATCTCAAAGCCCTCAGCCTCAGCGCGTGCGGCGCGGAAGAAAGTGCGGCCGATGCGACCAAAACCATTAATAGCTACGCGTACAGTCACTGGAGTATCTCCTTGTCAGTGCATTGAGTTTGACGGACTAGAGCCATTGTTCATGGGTCTCATGCAAGAGTCTCTAGAGTTTTTCGTCTCACGCTGGTTACGTGTCCGCCGGTGTTGTTATAATCGTACCTTAGTTTATGTGCGTTTGGGTGTGTTTTTATCGGGTATTTTTGTGATTTACCTTACAAAATTTACCAAAAACCCTTTGTTTTCTGTTGTTTTACGTTGAGTTCAGTGGCTCTATATGTTGGGATATGGTTGTAGCTACTCAAACGCAACTGATGTCAAACTAAGACAAAATACATATAAAGACTTTATACTTAGAACCTTCTCTTCTGTAAAAGAGCGCACGACCCCACGCGCCACCACATCAAAGTAGGATTAGCTTGCCCTTATCTATAAAAGATTTTTTACGCAACAGAAGGGCAGGTTATCTGTAGAGAGTCCAGATAACCTGCCCTTGACACGACAATTACTTATGAAGACTTCGGGAGTTCAGTTCCAGGAATCCCCAATTCTTTTGCACGTTTATCGGCCATGACTAGCAAACGACGAATACGTCCAGCGATCGCATCCTTCGTCAGAGGAGGATCTGCCATACGTCCCAGCTCGTCCAAAGAGGCTTGCTTATTCATGGCACGCAGTTCGCCCGCATAGCGCAGATGATCTGGAACATCGTCTCCCAGGATCTCCAAAGCACGTTCTACACGGGCACCCGCGGCCACAGCTGCCTGAGCAGAACGACGCAGGTTTGCATCATCAAAGTTTGCCAGACGGTTCGCGGTCGCCCGAACTTCCTTACGGGTACGCTGCTCGCGCCACGCTTTAAGGGCGTCCTGAGCCCCCATACGCTCCAAAAGCCGGGCTATAGTCTCGCCATCGCGAACCACAACACGATCCACTCCACGAACCTCACGCGCTTTAGCAATAATTTCCAAACGCCGGGCCGCTCCCACAAGAGCAAGCGCTGCTTCCGGCCCCGGGCATGTAAATTCGATTGCTGATGAGCGACCAGGTTCTGTGAGCGATCCATGTGCCAAGAAAGCACCACGCATGACCGCTTCGGCGTCCTGAACGGAGCCATTGACAACAGCAGGCGGCAGCCCCCGCACCGGGCGGCCGCGCAAATCTAAAAGACCGGTTTGTCGAGCAAGTGCTTCTCCCCCGGCGTCAACACGCACTATATAACGCCCGCCGCGGCGTAAACCGCCACCGCTGACGCTAGTTATCTCAGCCTCATGCCCGTATATTTCAGCAATGGTTTGCTGCATGCGTAACGCGGTCTGTTCGGAATCAACTTCTGCCTCAACAACAATCCGCCCAGAAACGATGTGCAAACCACCAGTAAAGCGCAGAATAGTCGAAATTTCCGCCTTACGTACTGATGCTTTGCTCGTTTCGTATCTGGCCAGCTCATCCTTAACGAGCGCGGTAAGAGCCATTGTTGTTCCTTCCCACCGTGAGGTTCGTATGATGTGATGTGCTGATAATGCACTCAGCTATGCTACACGCTCTACTTAGAGAAACGGTGTATCTTGAGGTGGCATAAATAGAAAATAAATTCCACGCTCCTTACCTCTAAAACTTGAACGAAAATAGTTCGTGGTACGCCGCTGCAAGTTTCAGAGGATTATGTACATTGTTTTCAGCTGATGCTCGTACGGGTGCCCACATCACACGCGCTCCCATAGATTCTGATTCTCGTTCCAGTTCGCTACGTACAGACTTGGGTGTTTCGTCATCAGCAATGACCGCGTCCAATCGAAGACTCGGGGCGTATCGTTTCAAGAGTGCTAAATGTGCGGCTGGGGTGAATCCAGCGGTTTCTTCGTCATCCGAAAGATTCATAACCACACAGCGCATAGCTTCTGTACGGCAGATAGCATCGCGCTGTGCTTCTAACAGCAAGTGCGGCAAAACGGAGGTGCGCCACGACCCGGGACCTAAGATTACCCAATCGGATTCCTCAATAGCGGTTAGCGCTTCCGGACATGGGCGCGCGTCTTTGGGAGTAAGCCCAATATCGTGCACTTGCTTTTCTTTTGAGAGGTTAACCTGCCCGCTAATACGCACCCGTTCGATGCCACCGCCAGCATGTTCCCGTAGCACCGTACCATAAATCACCATAGGATCCAATGCCATAGGAAGCACCCGACCACGGGCATTGAGCAGAGCTCCCGCCCAGTCAAGCCCGGCAACGGGGTCTTCAAGAAGCTGCCAGAGCGTCGTAATAAGCAGGTTTCCAAGGGCGTGATATTCAAGAGGAAACTCATCATTATACCCCTCGGGCGCGCTAAAACGATGCTGCATAACGTCTCGCCACGTTCGCCCCCAATCGGTATCATCGCAAAGGGCCGAGAGAGCCATACGCAGATCTCCTGGAGGAAGTACGCCCATCTCTTTACGCAAGCGGCCCGATGAGCCCCCGTCATCGGCAACCGTTACTATAGCCGTTAGATCTGTTGTGACATGCCGAAGCGCGGACAGCGAACCGTAAAGTCCATGCCCACCCCCCAAAGCTGTTACTTTGGTAACGCGGTGAGTACTTTTAAGAAGCCGTAAAGCCTGAGTTGGTAACGCGGGTAGTTTCGGGATTCCCTGGGTGTCAGAGCCGACAGGCAGGTCAGGTGAATGACCGATGCGTACCATTACTCACGCCCCTTATCACGATGCAACACATGCACATTAACTTCAGGGAACGCGCTCAAGCGCCGAGCGATTTCTTCCGTGACAGCGACCGAGCGGTGTTTCCCGCCGGTGCATCCTATAGCGATGGTGGCGTAGTATTTTCCTTCGCGACGGTACCCTTCCAGAACCGGACGCAGAGCTTCCAAGTAGTTGCTGATAAATTCCTCAGTCCCAGAGTTACTGAGCACGTAGTCACGTACTGGGGCATCCTGTCCGGTGAGCGGACGCAATTCAGGAATCCAGTGCGGGTTTGGAATAAAGCGCATATCTGCCATGAAATTTGCGTCTGTGGGTGATCCATGTTTGAACCCAAAGCTCATGACAGTAAGGTTAAGTTTTTTATCCGGTCCGTCAGCAAACATCTCGCGTACTGTACGTGCAAGCTCGTGCACGTTCATGCCCGTGGTATCAATCGTGCGGTCAGAGGCGAGTCGAAGCCCCTCGAAGAGGGAACGTTCGGCACGTATACCGTCAAGTACGCGACCTTCTCCTTGAAGCGGATGGGGGCGACGCTGTGCCTCATAGCGAGCCACGATAGTTTCATCTTTGGCGTCTAGAAAGAGCATCGAGAAATCAACGTCAGATTTGCGAAGAGTTTCAATAGCCGCTGGTAAGTCGTCGAAAACCGCGCGGGCTCGTACGTCAATCCCCAGTGCAACCTTCGGAACTTTGGCGCCGTCCTGCGTAACGAGTTCCGCGATCGATTCCAGCATTTGTGGCGGAATATTATCAATCACATACCAGCCCTCATCCTCAAGGACATTAGCAACAGTGCTACGACCTGCGCCTGAAATACCGGTAATTACCAATATCTGGGGTTTTTGCGATTTATTTAGCAATTCGTCACTCATTATGCAGTTTCTCCTTTGATACGAATTGTCTTTAGTTCTCCATCATACTAGACAACCCCTTATGGCGGACGGCTATCTGTGCATAAATACCCGGGGTGCTGCCTCAGGCAGTTTCCTTTTGGTTGAGGTGGTCATGCACTTTTTGCGCGAGCGCAGGCCCCACGCCTGAAACCTGTTGGAGTTCTTTAATCGAGGCATTCCGTACTTTAGCAACCGACCCAAAATGTTTAATAAGCGCTGCACGCTTGACACTGCCTAAGCCGGGCACAGAGTCCAAAGCAGAAGCCACCATAGCTTTACCTCGTTTTGCGCGGTGGAAGCTAATAGCAAAACGGTGTGCCTCATCGCGAATACGCTGCACAAGGTATAGCGCTTCAGAGGTACGGGGCAGAATCACTGGGAAATCATCGTCGGGTAACCACAGCTCTTCGAGGCGCTTTGCGATACCTACCACGTAGATATCCTCAATACCGAGGTCACTCAAGGCGGACTGAGCGGCTGCAACTTGAGGTGGGCCGCCATCAACTAAGACCAGATTCGGCGGATACGCAAATTTAGCTGGTTCTTGTACCGACTCATCAGCCGTAACTTCTCCCGAGGACAAAGGTGTTTCCGCACGTTGCTGCTGCTCGGTGAGATAACGTTTAAATCGCCTGGTGATGACGTCATACATGCTGGCGGTGTCGTCGCGAGCAGCATCCCCTGTGATCGAGAATTTACGGTAGGCACTTTTGGTGGGCATGCCGTCTTCAAAGACCACCATAGAGGCTACCACGTTAGTACCTTGCACATGGGAGATATCGTAGCATTCGATGCGCATGAGCGGGTCCGGAAGCTCTAAGGCTTCTTGGAGCTCCACGAGCGACGCTGAACGGGTGGTAATATCCCCAGCACGACGGCTCTTGTGCAAGGTCAGGGAATGTTGGGCGTTCTCGGCGACCGTTTTCATCAGTGCCGCTTTATCGCCGCGCTGCGGTACTGCAATATCGACTTTGGCACCACGCATACCTGAGAGCCATTCCTGAAGCTGCTGGGTATTCTCCGGCATAGTAGGAACTAAAATCTGTCGGGGGATCTCATGTTGTGTGGCGTCTAACCCGGAATCTTCGTCAAAAGCTGCAGCGCTAGCAATATTTGCTGCCATTTCACCATAAACCTGAACGAGAAGCTGCTCTATTAGCTCAGTTTCGCCACCGTCATTAACCTTCTCAACGATCCAGCCACGTTGGCCTCGAATACGCCCACCGCGCACGAAGAACACCTGCACTGATGCCTCTAACTCGTCCTGAGCAAAGGCGAAAAGATCAGCATCAACAGAGTCCGATAAAACCACGGCGTTACGTTCAAATGCCTTTGTTAGCGCGGTAATATCGTCACGTAATACAGCTGCACGTTCGAAGTCCATATCGGCTGCAGCTTCTTTCATGCGTCGGGTAAGCTGGGTAATAAATTTTTCGGCGCCCCCTGCCATGAAACGGCATAGCCCATCTGCTAGTTCACGGTGTTCTTCGGGGCTCACACGCCCTACACACGGGGCTGCGCATTTATCGATATACCCTAAAAGACACGGACGTCCCGATGCTTCGGCACGTTTAAAGACTCCCGCCGAGCAGGTACGCACCGGGAATACGCGTAGAAGCGCATCCAAAGTTTCGCGAATAGCCCATACCTGCGAGTAAGGACCAAAGTACCGCACACCTTTTTTACGATCACCGCGCATGACCTGCGCTCGCGGGAATTTATCACGCATTGTGACTGCAAGGTAGGGATAAGATTTATCGTCGCGGAACGCTATGTTAAAGCGGGGTTTGTATTCTTTGATCCAGGTGTATTCAAGCTGTAGAGATTCCAGCTCGCTGCCAACCACCGTCCATTCCACGCTGGCGGCAGTATGCACCATAGCGTAGGTTTTCGGGCTCAGCCGTTCTGGGGCTACGAAATAGCTGCTCAGTCGGTTGCGCAGGTTTTTTGCTTTACCCACGTATATAACTCTGCCGTGGGAATCACGAAAACGGTATACACCGGGGTGCGTTGGGATATCGCCGGAGGCTGGGCGATAGCTCTGGGGATCTGCCACGAACGCTCCTCACGGTGTAGTACTGAAAAATAACCACGCATCCATAATCAGGATGCGCGGTTAAGTGTACTCGTTTTTAGACTGGCAAGCGCTACCCTGCGTCACGCTCGGCGGAGGGCGAAACGTTGTATTCGTCCTTCCGGGCTTGGCCCGAGAGCTGAGCGATAGTATCCATGATGTGGTCGGTGGTCTGACGGCGCTGTTTACCGGTCATTTTCTCGCCGGTCTTCTCAAAATGCATGGGTTCCCCCACGCGGATGGTAAACCGGTGAGGGTAAATCATATTTGAGCCGGGCTTCTGCAGACGTTCGGTTCCGATAAGACCCACAGGAACTACTGGTGCTCCAGTCATATGGGCTAGCCAGGCTACACCAATTTTGCCGCGGTATAAAAACCCGTCACGAGATCGTGTACCTTCAGGGTAGATACCGAAGACTTTACCCTCTTCAAGTTTTTCAAGAGCTAGATCGAGTGCTTTAAGGGATTCCGAACGGTCGGAGCGGTTCACGGGGATAATGTCTACGGCTTCAAAAAAGGCCTTCATGGCCTTGCCTCGAATACCTGGTGTATTTACGTACTCCGCCTTCGCGAGGAATGCTACTCGGCGGGGCATCATAGCGGAGATAATAATGGAGTCGAGGAAGGATAAATGGTTAGATGCCACAATTACGGGCCCCTTCTTTGGGAAATGCTCAAGCCCGGTCACCCGTGCCCTGAATACAGTGCGCAGTAGCCCCGTTACTACTTTTTGCCCTGCCTTGTACGCCAGCATGTCCGAACTCCTTATGGTTCTGGTGGTTTTCTCCGTTCTTTATTATTCCATACGGATTTTATAGGCTTGACGCTGGTAGTAACTTTCTCGGGATCAGCAAAGATATTATGAAAACCTATGGAGTGTTTTCTTTACTTTCTTATTATTTCAAGCAGATGCATATTCTTACGGAACCCCACCAGAAATTAGAGTACAAAAACCTTGCTTAATTCTTAGGTAAGTCTCACCTAAACATAAAACTGAGGCACTAAATTATATCAAAATAATACACAACATGAGAACTATTCTTACTTTACCTGTGTAATTTCTTTCATAATAATGACACCATGTCTGTAAACTTTCTAAATTCGTATTCGTAATGCAAGAATAAAACTAAGTGCCCCTGTGGGTTTCCTAATTATGGGGATGCTTACCGCGAGCACTAACAAAAATCAATCCACGCACACTGGAGACACATCAAAATGGCTAAGAAAACCGTAACGCGTGGGGAGATCGCCAAGATCACCCGCCGCACGGATGCAGTCGGTGCCTACGCTGGAAAAGGCTGGGTACAGGCTGTAGCGTTTGTGATGCTCTTGGGCTTTACCATCATGGCCGTCTTGGCGATGCGCACCTACGCGCTCTCTATGCCGCTCCCAGATAAGATCGTCGGCAATGACGGTAAAGTTATCGCAACTGCTGAGCAGATTCAGCATGGTCAGGAGCTCTATCAGAGCCGCGGTTTGCAGCAGTACGGCTCCGTTCTGGGTCACGGTGCGTACATCGGTCCGGACTTCACCGCAGAATACCTGCGCAAGACCACCGATGCCGCCGTTGATAAATACCGCTCAGAAGGCAAGCAAGAACCGCGCGAAATCGTTAAAAACGAGTGGCGTCACGAGAATAAATACGACGAATCCAGCAAAACCCTTACCTGGACCGAAGGACAGACCAAGGGTTTCAGCTTGATGACAGACCACTACAAGGACACCCTTACCCGTGGTGATACTTCCTTAGGTCTTTTCCCTAACGCTATTAAGAGCGACGAAGAACTGCACGATTTGACGGCATTCTTTGGGTGGACGGCATGGGCGTCGGCCGCCGAGCGTCCTAACCAGGATTACACCTACACCAATAACTGGCCCGCAGAACCAAACGTTGATAATAAACCTACTGCAGACCTCATGGTTTGGTCGGCTCTATCGCTCATCGCCCTCATTGGCGGTACCGGCTTGTTGTTTGCCATATATGGTCGTTGGTCGCGCACCATCGGTTGGCATGGCGAAGAAGCCCCAGTCCTTGACTTCCGGCAGCCGGATGAAGTTAAGCTCACCCCCTCCCAGAAAGCAGCTGGACTCTTCTTCATCACGATTATTGTTCTATTCCTCCTGCAAGCCTTGGTGGGCGCTCTCACTGAGCACTATCGCGTTGAAATAGACGGGTTCTTCGGTATCAATATGGGTGAGCTACTGCCCTACACCGTGTCTCGAACGTGGCACGTACAGCTCTCCCTCTTCTGGACGGCTGCGGCGTTCCTAGCTGGTGGTATCTTCATTGCCCCGCTTATTACCCGCAAAGAGCCGAAGAAGCAAGGTCTACTCACCGTCGTCCTCTTCGTGGCCGTGGTTATTGTGGTGCTCGGTTCGCTCCTCAACGAATGGTTCTCGCAAAAGGGCTGGATACCCGAGAACACTATCTTTGCGCAGCAGTGGGAGTACCTTGATCTGCCGCGTTTCTTCCAGATTCTGCTCACCGCTGGTATGTTCATCTGGATTGTCATTGTTTGGCGTACCCTTAGCTCACGCCTCAAGAGCGGGAAGAAAACCTCCATGCCTTGGTTGTTCCTCTTCTCAGGTCTGGCAATTCCGATGTTCTACGCCGTGGGTATGCTCGCTGGTCAGCGCACCCATTTCTCAGTCGCCGAGTTCTGGCGCTTCTGGGTGGTGCACCTGTGGGTTGAAGACTTCCTCGAACTCTTCACCACTGTGATGGTTGCTTACGTCTTCGTACTCTTGGGTGTGGTGCGCGAGCGCATCGCTATCTCCATCATCATGATGGATGCAGTGCTCTACTCCGCCGGTGGTGTGGTTGGTACTATGCACCACACCTACTTCGCTGGTACTCCTTCGGAACAGATGGCATTCGGTGCGTTCTTCTCGGCAGCAGAGGTTATTCCGTTGACCTTCCTGACTGTTGAGGCGTGGGGCTTCATGCAGTTGGGGGCTCGCCAGTACTCCAACCGCACCAAGCCGTTCCCGCATCGTTGGGCTGTGATGTTCCTTATTGCTGTAGGCTTCTGGAACTTCTTGGGCGCAGGTGTCTTCGGCTTCCTGATCAACCTGCCGGTTGTTTCGTACTACGAAATCGGCACCGCACTCACCGCAAACCACGCGCACGGCTCTATGATGGGCGTGTACGGTATGTTGGCACTGGCCTTCGCGGTGTTCGCGTTGCGTTACCTGATTCCTGAGAATAAATGGCCTGAGAAGGGGCTGAAGTTCTCATTCTGGGCCTTGAACATCGGCCTGATCTGGATGGTCTTCATTTCGCTTCTGCCGCTGGGTGTCGCTCAGTTGTATAAGTCTGTGGGTGAAGGCTACTACGAGGCCCGTTCCTTCGCGTTTATTCACGATGGTTCAACTGTGATTATGGACTGGCTACGCTTACCGGGCGACGTGATCTTCTTGGCTGGTATCATGCCGCTGCTCAAACTCGCATGGTTGGGTATAACTTCGTACTTCTCACAGAAGAACAAGGAAACCGTTCTGGAGCTCCCCGAGCCGCCGCTATACGAGTTGGTGGATGACGAGCGTATTGCCGAGTTTGCGGGTGCTAAGGCTGCTGACGAGCTTCCCGAACAGACCAGTCCGTACCGTAGCGATCGTCGAGGCTGACTATCATGCCTGAGCAAATTGCCGGAGTATCCCTGATGGTGTGGCTATCCAGCGTTTATGCGCTGGGGCTAGTCGCCGTCGGGTGGGGCTTCGATATTCTTGCTAAGCGCACAAGCCAACGTTTCGTGGCATCCCGGACTTTCGGGTTCACCTACCACGAGAGTAACGATGCGTGGCTCTGCCCCGAGGATCAGTGGCTATGGCCGGTAGCGTTTGATACGGATAATCGTGTGATGCGCTACCGCGCCAAGCCGAGCGTGTGCAATACCTGCCCTATTAAGGACACTTGCACCGTCTCGTCTAATGGCCGTGAACTTACGCGTGAGGTTGATGAGTGGCCTTACTCGGAGTCGGGTAAGTTCCATCGCGGTCTTGCCGTGACGGTTGCGCTTTTCGGTCCTATTATCATGGGTGCTACGGCTCTGGCCTGGCATGCTCCCCTGGAGCTACTGGTGGAAGCCGCCGTTATTGTGGCTTGCTTATCACTCACCTATCCCTTGGCTATCAAGCTCATTAAGTCACCTGAGAACTTTGTGGCAGATCCTAAACATATTCCTGGGTCTACTGCGGATGAATCGGTGGCGGTTAAGATGGATAGGTTTGCCGCTAAGTGGGGCGGTATTGGCAATGAGCGTAAGCGCCGCACCGACGATGCTCGTAAGCAGATAATCTCTGCTGCAACTTTGCCTGTGCGTTCTTCGCAGATTGATCCTGATCGTCCGGCGTGGAGCGGCGAGGGGACTTCTACCCCACGTCTGCATAAAACTACCGCAGAGGTTATTCAGGAGCAGAATCTCGAAGAAGTCTCTCGTTAGTGTGAGGATGCGCGCCCCGGTTTCTAAGGTACCGTCGTTGATGAATCGGTAACCTAGAGATCGGGGTGCGTATTGTCACCGCATCTAGATTTTTTCTCATCACGCATCTACACAGGTCATTCCCACTGACCGTTACCAACGTATCTTTAGAGGACATGATGGATTCTCTTACCATTCTTTCGATTGTTATTCCGATTCTTGTAATCGTCGCTTTTCTGATTATTCGTACCCTTCGGGTTATCCCTGAATATCAGCGCGGTATTTCTTTCCGCTTCGGTCATCTGCGTTCCGAGCTAAAACCTGGCATTAACCTGGTGGTTCCGCTCATCGATTCGCTGCAGCGCGTGGACATGCGTGTGATTACGCTGACCATTCCCCCGCAGGAAGTTATCACAAAAGATAACGTTCCTGCGCGCGTGAACGCGGTAGTACTTTTCCGTGTGATTAGTGCAAAAGACGCCGTACTTGAGGTCGAAAACTACCCGATCGCTACTTCTCAGATCGCTCAGACTACGCTACGTTCGCTGTTGGGGCGTGTGGATCTTGATACTTTGCTGGCGCATCGTGATGATTTGAATGCGGATTTGCAGAGCATTATTGATTCACGCACCCGCCCGTGGGGTATTAAAGTCGAGCTGGTTGAGATCAAGGATATTGAGATTCCTGAGGCTATGCAGCGCGCAATGGCTCGTGAGGCTGAGGCTGAGCGTGAACGCCGCGCCAAGATCATTTCGGCACGTGGTGAGCTTGAGGCTTCATCTCAACTTAAGGAGGCTTCTGACATTCTCAGTGATTCACCGGCTTCGTTACAGTTACGGTATTTGCAGACTCTCTTGGAGTTGGGTGCTGATCAGAATTCGACGGTTGTTTTCCCGCTTCCGCTGGATATTGTGGGACCGCTTATGGGGGCTTTGAAGGGTGCTTCTCACGAGGAAAAGTAACAGCAGCCTTCGATAAATATCACAGAAATATCCGGAACAGTTCTTTCCCACAGACTCGGAGAATATAGCTTGTTCCGGATATTTCTTTAACCTATTCACCTCAGGGCGTAGAAATCGTGAAAATAAGCAAGGAACCTAGCAGCTCTACTTGAGGCTCGATATATTGGATTCCTAACTTTCCTGTTTATCGCACACAGATTGGATTTATCATGTCAAAGATTCTTGTTATTTCAGGTCACCCGAACCTGCCAGATTCCACCGCAAATAAGACGGTTCTTGATGCCGTAAAAAACCATTTTGGCGATGCGATAAACATGCGTGAACTCGACAAGCTGTACGTGAATGGTAAATTCGATGTTCCAGCCGAGCGGAAGGCACTCGCGGAAGCAGATATCGTAGTGCTTCAGTTCCCTGTGTACTGGTATTCGGTGCCGGGTTTGTTGAAACAGTGGATTGATGACGTTTTCGAGTATGGCTTTGCATACGGTCCGCAAGGCACGGCGCTGCGCGGTAAGAAGCTCTTGATTTCTGCGACTGCGGGAGCTCCCGAGAATATGTACCGTGATGCTTTGCCGTATGAGCTCACAACCACATACGCCGATTTTGGGAATACTGCCGCTTTCACGGGTATGGAGTTGGAAGAACCTATTTTCAGCTACGGCGCATCAAGTGATCCGGGGAATACCGCAGCGGTACGGGCTATTGGTGAGAATCATGGCACCAAGCTCATCGCTAGGTTAGAATCCTTGCGGGCTTAGTATATTGCGGTTGCTATTTTCTTTTTCGGCGCCATCGCATTAGGTATTTGTCATGCATTTTATGGGTAATGTTGTGCATCGTACATCTTCTGGAAAACTAAAAGCTTGTTAGCAGTATGTATTAGATTCGGCATAATGTTCACAGGCAGACATAGGGAATAGCGTGCTAATATACGAAGGTGGCAAACTTGAGCTTATACTTGAATCAGCACTCACAAGCTCATGATTCTGATGTTTAATAGATTGGATGACTATGTCTAATATCCTGATTATTTCGGGGCACCCTGACCTTACGACTTCTAACGCTAACAAGGCTATTCTTGATGCCGTGCGGGCACGGTTCGGCGATAACGTCAAGATTCGTGAGCTCGACAAGCTGCGTGTAAACGGTAAGTTTGACGTATCTGCTGAGCAGAAGGCACTTGTGGAAGCAGACGTCATCGTTCTGCAGTTCCCGGTGATGTGGTATTCAATTTCTTCTCTGCTGAAGCAGTGGATTGACGACGTTTTCGAGTACGGCTTCGCGTATGGAGAAAACGGCACCGCTTTGCAGGGTAAGAAGCTTCTGATCTCTGCAACCGCTGGCGCTATTGAAGACGTCTACCGCACCATGCTGCCACGCGACGTATCTGCCACGTTGACCGAGTTTGAGAACACCGCAGCGTTTACCGGTATGCCTCTTGAGGAGCCACTATACAGCTACGGCACCACTGGCGACCCCGATAACCCCGCTGTTGCTCGCGCCATCGGTGAGGATCACGGCAAGCGCCTGATTGAGCGTCTGGAGGCTCTGGGGGCATAGTCCCTTCTACCTACTTGCTAAAAGGCTCTTTATCCAAATCAAGCGGTGAAAAATACGCTTTATTTGGATAAAGAGCCTTTTTACGTGAGCAAGAAGGACAGCTACAGGTTTCGTAATGGATACCTTGCCCACTATGGTGACGGACAGCAGAGCACGTAGGTGTTCTGAGCGGTACAATTATCTTTTGTGATTACCCGAGATATTAAGAGCAAGATTGACCGCATTTGGGATTCTTTTTGGTCAGGCGGTATTTCTAATCCACTTGAGGTGATGGAGCAGATCACCTACCTTCTTTTTGTGCGTTTTCTCGATGATGAGCAGTTACGCCAAGAAGAGATGGCGAATTCTATTCGAGTTCATGATCCTAACTACGTTCTTGAAGACCCTGTGTTCCGCCCAGAGGATGAGAATCTGCGCTGGCATAATTTCAAGAACGAGTCTCCTGCGGCCATGTATGAGACCGTGGCGAATGGAGTATTTCCGTTTATTAAGGGGTTAGGTGCTCGGCTCGGTGGTGAGTCTTCGAGCTACACCCAGCATATGCGTGAGGCTCGTTTTACGATTCCTACCCCGGCGCTGTTGGCGAAAGTAGTTGATCCGCTATCTGCTATTCCGATGGATGATCGGGATACGAATGGCGATATTTACGAGTACATGCTTTCGAAGATTGCAGCTTCGGGAACGAATGGGCAGTTCCGTACACCTCGCCATATTATTCACCTGATGGTAGATATGGTGGCTCCTACCGCAGCTGATACGATCTGTGACCCAGCGTGCGGTACGGCAGGGTTCTTGGTGGCTGCGAACGAATATGTGCGTGAACATTCGGTACAGGAGCTTACGAACACGGTAGCGTTACGCCATTACCACAACGATATGTTCCACGGGTTTGATTTCGATTCGACGATGCTGCGTATTGCGAGTATGAATCTGCTGATGCACGGGGTGAAGAACCCGCTGGTGGAGTACCGAGATTCGCTCTCCGAAGGGGCGGCGGGTGAATCTGAGAAGTATTCGTTGATTTTGGCAAACCCTCCGTTTACGGGGTCTATAGATTATGAGCAGACGGCCCGTGATTTACAGTCTACGGTAAAGACAAAGAAAACAGAGCTGCTATTCTTGGCGCTGTTTTTGCGGTTGCTTAAGCCAGGCGGCCGGGCGGCAGCGATTGTGCCGGATGGTGTACTGTTTGGCTCATCAACGGCGCATAAGAAGCTGCGGAAGATGCTGGTTGAGGATCAGAAGCTGGATGCGGTGGTGAGTCTTCCGTCGGGCGTATTTAAGCCGTATGCGGGTGTCTCTACGGCGATTTTGTTTTTCACAAAAACGAATTCGGGCGGCACGGATGATGTGTGGTTTTATGATGTGCAGGCTGACGGGTTTAGCCTGGATGATAAACGTGCACCAGTAAAAGCAAATGACCTTCCTGATGTCTTGAAGCGGTGGACTGCACTACGTGGGGACGATGAGCAGGCAGCTAAGGCTGAGCATGAGCGTGCACGCACCGAGCAGTCATTCTGCGTGCCGAAGAGTGAAATCGCGGAGCAAGGTTATGACCTGTCGCTGAACCGGTACAAGGAGATACAGTACGAAGAGGTGGAGTACCGCTCCCCCACCGAAATCATTGCCGAACTGGAGAACCTGGACGAGCAGATTCGTGTTTCTATGGCGGAGCTAAAGGAGTTGCTTAAGTAATGCGTCTAGGGGATCTTGTAAAGCTCTACAAAGGGCGTAAACCTCTTGAAATTGTTAATGAACCAATCGAAGGTTACCGTCGCTCTCTGCAGATTAGTGATTTACGTCCTGGGGCCAAACCTCGTTATTGCCCAGCTGATAAAAAAGAATTATTAGCTGTTCCTAATGACGTTATCATCGCCTGGGACGGAGCAAATGCTGGTACTACATCGCATGGTTTAAAAGGTTCTGTTGGTAGTACCCTTATGGTGTTACGAATACAGCAGGAAGAACTCATTGATACAGCATATCTAGGTCACTTTATAGCCTCCAAGCAAAGTTATCTCCGTGCTAAAACTAAAGGGGCAACAATTCCTCACCTAGACCGTGTAATTCTAGAGTCACTAGATGTTCCTCTTCCCCCGCTAGAAGAGCAAAAGCGCATTGTTTCTACTCTAGATAAGGCAAAATCGCTCCAAGAGGCATGTGAACGCCAGCTCGCCGCCCTTGACAAACTTCTAATATCAATTTTTAAAGACAGTTTCCACGCAGAAGATTATCCACATAAACCATTAAAAGAAATAGCTACAGTTTTATCGGGTGGTACCCCTAGCAGCTCTGTTCAAGAGTATTGGAACGGAAATATTGAATGGGTAACCCCCGCTGATCTCGGTCAACATGAAGGTATTTATTTTAGCTCTTCGTCACGTAAAATAACTGATGCTGGGTTAAAAAATAGTTCGGCAGTCCTTCTGCCGACCGGATCTGTTATGATGAGTTCTCGCGCGCCAATTGGCCATTTGGCAATAAATACAGTCCCCATGGCGACTAACCAGGGTTTCAAGAGTATTGTTCCAGGAGAAGAAATAACAAACCTCTATCTTCTCTTCTGGCTCAAATCCCACATGAGATACATACAAAGCTTAGGAGTTGGTGCAACTTTCAAAGAGATATCCAAAAGGGGTGTTGAAAAAATAAAAGTTCCCGTCCCTCCAATCACGGAACAGAACAGGTTTTCTCAGAAGGTTTCAAAAATAATTTCCCAACAAGCTCTCATCCATAAATCTTTAGAAAATGATAAATCTCTATTTTTATCTATCCAATCCAGGTTCTTTAACTATTAAGGAAATATGCCTACAGCAGGAACCCCAATCCAGAATTAGCATGGCGAGATGCTCAAGCAACCATTGAGAGGATGTTTGTTAAAACAGTTTCAAAAGATAAAAACGGGCAATGGAGCAAAGCTCTGGGTAATTTTAAAAACGCGGTTTCCACTGGGAAGTGGAAGTCAGGCTTTCCAACCGATCATCGTGAAGACTCATCTCAGGAATATGCAGCCAATCAATTCGTAAAGTTTTTAGATCTAATTTATTACAGCCCGCAGAGACATCTTAACGACCATGATCCAGCAGATATATTGGAAGCCAAAGCAATGGTAAGCCTAGTAATAGCATTGTGTCAGATGCTTCACGATGGAGTTATCTATAAAGTTGATTCAGATGAGAAATAGTTTTTAAATATATTTCTCATGGAAGTAAGTATAGTTATTGACCAGAAAGTTTAATAAATAAGAAAAATATCTATATTGAATTCATACTTCACTCAGAGCAGGTGTATACTACCGTTGATCATTCGCTCAACTTTTGGAGTTTACTTTGGGCTTTCTGCGTGCTCTTTTCAACCTCATCAAGAATATTCAAAGATCCTTGACGGGCTCTCACCCTGTATCACAGCTAAATCTTTCTCACGGGTCAACTAGTTTTGCGACTGAGCCTGAAACCATCATAGAAAACACCTGGGTAATACCCACGTATCAAGGACGGGCTATTTGCGATTACACAGAAGATATAGCCCGTTACAAACGTGAAGGTAACCTCAACGAAGCTCTGACTCTAGCTCTAGGGTGTTTAAACTCTATGCGAGGTGCCGCACTTTCCAATCATGACTATGTTATGGAATACTACGTTGTGCAGGCTGCCATTTTGCAGCATAAGATGAAAAAATATGCCGATGAAGTCGCTCTCATCAAAGGTTGGCTAGATGAAGGTATCCCTCCCGCTCGGGAGGACCATCGCCTCGACCTGCTCAAACGGCTCGCTAAAGCTCAAGAGCTTCTTGCCAAGCAACAGAGTCAAGACCCCACACCGTACAACAGAGAGTGGAAAGAACTGCGCGCACAAGAAGTAGAGCTTAAAGAACGCATCAAGGCAGGTTATTCCCCCTACACAACAGCTCGTCACGCAGAGCTAAAACTAAACAGCGGATCTTCATATTCATCAGGAATCAAATGGACGAAACCCACTAAGATTCGAAAACGTACTAGCTCTTCGTACATTCCCACGCCAGAATTATTAGCAGCTTCTACCTACATTGCAGTAGATTTCGAAACCGCTAATAGCATCAGTGGCGCTTCGGCATGCCAGATTGCACTTATCAAAGTTCAGAATGGTCTTGTAGTAGACCGTCTGGTGAGCTACCTTAAACCACCCGCCGAATTACGAAGATTCGAATTCACACACCTGCATGGAATTTCTGCTCGCACTGTGCGAGTAGCACCCACATGGGTCGAAGTCCTGCCAGCTATCACTGCGTTTATAGGGTCGTTCCCCGTATATGCCCACAACGCTAGCTTTGACTCAAAGGTATGGCAAGAACTCGATGATTATTACAACGTACATACCGTGCCCACGCATTTCTTCTGTACGTACCGTATGGCGAAGAAAGCACTTCCTCACTTGGAAAACCATAAGCTTCCGACCGTCATTAAAGCCTGTGCGCCTAAATTCAAGCTGAAACATCACAAAGCCGACTCTGACGCTGAAGCCTGTGCTTATATTGTGCTGTTCTTCCAGACCTACGGGTTCGAAGCCTAGTCTCAAGTCAGGTACTAGAAACATCCTCACTTCTACTGATCTGTATAACAGTTAGACGCGCATACTCAGTCATCGCGGGGTACACTTGAAATATATCGTCAACTCACCGCACACGAGGTACGCACGCCGATGAGCAACTTCGACTTCCTGAGACAGAGCATCCCAGAGGTGCATCAGAATGCTCTCAAAACTGAGAGTGCCCTGCGTATAGATGCTTCTATGGTCGCTATCTACGCTCGAATTACCCTCGAACAGCTTGTCGATTATCTCTATCGCGCGCGCAACCTCCAGAACCCTTACGGCAAGAGCACGCCCACCCTAGTAGACCGCCTGCGCAACCCCGAGTTTCAGAACATCGTTCGTCATCCTGCCCTCCACGACAAAATGCGCCTGATTAGGCTCGCCGGAAACAAAGCCGCACACGGCAACCGTATTAGCGGTGACGTCGCTATGCAAACCGTGCGAGACCTACACCATCTGCTCGTCTGGGCAGCACGCTACCACTCCCCCTACGGCTCAGCAATAGACCCACGTGTCGCCTTCGAAGTATCCAAAGTACCGCAATTACCCGGAACGGCTCCACAGCAAAAAGTACCGCAAAAAGAACTTATCAAGCTCGCCGAAGAACTCGAACAGGCAAGAGAAATTCATCAAGCGCAGCTTGCCGCCAAAGAAGCCGAAAATAAAGCTCTCCAAGAGCGACTAGCCGAGCTCGAAGCTCAGCTCAAGAACACCTTCACCGAGACTACGTCCCAGGATATTCGCGACTACAACGAGGCTGAAACTCGCACCGCTCTTATTGATGTCGAGCTTGAACTCGCAGGTTGGGATACCTCGGCTGAAAACCTGCGAGAGGTTTCCATACCGAATATCCCCATTCGTAAAGACGGTTCACTTGGCACCGGAAAAGCCGATTATGTCCTCTGGGGTATCGACGGCAAGCCGCTCGCCGTTATCGAAGCAAAACGTGCCAGTCGAGACTCTCATGAAGGGGAACGACAGGCTGAGCTCTATGCGCAGGGGCTCTACCGAATGTACGGGGTTTATCCGGTTATCATCACAACCAACGGAACCCAGCATAAGCTCTGGGATCAGTGGAAGGACAGCCCTACAGGAAAACCTGGCTATCAGGTACGTAGTATTCTGGCGTTCCCCACCCGTGACGACCTTGAACGTCTGCATGCCCGCAGACGTGCGCAGCCTCTCAATAATGCGCCCATTAGCCAAGACCTAGTCGACCGCAAGTATCAAATCAATGCTGTGCGTTCCGTCGGTACTGCATTCGACGCTGAAAATCGCCGCCGCGCTCTTCTTGTCATGGCCACAGGGGCCGGTAAAACACGTATCTCTATGGCAATCGTCAAGATGCTCTCTGACGCTGGCTGGGTAAAAAATACGCTCTTTCTGGCTGATCGTGTCTCTCTGGTTAACCAGGCGGTGAATGCGTTTCGCTCCCACTTTAAAACCGAAATGAGCATCGTCAATTTGCTCACCGATAAAGACACTAGCGGTCGTGTTTACGGCTGTACCTATCCCACCATCATGAACCTGGTTGAACAACGCAAGTTTTCGCCCGGGTTCTTCGATCTAATCGTAATTGATGAGGCACACCGATCTGTTTACGCCAAGTATAAACAGATTTTTGAGTATTTCGATGCCCTTCTTGTTGGGCTGACCGCCACCCCGAAAGACGATGTAGACCACGATACTTATGAGCTCTTCGGGCTTAATCAAGGCGAGCCAACCGACTACTATTCGCTTGAACAGGCAGTTGATGATGGATATTTGGTACCACCACGGGGAATATCTCTGAGCACTGATTTTCTGAGCGATGGCATTCACTATGACGAGCTCTCTGACGACGATAAGGCGAAATGGGACTTAATTGAGTGGGATGAAGAAACTCACGAGAAGCCCAACCACATTCCTTCACATCTACTCAACGATTACCTTTTTAACAAGCAAACTGTAGACCATGTACTCAGCGAGCTAATGACCCAGGGTTATCGTGTGGAAAACGGCAACAAACTGGGAAAAACTATTATCTTCGCTCATAATCAGAACCACGCCAACTACATAAGACAGCGGTTCGATGCCCTGTACCCTCATTATGGCGGCACATTTGCTCGCGTGATTACCCATAGTACTGAACGAGCTCAATCGTTAATCGACGATTTTTCCGACCCCGAAAAAATGCCACAAATCGCGGTCAGCGTCGATATGCTCGATACCGGTATAGACGTACCCGAAGTTCTCAATTTGGTTTTCTTCAAACCCGTGCGTTCCTACGCTAAATACTGGCAGATGCTTGGGCGTGGAACTCGCCTATGCTCTGATGTCTTTGGTCCCGGCACAGAAAAGACCGACTTTAAAGTTTTCGATTGCTGCGGAAATCTTGAGTTCTTCAGGAGCGATTTCAAAGCACCTAACGGAACTCCACAGAAACCGCAAGCAACACGCACTTTCGAGACCACCTTAGCTTTGCTGGTGGAACTGGATTCTCACGCTGGTGAGCTTAGCTCTGCCGACTACGAGTCTCTGCGCCCTGCGCTTGTTGGGCAGCTGCGTACATTTATTAACTCGCTCAACACCGACAGCCCATTCGTACGTAAACACCTACATGCGGTACAGCGCATGCAGGATGAAAGTATCTGGTCTTCCGCGCTCAATGCTGAAGCCCAAGAACAATTACTCTCACTTGCTGAGCTAGGCGGCAATATTGGTGAAGGCGCTCCCGTTGCGCTTTCCTTCGACCTCACGATACGTAAGCTACAATTAGATCTGCTGGACGGCAATATTGCGGCGGCAAAACCGCGGTTGGAACGCATCCGGAAAATCGCTCTGGGTCTTAACAAACTTGTTGATACTATCCCTGATGTCGAACGGCAGAAAGCGCATTTTGATTATGTACTTTCGGAAGCCTGGGGACCGCAAGTTTCTCTCGCATACCTTGAGTCTATTCGCCAAGATGTACGCGGTCTTCTATCTTTACTCTCAAAGAGCGAGCGCAAGCCTTTCTATACCGATTTCGCCGATCATGCGCACGAGAGCGTTGAAACAGAGATTCTGCTCAATACAACCGGTACCGTGAGTCCGCAGGAGTTTGAGGCTAAAATCCAGTACCGTATGCGTGAGCTGCTGGATAACCCTGCCGTGCAGAAAGCTCGTAAAGGCTACGCGCTCAATGACGCTGATATGCAGGAACTCGATGCCGCTTTTGTAGCATCCGGCGAATTCACGGTTGATGATATTCTGACTGTTCGGCAGGACCACCCGAACCTAGGGCTTTATGTGCGTTCTATGGTGGGCATGGATCGTAAGGCTGTGCAGAAACATCTCAAAGAGTTTATTCGAGAGGACACCACGCAAGCTCAGCTTGACCTTCTGAAGATGCTCACTGATGCGCTTGTTGACGATGGTACGGTAGAGCCGAAAGCCCTCTACGGCATCCCATATTCTGATGAATACACAATCGACTACGTATGGACGAGTCGAGTTGCTCAAACCGTGAAGAATATTAATGATGGACTACCCCAGAGCGTGCAGGGTTCTTAATTCTTATTATCTGCCCATGTAAAAAAGGCTCTTTATCCAAATCAAGCGGTGAAAAATACGCTTTATATGGATAAAGAGCCTTTTTTACTTTTTCGCGTGGGGTCCGGATGGTGTGAGATTACCGCAACGCTCTATGAGCCTGGTCGAAGAAGTCACGTTCATATAGGCATGCGCTCATATATGCCTGAGCGGCGGCAACACGCTGACTGGGGGAAGCCTGCTCAAATGCTTCCTCAACAACCGCCACGCAGCGGCGCACATCTGCAGCAAACTCTTCGCCGCCATACACCGAAATCCAGGAATTATACGGATGTTCCTCGTGGGTTTTCTCCAAAAGCCGGTAACCGATCTCAAGGTACAGCCAGTAGCATGGAAGCGCCGCAGCTGCGCCCACCACATAATCCTCACCAGCAGCAGTAGCACGTAAAAAGTTCGTGTACCCCATTGTCACTGCCGAAGGCGCACCACGCCGAATACCACCCTGCTCCGCAGGAATAGCGGGATGCGCCGCCAACCATTCATCGTGCAAAAGCGATTCCTCAACAATTGCCGCCTGGGCACCCGCAGCCCAATGCACCTGACCTTGCGATGAGGTGGCACGTGCCGCAAGAGTAGCTAAGGCGCGAGAATACTGGGCAAGGTACTGCGCATCTTGGTCAAGGTAGAAGCCGAATAAATCTTCGTCAAGCGTGCCGTCGCCCAGCCCGCGAATAAAGGGCAAATCGAGAATGTCACGCCAGATATCACCGGTAGCTTGCCACAGGGCGGCAGTCCACGGACCCGCCGGGGCTACCTTCGGCTCTGGGGATTTCCGCTGCGCAGGTTTCACCAAATTCTTGGGACTCTCGCCCGTAAGATTTTTATCAGCGTATAAGTGCTCCCACGGCTTCGTATCGGCTGCATGCTCCAAACGGCGAGCACGTGCCTGATGATCAACCGGTCCGTGACCCTGCCCGCTGCCCACGTGCAGTTCCTCACCAGCGATAATAGCTTCGTTGAGCCACCGGGTGCTCCATGCCAGCGCGTTCGTGAGTACTCGTACACTCAGCTCATTATTGCCATTCACAAGAGCAAGTCCAAGGCGGGTAGCAAGACTTGATGAGAGTGAGCACCCGGTACCGTGGGTATTCTTCGTTTGGACGCGAGCAGTAGCCACATGTGTATGAGTTCCATCAGGAAAAACAGCCGAGTTTCCGGCGTCCTCCCCCGTCAGGTGACCGCCCTTAACAATCACGATCGTGCCAGTGCTCCCCGCGAGCTGAGCCGCCTGGTTATGCGCCTCCTTCAAAGTCTGGGCAGGGTTGCTCTCACAGAGCACCGCGAGTTCGGCGATATTCGGAGTGATAACATCTGCCTGCGCCACCAATTCGCGCAGTGCCTGCTCGGCGTCTTGACTAATCAGGCGATCGCCACTGGAGGCAACCATCACCGGATCAAGTACCACCACTGGTACCGGATGTTCTGCAAGCCAGGTCTTGACGGTAGTGATAGTTTCAACATCGCCGAGCATACCAATTTTAACGGCATCCACAGTCACATCGTCGAAAACTGCCGCAAGCTGTTCTTGTAAAAACTCGGTGGGTGGAGCAAAAATGCTGCGAACCCCTTGTGTATTCTGTGCGACAAGCACGGTTGTGGCGCACATACCGTAACCACCGCTTGCGGCAATAGACTTGAGATCGGCCTGGATTCCAGCACCGCCTGTAGGGTCGGTTCCGGCAATGGAAAGCACACGAGGCGTAGATGTGTTTAATAGCGTCATAGCTATAAGTCTCCTTGGGATGGGCGTGGCATCGCTGCAAACGCACCACGCTATCTAGATAATGATGAATCGGGTGTTTCAGAAAGAAGGTTAAGGCTGCTCTGCCACGGTTCGATATCCCTTCGCTAGTTCTAACTAGAGCAGGTTCAATGGGTATATCTCAGCTCCAGATCACAGCGCCGTGCTGTGTATCCGTTACAAAATGGAGCACCCCATATCGCGTTTTCACTGTAGCATATACCGTTGGGCCCAATAGGTTCACGGACTTTATGTGTCATTGCCGTGCACATATCTCTAAGTTTTGGTAATTTTCAAACTCTTATAAAGTAATATTTCTTATTCTTTACATGTAACAGTACTGTTGAAAAGGGTCGCGCTCCCCTGCGGCCTGCTGTATATTCACCCAACCACGAAAGTTCACTGATGAGCATTCCTGCCCTTAGGCACAACAGTGTGCCTCAAAAAGTCCTCAACCGTCGTGCCCTGATAGCCTTCGCATCGGGGATCTGCGTTACTGAGTTCCTGACCGCTTGCGGAGAGCAAGCACATGAGACGGCACCTGCTCGTGCCGAAACATCCAACACCACAGACGGTAGCTCCAGCCCACATGGTACCGAATCTGCCTCACCTGAGGCCCAGGCGCATCCGACCTTCACTAAGGGTTATTCTGGTGGCTCTGAAGCGCCCAAAGGTGAGTACCGTCCTGCAGACGAAAAAGGACCCGCGCAGAATGTCCCCAAGCCCAAAAAGCCCGAAGACATTGGGATTGAGACACCGGAGGCGCTTTTTCACTTTATTCAGTATTGGAACGACCTGCGGAATTACGCTATACAGACTGGAGACGTACAACCATATGCTGACTATACGTCTGAAGGTTATAAAGAAGAGGAAGAGATTGCCAACTATGTCTATAGGCTCTACCAAAAGGGAGGATGGGCAGTTGGTGGTACTAGAAAACTCACCTTTGACCCGTCCACTCTGATATCGCCAAGCGATCACGTTTACCTCATCATCGGAAATATTATCGCTAACGACGTCGTCTACTTAGATAACGAAGACTATAAGACCCATACCTATCCCTTGTCCGAACAAAATAAGAACACTATCGAGTTCGGTATCGTTTTCAAATCAACTGGTCACTGGGCATTTGCTGGGATGGAAAAAGTTGAGCTCAAATAAGAAACGCGTTTTTTGCGCTATAACAGTAATTTTCTTCTGTACAGTGTCATACTCTTCTTCTGCTGCAAACGACTATTCAGGCAATATCCACGGAGGTAAACTCACGGTTAAGGGAACCTCGTCTTCCAGCAATTCACAACAGCCTAACGAACCTCATACGGTACCTCAACAAAGTAATGGATATCGAGATACTGACGCGAAGCAAGGTATCGCCGATACAGGCTCTAACGCTCCCGCAACCGTGAGTAGTGTAGGAAATACCTTCGATGTCTACAATGGCAATGCTTCTAAAGATGCGCCCTGTCTCTACCAAGGGAAACCCGGTAAAGTAGCCCGTGTTCCCCTACCCATTGACGATTCAGGCAACTATAAACAATACGGTGTCGTTCAGTCAGGAAACGGCGGTATAACGTGCGTTCCCAACGATCCTGCAGACCAAAACACACCTGAAAACGAACCTACTGCCGATAACGCCCAAGTTCGCACCCAAAAGATAGAGCACCAGGTTCGGGAGCAACTCGCCGAACTTACCACCACAAAACCCGCACTACATTTCGACGGGCATGAGCCCCACGTCAATACCGGGATCAACACAAACTTCTATGTGACCGGTGTTAAAACCGAAGCACGTGATACTACTATCCTCGATGAAGAAGTCACGATAGAAGCTGTTCCCGTTGCCTATACCTATGAGTACGGTGCCGGCGACCCTGTGTACACAACGCGGGATTCAGGAACCGCGCAAGGCTCTGTCTGGGACAAGAGCAAACGTAACTTTAAACCCACCGACACCAGCTATGCTTTCAAAGAATCCGGCAACTATCATGCTTACGTTACTGTCACCTATCAGGGTCGGTACCGTCTCAAAGGTGGAGATTGGAATATTGTTGGCTCGCTTACGGTTCGCAGTGATCCCACTCTAGTACGCGTGTGGGATACCGAGGTGCATTCTGTAGGTAAAACCTGCCACGAAGACCCTGGTGCTCGAGGATGCCCAGCACATCCGGATGAGCCCGATCGTAATAACCCGAATCCAAAGTTAACGCAGCCTGACCCGGTGACAGGGCAGCATTGGCATCGCGATGACTCGGGAGCAGGCGATACCGAATGGCGGCTCCATAAGAAAAAATAAATCCCAACTAACTCTATAACCTGTCCGAGCGTCGTACACTTTTCTTCTCTATCGTGCCGTTGTGCCCATCTACGAGAGGGGCAGAGAGTGTACGGCTTTTGACTATCATCTTCTAGGTCAGAGCGAAAATCTCAGCGGGCGTGCCCTCAGCAGTAATCATGCCTTCCTGAAGCAAAACGGCGCGGTCTGCCAGAGAGGCGATACGCGCATCGTGCGAAATAATCAACACAGCACGATTCGCGAGCACGGCCTGTAATGATTCGGTCGCGTTCACAAGCTCAAGCTGGGTGGTTGATTCATCAAGAATCACCGCGTGAGGGTTTGCCGCGACGATGCGCGCTAAAGCAAGCTGCTGAATCTGGTCACGGGTGAGTTCGTGCTCTCCCGTACCGATGCGCGTCTTCAACCCTTGGGGAAGCTCACGCCACCAACGAGCGCTAACAGCATCCAGAGCTTCACCGATCTGTTTCTCGGTGGCTTCTGGTACTACAGCGGTGAAATTATCAATAACGGTACCAAAGAAAATATGCGCTTCTTGGGTACAAACCAGTAGTCGCGGCCTACCATCTTCGTACTTGTCGGTTGGAAATTCCCCATTGCCAACTGGTTTTCCCAGCACACGGATTGTACCGTCAAGCGCGCTCAAGGAACCACCAATGAGCCTTGCAAGCGTGGTTTTTCCAGAGCCAGAACGCCCAACTAACGCTAAGCACTCCCCAGGCGCAATCTTTAGATTAATATCAGTCAGTACAAGCGCATCTGAAGAATAACCGTACGACACATGGGAGCATTCGATTACATGTGTGGTATTCCCCAAAGTTTCATGATGTTGTGCTCTACGAATATCTTTGCGCCGAGCACGCTGCGCTTGCGCCAGATTAATAATCCCGAACACGCGCCCCATATTAACCAGCATTATGCGTATATTGCCCACGTGATGCCCCAAAATATCCGCCATAGTTCTCAGGCTGAAAACCATAATGGATGCAGTCGCCAAGGCACCCCAGGTTGCCCACCCTTGCATGACGCAGAAGGACCCCCAGAGCAAGCAGATAACGGTAGGGAACCACGCATTCAGAGCATCAAGCGTGTAATAATTCTGGCGTATACGCACCATCTTGAGTGTAGCCCGATAACGCCGATCGTTATCAGCCTCGAATGTTTCGTTGCGGGCATCATGCACCCCAAGTTCACGAATGGTGGATGCGCCCCGGACGTTCTCGGTCAGCACGCTATTAAGCTCGCTCGTAATCTCCTGCACGCTCTGATTTTCACGGGCAAGACGCGGCAGAAAATATCCCATCAGCAAGCCCAAGCCGATAATCATAGGCAGGAAGATAACGCTCAGAGGTATGCTGAGTGCGGCAAGTGAAACCATAGAAACTACGAAATACAGAATCACAAAAAGAATTTCGAGCAGGTCAAAGCTGACGGCGTTCGAGGCTGAAGACAGGTCATCAGTTACTCGTGTGAGCAGGTCGCCGCTGCCGGATTCCTCGACGGTTCGCGCATCAAGATTTAGAGTTGCATCGATGGTATCTATACTTGCTTGGCGTGTTACGAGGGCGCCAAGACGGGCGGCGCTGTACATAGCCAAAAGCATCACGATGGCTTGAGCAACAGTAGCGGCAAGAATGATCAATACAGGTTTCCACGGAAATTGCGCATACTTACCAGCCACAACGTCGTCAACAGTTGCACCAATCTGCAGAGGCACTACCGCGCCCATGACGCTGCTCAACACATAAACCATAAAAGTGAAGAATGCACGCCCTCTATAACGCACAATATAAGAACCCATTTTCTGCACAACCACACGGGGCGGTTCGGTTGGTAACTTAGACATGATTTACCCTCTGGGTTTCGATATTGTTATCTCGCGCAATACGCCGAGATACTTCTGCAGTTGTCGAAATAATGTAAATAGTCTCAAAGCCCGCAAGCAGCCCAGGATAGAGCTCTGGTGCTGCAGGCGTGCCCACACATTCCTCAAGTCTGTCGTAAATATATTTCTGGCTTGGCTCATCCACAGAATTAAGGGGCTCAGTCAAAATGAGTATTTGGGTGTCCTGAGCGAGAGCACGCGCAAGAGCTAAACGTTGGCGTTGTCCGCCCGAAAGGTTAGCCCCTTCGCTAGTGATCAGCGCTTCAAAATATTCATCTGGATTTCGCCCACCCAAACGGTAAGCAATTTCGCTAGAGTCGGTTATCTGAAGGAGAGCTTCATCTTTCGCTTGCGCAGCTATAGTATCTTCGGGCGGTACGGTGCCCAGACGTAGGTGATTCCGCAAAGTTCCGGCGAAAATCATAGGGTTAGGCTCACTTAGTAGGATTCGCTGTTTATCCGGCAGTTTTTCGGCAGCGAGCGCACGCACATGTTCGACAAGCGATTCTGCATACTCTTGAGCAGTCAGCTGCCAATGTCGAGGATTGATGTATACAATGCGCGCGTTGCGTGCCTTTGCGGGAACCTGCGGGATATCGACGACCGGCATATCGTGTTCTTTCTCATGGCTCACATATGCTTCAAGTTCGGTATCTGTTCGCGGTTCTTTAAGCACACCTTTACGTACCCCGGCGTACCCTTCAAGCCGAGCGACTTTAGCCAGCCCCACCTTGGCGTAACGCCATTCGGTGAGAAAGTTTTGTGAAATCCAGACGGGCCCACCCATCATGGCGATAATAGAAGCAACCGTTACTAGGGAAGCAGCTGGAACATCAGGTACCCAGCGTCCGTTCTCAACGTGTCCCGTCAGCGCGAAACCAATACCAAGCAGGGTGACTGTTCCGCTGAGGAATACGCGGATAAGGAACATCCAGCGATGAGTTTTCTCATACTCCATGAGAGCATCGAAAACATCATCTGCTCCCTGGTGATAGCGCTCGCGCATTTGCTGTTCAGCGCCCAGTCCTGTGATGGTGCGTAGTCCTGTTGCTATATCTGAGGCACGCGAAGAATTTTCACCATCTTTCGCGCGGTAGACGCCCACTTTACTTTCCATGAAGGTGGAGTATTTCGCCAGAACCCATATCACTAAGGCTGTTCCGGTAAGAGTCACCGCCGCAGTGAGCGGACTAATGAGCCACAACTGTATAGCGCCTAAAGTTGCGATAATCATGGCGTTAGTGAAGAGAGGGATTGAGAAGAATACTGCGCTGATACGGCGCACGTCTTTGCTCATAACGGTAACCATCTCACCCGCATTGTTCTTATGCGCTGCGCGGTTGAGCAGGGCGTTAATATAGGTGCGCCAGTCGCGGTCTAGCTCGGCACCAAATTTCATGGATGCGCCCCACCCAAAATATTCGTTGAGCGCGATAAACCCGATGGAGACGACAACGACCCAAAACAGCAGCCAAGCATCAGCCGTGTGTCCTGCGATTTGGTGATTGATAAAAGTGCCCACGACAACAGGAATGCCGATAGCGCCGACACCCGCAGTAGTTTCTCCAAGCATGGGGATAACCCAACGGTACCAGGGATATTTATACCCGGGGGCACTCACGCGTAAAGATACCCGATTTTTCAGGTCATCGTCAGAAATACCTACCTTGGGGGTTTGTGAGGACTGTGTATGATTTTTCTGCTGGTTCTGCGTCGTCTTTGTACTAGTGGGAGCTTCTTCTGTACTTCTTTGGTGATACTGCTCGTCCGCATTCGCCATATGTGCCTCGCTTATACCCTCTATTTCATTAAATATTGAGGCTAACACATTTACCTTATATATGTGACATGTTGCATTGCAGATTTTATAGTTTTCTGCTGTAGCGCTTATTTTCACGAGGGCCTAAGAAAACTAGCTACGATAGTTTTGTAGACAATCTAGATGAAACATACTCAGCAGGGGATGTCACGCAGTAATTTTTGGTGCGAAGATTCAAGATGCTGATTCAATACGTTCATGTGCCGCGGTAGAGTACATTCTCCACTCCACGGTTCGATAGTTCTTGCGCGAGCGCCACAATTTTCTCCGGGGTGACATCGTGAATATCCGATGAGGTTTCAAGAAGTATTCCCTGATGCAGGGGTTTTCCTAAGTCGCTGATTAGTTCGCATACTGCTGGTTCGCTGAAATAGGTTTTCCATCCTAGAGATGGTGTATACGCTTCTCTCTTCGGTACAGCACGTAACCAAGTGGTTGTTGTCCATGTCGCTAAGTGCGGTGACCAACAACGAATAATTGTTTCAAGCAGTTGGTGACTGGCTTCAAGAGTGAGTTCTCCCTGTGAAGATTCTGGCACTTCGGGGTCTCGCCAAAATTTGATCAGGACAAAGTTTTTAAAATTCTTATTGTCGGTTTGTATTCCCACGCATCCTTGGACAATTATTGGGAGCGGCCCCAGATATTCAAGGTTAAAGTAGTACCCAAATGAGGCATCTGCATCTGGAGTTTTTGCGCCCTCTAACTGGCCCAATAGCAGATCAGTCAGTCCGGGAGTAGAATTTTCAACATTGGCCCCTAGCCGCTGAGGAGCTTCACGCATGATACGCTAGTGTCCACCCGGGTACAATGACTCAAACGAGGTCATAAAATGGTGAAGTTCTGACACACAATCATCAAGAGTATTTTTCCTTGCGGTCGCCCAGTATCCCGCTATTTGTGTGTCCTTTAAGGATATTCTCATGCTATATTGCGTACTCCTTATCAGAAGGGAAACTAACCGCACTTCGCTATACGCAAGTCTAACAGTCAGAGGGGTTTCTGCTAGCGTAAAAAATGACCATAACCTAAGTTTCCTGCGGCGTGTATATCTTGCGCAACGCAATAGTCACCCAATATTGTGCGCATCGCTGATTTTGACGGATTCTGCTAATTCTCTGCCTCTAGACTCGGTAAAATTGAAGCACCATGAGCATTCTTGAATACCTTTCCCCCAAACTCGCGGAGAATCCCGGAGATTACAACCGGCGCGACTACACCGGCAATCCACTCACCCCGGATGAAATCTATGAGGCGTTCACCGGGTGGATCTCCAGCCGAGGCATGACGCTTTACCCGGCTCAAGATGAAGCTGTCTTGGAAATTGCGGCGGGGCATAATGTGGTGCTGGCTACCCCCACCGGTTCTGGTAAATCTACAGTGGCGGTGGCGGCGCATTTTACCGGTTTGGCAACTGGGCAGCGTTCCTACTACACCGCACCCATTAAAGCGCTTGTTTCCGAGAAGTTCTTTGATCTTATCGAGATTTTTGGTGCCGAAAATGTCGGTATGATTACCGGGGATTCGGCTATTAACGCGGATGCCCCCATTATCTGTTGTACCGCCGAAATCCTGGCGAATATTACTCTGCGCGAGGGTAAGACTGCGGATGTCTGCCAGGTTATTATGGATGAGTTCCATTTCTACTCCGATCCGCAACGCGGCTGGGCATGGCAGCTGCCGCTTTTAGAGCTTCCGCAGGCGCAATTCTTGCTCATGAGCGCGACCCTAGGCGACACCACGCGCTTCCAGGAAGAGATGACGACGCTCACCGGCCGCGAAAGCGTGCTGGTTGCCAGTAGTGAACGTCCAATTCCGCTTCATTTCTACTACTCAACCGACCCCATTCAGGAAACGGTTCAGGAGCTTGTGCAGACTAAGCAAGCCCCTGTCTATATTGTTCATTTCTCACAGAAGGCCGCCCTGGAACAGGCAAACGCGCTGCTGCCAGTAGCTATTGCTTCGAAGGAAGAGAAAGAGCGGATCGCGCAGCTTATTGCGAAGTTCAGGTTCGGTCCGGGTTTCGGCAAGGCGCTGAATAAACTGGTGCGGGCTGGTATCGGTATTCACCATGCGGGAATGCTCCCTAAATATCGTCGCCTTGTGGAGAGGCTTGCGCAGGCTGGGTTGTTAAAGGTGATTTGCGGTACCGATACCTTGGGCGTAGGCATTAACGTGCCTATTCGCACCGTACTTATCACGGCCCTGTCGAAGTTTGATGGGTCGAAGAATCGCCGTCTGCGCGCACGTGAATTTCACCAAATCGCGGGACGTGCCGGTCGAGCTGGTTTTGATACCGCTGGTACCGTAGTGGTGCAGGCGCCCGAACACGATATAGAAAATGCGCGCCTATTGGCCAAAGCACAGGCGAAGTTCGGTGACGATACAAAGAAGATTAATCAGTCACTGTCGTCTAAACGCAAGAAAGCGCCGGAAGGTTTTGTGGGTTGGTCAGAGAAGACCTTCGATCAACTGGTCGCGGCAGAGCCTGAGCCGCTGACCTCTTCGTTCGATATTACCCACTCAATGCTTTTGAACCTGATGCAACGCCCGCAGAACCCGGTGGTCGCAGCCTATCGCATTCTTCAGGTGAATCATGAGCCGCCGCAACGTCGCCGGGAACTTTTGCGTAAAGCAGTCAGTATCTATAAGGAACTACTGACCGGCGGGGTTATTGAGCGCACAGATACCCCGGATGAGCACGGCTCATACCTGCGGCTTACCGAGGATTTACAGGATAACTTTGCTTTAAATCAGCCGCTTTCGGCGTTCGCGGTGGCAGCCATTGAACTCTTGGATCCTGATTCTCCCAACTATGCTTTAGATGTTCTTTCGCTGATTGAGGCAACTTTGGAGCCGCCTCACCTGGTGCTATATGCACAGGAGCGTAAGGCTAAGAACGAGCTTTCAGCGCAGCTGAAGGCAGACGGTGTGGAGTATAACGAGCGTATGTATGAGCTCGATCAGGTAACCTACCCTCAGCCTCTCACTGAGTTAATCGAGCAGGCATACACTACGTATCAGCAGTCGGCACCCTGGGTGGCACGCTTTGAGCCGCATCCAAAATCTGTGGTGCGTGATATGTACGAGCGCGCTATGGGCTTCAATGACTTTGTGCAGTACTATGCGTTAGAACGTGGTGAGGGCGTACTGTTGCGTTACCTTTCGGATGCGTATAAGGCGCTGCGGCAAACGGTACCCGAGTCGGCCGTCAACGATGATCTTGCGGAGGTTATCGAGTGGCTGGGTGAACTAGTGCGCCAAACTGACTCATCGCTGGTGGACGAGTGGGAGAAACTTGCTGCTGGCGAGGATGCTGCATCTTTGGCAGCTGATCGTGCCGCCGCCGAGATTGAGGATGATACTCCCCCAGCCGTCACGAAGAATGTACGCGCGTTCCGGGTGATGGTACGCAATGCTCTCTTCCGCCGTGTGGAGCTTTTCGCCGATGAGCGAGAGAACATACTTGGGGAACTAGATGAGGTTTCAGGATGGGATGCTGACGCTTGGGCAGATGCGATGGATGACTATTTTGATGCCTACGACGATATCTATACGGATGCTGAGGCTCGCTCCCCTAAGCTCGTTCAGATTGACGATGATGTGCGGGAACATCCTGGCGTATGGAAAGTACAGCAGACCTTTGCTGATCCTGAGGACAACTTCGACTGGGGTATTCGGGCGGAGGTAAATCTTGCTGCCTCCGATGATGCTGGTTACCCAGTTCTGAAGATCCTAAGTGTGGGTGAATTCTAAAATATGTGCGATCAGCTGCGTACTTTCAATGCATTGTTTAAACATTTCATAGTCCACATACCGCGTTTATCGAACACGCTCATTTTCCAAATATTAAGAATAGTTTCTTTATTTAGAATAAGTATGTTACAAATCACAAACTTCCGCCAAAATTCCTAGATTTTTAGAATATTTAGTATCTTACATCACAAAAACTTCTATAAATCCTAAATTTTTTGTGATCTGAAACAAATTTTATGGAAGTGCACTACCAAAATCTCTCTACACTTCCGACCACTACAACCTTCAACCACGTAAACTATAGATACAGTTACGATTCAAAACACACAGATAACAAGAATCTAACCTTAATATCAGCATATATTCTGTCAAGTATATACTTGTACCTGAAATATACTGTTGATTACATATTAAGGCTCGCCTATGTAATTCTTTGTGTCTGTTGTGCTCAGTAACGCATCCCGGAATTTGCTCTGATAGGCAAACAGGGAAAGACAGTTATCACTACATCTCAGACATTTAGGATTATCATACGTGGCAAGCTCAATTTCTAGACGTCGTGTTATTCAGGGCACCACATGGGCAACCCCCATTGTTATCGCCAGCTCCGCTGTCCCTGTGTACGCATCCTCCCGCGAAAAATGCGTTCCCGACATTTCTGTCCCGGTTAACCAGAACCTCACTAATGATGGGTCATCTACCCTAGAAGCTTTCACCATTCCTGCTGGTGTTGAAACCGTTACTTTCCGCATTACTGGCGGTGTGGGCGGCTCTTACCGTGGTCTTGCAATGCATGGTTCCGGCGGCCGAGGCGCACTCATTACTGGGACTCTTGCGGTCAAGGAGAATGACGTTCTCAAGTTTGTTCTTGCTGGGGGCGGCGCCTATAACCGCGATAAGCCAACGGAACCAGGTAAAGGCTGGGCTAATGGCGGTTCACACGGGCCATCCTACAAAACGACCGACGCACGCACCGTCAAATTCTTTGAAGGCCCCAACACTGCCGAGGAATACTACGGCCCTACAGGCGGTGGCGCATCTGCGGTATTCCTCAATGACAAACTCATTGCTGTCGCCGGTGGAGGTGGCGGAGCGGGAACTAGGTTCTACTCCTACACCGTATGGAACGATATGCAGTCCGGCCCCCAACCCAAAGAGTTTCTCCCTCTCGTTCTTGAAACAACCGAAGCTGCCCAAGGCGGCAGCGGCGGTGCTGGAAACGGCGCAAATGGCAGCTCATTCTCTGAGATCTACAAGTTCTTCCCCGGTCCCAGCATAAGAGCAAACGGTGGTTTTGCGGGAGAAAATGGCAAAGGCGGCGCTGGCGCAACGACAGGTGGTCTGCGCAATATGGATTCCAATGCTTCCATTATTTTTGCCACTAACGATGAAAACGACGTATTTTATGAGGATGTAGCTGGCAAATCGGGTGAAGACGCTACCCTTGACGGAAATAGCCTCGGCAATAACGGCGGCACAGGCGGTGGCAGCGTAGTTGGTCGAGCCTTTGTCGATAACCGTCAGTTTACCCACAAATATCTGCACCAGGGCGCGATTGTGCATTCCTCAACCGGTGGCGGGGGTTACGGCGGGGGCGGTTCTGGCTCCGTAACAACCGCAAGTGCTTATGCTTCTGATCAGCGCTGGGTTAAATACGACCGAGGCGGCTGGGCTCCTGTTGGTGCTGCCGCTGTGTCTGGCGGCGCGGGTGCGGGCGGTTCATACCTAACCCATGACGATGCTCTCCTTGAAGGGCAGATCCTACCGGATCTGGCCACCCGTCCGGCTACTGCTTTGAGCCGTATTAACGCAGTAGCAGAACTTTCTTGGTGCCGCCTCCCCAACAACGAGGACCCCAAGAAAGAAAACTCGGATAATAAAGACAATAAAGGTGAGTAAGTAAATACAACGCCGAGTAGCACATGATGATGCTTACGCGTTACGGTGCTCTCTAGAGATAAGGCTTTGCATGGGTAGATATTCGACCATGCAAAGCCTTATCCCATATACCTCAAGTAAGTAAAAAGTTGACATCAATACTATTTCGAATCCAACTTCATACGTGTATCGCAACCCTTAAATTTTATCAAAAATAACTTTACCAATAAATTATTTCTAGCTACCCCTACACCCAAAATCTCCTCTTATGTATTTCATCATATTCCCTCAATCATTACATGACACATTTTAATGTTTTTACTCGAAATCACTCCGTGAGAGGTTGAGGGATTTATAAATATCACATCAATATTGACGTAAAATAGTGAATTTTATAATATTCCCAACTTCGGAAATACATTTCACGGAGAAAATACTCTATAATTCTTAAATAATCTATGCGCTTCAAGTAATCGCACTATATCCATCCCCGAAAGGCACCGTCACATAAAAATGATTTAGAATTTTCTTGTCTCCGTAGAGTCGCTTCATATCAGAGGTTTAACGTTCTGACTGATAAATCTACAGAGATACCAAGGAAATGACACCTATCGCCTACTAATAACATTGGCGATAATGCCATCATTCGATAGTGCGTCAAAAATAGCGCTAAGATTTTCATATCACTCATACATCAAACATTGGAAGGATGCAATGAAGAACTCCGTATCTCGCCGCAATGTTGTGAAAGGTGCTGCGTGGGCTACTCCTATAGTCGTAGCAAGCGCTTCAGTACCAGCTTTCGCATCATCACTGTGCACCCCGGATATTACTCTGGATGTACCCACTAACACTACGACAAACGGTGATTCTGTAACCCACACCTTCACCGCTGGCAATATTGAAGTCATGACCTTCACCCTTTTGGGTGGAGCTGGTGGTACTTATCAAGGCAATGCCCGCGATGGCCACGGTGGTTCTGGTGCTCTTGTTACCGGAACCCTCGATCTTAACCCAACCGATGAGGTAACCTTCATCATTGCTGGCGGCGGAGGCCCATATAATAATACCCCGTCTACACCGGGTAAAGGCTGGGCTGACGGTGGCTCTCATAGTGAAGCGATCATGGATGAAAATGAGTACACAAAGCGCTACAAGGAGCATTCTAGCAAGAGCCTAATAAACGAGCTATATGGTCCTACTGGCGGCGGTGCATCAGCAATTCTCTTGAATGGTACTCCTATTGCTATTGCTGGCGGCGGCGGCGGTGCAGGGGCTCGCCAGATTTCGCGTACTTCTTGGAATAAGGAGTTTTACGGTCCGCAGCCTGAAAGCTTTAAAGGTCTCAAATTCAATA
Source organism: Rothia sp. HMSC071F11 (assembly GCF_001809115.1). NCBI lineage: Bacteria > Bacillati > Actinomycetota > Actinomycetes > Micrococcales > Micrococcaceae > Rothia > Rothia sp. HMSC071F11. The sequence goes on from NZ_KV795756.1 coordinate 643,535, forward strand.
CAGGCGATATGGCAAGCGGCGGTTCTGGCGGACGTGTGGGTGAACGCGGCGGCAGCTACCAAGAAACCTACTTGTTCTTCCCAGGACCTGCCCTCAACATGAACGGTGGTCTTGGCGGCGGTAATGGGCAGGGCGGAGCAGGTGCACCTGCAGGTTCTTTGTCTGATCCGAAGAGCAACAGCGCTATTTCCTTTGAGGGTTCACAAGAGCGCTACTTATTCAGCCAAAACGTTGCCGGTAACGCAGGTGCCGATGCTACCCTCACAAAAAATTCCCAAGGAAATAATGGAGGTCAAGGCGGTGCAGGCGTGGTTGGTATCGGTATGGCTATTACCTGGTACCGCACAAGTGATCTGAACCAGTGTTCCATTCTCCACGGCTCAACCGGCGGCGGTGGATACGGCGGCGGCGGTAGCGCGTCAGTGACTACTGCTGCCGGTTATGGCGCGGATCAATCCTACGCCTCTGTCACAGGTTGGGTTGATGGGAACTACATCGAGGGGGGATACTGGTCACCAGTTGGCTCAGCGGCGTTCTCCGGCGCAGGTGGCGGTGGAGGGTCCTACGTCGATACCTCTCGCGTCTATGACTCCAATATAACTATTGGTAGCAACATTGGTAAGCCCGGTATGCGTGTGAATGGCGCGGCAACCGCTGTTGTATGCCGTAATTTCACAGCAGACAAGAAGACCAAGTAAATAAAGTACGGTGCGAAATACTTGTACGTATTTCGCACCGTATTTCTTTCCCTATAATACGTGTAACTAGGAATCTACACCTTATACGTTGATTGTTCCGTCCTCCTTACTGCACTTTGCAAATCTTTATATCAGCTTCTTAATGCCTTACCTTAATCCTATGAAAGCAAAATCCCCTTCTTATCTCGTCGAACTTCTTGTACAGGGGTCGGCATGGCATGTCCGCCTCGTGACAGCAAGCACTACCATTCCCAGCTCACGCATCATCAGTGGAATGTGAATATGGCGGCTAAGAACAAGTCTTTGCAAATACCTCATTCGATGGTACGTCACGTACATGTACAGTGACGGTAGATAAGAAGGATATGACATTTTCTATTACCAGTAGCTGTAGAAGGTCGTATCAGGTCTCTGCTCAAGGCGGCGGCGCAGGCGGTTCATATGTAGATAGCTCGCAAGTCTATAACTCTAATATTTCTTCAGGCACGACCCCGGGTTCCCCAGGTCGTCGTGTTAATGGAACCGCTGAGTCTTCGCTGTGCAAGCTTTCCTAACGCATTAAGTACGCACATGTAAGCGAATCTGACTTCTTGCTTTACGATAAAATTATCGCGCTCTGCCTTGAGAGGTGGGGCGCGATAGACTATATACAAATGAGTTTATAGGTATGAAAGAAGGTTCACTGTTGACCATTTCTGCACTTCCTCAAGTTGAATACCGCCAAGGCGCTATCGTCAAGCATGATGGATACGAAATTATCGACCATTGGTTTCAGGTTCCGCTCACTCACGGCCTGATTTTTTCCAAAGGGCGTGATGCCGCGCTATCTTCACGTTTTGCAGATCAAAGCATCAAAATTTTTGCTCGTGAAGTCATCAATACAAGCGAGACTCTGACTCTTCCCGTCGAGAAGCGTCCCTATATCGTCTATCTACAGGGCGGTCCTGGGTTTGGTTCCCCTAAGACCGGTTCCATCGGTGGGTGGATAGCCGAGCTGGCTAAAACTCACCGCGTTATCCTGCTGGATCAGCGTGGTACCGGTATGTCTTCTCCCCTATCCGCACGCAACATTACAGCGGTAGGTGACCCCCAGATTCAGGCCGAATATGTTGAGCTTTTCCGAGCAGACTCTATCATCGCAGATGCGGAAGCTATACGCGAGGTCTTACTCGCCAGCCGTAAGGACAAGCGGTGGTCAACCATCGGTCAGTCCTTCGGCGGATTCTTGACTCTGTCTTACCTGTCCTTCGCCCCACAATCACTGCGTGATTCGAGGATTACTGCGGGTTTGGCACCAATTCGCACCACAGTAGACAACGTGTACCAGCATACCTTCGATCGTATGGCTGAGCGCAACAAGGAATACTATGAGTGGTTCCCCGAGGATGCAGCTCTCGCTACTCGCATCGCAGAACATCTGCGCACCCACGAAGAGTACCTTCCCACGGGTGAGCGCCTGACCGACCACCGTTTTCAGATGGCTGGTCACTATTTAGGTGGGCGCTGGCGCGAGCGCGGTCTGCACTACTTCTTAGAAACTGCTTTCGCTGAAGGAGACGATCGCCTCTCAGATCAGTTCCTCTCATCTATGAGCAGCGAAGTTTCTTTCCTGGCAAATCCTCTCTATGCCCTTATGCATGAGACTATCTATGCAGATGGTCCCGCTGACGGTACCTTGCCGGGCATTGCGGGTTATGAGCTCTCACCTTCGCCCGCCCCCACTAATTGGGCAGCGGCACGGGTAGCTGCACAGCGCCCCGAGTTTTCTCCTGAAGCCGATACTCTATTCTTCACGGGCGAGCATATTTTCCCGTGGTACTACGAAGAAGATCCTGCGCTGCGCCCTCTGGCAGATGTTGCGCAGATTCTTGCGGAGAAGAAAGACTGGGGCCGACTCTACGATCATGAACAGTTGCATCGGAATGAGGTTCCGGTAGTTGCTGCAGCTTACAACCCAGATATTTATGTGGATTTTGAGAACTCAATGGAGACAGCCCGCTGGGTGGGTAATACTCAGGTGTGGACCTCAAAAACTCATCATCATGATGGTTTTGGTTCCGATCCACTCACTATTTTGGGCCATTTGAAGAATATGCTAGCCGAGGTCCATAATCAGTAAATTCTTTGTGAATACTAAAATCCGGTACAGCTTCTTAAGAAGCTGTACCGGATTTTAGTATTTCCAACCCTACATTTTAGTGAGCAACGGTAAAACGAACACCAGGATGTTTCGGGGTTTCCGCTTCGTCAAGCAGAGCAACAGCAAAATCCTCAGCACTAATCTCAGTACCAGCAGGAGTATCAAGCGATACATTGTATTTTCCGGTGCGCTCACCGGGACGGATAAGAGGTGCGGGGGAAAGCAACGTCCAAGCTAGCCCGTCGGATGCTCGGTATTCTTCAAGGATCTGACAGAAAGCTTTGGCTTCATTTTTGTACGCCTCGGGGAACCCAGCGGTATCAACGAGACGCACACCATTTTCGTCCATGAGGGAACCGGCACCACCTACAATCAGTAGACGGCCAGCAGGCTTGGCTGCAATTAGCGCTTTATGGGCGTTGATAACCGGATCTGCAGAAGTACCGCGACCGGCAGAAACAGCAATAATGGTAACGTCGTGACCGTTAACGATTGAGACAAGTTCGTCGGTGTTAGCTAGATCAACAGTTTTGCTTTCTGCACCGGGTACAGCATTGCCAGAACGGCTGTATGCATCGACCTGATGCCCGCGCGCAACTGCCTCTGCCACAGTGCGCTCCCCGACCATGCCGGTTGCCCCAATAACCGCGATGTTCATCTGTATATCCTTTCCTGTTTCCAAGCACGCCAATAGCTCGGATTTTTGTCTTGTACTCCCCCAGCTTGCCGGGCTTCCGAGACAATAGTATCCTTTAGTAACCAGATACCTCAAGGTAATTATAGAAACTTTCTCAATTTTTGGACTGGAAAGTAGTTATGGCTGCAACTCTGACATCACATAATGGAGCCCCCGCCAATATTCTGGCTAGCGCGTGTCCTTCACGTACTGTATTGCGACATCTTACGGACCGCTGGACTCCTATGATTGTTGCTGTTCTTGCCGATCAGCCAAGTGCTCGTTTTGGGGAGATTAAGGATCATATCGAAGGGTTATCCCCCAAAGTTCTTACCCAGACTTTGCGCTCCATGGAGCGCGATGGCCTGCTCACCCGCGCGGTCACGGCTTCCATGCCACCACGTGTAGATTATTCATTAACTCCGCTTGGTAATACACTTATTGCCCCGATGAATGCTTTACGCCAGTGGGCAGAAACTAATATGGATGCAGTTCTCGCCGCCCGCGAACGTTACGATCGGAACGTTGTTGCCTCATAGTTTTTCCTAGGCAGGAAGCATCTACCCCGCAAATTCAAAGCAGGGTGAAGTAATTCCGATTGCTCGGGCTACGACTTTATCGCGCCGTTTTTCTTCTGCGGCAACAGTAATAACAGTTTCGAGACGGTAAAGCCCTTCCTGAGCAGTTACATAAACCTCATGCGCAGACACCTGCCCGCCAAGAGGAACAGAGGTTGATTTGTTTGTTAGTGTTCTGTCTCGGCTTTGTCGTATAGGTATGCCCACTATTACGCACCTGGACCCCATCAGGGTCATAGAGGTAAACATCCAACTTGACGTCACCTTTGCCTTTGCGCCTACCATGGTCTGCGTCATGTGCCGCTACAGAGTATTTAAAAGAATACCGACATCCTGGTCGTAGCTGAGCTTCTGAATCGTAGCCAGCACGGTACGCCGTGCGCAAAACAATACTCGCTTTTTCATTGCCTACTGCGGTGCTTTCCGACATCCAGTATTCCTGCCCACCAATAATTTTTATCCCATTCGAGGCAGGCGATATCAGCTCCCCGGATGCAGGATTGGAGATAGACCACCGCTCCAACTGGGCAAAACTGGGTCCAGGTACATCTTCACAGCCGGAAGCTGCAAAAGCTGGTACTGTCACTGCTGACAGCACTGCAGGTACAGCCCAGGCTATACCTTTAGTAACAGTGCGGCGATTTGCCCTGTAATCGCAGCTCTGCGACGCACCGGTTCGCACAGGTATTGTTCCTTCTTTCAAGTTTTGATGACCACCTAAACCCTTATGGAACAAGAACACATCCAGAGTGTAGGTATACGTGTAAATCTATGCATATGCGCTACGACATTATTATCTTTCTGTGCATGTACAAGGTTATGCAAAATAATCTACTTTACATTGGCTCAAAAATTGGCACAGTAAAGCCAAGACCACGATTCTGGACTCGACGAGACTCCAGGCCCTCGGCAGGAACGTCAAAGACAGCCTCAAACCTATAGACTCCAGGAATTGCTTTGAGAGTCCATTCTTGTGCCTGTATATCTTCACCTAAGGGAACTGGAATAAACCCCCCAGGTTGTCCAGCGGGGTCAGTGGTATATCGAAGAGTTTTTCCGTTAATAAGTTTTCCCCGAGGATCTCTCAGGGTAATAGTTACTTTAGGATTACCACGGTATTCTCCGGAAGCTGCTCGTGTTTCCATAGCCGTCATATAGATACGTACACGATACATACCACATTCAGTATTTAAAATACTGCTGTCATCAGATCCTGATTCAAACCCCGCAGTAATCCTAATAGTAGCGGGTTCTTCACCTAAAGCAGTTGTATTTGAAATCCAATATTCTTTTCCATGAAACGTGCTCGGACGATTAGATCCAGCGGACTTGAGTTTTCCTCTGTCTGGATTCTTAATGGCCCACGAACCCGCCTGGCGAAATCCAGGGGCGCTCTTAGGGTCACATCGGGATGCAGCAACTGCTGGAACCGCTGTAGAAGCGACCACTATCGGGGTAGCCCATGCGACGCCCTTAGCCACAGCACGTCGATTAATAGGTATTGACTTATTTCTGGGCAAAAGCTTCTCCTTGAATGCCTATGCATATCTTGTGAGTGAGTGTAATTGCTTCTCTGCTAACAAGTAATTATAACGCGCAAATTCCTATACATCTGTGAAGTGAAAATAACGCATATCTTCATCGAAGCAATATTCTAAATTTTAGGACAAAACACAATATCTCAACAAGTATAAGGTTGAACCTTTATATTTTCATTCTTAATAAGACATTACGCATGCCCAGCTTCTCGCATCTGCCGAAATTCTTTTTTGAGATCGGTAAGTTCATCACGTAAACGTGCCGCTAACTCAAACTGCAGGTTTTCTGCAGCCAGACGCATCTGCTCACTCAATTGTTCGATAAGTTCCAACAGATCCTCAGCAGGCTCAGCTGCGAGACCATCGGCGCGAACACGGTCTTGAGCTTTGGCAAGAAGAGCATCCGACTCTGGGGTACTTGCTGCGATCTTCGAAGAAGTACTTGACCCTGTCTTCGCTCCGGCTTCAACTGTTCGAGAACCTTTCTTACCGCTCTTGCGTAATTGCAAAAGCTCATGTGTGTCTTCCTCTTCGCGAGCGAGAACATCTGTAATATCCGCAATTTTCTTCCTCAGAGGCTGCGGATCTATGCCGTGCTCCCGGTTATACGCCTGCTGAATCTCTCGACGACGGTTCGTCTCGTCAATAGCAGTACGCATTGAATCGGTAACAGTATCTGCATACATATGTACCTGCCCCGAGACGTTACGCGCTGCACGACCAATCGTCTGGATGAGCGAGGTCGTCGAACGTAAGAATCCTTCTTTATCAGCGTCCAAAATAGCCACCAGTGAAACCTCAGGAAGGTCCAGTCCCTCACGAAGCAGATTAATACCTACCAGAACATCAAAAGTGCCCATGCGAAGCTCACGTAACAGCTCTACGCGTTTGAGAGTATCTACATCGGAGTGCAAATATTGCACACGTACTCCATGCTGCACCAAATACTCGGTCAAGTCTTCTGCCATACGTTTGGTTAGAGTCGTCACCAAAACACGCTCGTCGCGTTCAGTACGCTCTTGAATTTGTTCAAGAAGGTCGTCAATCTGCCCCTTCGTAGGCTTTACAATAATCTCTGGGTCCACCAGTCCTGTTGGACGAATAATCTGCTCAACATAACCATCAGCCTGCGAAAGCTCATACTTGCCGGGAGTAGCCGAAAGATAAATAGTTTGCCCTATGCGCTCTAAGAATTCATCCCATTTTAGAGGGCGGTTGTCCATGGCAGAAGGCAGACGGAACCCATGTTCCACGAGCGTACGTTTACGAGACATATCGCCCTCGTACATGGCACCGATTTGAGGTACCGTCACGTGTGACTCGTCGATAATAAGCAGGAAATCATCGGGGAAATAGTCTAACAGACAATGCGGAGCCGAACCTGCTGAACGACCGTCGATATGGCGTGAATAGTTCTCAATACCGCTGGTGAACCCCATCTGTTCCATCATCTCAAGGTCATAGGTGGTACGCATACGTAGTCGCTGTGCCTCCAGCAGCTTCCCCTGAGATTCTAGCGTTTGTAAACGTTCCTGGAGTTCGTCTTCGATAGAGGCAATAGCGCGAGCCATGCGCTCAGGACCGGCAACATAGTGGCTCGCTGGGAAGACATACATCTCGTCTTCCTCTCGAATAACCTCACCCGTGAGCGGGTGCAGAGTATAAATAGCCTCAATCTCATCGCCGAAGAATTCAATACGAATAGCATGCTCTTCGTACATAGGGATGATTTCGACAGTATCGCCCCTCACCCGAAAGGTTCCACGGTGAAAATCCATGTCGTTACGGGCGTACTGCATATTCACGAATTGGCGCAGCAGGTCATCACGATCTATCTCATCCCCGCGCTCAAGAGTGACCATCTGCTCCACATATTCTTCGGGCGTACCCAAACCGTAAATACACGATACAGTCGAGACCACAACAACATCGCGGCGAGTCAAAAGGGAATTCGTAGCAGAGTGCCGCAGGCGTTCTACTTCTTCATTGATCGAGGAGTCTTTCTCAATAAAAGTATCCGTCTGCGGAACATATGCCTCAGGCTGATAGTAGTCATAGTATGAGACGAAATACTCGACTGCGTTATTGGGCAAGAGCTCACGCAGTTCATTGGCTAACTGGGCAGCAAGAGTCTTATTCTGCACCATAACAAGCGTAGGACGCTGCACAGATTCGACCAGCCATGCCGCCGTAGCAGATTTACCGGTGCCGGTGGCACCCATCAGAACGATGTCTTTTTCACCGTTCTCCACGCGCTCAGTAAGCTCAACAATAGCCTTAGGCTGATCACCAGCTGGCTGATATGGACTGACAACTTCAAAAGGGGCTACGACTCGTTTAATCTCCGGAGCAAGACTCATACATCTATTCTAGTTGATGTATTCGAGAAATCAGAGGGTTTCACTCTAGGAAGATGCATGCCACCATCTAAGAAATTGATGGGTCCAATATCCCACACGATCCAAACTTGATACTTATTTAACTATAGCTCCCGATAGTTGCATGAAATCTCGTACTGTCATGGGCAGGTAGCCATTTAGCGCTCCCATGAGAGCGGCGAGCGTATCGTCTTCGTCAGCTTTCATTGGAATGCCGACCGCAGGCATAGTAATCCGTTGCTTATAAAGATCGAGTACAGCACAGATCGTGCGCCCTGGAACATCCAGAACGTGAAAATTGCCGCGATGCGCAACCGCGCGAATATTTTTATCCGGGGTAATAATCAAAGATCGCAGATCTGGCGCAACCCGAGAATCAAACCGTGGAGCGCCATTTTGCGACGGTGCATTACAGGTATCATCCTCATCAGTGCTCTGAGGAAAGCACTCACCTACAAGAGCCGTCACCACAATATACCGCGCTCCCATTTTCATGGCGCGGTGCACGTTAATTTCAGCGTATTCTTCAATACGGTATCCCAGCTCAAGCCCACATCGAATATCGTTCTCTGAATCTTCTACTTCTTCATCCCAGAAACATGAGAAACATGTATCTGGTGCACCCCGCTCTATGGTATGCACGCGTTGGTAGTCATCGTCGAGGAGCATAACAGATAGTTCATACCCGTCAGGAATTTCGCGTATACCTGTAGCACTCAGCGCCACAGCTTCATTGGAGTTTCCCAACGGAAAAGTTTCCCACAGACTGGGTATAAAGGGGTTAACTGCACCATCGAGCGCTGGATTACATGAGACCGGCTGGGGTTCGGCTTCCATAGGCTGGTAAAAATCTTGAGGCGGCATGGTCACAATTAGTCCACGCATCTTAGGTGCCAAACAGAGCTCTAGGGCTAGGAGTAGACGGGCAGCATGAGCACGAGTTATCACAGGGGCCTGGATGATATGCAGCATACGAGAATTATCTTGAGAGATTTTCTCCCCCACGCCGCGAGCTGCGTTGGAATACTGATTATAGAGGCGAACTAGGGTTCCTTGAGGAAGATTTTCGCCTACTTCTTGAAGAGTGACTGCAATACGTTCAATTTCAGAAGGAAAAGCACGGCAAATACGGTTAAGCTGTTGCGCAAAATCATGCGGCCGCTGCGTCAACACGTTCAGGAGCGTATCTAGGTTACCCTGCGCATAAGCATTGAGAATCTGCTCAACAGTCGCAGGTTCAACATCGGGTTTAGGCGTATGTGTGACGGAGCTATGCTGTTCAGAGTTAAAATGCACGGGAAAATTCTCGGCTTTCACTTGCGGTGTATGTGGCAGACAATGCTGCACCGTATTCAACGTACCACAATCAACACCAAGATACTATGCCTATCCTAGTTTAAAATTTAGGGTATGCTCTAAATCTAATATGGCTAGGCTAAAAACAGGGAATATCTACCCACCGGGTATCGCCCCATACGATATTTTTCCGACCAGAAGTTATTGCTATAACACGTTCCTGTGCCTCGCGCTTCTTCTGCTCCCGGTCGAAAACACCTAGAGAGATCTGGGCGCCGTCTACAAGATAATCCGTACCTAATACTTCAATTCCTGATGCCCGAATCTCATTCTCCACTCGCCCAACCTCAGCCAGAGAAACTAAAACGGTGCCTACCCGCATCCGTTCCCGAGAATCAAAATGGGCGTTATCGAGAGTCTGCACCACCGCATCGGTATAGGCGCGCACCAATCCGCCAGCGCCCAGTTTGATACCCCCAAAATAACGAACAACAACGGCCACAAGATCAGAAAGGTCAGTACCGCCCTCATCAATGCGTGTCTGGCGTGCTAAAAGAGCTTGAAGCATTGGAATTCCTGCAGTACCAGCAGGTTCGCCATCGTCCGATGAACGTTGAATTTCACGGTCCGCTCCAAGAACAAAGGCCGAACACACATGGCGGGCATCGTGATAGCTCTTCCGAAGCGAATCTATGTAAGTGCGTGCCTCATCTGTTGTGTATACGCGTTTAACATGACCAATAAATTCGCTACGCTTAATCTCAAGAAGACTCTCATAGGGCTCTATTCCATGCAATACTGTGTATCGTTGTGCACGGGATTCTTGGAACATTTGAGTACTCACAACTACTATTCTAGGGGTTTCATGGGCGTTACACAGTACCGTCGCTACGCGCTGACAGGCGGCATTGGAAGCGGTAAAAGCACAGTCGCGCGGATGTTCAGGGATCTAGGCGCCGTTATTATTGATGCAGATGCGATCTCGCGTGAACTCATGGAGCCTGGGCAGGAAGTCCTTGCTCGCACAGTCAACCTCTTCGGAGAGTCCGTCCTCAATGCAGACGGAACCCTTAATCGTGCTCGTTTAGCGGAACGTATCTTTGCCCATGACGCAGAGCGAAAGAAACTCAATGCTATTGTGCATCCCAAAGTTCGTGCTCGCGCCTCTGAGATTGTTGACGATGCGGTAAACTCCCCCAGCTTTTCGGGCATTATCATTGATGATATTCCGCTCCTGGTTGAGACTCAACGCGCTGCAGAATTTGATGCTGTCATTGCGGTACAGACAGATCTCCCCATTCGTCTAGAGCGACTTAGCAAATATCGGAATATGTCTTATGCAGAAGCCCAAGCACGCATTTCTGCTCAAGCCACCGATCAACAGCGCTCCGCCATTGCTCGGTGGGTTATTACCAATAGTGGATCTCGTGATGATACTCAAGCACAGGTTCAAAAGGTTTGGGACGAACTACGTGCTGAGGTCTAAAACTGTACGCGAGAAAAGACGCACAATACTACACGAGGGTTCCCCAGGTTTGGGGAACCCTCGTGCGTGATATTTATGCTCTAGAACTAGAGGCTACTCTATAAACGAATAAACCTTAGTTACCAGTCAGCTTCTTACGCAGTTCTGCTAGAGCCTCGTCAGATGCGAGAGTACCAGCGGAAGACTTCTCATCGGAAGAGTAAGATGATGCGGGTGCTGGCTCAGCTGCGGCAACGGGAGCAGCAGCGGCTGCCTCTGCGTCAGCTTCAAGTGCTTTAGCAACCTGAACCTTGTGTGCCTCGAAACGAGCCTGTGCTTCTGCATATTGTGCTTCCCAAGCCTCGCGCTGTGCGTCAAAGCCTTCAAGCCATTCGTTAGCTTCGGGATCGAAGCCTTCGGGGTACTTGTAGTTGCCAGCTTCATCGTATTCAGCTGCCATACCGTACAGTGCGGGATCGAACTCAGTAGCGTTGGGATCAACGCCTTCGTTAGCCTGTTTGAGGGACAGGGAGATACGACGACGATCCATATCAATATCAATGATCTTGACGAAGAGCTCTTCGCCCACTGAAACAACCTGCTCTGCCAAATCAACATGGCGCACAGCAAGCTCAGAGATATGAACCAGACCCTCAATACCGTCTTCAACACGAACAAACGCACCGAAGGGAACGAGCTTAGTAACCTTACCGGGTACGATCTGACCCAGAGCGTGGGTGCGAGCAAATGCCTGCCACGGATCTTCCTGGGTGGCCTTCAAAGACAGTGAGACACGCTCACGATCCAGATCAACCTCAAGAACTTCAACGGTTACAGGCTGACCAACTTCGACAACCTCGGAGGGGTGGTCGATGTGCTTCCAGGAGAGTTCGGAAACGTGAACCAGACCGTCCACGCCACCCAAATCGACGAAGGCACCGAAGTTGACGATAGACGATACAACACCTTCGCGTACCTGGCCCTTTTCGAGCTGGTTGAGGAAAGTGGAGCGAACCTCGGACTGAGTCTGCTCAAGCCATGCACGGCGAGAGAGAACAACATTGTTGCGGTTCTTGTCAAGCTCGATGATCTTAGCTTCGAGCTGCTGACCGATGTAGGGTGCAAGATCGCGAACACGACGCATCTCAACGAGGGATGCGGGCAGGAAGCCTCGCAGACCAATGTCAAGGATAAGACCGCCCTTGACAACCTCAATAACGGTACCGGTGACGACGCCGTCGTTTTCCTTGATCTTTTCGATGTCGCCCCATGCACGCTCGTATTGTGCGCGCTTCTTGGAGAGGATCAGGCGACCTTCCTTGTCTTCCTTAGTCAGGACGAGAGCCTCGATTTCATCGCCAACTGCGACTACTTCACCGGGATCTACATCGTGCTTGATAGAAAGCTCGCGAGAGGGAATGACGCCTTCGGTCTTGTAACCGATGTCGAGCAGAACCTCGTCGTGATCAACCTTAACAACCTGACCGGAGACGAGATCGCCATCGTTGAAGTACTTGATGGTCTCGTCAACTGCCTTGAGGAATTCTTCCTCGTTGCCGATGTCGTTGATTGCGACCTGAGGGATGTTGGTGCTCATGTAGTTAGGGCTCCAATTGGATTAATAATAGGTCGACGTCTCCGGCAAGTTTGCGAGCGCCCACTTGCTGTTTCCTACTCAAAACATGGGAGGTGACGTCGATTCTGACGGATACTTACCGCGCGTATCATCCGGAAGATGCGTAGGTACATACCTCTGGTGCATAGGGATGCTGATACACGCGATTACTAGTGTACGTGTTTTTCGGGCGTGTCGTCAATGAATGACGCGCATCGGTGCGGGTATTTTTTGCATTATATTCTGTGTGCAATATATTCCGAATAAGTCCGACGGCATCGTTCATCTCTATTCACGGCTTCTGACTAGTGGCCGGCTTCTTCCCAGGACTTGCCCCAGCCAACTTGCACGTCGAGAGGAACCTTCAGCTCAATAGCTTCACTCATTTCTTCTACTAGGATGCGCTGCGCTGCTTCGCGTTCACCGGCGGCAACTTCGAGGATAATCTCGTCATGAACCTGCAAGAGCATGCGGGTCTTAAGGTTCTCTTCTTGAAGTCGGCGGTGAATGTTAATCATCGCGATTTTAATAATGTCTGCAGCTGTCCCCTGAATTGGAGCGTTGAGGGCAGCTCGTTCGGCTGCCTCACGTCGAGTTCGGTTTGGAGAGTCAAGATCTGGCAGTGAACGGCGGCGCCCATAAATAGTTTCGGTATAACCGTCATTATGAGCCTGTTTGACGACCCCGCGCAGGAAACGCCCCACACGACCAAATCGTTTGAAGTAGTTGGTGCGTAACTCCCCTGCCTCATCGGAGCTAATGTTGAGCTGCTTCGCGAGACCAAATCGAGAAAGACCGTATGCCAGTCCATAAGACATTGCTTTAACTTTCGCACGCATCTGGGGTGTCACCTCTTCGGGGGCAACCCCGAACACCTCAGAGCCAACGTACCGATGTAGGTCTTCACCATCCGCATAAGCCTGGATTAATTTCTCATCGGCGGCAAGATGCACCATAATACGCATCTCAATCTGCGAGTAGTCGGCGGTGAGCAAGCCTTCATACTCTACGCCGTCTAAAATTTTTGGAGCCACGATAAAGGCGCCGCGGATACGCCGCCCTTCATCAGTGCGGATTGGAATATTCTGCAGGTTCGGCGCCGTTGAGGACAGACGCCCCGTTGATGCGGCATTTTGCTGGAAAGTAGTGTGTACACGACCATCTGCGACTGCCGCTTTTTGTAAACCTTCGACAGTCTGTTTGAGCTTGATGTTATCTCGGTATGCCTGGAGCGCAATCAAGAATTGAGCACCATCTGACTCCGGCGATACTTTGGTCAACAAGTCAGCCACAGATTCTGAATCCGTTGAATATCCGGACTTAATTTTGCGGGTCTTCGGAAGACCGAGCCTCTCAAAGAGTACAGTTTGGAGCTGTTTCACAGATGCCAAATTGAGGGGCTCACCATTGACGTCACCACCAATAAGTACTTTCGCCTGTTCCTCGGCCATGGATGCGCGTGAGCTGAACGTATCATTAAGCTCGTTTAGTAAGGCATCTGAGACAGCGATACCCGCCTGTTCCATATCGGCCAGAACGTACAGAAGCGGAAGCTCAATATCTTCATAAATCTTAAGCTGACCCTGTTCCTGCATCTCGAAGTGCAGAATACGCGCCAGTTCGTGAATAACCCGTGAAACCTGGGTAAAGTAACGTAGGTTCTCTTCACCGGGCATCTCAAAAAGTGAGGGTGCTTCCTCTGGGAAGACAAGTTCGCTGAATTCCTGTTGGGGAATCCAAAGATATTTCTCGGCTAAATCCTCAATACGTTCAGCAAAGAGCCTACGATTCGCAGCTGCTATGTATCCGCACATATATGAGGATAATGACGGATCTTCGATGGCTCCATCGAGTTTATACCCGTACTCACGTAAGAGTTTCCGCTGATTTTTGAGATCCATCACGATCTTACGCATTTGAGGGTCAGAAACCCACTCCGCGAATGCTGAGGCGAGATCTTCGGAAATATTCGTCAGGTTGATCCACAGCGACGATTCTTTCGAGGTCAGAATAATTCCTCGCAGTACCGGATTCTCTTCAGCAGCGCGAATCTTAGTCTTGGTAACTTTCACACCTTCACGGGCTACAGGCACATCAATCACAGGGAAAAGCGTAACCGCACCTTTAAGCCTTTCAGGAACCTCAATGGCATTACCCGATGCGTCACGCCCATACCCAACGTGGGCTGCATGCTCGCACCATACACGAAAATCTGCGGCCGATTTCACGGTGATCGCATCATCGGTACGAATCGGCTCAAAGGTGGGACCACTCGGAACACCATTATCTGTCATGGGTTCTTCACCTGCGGTACGAACTTGCGCACCCAAAGCACGTATGACAGGCCCTAATATATCCTGGGCCCGCTTACGAATAGTGCGGAATTCCACTTCATCGAAGAACGCTTCAAGCTCTTGAAGGTCCGGAATAAACCGCATTTGATCGAACTCAACATCCAAATTGAGCGTGTCAACAAGCTGGTTGAGGCGACGATTCCTGCGCACATTCTCAATGTTTTCGCGCAGAGCCTCACCTTTTTTACCTTTGATGTTCTCGCTATTAGCAAGTACACCTTCAAGATCACCGTACTCGTGAAGCCATTTAGCAGCAAAGCCTGGTCCAACTCCGGGGACTCCAGGCAGATTATCGGCTTGCTCACCGGTGAGCGCAGCGAGATCCGGATACAGCCGAGGTGGTACTTTTGTTTTTTTCTCAACCGCTGCAGGATCCATACGCTGAATACCTTTGGAGGGACCAGTCGTTACGGGATACAGCAATGTAACATCGTCCGTAACAAGCTGGAAAATATCGCGGTCTCCTGAAAGAATGAGCACTTTGTATTGAGCTTCTGATCCCTGCCGTGTCAGGGTCGCGACGATATCATCTGCCTCATAATTCTCCTGGGTGAGCGCCGGGATTTTCAGAGCTCCGAGCATCTTCTTGATGAGATCAAGCTGCCCGTCGAAGGCTTCAGGGATAACGTTACGGCCGCTCTTATATTCGCTGTATTCCTCCGTGCGAAAAGTACCACCGGGCAGATCGAATGCCACCGCAATATGGCTAGGGTTATGGTCTTTAATAATGTTCAGCAAGGTAGACAGGAAGGCATGAACTGCTTCCGTATGCTGCCCGTCGCTTCGCACAAAAACATGGCTTCCCGTTTTCTCTGCCATTGTATAAATGCCAAAGAAAGAGCGAAGGGCCAGTGAATGTCCATCAATAAGGAGCAGGGTATTTTCTGAGTTACTCACAATCCCATTCTAGAGGTTTTCGACGGCGTGAGTGATAGTGAACGCAACACGCCTGAAAACTTCTAAAAGGCCTAGTACCGGCTAGGCGTTTTCATGTCATGAACGTCTGTCCTGTCGCTGGATAAACATATTCATTCACGCTAGGATATAACTCTATACTTGAGTGTTCCCTGAGAATACCGGGGATGAGCGGCATGGATCTTATCGGTCCCAACACACATAGGAAATTATGAAACTACTCAAAAAGATCCCTCTCCTTGCCTGGATTGTGATTGCAATTCTTGCAGGTGTTCTTATCGGTGCTACAACTCCTGGGATGATCGGTGGCATAAATAGCGGGCTGGGTACCTCTATCCCTACCGATGTTGTAGTTCAGATCTTTGTCTCGTTCTCTACTGTTTTCAGTGCGTTCCTGAGCTTCTCTATCCCGCTTATTATTATCGGTTTTATCGTTCCAGGAATTGGTTCGCTAGCCCAAGGTGCAGGTAAGATGCTGGGCATTACCGTAGCTCTATCATATCTTTCCAGTATTGTTGCTGGATTTTTAGCTTTAACGGCGGCACTATTCCTGTACCCTATTTTGTTGAAGGGGCAACGGTTAGAATCTTTTGATAACCCTGAAAATGCACTCTCGACAGGATACATCAAGTTTGAGCTTGACCCCATTATGGGAGTGATGAGCGCACTTATTCTGTCCTTTATCCTAGGTCTGGGAATAACAGCCCTCAAGACTCGTAGCATGCTCAATCTCTTCGAGGATTTTCAAGTTATCATTGAGAAGCTTCTCAGCTACGTTATTATTCCGCTTCTACCCATCCATATCGTGGGTGTCTTTGCGAATATGACCCTTGCGGGCCAGGTTGCTAAGATTCTTTCGGTCTTTGGCATGGTATTCATTATGGTCATTATCTTGCACTGGGTAACGCTAACGCTACAGTACACAGTTGCCGGAAGCGTTTCAAAGCGCAACCCGTTTAGGATGCTCAAGACCATGATGCCCGCCTATTTCACGGCCATCGGAACCCAGTCCTCAGCAGCTACCATCCCGGTAACGGTTCGATCCGCGAAGAAGGCTGGTATTTCTCCTCGCGTGGTTGATTTCGCTATTCCGCTATGCGCTACCATCCACCTTTCGGGTTCTATGATCACGATTACTTCATGTGCAGTCGCAGTCCTGTATATGACTGGGCAAAACCCCAATTTTGCCTCGGTAACTCCAGTAGTGCTTATGCTAGGCATTATGATGGTCGCGGCCCCGGGCGTACCCGGCGGAGGCGTGATGACCGCCATTGGGCTGCTGGAGTCGATGCTTGGTTTCAATGAATCCATGATCGCCCTCATGATTGCTCTGTACCTTGCGCAAGACTCTTTCGGTACCGCAACTAATGTCACCGGAGATGCCACCATTGCAACGTTTACCGAACGTATCTCTAAGATATTGGGAGTTGATCCAACTGCCGGGATTAGCGATGAAGACATCGAAAAAGCAGAAGCAATTTCGGCATAGCCTTGATCTAAACGACGGGGTGCGCGTCCAGAAACCTTGGATGCGCACCCCGTTATTCATATGGAGCTTTACTTACACCTTACTTATTCCGTACGAGGGCTTCGCTAATATGCTGACATCCTTTCCAACCCCAATAGATGCGATGGTTCACAATAAGCCCATCAGATATTTCCATGAGCTCTAAGATATCTATTTGTTCTCCTTCAGGAGTTTCTCGCGGATATTCCCACACCAAAGTTTTCCCATTAGTCAGATACTCCCCCGTGCGGTACCAACGTACAAGTTCATTCGGACGACGGTGGGTGCCCTCTTCCAGAAAATGCTTAATCGCTTCTCGTCCCCGCAAAACTCCGCCGCCAGCTCCGGGAATTATTGCTGGCACGAGGGGGCTTTCAAAAACTGCGTCCTCAGCATAAAGGCTGAGCAGTCCTTCAGTATCACGGTTTTTAGCGTACCGATGCCATTCTTCATAGATACGTGCATGATCATCCATATTCTTACACCTTCCAAAGCAGGAATCTCGTTTCTTCTCAATCCCGACAAACACATACTTGATAAGAGCTCTTTTTCTACTCCACCCTATCACTGGGAGTACACTTGAAGGCATGACTGAATCTACCCCTAAACTATCTGCTGACCTTGTAGCGCAGCTCAACGAGCACGGTGTGCCCGCAGAGACTCATAAATTCTTTCCGAAGGGCTTGGGAGAGCTAATCCCCCGTATGGGAATTATCTTTAGTGAGCTAACTGCTGAGCGAGCTGTGGCATCCATGCCTGTGCAGGGGAATACCCAGCCTGTCGGTTTGCTCCACGGAGGGGCCTCGGCTGTTCTTGCAGAAACTCTTGGTTCATTAGCAGCAGGTATCCATGGAGGAGTTGACTCCATAGCCGTTGGGGTAGATCTCAATGCAACTCACGTGCGCCCCGCCATTAGTGGCCACGTTACGGGAATCTGTACGGCAGTTAAGCTGGGACGTACCGTTTGTGTACACACTATAGAGATTATGGATGAGTCCGATCGAACTATTTGTGCAGCTCGTATAACTAATATGATCATTCCACGACCCTAAAGCAGACATATAGAGGATTGATATGGCGCGCCAACCGTATTCCAAACGCTATCCAAAAATCGTCCGTGCAAAACGTATTACATTGCCCTTAGCCATAGCTGCTCTACTGGTATGTTGGGTTGCCGCTATGGGAAATCCAGGAAGTTTCTGGTGGCTAGGACTTTTCATAGCAGCCGGCGTTTTACTCTGGGCTGGATCCCCAACAGCACGCCCGATTAAAGGTCCTCATGGTAGTGATGACGATGACGACATAACCCGTATAATGCGACGCTAATACATTCATTTCAATGCTGTCGTGAGCAAATGAAAGCGTAAAACAGGAGTGTGGATTTTCAGGACAACAAGAGTCTTGTTGTCCTGAAAATCCACACTCCTGAATTTTATATTCTAGAGCAGCAGCTAATCATCGTTTGGGACTTGACACTAAGGTCCCAAGAATATTACTCAGACAGCTGCTTGATAATAGTATCGGATACCTCTCGCATAGAGAGGCGACGGTCCATTGAGGTCTTCTGAATCCACCGGAATGCCTCAGGCTCGGTGAGGTTCATTTTGGTGATAAGCAATGACTTGGCACGATCTACGAGCTTTCGAGTCTCAAACTGATCACGAATAGTTGTAACCTCTTTCTCTAGCGTACGCAGCTGTTCATATCGAGAAAGCGCCACCTCGATAGCGGGGAAAAGGTCATTAGGAGTAAAGGGCTTGACCACATATGCCATGGCCCCAGCTTCAACAGCACGATCCACCAGCTCTTTCTGGCTGAAAGCGGTCAGGAGCACCACAGGCGCTATTTTTTCCTTTCCGATTTCCTCGGCGGCTGTAATACCGTCCATAATCGGCATTTTGACATCCATGAGCACCAAATCGGGATGGTGTTTTTTGGCAAGCTCGATAGCGGTTTTACCATTATCGGTCTCTGCCACGACCTCGAACCCTTGGTCCTTCAGGATTTCGACGATGTCCAGGCGAATCAATGCTTCGTCTTCGGCAACCACAACGGTGCGCGCCGAGACCTGATCTCCCTCGTGTTCGTGAGCGGTCTTCTCTGACATAACTCTCTCCTTGGTCTATTTTCAGTCGCCTTTATTCTACAGTAGTTAATAAAACTTCATCTACTGTATAAGGTTGAAATTTGTATGTTTCTCGTCTAGGTGCAAAACTATCGTCGAGGATTCAAAGAATACTGTGGATATTTCTTGCTCTTTGTAATTCGATTTTCTGCCAATCGATAGGGTAGAATCTTATGCGTACCTTTGAGTGCAAGCCCGAGTGGCGGAATTGGCAGACGCGCCTGACTCAAAATCAGGTTCTTCGGAGTGTGGGTTCGAGTCCCACCTCGGGCACATTTACTAAACTCGTCTTGACCATAGTTATGGTTTTGAGACGAGTTTTTATTTTCTTGGAGCTCCAGTTCAATAGATTGGGTACCCGCAACTCATATGGTGGGTCTTTCCGCATATAAAAAGTCCCGCCTCCTGCATCAAAGAGGCGGGACTTCTCATAGATTCAGTTCGAAAAATGTTTACACGATAAAGAAGAACCTTACTTATGTTCGTCTTCCCCGTAGGGGCGCAGGTGCTCACGCTCTTCCGGTTCATGTTCGCCGGAACCCTGTTCCTTAATACGGTGTACCTTAACCATATTGGTTGATCCCGCCACCCCGGGAGGCGAACCTGCAGCAATCACAATAAGATCACCCGGTTCTGCGAGCTTATGCTCGACCAGGTAGTCATTTACGATGTCGGTCGTACCGTCAATGTTGGTCGCCACCGGCGCATGCGCAGCTTCAACACCCCACAACAGTGAGATAAAAGCACGCACCTTTGGGTTGGGGGTGAAAGCAAGTACCGGCTGCGCAGGGCGTAGACGTGCTAAACGGCGTGCTGAGTCACCCGTCTGGGTAAAAGTACTAATGTAATCTACATCCAATTGTTCCGCAATGTTTACAGCTGCACGCGTGATGGCACCACCACGGGTACGGGGCTTACGGTCCAGCTGTGGTACGCGGTATAGACCTTTTTCCTCAGTATCACGAATAATGGAGGCCATTGCCGCAATGGTAATAATGGGGTAATTGCCTACCGAAGTCTCGCCGGAGAGCATCACCGCATCGGCGCCATCCAAGATTGCGTTTGCACAGTCAGAGACTTCCGCGCGCGTAGGAGTCGGGCTAGAGATCATGGACTCAAGTACCTGAGTTGCCACGATAACGGGCTTAGCCCAGCGACGAGCCATCTCAATAGCTTTCTTCTGAACCAGTGGCACCTCAGAGAACGGCAGTTCCACGCCAAGGTCGCCACGGGCGACCATGATGCCATCAAACTTGTCGATAATATCTTGCAGATTATCAACGGCTTGAGGCTTTTCGATCTTGGCAATCACCGGAATACGGATACCCTCTTCGGCCATGATCTCATGAACGCGGTTTACGTCTTTCCCGCTACGTACAAAGGAAAGAGCAATAATATCTACGCCCAAATTCAGGGCAAAACGAAGGTCAGCCTCATCCTTCTCGGTCAGTGCGGGAAGAGAAACGGCCGCCCCAGGAAGGTTGATGCCTTTATTGTTTGAAATAGGTCCGCCTACAATCACACGAGTGCGAACACGAGTTGGAGTTACTTCAACGGCTTCCAGTTGGATCTTACCGTCATCCAGCAAAAGTTTATCGCCAGGCTTCACATCGCCAGGAAGACCTTTATAAGTCGTACCACAGATATCCTTGGTACCCTCAACGTCCTCAGAAGTAATCGTAAAATCAGCGCCAGGCTTTAGATATTCTTCCCCGTTTACAAAGCGCTCCAAACGGATCTTAGGACCTTGCAGATCAGCAAGAATAGCTACTTCTTTCCCCAACGCCGCGGATTGTTCACGGATAGTTGTGTAAGAGTTAGTGTGAACGTCATGGTCACCGTGACTCATATTCAGACGGGAAACGTTCATACCCGCCTTGATCGCTTCCGCAATTTTTTCGGGAGAAGAAATAGCCGGACCAATGGTTGCAACGATTTTTGCGCGCCTCATGTACCTAACCTTCGTGTGTTGGGGTGGAACCTTCTAAGAAAGATACCCACAATATAGATGGAACCTTCTCATCAGGAATCCCAATTATTCCCACACAACACCATGTATACACAACATGGCATGTGCGGCATTCATCCCTTCTAGTATATTCCTTCTCAAGCGTTTTCGGGAGGAAAATTCTCGGTATTTTCAGGAAATCCTTGTTTTAACCTCGAACCATGTTGCCCACTCAAGACTCACGTGCTCTCTACCTGCCCCTCAGAACAATAATTAGGTTTTAGTTGTTTTCTGACATCTCATTTGAAACTATGGCCAAGCGCTCCTGTCCGAGAAACAAATATGCCCACATCATGTATGACACACCTTGATGTTCATCGCTCACTCCCCTCTTCCATGTGATAAAAACGACACGCCAGTATTGGCTAAGCAATTTCACATTTATCACCACCTGCCATAGACTGGAATCAATAATTAGTATCTTGTATGCAAATTTGCTTTGGGAGGCTTCAGTGACCATTCGTGTGCTGATTATCTTCGGTTCAACCTATGGGTACACCGAGCGTTATGCGAACTGGATAGCAGAAGATCTGCGAGCATTACCACAGGCTCCTGAAGTCGATACTTTACGGGCTACAGAAGTAACCCCTGAACTTGTGGAAGCAGCGGACTCCGTTATTATTGGCGGTAGCGATTACGGCGGGTTCCTTACAGGCGCTCCCAGCCTCAAGAAGAAGATTGTTCCCTTTATTCTCCCTAAAAAGGAACGTACTGCATTCTTCACGGTTTCCTTCACAGGCGAGTACTCCAAGAAACTGCTCGACAAGGCTGTCGCTAAAAGTTATACTGCAGAACTCACCGATGGACGCCCGACTTTCCATTTACGTGGTGGGATTGACTTTTCAGAGCTTTCACTTGCTCATAAGACCGCTCTTAAAGGTCCGGTTCGCGCTTGGTTGATGGCTAATCCAAACCCCAACGAAGGTATTCAGCAAATGCTTGAGTGCTATAAAACCGGTCATGCGGATTACACTAACCGAGAGTCTCTAAAACCACTTGTTGAAGCAATATCCAAATTCCTCTGATATTGCATAGCAGGTTACCAAAATAAACTTGGCCGGAGGTTTTCTCTCCTCCTCCGGTCTATTGATTCCGGATGCGGGTGCGAGGCCGCGCCGATAACGTATTCGGTTGCAGGGGGTGGGTCTTGTGTGTGCGGCCCGCCCCCTCCTTTTATCTTTCATCAAGGAAAAAGTCAGGTCCTCTCCACCATTGAAATAGTGAAGAGGACCCAAGATTAGTTGTCCAAGAATTTACGATTTAGATTTTTTCCACGGGATCTCAGGGGTTTTATCCTGCTTATCACCGGCTTGAACCCTATCTGCAGGCTCTTCCTGGGTGCCTGGTTCTTTGTCTTTTGTAGCTTTCTTCTCTTCCGTTACCTTCTTCTCGGATATCCGAGATTCTTCCAAGGTCTCTTTACCCTGGTTAGAAACCTCATCCGGATCTTGGGCGGCAGTTTTCTCTGAGTTGGGGGTCTGCTGAACAGATGATCCCTGCACTGGAGCTTCAGCAATGCCCGCCGCAGCTTTCGACCTAGCGCGCATACCAGCGGCAACAAAGCCGATCAACCCTAGTACAACCAGGGCACCCGATGTCCACACGTGAACCCGCAGCCCTAGAAGTGTTTCAGAGGTATCAATACGCAGGAACACTTCAATGAAGAACCGCCCAATACCGTAGTACAGCACATAGAGCCAAAAAGTTTGTCCGCGCTTCAGGAACCTATTCCCCAGGAAAATTAGAAGGAATGCGCCCACAAGGTTCCATAATGATTCGTAAAGGAACGTGGGATGAAAGAGAGTTCCTGCGGGATATTGAGCAGGAAAATTCCCACTCGATTGACTAATCTCCAAACCCCACGGAAGGGTAGTAGGCTTACCGAAAAGCTCCTGATTAAACCAGTTGCCCCAACGACCAAAAGCCTGCGCCAAAATAATACCTGGTGCAACTGCATCCGCAAATGCTGCATAGTTAATCTGGTATCGGCGACAAGCAATCCAGGCCCCCAGGGCTCCTACGGACACCGCTCCCATAATGCCGATGCCGCCTTCCCAAATCTTCAGGAAAGCCCAAGGGTCAGAGACATTGGGACCAAAATAGCTGCCAGGGTCTGTAATGAGCACATGGTAAGCACGCGCCCCAATAATTCCAGCGGGAATAGCCCACATTGCCACGTCATATACGCGCTCACGTGTGCCGCCAACTTGTGCCCAGCGCCGAGCGCTAAGCCATAGACACACGATTATTCCGGCTAAAATGCAAAGTGCGTAAAAATGGATACGAAACGGCCCAAGCTGAAGATAAGATACACTCGGCGACGGGATTGACGCCAGAGGAAGGGATACTGCTGAGGTAAAGGATTCCGATAATATAACATTCATACTATGCACGTCCTGCAAGTTCACGAGTTAATGCTCCCACCGCAATAGGACCTCCATCAGCTAGAGCTTTTACAAGTGCCGTTCCTACAATCACACCATCTGCATAAGTTCCGATCTCTTCAACATGGGCACGAGTTGAAACGCCTAAACCAACACACGCGTATTCAGCGCCTGCAGCATGAAGGTTTTCGACAAGTCCTTGGGCAGCTTCTGAGACTGAGGTGCGAGCCCCTGTAACGCCCATGACAGAAACGGCATAAACGAACCCGCTCGAAGCCTTAGCGATAGTCCCTAAACGTTGAGGCGATGATGATAGCGCCGCCAAGAAAATACGATCTAACCCGTATTTTTCAGAGGCTTCGAACCAAGCCGATGCTTCATCGGGTACTAAATCTGGAGTGATCATTCCAGCTCCTCCAGCAGCCGCAAGATCACGTGCAAAATTATCAACACCGTAGGCAAGTACGGGGTTCCAATACGTCATCACGACAACGACAGCTTGGGTTGCCTCAGTAATGCGCCGTACAGCATCAAAAACCCGAGAAAGTTTGAAGCCGCCTTCTAACGCGGCACCTGTTGCGTGCTGGATAACGGGGCCGTCCATGACCGGATCCGAGTACGGTACGCCCAGCTCAATAATGTCGGCACCGTTATTGCCTAATTCGATAGCTGCTGCCACAGAATCTTCAAAGTTGGGAAAACCTGCGGGGAGGTACCCGATAAGTGCTGCACGCCCATCTTCTTTGCATTCGCGTAACCGCTGCACGAGAAGCGAGTTCGGGTTTTGGGGCGGGAAGGTACCGTCAAGGACTTCGTACTTTGCCGCATGCCGCTGTGCGTCTTGATAGCTCATGCGTGCGCCTCGCTTTCTGCCTGCACTGCCTTCTCAGCAACTGCCTCTTTATTGCCTGTCATGAGAGAAGATGACGGGGTTGCTTTCCCTAGATCGAACCATTTCAAGGCAGTCTCCATGTCTTTATCGCCACGACCAGATAGGCACACCACCATTATTTTTTCACGGGCAGACTCAGAATCTTGATGCGCCCACTCCTGACAGACCCGTAACGCACCGGCAAGTGCATGCGCCGATTCGATGGCAGGAATAATACCTTCAGTACGGCAAAGCAGTTGAAAAGCATCCATAGCTTCAGTATCGGTCACCGGCTGGTAGCTGACACGGCCTAAGTCTGAAAGGTATGAGTGTTCGGGTCCAACGCCGGGATAGTCCAGGCCAGCAGAAATCGAATGCGACTCTATAGTTTGCCCATCTTCGTCTTGCATCAGGTAGGTTACGGCACCGTGAAGCATTCCTGGGCGGCCTAGATTAATAGTTGCGGCGTGACGTCCGGTTTCTACACCGTCTCCCCCCGCCTCAAAACCGTAAAGTTTTACATCGTGGTCATCAAGGAATGCATGGAAGATTCCAATGGCGTTTGAACCCCCACCAACACAGGCAGAAACTCCGTGGGGAAGACGCCCAGTCATCTGTTGAATTTGTTCGCGTGCTTCAGAACCAATAGCATCATGAAAGAAACGCACCATTGTAGGAAAAGGATGTGCTCCCGCCGCTGTACCCAGCAGATAGTGGGTATTCTCGACATTAGCGACCCAGTCTCGAAGAGCCTCATTAATAGCGTCTTTCAGAGTACGGGAGCCATTCTGAACGGCAATAACTTTCGCGCCCAAAAGCTGCATACGCGCCACGTTCAAAGCCTGCCGCTCAGTATCTTCTTCACCCATGTAAATCACACAGTCCATGCCGAAAAGCGCAGCAGCCGTTGCCGTTGCTACGCCGTGCTGACCAGCACCGGTCTCCGCGATCAGACGTGTCTTACCCATGCGCTTTGCGAGAAGTGCTTGTCCTAAAACATTGTTAATCTTGTGGCTACCGGTATGGTTAAGATCTTCACGTTTCAGAAAGATCCGAGCCCCAGCGTGCTCTGAGAACCGCGGAACTTCCGTTAGCAATGAAGGACGATTCGAGTATTCAGCAGAGAGTCGCTGAAATTCCGCAATAAACTCTGGATCCTGCTTAGCATTCTGGAAGGTAGACTCAAGCTCATCCATGGCGGCAATTAACGATTCAGGCATCCATCGCCCACCGTATTGCCCGAAGTAGGGACCGGGTGCATTTTTGAGGGATTTCCCCTCAAGAAATGCGTCTGCCAGGTTTTCGCTCATTGTTGTCCTTCCCGGGTACTTTTATTTTCATCCATGAGTTAGGTTTGTACACTTAACTCATGGTACGGCTTGTTCGTATTCTTACTATTCTACGCGGAATGACATAGCGTCAGCGTATATAAAGAAAAGCCCTATGATTATTCACATGTGAAAAACTGTCATCTACGTAAGATAGCTCTAATCTGCATTAGAGATGAGGTACAGCCGAAAATTCACGTACAGTTTTCTCCGGGTCTCCAGATTTGACCAGAGTCTCACCAATAAGCACGACATCAGCACCAGCCTGCGCGTAGTTCTGTACATCGCTCAGCTCAGATACACCAGATTCTGCAACTTTAATAACGCTTTCCGGCAGATCGGCCGCAAGCTCTGCATAATGCGCGTTCTTGACTTCAAGAGTTTTTAGGTTGCGAACGTTAATACCTATAATTTTGGCTCCGACACGCTGAGCGATAGATATTTCTTCTGAAGTATGTGCTTCTACGAGAGCATTCATACCAAGCGATTCGGCAAGCTCTAAGAAAGCGCTCAAGGTATCTTCTTCCAAGGCAGCAACAATAAGAAGCACCAGATCTGCGCCGTGTGCACGTGCTTCCCAAATCTGGTACTCATCAACAATAAAATCTTTACGCAATATGGGAATACTGACGTGAGCACGCACCGCGTCCAGATCCTCCAGGCTTCCGCCGAAACGGCGTTCTTCAGTAAGCACCGAAATAGCTGCTGCTCCTCCACGCTGATACTTCACTGCTAGTTCCGCTGGATCCGCTATTTCCCCCAGGACACCTTTCGAAGGAGACGAACGTTTCACCTCTGAAATGATGCGCACAGTTTGGCCATCACCACGTAAAGCACATACAGCGTCAAGAGCTGGTGCCGTAGAGAGCGCTAGCTCCTGCACCTTTTCCAGAGGATGTTTTGCACGACGATCCTCTAAATCCTCACGTACTCCACCAATAATTTCATCTAGTACGGTACTCAACAGTGTTCCTTCTCATAGTCATCAAATATCCAAAAGTTTGAGATAGCACAAGAGAGAGCGCCTCGTCATGGGCGAGGCGCTCGTAGCGTATTTACTAGTGACGCTCAGTATTTTTGGTTTTAGACCCACCTTGACCGTAGCCAGCACTCTTGAGAAGCAATCCAGCCACTAGACCCAGCGCGATAATGCCAGCACCAACAAAGACGATAACGGGCTGAGCCAGATCATACGCAACGGCACCAACAAGTACCCCGGTCGTCATGATGGCGATCATAACCCACGATGCTACGGTGCTACCGTGATTTGCATACGGGCGTTCAGGAACAATAACAACTTTCTCTTCCGTCACGAAAACTCCTCATGTGTGTGCACAGATACGCGAATAATGCGTACAGACGTCCTTTCTTCGATTTTAGGTCATGACCTCGTCTTCTGTGAATTTGCTGGTGAGAATCGTACAAATATTTAGACGAGCAATGTTGTACAACTCGCAGCGTCTGAAAACCTTTTTACCATTAAAACTATTTCTCTGCGGTAGGGTCTTCTCCCCTGCTCAGCAGGTCCCATGCATCCATATTGTCGACCTCACCAGGAGCTTCTTGCAGGTTACGCACTGTGCGGTCATATTTACGCCCACCTTGCCAGTGTCGAGCCGCTACAAGAGTCCAAAGTCCCACGCACATAATAAGAAAACCTGATATGCATGAAATCCACGGCCAAACAGTCACAGCATATGTACCTGTAGACGCCACGGTTCCCGTTACCTTGCTGGTCTCAGTTACAACCGCACCTGCGGGATTCATCACCACCGACAGCGCAGAAAAAATAATACCCACCCCGGATCCTAAACTTACCAATGCGATAACATACCGCAAAAGCTGAGGGGCTATGCGCGCCGCTAAAGGAGCTGCTAAAGCTACCATCGCCAGTGCGCTTACTGCGGGCGCCGCTCGAGACCCAGTAACGTCAAGATTTTGTTCCCCCAAGACCCCGTTCACATGCGCTTGGACCCAAGGAAAAAGCGTCGTGCTAAAGGCAAGGGCAGCCACAGCAAGCCCTGTTAAAAGCACCAGTCCAGGTGCTTGTAGTCTCACAGGTTTCGAGTGTAAGTTTTCATCCGCCGCACTAAACGCCGTAGCAGTACTCGTTGTCTCATGGTTATTTGATTGATTCAAAGACGAAGACTTATGCCGCTGTGTATTCATGGGATTATGCCCTCCCGCAGGTTCTTAATCTGCTGTGGTAACGCGTTTTGTCTGCAGAGGTTTCAGACCCGATGCTGTCAATACAGCACGGAGCGGAGCAGCTGACTTATTTACGGTCTCTTCAGTCTCGCACTCCGGGTTGGAGTCCATCACAATACCGGCTCCAGCCTGTACATAAGCTTTTGTTCCCTTGAGAACAGCAGTACGAATTGCAATAGCCATATCCATGTTTCCAGCAAAATCAAAATATCCGCAGACACCCCCATAAACCCCACGACGGGTCGGCTCATACTCGTCGATAAGCTGCATAGCCCGCGGTTTGGGAGCCCCCGAGAGAGTCCCCGCCGGAAAAGCAACGCGAAGTACATCGTAAGCACTGAATTGAGGGTCAAGTTCAGCACTCACTGAGGAAGAAATATGCATGATATGGCTAAACCGCTCAATCACCATGAACTCATCAACAGAGACCGTTCCAGGCTTTGCAATTCGAGACAGATCATTACGCGCCAAATCAACCAGCATCAAATGCTCAGAGCGCTCTTTTTGATCGGCAAGAAGCTCTTCAGCAAGAGCTATATCCTGTTCACGAGTTGCACCGCGAGGCCGGGAACCAGCGATAGGATGCGAAGTCGCACGACCCTCCTTGAGGGTCACCAAGGCTTCTGGGGAAGAACCAACAATTTGGAAAGGAATACCCTCAGCATCCTCAAAGTTAAAGAGGTACATGTAGGGTGAAGGGTTAGATTGACGAAGGACGCGATAGACATCAAGCGCATCCGCGCCAGTTTCAACTTCAAAACGACGTGAGATCACGATCTGAAAGACGTCGCCGTCAATAATATTTTTCTTACAACGATCAATTGCGTCTTGATAGCCTTGCACCGACCAGGTTTGAGTAACTTCACGACGAATTCGGTCATCTATGTCAGAAACGCCGGTTAAAACCGATGCCGTTTCAGAGGCGCCCTGTTCTAGTTGCTGCAGCATACGGTGCAGACGTTCGACCGCATCGACGTATGCATCATCCACATTTTCATCGGTACCGTTGAAGTTAATGGCATTTGCGATCAAGAGCACTGTGCCGTCAGTATTATCATGGATTGCCATGTCAGAAACCATGTTCAAGGCAAATTCTGGGAGATTCACGTCATCAGCTGGCGGATACGGCAGGTTCTCCCAGCGGCGTACTACGTCCCAGCCCAAGTAACCTACCAACCCCGATGTTAACGGTGGAAGGCCAGGAACCGGTTCAGTATGAAGCATGCGAAGGGTTTGATCGATAGCTTCAACGGGGTCGCCTTCTGTTGGGGCTCCCGCCGGAGTTTGCCCTTGCCAATATATCTTGCCGTCTCGTGTGGTCAGGGTTGAACGAGAAGAAGCGCCGATAAAAGAATACCGGTCCCAAGCTGCCGATTCCCCCTCGGTCGCGATCTTAGCCGATTCAAGCAAAAAAGTTCCAGAATCAGCGGCACCATCGTGTAGAACCAGCGAACGATAAATACCAATGGGTGTAAGCGAGTCTGCAAGAATTTTGATGCACACCGGAATAACTCGGTGAGTCACCGCGCGTTCCCGGAATTCTTCAAGAGAGGGTGAGATAATGCCCAAATCCTGCATAGGACTAATCCTTCGTGCTCGATTGCTGATGCCCAAACTGTTGCCTGGGGCTCTCGTATTAGTGTACAAGTTCCACCACATCTAACAGTGGTTTGAACAAACAGCGCGAAGTATCAAAATTGACACTTCGCGCTGTTAATTAGCTCAGTCGTTTGAGAGTCGCTGCGGTTTGCAAAGCTGCCGCCGTTGCCTCATAGCCTTTGTCTTCAGAGGAACCAGGAAGTCCGGCACGGTCTAGAGCTTGTTGTTCATTATCGCAAGTGAGTACCCCGAAACCGACCGGGCGACCAGTCAGCACGGAAACATCGGTCAGACCACTCGTAGCGCCCTGACATACGTAGTCAAAGTGAGGAGTTCCACCGCGAATAACAACGCCGAGGGCAACAATCGCATCGTATTTTTCGGCAAGACGGGTTGCCGCAACAGGTAGTTCAAAAGTCCCCGGAACACGCACAATAGTCGGCTCCAGCCCCGCATCAGCGGCGGCGCGCTGCGCCCCATTGAGTAACCCTTCCATGACCTGAGTGTGCCAGCTTGCCGCAACAATAGCTAGTTTGAATCCAGTGTAGTCCTCAGGATTGAGAGTGGTATCTGCTGCTCCTGCGCCGCTCATATTTCTTAACTCCTTGGTGTCGTTGGTTTATATCGCAAAGTCGTCCTCTGACCACACAGCAAGCTGTTATCAGCCAGAAGAACTATATACTAGGCCCATGGAGCCTATGTCCCATACGCCGACGTTTTGTTTCAAGGTACTTGGCGTTCTCAGCACGCGCCGGAATTTCGTCAGGAATTACCTCATGTACTTCAAGCCCCAGCTCGGTCAGTGCGTCAACCTTTGCCGGATTATTTGTGATAAGTCGCAGATTATGAACCCCGAGTTCTTGCAGAATAAGTGCCGCCTGCGTGTAATCACGCATATCTTCGTCTAAGCCAAGCGCTAAATTTGCGTCTAGGGTATCAAGGCCAACATCTTGAAGTGCATAGGCTCGCAACTTATTTACAAGCCCAATACCCCGCCCTTCATGATTGCGAATATAGAGAATCCAACCACCATAACGCGAGAGAATTTTTAACCCATTCTCAAGCTGCTGACCACAGTCGCATCGGAAGGAGCCCAGAATATCTCCAGTAGCGCATTCGGAGTGGATTCGCACTGCGGGAATCTGAGCTTCTCCCGAAAATGCAATAGGGTTCCCTTGGTCGTCTAAAGCACGAATGCTCATATGCTCAGCACCATCGGCAAACCGCCAAGCACGTACCCCAAAGTTTCCATGGGGTGTAGGAACAATAACCTCAACGGTCGATTCCACCAGTTGCGGGCTGGGATGAGGCACTAAGTCTAAAGGAGAAGCTGTGTA
This sequence comes from Rothia sp. HMSC071F11, assembly GCF_001809115.1. Taxonomy (NCBI): domain Bacteria; kingdom Bacillati; phylum Actinomycetota; class Actinomycetes; order Micrococcales; family Micrococcaceae; genus Rothia; species Rothia sp. HMSC071F11. Next base: position 674,555 of record NZ_KV795756.1, read on the forward strand.
TTGGTGGGCAAATCTCTCAGCAAGATCGCGTTTCTCAAATTCGAGCTCTGAGGGTATGTGCTTGTGCTGAGTGCTCTGCTTTTCTGGGGTATCACTCATGCTCGTTCCTTCACATACTGAATAAGGTCTTCGATCGAAATCATGGGGAGGCTGTGTGCAGCTGCAAAAGAGCGCAAAGCCTCAAAGCGCATCATACTTCCATCATCATGGACAAGCTCGGCAATAACGCCTACGCCCGAAAGACCTGCCGCACGGGTAAGTTCTACGGCCGCTTCTGTATGCCCAGCACGTTCCAAAACCCCACCAGCTACGGCGCGCAAGGGAAATATATGCCCCGGACGGCTCAAATCTTCAGGGCCCGCTGAGGCGTCTGCAAGAACTCTGACTGTACGGGCACGATCGGCGGCGCTAATACCTGTTGTGGTTCCTACACGCGCATCGCAAGAAACCGTATATGCAGTACCTTTAGGATCTTCATTGTGCGCGGTCATTGGCGGCAAGTTCATGCTGTCTGCACGTTCGTGACTCATTGGAGCACATATCACTCCGGAGGTATAGCGGATAGTAAATCCCATGAGTTCTTCTGTAGCATATTCAGCCGCAAAAATTATATCTCCCTCATTTTCACGGTTTTCATCATCCACTACAACGACAGCTCGACCGGCGGAGATAGCCTCAATGGCCTCCTGAATAGGATCCAGCTCTTGTGCAACTACGGAAGTTTCATGGAAATCTACATTTCTCATTTCCATCAACCGGGCTACATATTTAGCGAGCGCGTCTGTTTCAAGATTGACAGTGTCTCCTACGGTAAGCTGCCCTAGATTAGTTGTGCTAAGAGTTTCAGGAATCAAACCGACTTCAAACCAGGGAGCGCTCTCAGCAGAGGCAGAAACCGCGGTTACTGTCAGCGATACGCCGGAGACGGCGATAGAACCTTTCTCAACCAGATACGGAGCAAGTTCTTGAGGAATGGAAAAACGAATAGTGCACCACGCATCATGTTCAGTTATTGATGTAACCGTCGCGATACCATCTACGTGTCCCTGGACTACGTGTCCATCAAACCTTCCGTTGGCAGGCATGCACCGTTCAAGGTTAACGATCGATCCTTGAGTTAGTGTGCCTAAATTAGTCCGAGTGAGCGTCTCCCCCATGGCATAAGCGCGAAATTGCTGCGGTTCAATGCTATCCTCATCGACGGCAGTTAGACATACACCGTTGACAGCTAGGGATCCTCCATGATCCAAGTCAGAGACAATATCACCAGCGTTAATAGTGATATATGCAGCTCCGGTCGAAGTCCCTTGAGCGTCATAGACTGGTTGAACGGACTCAACGGTACCTAGCGCACCGATAATTCCTGTAAACATGTGTGTCTTCTCCTCTGTGGCAGCTGCAACGGGATGGAATTCAGATGCCGCTACGATAACTTGCACTATAACTATAAAGATGAGTCTTTTATTCCCCGAAATATCGTGCAGGTGCATACCGGAACGATCTCAAAGACGATGTTCCCTTTCCTACACTTTGTTTCCAGGAATTATGCATAACTTTTGTAGTTTTTATTCTCGTGGTTCTGGAAAATATTTGTGCGTGAAACGTGGAAGTACGCGACGAATACCCGGTGTATTTTTTGCAGTGCTACGGGGGCTTGGTATCAGGTGCGTTGCGGTGTCTTCGCCTAAGACCCGAACTGATGGAAACATCCCAAGATCATCAAGCTGCAGACGAGGGGCATTTTCCAACGTGTTGGTAATAAGTCGGTACATTGCACTTTTACCGTGCCCCATAAGTATAGGAGCGCGGTACCAAACAAGTTCGTCAAGAAGATCTTCCCCGGTAAATAGGCCAACCATTCCCGGTCCTCCCTCAATCATGAGGTGTCGCACCCCACGACTGTAAAGTTCGTCAAGAAGGACTCGGGGCTCGTGAGTGTAAACCTGCATGTAATTTTCTGGGTCTCTTGTACCTAGACCACACACTTTATAGGTGCTTGGTATATCTGTTTCTCCCATGACAACCCGTAAAGGCTGTTTCTTGTAGCGTTGCCCTGAGATATCACGGGCATCTAGTGAGGGATTATCAAGGAGTGTAGTGCGGGTTCCGATCATCACGGCGTCTGCGCGTTTTCGGATGAGATGCCCATCAGCACGTGCTTGTGAACCAGTTATCCATTTACTGGTGCCGTCTGCTGCCGCGATAAAACCGTCAAGAGTTGAAGCAGATTTAACGGTAATAAATGGTCGTTTTTCTGCGACCGAAATAAACCATCGTTCATTTAGCGCGTACGAGTCCTCAGCAAATTCTCGCATATACGTTGTTACGACTCCGTGAGAGCGTAAATATTCTGCTCCGCCAGAAGCCTGAGCGCTCCTATCTGGATATGCATAAAAGACCTGAGAAATTCCAGCTTCTTTGATAGCATACGAGCACGGACCAGTTTTGCCTGTATGATTGCAGGGTTCTAGCGACACATACATTTTTGCATCGCTCATATCCGTGCCAGCCGCGCGGGCTTGAGCTAGGACATCAGCTTCAGCATGAGGTGTTCCTGCCCCGCGATGCCATCCAATATGCAGTACTTGACCGGCAGAGTTTGTAATAACCGCTCCAACAAGTGGGTTAGCCCCTCGTATACCCTGACGAGCGGCTTCTATAGCCAAACTCATAGCACGATCATCGGTCAATGCCCCTTCAGGGACCTTTACAGTTACCGAAGCGGGTATTCCTTGAAGATGACCGTACTCCGCAGCAGAATAGTCAAGATCATTTACGGGCGTATACATCTCAGGACCTAGATACGTTGTCATGATTTGCTCGATTCCACGTCAACAGTAATATCCGGAAATTGCGTTTGGACTCGGGTTTTTTCTTCACGATTCCGAGTACTCCACCATACGAAGAAGCCTACAAGAGTAAAGCATCCGTAGAAAACATACATCAGAGAGGTGGCATAGTAGCCTGCGCTCCAAAGCAGCGGAACACCAACAATATCAACAGCAACCCAAATTAGCCAGAACTCTACCCATCCTCGTGCCATACCATAGGTCGCTATAAGCGAACCGGTAAATATCCAAGCATCTGACCATACGGGCTCGTATGACCCTAGAGAACGAAATATTGGAGTTAAAGCTATCGTGCCAAGAATAAGTATAGAGATAATGCTAAGACGTTCCAGCCTGGATGCCCATCGTGGAATTACAGCTGCCCCCTCGGCACGCGTTCCTTGAGCTCTGCAGGACTGCCGCCAACGATACCAGCCCCATACAGAAACAGTTATGAACATAATCTGGCGCCCAGCCTGACCAAGCATATTAATGGGGTTGGGGCTGCCGAAGAAGGCACCCATAAAAACGGTAAAAAGCAGCAGATTTCCGGCTATACCGATCGGCCATGCCCAGACTTTACGGCGCATTCCGCCCAAAGCTGAGGCTAAACCGAAAAGGTTACCTAAAACTTCGCGCACAAGAAGAATCTGGTCTCCAAATTGTATTTGTGCGTCGAAGAGCCACCGCAGAACGTTCACTGTTACTCCTTTTCATCGTCATTGCGGCGACTCCGGGGAGAACAAAATGCATTGATTCCAGTAATTGCTGGAACATTAGATAACGGTTTCGAATATATACCGTGACCGCATCCCGTGCTTTCTGCTCGTGCTGCCTACCATCCAGACTGTACTGTCGGTACCGGAGTTGCACCGGTTCGGCCGTAAGCATCACAATAACTGATACGCACGGTTCGCGGACTGTCACCGCCGGTTCGGAATTTCACCGACCCCGGAGCACGATTACGGGTCAATTATGGCACACCACGCAAGATCGCCAAAAGCAGGTCTTGAGGAAGGCACCAGCGCTATCACAGTATGGGCTAAAGATATGTCAATTTCTTTACCCTTAATTTTGTGATTTAGACATTATGCACTCTCAAATAGAATGTAATTTTCTCCTTGCCTGTTTATATTGAAAAATATAAACTTTTCCACCACATATGAGGTTTAACATACAATTTAACGATATTACTCCTGGGGTATCAGATATTTTAATACTTGACACTTAAAAAATACTCATACTTCCGCAAAAACGCACTACAAAGGGTTGAATACTTGAAATTTATAGGAAATTATCTTTAGAATACTCTTCGTTCACGCTTCCTTTGAGAAGCATGATCTGCAGTGCATTTTTAAGAATCGAAAAATATTCTTCGCATTTTTAAATCATGCACAACATATATCACTCTCACATACACAACTAAATAAAATTGCAGGTAAACATGAAACTTTTTAACCGGCAAAAGTCTGTTTCAAAGACCCTAGCAGCCGTTGGCGCTATAGTGCTGGCTTTAGGGACTATAAGCCCGGCAGTAGCTCATGAAAATACTTCTGATGCTTCTGCTACAGCTCAAATTCCCGCTCACGAGGAAATGAATACTCCAATGGGTGCAGGTGAGCGAGCTCGCCTTGCAGAGTCGCAATCCTCAACTCTTGGCAAGATCTCCCCTAATGCCACTTCCATGTGGACTCCCACAGGTGGGACCCTCGGTATGGACGTTTCTTCATACCAAGGAAATGTAGACTGGAACCGTGCATATAATATGGGCTCCCGTTTTGCATACACAAAAGCAACAGAGGGTAACTATTACACTAACCCTTACTTTGCTCAACAATACAACGGTTCCGCACAGTCGGGCATGATTCGTGGTGCCTATCATTTTGCCAACCCACGCTCCACCTCTGGAGCTGAACAGGCACGCTATTTCGTCAGACATGGCGGTGGATGGAGTAACGACGGAATTACAATGCCCGGCCTACTCGATATTGAATACAACCCATATCCGAGTCTTGGCAACACCTGCTACAACATGAGCAGTGCCGATCTCACTCGGTGGATTCGTGATTTCATGGAGACCTACCGCAGCCTCACCGGTCGATATCCTATGATTTATACCGCTAATTACTGGTGGAGGCAATGCGTAGGCTCAACAGAGTTCGGTAACCACCTCCTGCATCTGGCAAATTACAACTACTATCCCGGTCCTATGCCAGCTGGGTGGGGTAATTACGATATCTGGCAGTTCTCTTCTGAAGGACCTTTCGTTGGAGACTCGAATTTCTTCCCGGGTACGGTTCACGATTTACGTGCACTAGCCACCAATGCGGGGGCAAAGAACCGTTCATGGCATCCTCAACCCGCGCCCCGAGTAGAAACGGCTCCTAAGACCCGGTTCCGGGATGTCCCGCAGAGCTCGCCTTTCTATAAAGAAATTGAATGGTTAGCCAACGAGAAAATTACTACCGGTTGGCCGGATGGCACTTTCCGACCGGACGCAGGTGTAGAACGCGCTGCGATGGCAGCTTATTTCTACCGTATGGCTGGCTCTCCCCCGGTTAATCTTCCAGCACGTTCACCTTTCCGCGATGTAGCGCCTCAAGACCAGTTCTATCGCGAAATTGTCTGGATGCATCAGCAAGGTATCGCTACCGGATGGGCTGATGGCACCTTCCGTCCGCACGATAGTGTCAACCGCGATGCGATGGCAGCTTTCTTCTACCGTTTCGCGGGGAAGCCAGCGGTACCCGCAGGTCGTAATTTCTCAGATGTTGGAGCAAACAATCAATTCTATCGAGAAATTATGTGGCTCAAAGGTACTGGTATCGCTACCGGTTGGGCTGATGGCACCTTCCGTCCTTGGCAACCTGTTGAACGGGGCGCGATGGCAGCGTTTATCTACCGCTATAAGCACAAGTAAAATAATCGCTCCTCATTAATATTCCCCACAAAACTGTGGGGAATCCTCCCTTTATTATTACCCGCGGTATTTTCAGATATGACAGCTGCGTTAAGTATGCATACCTCACTGTTTTTCGTGGCTTCAGCTGTACACAGATACAAAAAGGGTCTTCTCAGGTAATTCCTGAGAAGACCCCAATGCAGTATTATGCAGAATTACTCAACAGAACGGAACGCGACGACTGCGTTATGTCCACCAAAGCCGAAGGAATTCGAGATACCAACAATCTCTCCTTCAGGAAGCTCCCGTGCCTGTGTCACAATGTCAAGATCAATCTGCGGATCTTGGTTTTCCAGATTAATAGTAGCCGGAGCTTTGCGGTTGTAAATCGCCAATACGGTAAGCACTGCTTCAAGGGCTCCTGCACCACCCAAAAGATGCCCCGTCATAGACTTGGTTGCAGAAACAGCAATATTCTTTGTATGCTCACCGAAAGTAGCATGCATAGCAGTTGCTTCCGGTAGATCCCCCGCAGGAGTTGAGGTTGCGTGTGCGTTAATATGCACAACTGTAGCAGGGTCAATATCCCCATCTTTGAGTGCTTCACGCAGAGCTCGTGTGGCTCCTAGAGCATCAGGATCGGGAGCGGTTATATGGAAGGCATCAGCAGAGACACCGGTACCTGCTAGCTCGGCATAGACTCGCGCTCCACGGGCTCGGGCATGCTCCTCTGACTCAAGAATCATAGCCGCAGCACCTTCGCCCATCACAAATCCGTCACGATCCATATCATAAGGGCGTGAGGCTTTTTCAGGGTCATCGTTACGCGATGACAACGCCTGCATACGCGCAAAGGCCGCTAAAGGAAGAGGATGAATTGCTGCTTCGGAACCGCCGACAACAACCACATCTGCTTTACCTGTGCGAATCATATCGACCCCCAGCTCCATAGCTTCCGTTGAAGAAGCACAGGCAGATACGACGGTTTGAGCAGCGGCGCGCGCTTTCAGGTTCATCGACACAGCGGCTGCGTTGCCGTTAGGCATTAACATGGGAACTGTCATGGGAAGAACCCTTCGAGGCCCTTTCTCACGCAATGTATCCCATGCATCAAGCAGGGTCCACACACCACCGATACCAGTACCAAATGCTACACCGGTGCGTAAGGGATCAACTTCTTCTGCGGATTCAGCGTCGGAACCCGAAAAACCAGCATCCTCCCAGGCTTCACGAGCAGCGATAAGTGCTAGCTGTCCTGAAGGATCTAAGCGCTTTGCTTCAACTTTGGTGAGTCGTTCTGACTCGTGAGCAGGCTCTGCGAGGCGCCCAGCGATGTAAACAGGCAAGCTGTATTCTTCTACCCAGGGCTCATCAATTTTAGTGATACCCGAGACGCCTGTAAGCGCATTTGCCCAGGTGGTGGGGACGTCGCCGCCAATAGGAGTGGTTGCGCCGAGACCGGTCACCAACACTTTTCGAGACATCTTCACACTTTCTTGGTTATATCGGTGGAGGGTGAAACTAGACAGGTGGGCGCGGCTACTTGCCCGCGCCCACCGTCGGCAGCCTAATTTAGGCTGTTTTTGCGATAAAGTCTACTGCGTCACCAACAGTCTTGAGGTTCTTGACCTCTTCGTCTGGAATAGTAACTTCGAACTTTTCCTCAGCGTTCACTACGATAGTCATCATCGAGATAGAGTCAATATCGAGGTCTTCGGTGAAGGACTTATCCAGCTGAACATCTTCAACTTCAACACCGGTCTCTTCGTTTACAATCTCAGCAAGACCTGCGAGGATCTCTTCTTTGTTAGCCATGAAGGGCTCCTTTGTCATAGAAGTGGTAGCACGCTCCTGGTTAAGAGCATGTGCATAATCGAGTTTATCGTGTCTGTGTAAGTATCTCACACAATAACCCCGAGTTTTTCAAATTCGTACTATAAAATCTAGTGTTTGCAGGTACGAATTTGAGCTATCTCATAAAAGGTATATTCAGATACCTTAAGAGTGATCTCGATAACTTACGGAAGAACAACAACCTGTGCCGCATATGCAAGACCGGCCCCAAAACCAATCTGTAGTGCAAATTTTCCAGAAAGTTCAGGCTGTTCCTGCAAAAGACGATGCGCTGCCAAAGGAACGGAGGCGGCAGACGTGTTACCAGCATCAGCAATATCTCGCGCAATAGCGACATTTTCAGGCAATTTCAGGGTTTTTGCCATCTGATCGATAATGCGAGCATTAGCCTGATGCGGAATTAATGCACCCAGCTCATCCGGAGTAATACCTGCCGATTCTAAAGCCTGCTGTGCAACTTTTGCCATTTCCCACACAGCCCAGCGGAAGACTGAAGGTCCATCTTGACGCAGGGTCGGCCAAATCTTTTCATCTTCCTGCACAGGGTTAACGACAAAGTCACGGTTACGGATATCGAGGAGGGAATGGGTCATTCCGACAGTCCCCCAACGAGAGCCGTCTGATCCCCAAATAGTCGGGGCGATGCCGGGTTCGTCCGATACGCTGACAACAGCCGCACCCGCTCCATCTCCCAACAAGAATGAGATAGAACGTTCCGTATTATCTATAAAATCTGAAAGTTTTTCAACGCCTATCACGAGAACATTCTGCGCCATACCAGAACGAACCATAGCATCTGCCTGAGCTATACCGTAGCAGAAGCCAGCGCAGGCCGCAGAAATATCGTAAGCAGGACACCGAGACCCAATGGCATCCGCAACCAGAACAGCTAGTGACGGAGTAGCATACGGATGGGAAATTGTTGAGATAATAACGGCATCAATCTGTTCACCCGTCACGTGTGAGTTGGCGAGCGCATCATGAGCTGCTGCGATTGCAAGGTCATTAACGGTTTGGTTTTCGCTAGCTCGATGTCGGGTTGAAATCCCGGTACGCTGCTTAATCCACTCATCAGACGAGTTGATAGCTTCAACGATATCGTTATTATGAACGATCACCTCACCACGGGAAGCCCCATAGCCTAAAATGCGGGAGTAACGATTGTTCTCATATTGTTTGAGGGTAGTCACGTGTTTACTGTTCCTTGAGCTGTTTCTTCGTGGGTCTGATTTGATACGCCTTAAACCTATACACCAAATTTTTCGAGGTCTTCAGGAGCATTAACGGCGGTGAAAGGTACACCACGCATTGCGCGTTTTGCCAATCCGACGAGGGTTCCTGCAGGTGTCACCTCAATAATATCGGTGACTTCGTCTTGCAACATCTGAGCCATACACAGATCCCACCGAACAGGGTTTGTAACCTGCTTGACGAGAGAATCGAGAAATTCCTGTCCGGAAGCGACCGCAGAGCCATCGCGATTACTCAAAATTTTGTGCTTTGGATCTTCAACCGTGATCGTGTCTGCAAATTTCTTGAGTGGTTCCACGACCGGGGCCATAGCTTCTGTGTGAAAGGCACCAGCAACTTTAAGCGGAATAACACGAGTACGCGCCGGTGGATTCTCAGTGAATTTTTCAAGAGCGTCAAGTGCGCCTGCTGCAACGATTTGTCCACCGCCATTGGAGTTGGCTGCAACCAGCTGCGCCGCTTTAATTGCTTCACGAACCTCTTCTTCATCGCCGCCCAGGACTGCTGCCATACCGGTTGGGGATGCAGCGGCGGCTTGGGCCATGCCGGTGGCACGAACGCGAATAAAACGCATAGCATCTTCATCGCTAAGAATTCCAGAAAGTGCGGCTGCTGTAATTTCTCCTACGGAGTGCCCCGCGAAAAGTAGATTCTCTGATCCTAGACGAGCAAGCGTTAGACGCCCGGTGACAATACCTGCAGCAACAATCAAAGGCTGGGCAATAGCGGTGTCTTTAATAGCTTCTTCCTCGGCTTCGGTGCCGTAATGGATAAGGTCAAGCTCTGCTGCTTGTGAGAGACACTCAAGGTGTTCACGAACTCCAACAATCTCAAGCCAAGGAGTGAGAAAGCCCTTTTTTTGAGATCCTTGACCGGGGCAGACAATAGCGTACATTCTTGACCTTTCAAATAGCTCATGACGCTCTCGCGTATAGTATTCTATCGCTTTATCAACGTACGGAGTAGCTCAAAATGCCACATATTATGATAAACGCTCCAGAGATATTCTACTCATCTTTTGTCCTAGCTGGTATATCCCATAAGCGCCCACCACAGGCTCCGCTGGATATTGGTCTTGATATCTTATGCCTTCTAAGTACCAGCTGCTTCTTGTAACGTCATCATTTTTCGCTTACCGCGCAGGGCAAGCATACGAAAAACTTCAATAGCCTTTTCCGCTTCCGTACAATCAAGCTCGCGGATGAGCACGAGTATAGGTATCTGCTAAACGTTTCATGGAGACATGGGTATAGATCTGTGTCGTTGAGAGCGATGCGTGCCCTAACAGCTCTTGAACGGTACGAATATCTGCCCCTCCGTCAACAAGATGAGTTGCAGCAGAATGACGAAGGACATGTGCCCCTGAAACCTCGGTATCCTCAAGTGTACGTAGGATTCGGCTAATATCTTCACGAATTTGTCGAGGGTTTGCACGTTTACCGCGTGGCCCTATAAACAGGGCAGTTACATCGCGTGAACCTTTGGCTATCCAATACGGGCGCCCTATTTTGACCCACTGTGAAAGAACTTTCATCGCGGGGGTTCCCAATGGTACAACACGTTCTTTATTACCTTTACCGATAACGCGAACCGTCTTATTAGCTCGGTCTATACTCGATAGATTCAAGCCTGTAAGTTCTGAGATACGCATACCCGATGAGTACAGAACCTCTAGAACAGCCCAAAGCCTCAGCATCCGGATATCCTGCGGATTTTCGCGGCATCGCAGTGCTACGGTGTCCAAAACGGAGCTCATCTGTTCCTGACTCAGGACAGCAGGAAGATGTCGGTCACGCTTAGGCGTACTCATTCCCCGGGTAGGATTTTCTGTGATGAGTTCTTCCTCATGAGCCCAGCTGAAAAAAGTGCGCAGGGTCGAACCACGTCGAGCTACAGTCGTCTTGGCATTTTGTTTTAGGTGCATAGACCCCAGCCATTCACGGATAAGCTGCAGGTTTATATCTTCAACACGGCTAATTCCCCGTCGTCCGATAAAACCGAAAAACCCGTAGAGATCAGATATGTACGATCGGATAGTCTCTTCGGAACGATACTTCTCGTACCTGAGATAACGTTCGAAATGCTCGACAATAGGTAAAAATACTTCTCCAGATAAGACGGGAGCAAGGTCTGGGGTGGAGTCTTGCTGGCTTGCTGATATGGGGAGGGTAGGGGCTAATGAACTTTCCGGTAAAACTGCATCGGGCATAGGTAAAGTCTTTGAAAGCTCTTTATTATCATCCCAAAATGCTGCTGTCATTTCTCCTTCCTCCCTTCTGCCCCTATCTCTTCTGCGAGGTTAGCAAGTCCATGTACTAAGCTATGATGCTGAGCGAGCTGCCTGCCGTATTTTACGCCACCCGAACCCATCGGTTTCTGCCAGACCTTGTTGCGCCAATTGGCTCAGTTCTACCATAGTACCGCGCAAAGGCAAGCCGATGTGGCCCGCAAGCTCCTCCGCCGATCGATAGGTCCGCGGGGACATCATGTCCCAAAGCCGTCCCTGCGCCTCCGACATGGTATCGAGAACTGTGCTTTGCTCGTGATCATGACTTTGCTTTTCTTCCTGCAGAGCATCGAACCCTTCACGAGCTTCCAGAATATCTTGTATCTCGCTCAGGATACGAGCATAGCCATCCCGAATAAGCCTGTGACAACCTACAGAGTTCGGAGAGTTAATATTCCCTGGAACAGCCCAAAGTTCCCGTCCGATTTCAAGTCCGTGCCGGGCGGTGTTGAGGGCGCCCGACCTCCAACGTGCTTCTACCACCACAATGTCGTGTGAAAGGGCTGCAATAAGACGGTTACGCTCTAGGAATCTCCACCGTGTGGGTGTATTTCCAATAGATACTTCGCTCAGAATAAGGCCTTCCTCCACAATACGGTGCAAAATCTCGCTGTTCTGCACGGGATAGAAATGATCCAGGCCTCCAGCCATGAGCGCAATCGTAGGAACCGCAGAACTTCCTGCGGCAAGCGCAGCACGATGGGCAGCCACATCAATGCCATAAGCCCCACCGGAGATAATAATGTGACTCTTCTGCGCTAATTCGTGTACTAAATATGATGTTGCATCAGCACCGTACACGCTCGCATCGCGCGAACCAACGACCGCAACACATTTCTGAAAATACTCTGTTAGTATCCGTAATTTTGCGGGATCACCCTTGCCCCACAGACCATACGGAGTTTCATCCCCTAAATCTTGAAGGTGGTTAGGCCAAAAATCATCAACAGGGGTTACAAGCCATATACCGCAAGATACCGCCATAGCGCATTCACGTCGAGGTTCAAATCGCTGACGTCCCTGCCATCTCCTACGCTTCTTTGCGATACCACGAGTAAAGTCCTCATAGCTCATGGAATGCTGACCGGGTGTATAACTGACCCCTGCGGCACGAAGTACATCGGCAATTTCTTCGCTGGGTTCTCCCCCATTCCACCACGTTTCCGTCATTCCTTCCGGATTAGTCACGCAATACAAAGTAAGCGGAGCCCCCAAAGTTTTTAGTCCCTCAACGATCAGAGGGTCCGCAGGATCAGCAAAGCGCATAATAAGGGCGGTACATAACCGAATATAGGCTCGCACCTGGCGTATCCGTTCTTCCGGTTCCAGGTTTTCCTCAAATAGCAGCTCGGCTTCTTCATCCTGCAACTTCGCATTTATTCGCCACTGAAACGGTGTTGAACTTTCAAAAGGTTCCGGGATGTACGCTTGGTCTAGGCTTTCAAGCTCTTTCCGGCGATACATCATTAGCTGTTGAAAATATGTATGGTTTTCTACGTCTAAAAGTACGTCTGGCATGATAGTTCTCTCTTCACTATGCTCGTTTATTCCATCAACGTGGATAATTTTTATAGCCCTTGATGCCCACCCTGCTGCCGCAGGAATAAAGCCACATCAAGATGTTCCTGTTGGGGTGAGGTCGTGCCGTCTAAGTCGCTCAGAGTCCATGCGGTGCGTAACACCCGATCGTATCCGCGCGCTGTTAAAGTGCCCCGGTCTACGGCTCGGTTAAGACCTTGTACCAAGGTTGAGTTCAGCCGAAGCGGTCCGCGTAGAATTTTTCCATTCGTCTCAGCGTTAACCCGTAACCCATAGGGAGATAATCTTTCCACCTGGGCAGCACGAGCTGTGATAATCCTTTCTCGAATGCTACGAGAACTTTCCCCGCGTTCTTGGCTGGCAAGTTCGGCGGAGGATACTTTAGGAACCATCAGATTGAGGTCTATACGGTCAAGAAGTGGTCCCGATAAACGGCTGAAATATGAGCGTCGCTCACGAGGGGTACAGGTGCAATCAGCACCGGTACCTACGTTCATTCCACAAGGGCAAGGGTTGGCAGCAAGAACTAATTGAAACCGGGCCGGGTAAATTGCTGAGGCCGCAGCTCGATCAAGAACTATTTCTCCGCTCTCCAAAGGCTGGCGCAACGAATCGAGCACTGTACGTTTAAACTCTGGAGCTTCGTCCAGAAAAAGTACTCCGCGATGGGCTTTTGAAACGCAACCCGGTCGCGGGATTCCGCTGCCTCCTCCCAAAATAGCGGGTGCAGATGCGCTATGGTGCGGAGCTTCAAAAGGCGGTATACGCACTAGTTCGCTCAAAGATGCGTCCGATGAGCAGAGCGATTGAATCGCTGTTACCTCCATAGCTGCTTCATCATCAAGAAGAGGCAGAATAGTAGGAAGCCGCTCTGCCAGCATTGTTTTCCCAGATCCGGGAGGACCCTGCAACAAAATATGATGTCCCCCGGCGGCAGCAATTTCGAGGGCAAATCTTCCCTGTTGTTGCCCCGCAACATCAGACATATCAGCTAATACCGCAGTATGCGCAGAAAGATTCGGAGTCATCGACTCAACCGGCGCTGGTGGATATTTCAGGTTCTCTATGCTCGCTCCGAAAGCAGAAAATACTTCTGCCAAACACCGAAATCCGGCAACCTGAATTCCCGGAATTAACGATGCCTCTGCAACGTTGGCATGGGGCACCACTACGCGCGAGTGCCCCGCATCAGCGGCAGCTTTTACAGCTGGCAGTATGCCAGGAACAGACCGTAAAGAGCCGTCTAGCCCTAGCTCCCCAAGAAAAACGCAATCGCCGCTAGGATGTAAATTTCGTTCAGCTTGCAGAGCCGCGATTACCATCGCAAGATCAAACCCAGAGCCACGCTTAGGCAGTGTTGCGGGTGTCAGGTTAATGGTGAGCCTGTGCTGTGTTAACGAAATACCCGAGTTCTTAGCGGCAGAGCGAACACGCTCTTTAGATTCGTTAAGAGCTGTATCAGGAAGGCCCAAGAGCACAAATCCAGGAAGCCCTTGAGAGACATCCGCTTCAACATCAACGATATGACCGTGAAGCCCAACCAAAGCTACAGAGTACGTACGTGCAAACCCCACTACGCCACCCCCATCAAGTGTTCGAAGGTGAACTTTTCAGGAGTTCCTGTCACCGCAATAGCATCAACACGAAAATGCCCAAAATCAAGGTTCTCGCGTAGACGACACCATAGTATAGCGAGTTCACGTGTGCGTTTAGCCTTATCACCATTGATAGCTTCAAAAGGATGCCCGTACTCTTCTGAGGATCGAGTTTTAACTTCGACAAAAGCCAGCTCGTCCTGGGGAGTAATAGCAATAAGATCTAGCTCTCCCCGCAACGGAATATCTAGCCCTGCGGGCGGACGCCAGTTACGTTCCAGAATCCGGTACCCATTAACACTAAGAATCTGGGCAACTAGGTCTTCGCCCCAGCGCCCCACCCGATGTGCCTTCGCAGGTCTACGAATCCAGCTTGGCTTTCCCAGTGTGCGGCTCGATGGCGTGCGCGACGTTATAGCGGTCATAGTGGCTCCTCATGAGAACACCAAAACTCATGCGAAGCTCACTAGCTCCCCAGATTCTTGGCGCATAGCAGATGTTCTTGCCTCTACTATGACCGCTGTATCCATAGTACGCGGGCTCTACTCTGAGATTTGTGGAAAACCTAAAGGAGTGGGACACTTTTCTTTGTTATCCACAGCGATTTATACGAAAAACTTCCCATTAACCCCAAAAAATTGAGTTTGAGAGCCGACTATAAACCGCTATATTAAGCTCAGTCTTTTGCCGCGCTACGGTCGCTTTTATCCTAAATCATCGGGGAGATCAGCAATTTCTGGCACCGTAAAGTCCTGATTTGGTAGCCGTTCTTCAACATTTACGTCACGAGTCGAAAAAGCTCGAACATTCTTGACGAACCGATTAGTACGAAAAACATCCCACACCCACACATCATTCATCACGACCTCAAAGTATATGGTTCCCTCGCGGATCTGAGGCGTTACATCGACCTTATTTGCGAGATAAAACCGGCGGTCCGTTTCAATGGCATAGCTGAATAGCGACATAACATCTTGGTACTCTCGGTACAATGCCAGTTGAGCATCGGTCTCATAGTTTTCCAGTTCTTCTGCACTCATTAACTTTCCCCGTCTTCCCCCGAAACCTTCAATACTTCGCTGCGACCGATACGTGTATTAGTCAGTTGCTCTTCTGTAGCCGGTAACGACCATGAAAGACGATGATAAATACTAGGTCCATACTCGCTAATAGCCTGACGATGCGCCACAGACCCATACCCCTTGTTCTTCGCCCAGCCGTAGTGTGGGTTCTCTGCCGATAAGGATTCCATAAAGGCATCACGATCGACTTTGGCAACCACCGAGGCGGCAGCTATAGAAGCGCACTGATAATCACCCTTAATAATCGTGGTGACTGGACCACTCCAACCTTTTTCTACGGCCGAGTTAGCACCGTTCCATACACGGTGAAGCAATTCCTCATACCGACGGTATACAGGGTCCATAGAGTCGAATAGATTCTCAGGCGGCGGGCTAAGCCAATCGTGTTTTCCGTCCAAAAGCGCAGCCTCCGGGTATAAACCGCGATACGCCAGATCGGCGAGTGCTCGCTGCGCCGCCAGTCGCAGTGCGTAGGTCATTCCTAAAACGTCTATTTCGGCGGGTGTAGTGTGCCCAATAGCGTAGGAACACCATTTTTGGATGCGCGGTATGAGAGCTTCACGGCGTTTTGGGGTTAGAGCTTTTGAATCCGTGAGTCCTTCAAGTATCCGCTGATTTTGTTGGTCTAACACGGCAACACCTACGCTTACGGGGCCTGCTAATGCTCCACGTCCGACTTCGTCGAGACCAGCGATCAAGCGATACCCTGCGGTAAAAAGTTTTTGTTCATGCTCAAGATTCGCGCTATGCATGTGTAGTCTTATCTTTCCACGTGAAAATGCAAACGGACGAGGGGCTTGGTATCGCCTATATAAACATCGTGTATATGAGATATACAGTTTTATAGGTACGAGGTGGAATAGGATTTTCTTCCTATTCCACCTCGTGAATGGGCAATATGTTCGCGCTGGTCAATTACGGGTTGGGGACCGAGTCGAAGACCTTCTTTTCGTCATCCAACATTCCGAAGTGGTTCAGCGGCCAGGCGATGACGAAAACTGTTCCCGCTATGTCATCTCGTGGGATGAAGGCGTGCCCGTCGGCAATGTGAAACCGGGAATCGGCAGAGTTATCGCGGTGGTCGCCCATCATAAAGTACTTTCCTTCGGGTACCGTCACCTTAAAGGGAATGTCTGAGGGGTTTGACCCGGGATGTAGATAGGGTTCCGTGATCTCGATACCGTTAACCTTGATCTTTCCGCTGCCATCACTTTCTACCGTATCACCGGGCAGACCAATAACTCGTTTCACCAAGTAGTTTGAGGATGTGTCGGGCAGAATGCCAACAAAGGTAAGTCCGTCGGAAATGGGGTTGGAGTTCTTCTGTCCTGAGGGAATCCAGCCCTGTGAGTCTTTAAAGACAACAACATCACCACGTTTGGGGTCATTGAAATACGATCCAGCAACGTTAATGAAGACCCGATCGTTAACCTGCAGAGTATTTTCCATAGACCCTGAGGGAATGTAAAAGCCGCGAATCAGGAATGTTTTAATAACGAAAGCGATAATCAGAGCATAAAGGATGATCGTGCCTGTTTCACGAACTTGAGTCCAAGCCCATTCGCTTACTCGACCCTCAGCTTGCGCCTGTTTGAGGGTTAAAGCCTGTTTCTCTTTTTTCCTTCGCTTCTTTTCTTCTTTAGCGCTGAGAGCTGGAGCGGGTTGTTCTGTCTCTGGTTCTTCCTCATCAGCTTCTATGTCTTCCGTATATTCTGCCTCATCATTACCATCATATTCGGAAAGATAATCGTCATATTCAGCCGAGGCTTCCTCAAAATCTACTGGTTCTTCCTCATATTCCGGATATTCCACATACTCTGAGGCATCATATTCTTCCGGTTCATACACACTCTGCTCGTCTTCATAAGCATAATCCGTGTACTCGCCCTCTGGATCGTCTTGCGACTCAATGTACGACTGTTCTTGTTCTTCATAGACCAGGCGCTCTTCAAGCTCCCGGCGCTCACGGCGGCTCCGCGGCTGATAGTTAGCTGGGACGGAGTTCTCATCGCGTGATGAACGTGACGAGCCGTACTGGTTAGCCATATCGAAGACCTTTCTAGGGGCGAATGGTTCTTAGCTATTGTATAGGTGTCTGCCCTTCAAATGCAGTTTATTTGGGGGTTTTACGCCTGTAGACATACACAGATGTCAAAAATGGAGACGAAAATCCACGGTTCCAATAATCTTATCGGTTCGGATTAGCCCTCCACCAGGTGCTCCTAGCAAAGACCTAGAGTCAACTGATACCGAACGATGATCACCCATGACCCACATGCGTCCGTGCGGTACTACAACGTCAAATTTTGTGGTTGAAGGTGAGTCTTGTGGGTAGATATAAGGCTCGTCTAGAGGCTCTCCGTTGAGAGTTATCTTTCCTTGGTCGGTGCAGCAGGATACGGTATCGCCCTCAAGTGCAATCACTCGTTTAATGTAAACGGTTTCTGTAGGGGCTAAACCCAACCACTGACCTGTGTGTTTTACTGGGTCGTTCCAGAACCCATCCCCTGATTTATAAGGCGACAGTGAACCGGCACCATCGAAAACGACAATATCGCCTCGATGTATGTGGGAGCTATCAGACAGCTTCGAGACTAAAACACGATCCCCGGGCATATAGGTAGGTTCCATAGAGTTAGATGGAATGTAGTAAACATCCGCTATAAAGGTACGGATGCCCAGCATAATGCATAGTGCAAGAGCGCAAGCCACAAGAACAAGGCGCCATCCCCTAACGGAATGACGCCTCATCTGAGGTTCTGCCGAAGAATCGGCTAACTCCATATGTATAAGACCTTGATATGTCTTAGAACTCGCGCTTCTCGCGGATACGAGCTGCCTTACCGTGGCGATCACGCATATAGTACAGCTTGGCACGGCGAACATCGCCGCGGCTAACAAGCTCAATCTTCTCAATTACCGGGGAGTGCACCGGAAAAGTACGCTCAACACCAACACCGAAAGAAATCTTACGCACGGTGAAGGTTTCGCGAATACCAGCGCCCTGGCGTCCAACAACAAAACCTTTGAAAACCTGAACACGGCGGTTCTTACCCTCAACGATGTTCACATGAACATTCAGGGTGTCGCCGGGTGCAAATTCGGGAATGTCGTCACGAAGGGACTTCTTGTCGAGGAAATCAAGAGTTTGCATGTGTTGCTCTCCTGAGTCATCTGCCGCAGGTCAAATAGACTCGATTAAATCTATCGCCCAAGAGGTGGATAGAAGTTCTATTAACTTAGAACATGATTGATGTTCTAAGGTTCGCACTGTTATGGTCGCTCTTCCCCCTACGGCAGGGGCGTGCCCAGTGCAAACACAGTTTTTTATTATGGCAGATGCCGTAGCGGTGGGCAACTACGAGCTTCTATCGAAGCACGTTTTCAGAGCCTAAGAGGGCGTATCTCTTACGCCTTTTCAAGAGTCTGACGTTCCACTTCTACGTCGCGAGCTATACGAGCTGCGGTAATCGCATCCGGCGCATCTGGAACAAAAATTGCGCGACGGTAGTATTTGAGTTCATCAATCGAGTCTTTGATATCTCCAAGAGCACGGTGGTTTCCGGTCTTAACTGGCGCATTATGACGAGCAGCCGGGTACCAGCGAGCAGCGAGTTCTTTGATCGTCGATACATCAATTACGCGGTAGTGCAAATGCTTCATAAGATCTGGCATATCGCGCTCCAAAAAGCGTTTATCCATGCCGACTGAATTTCCGCCCAACTGCGCTTTGCCCGCTACAGGAACATACTTCTTGACGTATTTAAGAACTGCTTCCTGCGCTTCATGCATAGATACGCCGTGTTCAAGGTCCTCTAGCAGCCCCGAAGACTCATGCATATTTCGCACATAGCTATTCATGTTCTCGAGAGCGCCAGCAGGTGCCTCAGAACCGGGTTTGATCACGAGCTCCACGCCTTCACCCAAAATATTGAGGTCAGAATCCGTCACAAGAACACCTATTTCAATCAGTGCATCCTGTGTAAGATCGAGCCCGGTCATTTCGCAGTCAATCCATACAATACGTTCACTTGAAATACTCACGCTTTAACTCTACAGATTTTCTACGTACTCTCCCAGCTACAGCAGTTCATAGCTTTCTTATTTTTCTGTATCTACCGCCCTAAAAAGTTTGATTGTGACCTATATGAGAATTAAACCTTCTCCACACGCGACCTAAAACACGTGCGAAGAACGGTAGTCTTGTGGGTTTCACACAGGAGACAATGAAGGTGCTCGGGTATTATGGAGAGCGTATTGGATGTAGAGCTAAAACCCCTAGTGAAGGGATTCCTAACGCATGAAAACGCGGTATATGCAGTGGCGGTCAAGATTTTTTACAAAGCCCACCGCAACGTCGCCGCGTCTGCAAAAGTACATTGACAGTAACCGTCTTCGCACGCTACTGCTGGGTGCCTTTGGCTCTATTCTTATCACTCTCAGCTCATACGGCGTTGGTTGGATTGCAGATAGCTCAGGTTTTTGGCGCAACAATCTGATACGCACTATACGTTATGAAGTTTCGTGGGTAATCGTTTGTATTATCGCGCTTTCACTAGGTGCCATGATTATGTGCCGTGAGTGGCTGCGTATCTATCAGAAGATGGGTACCTGGAATAATTCTTCGCTCAGGTGGATGATCGCAATTGTTACCTGCTGGTCACTGCCCCAGGTTTTTGCTCTTACTATTTACAGCCGCGACATGTTTTCCTACTATGGGCAGGGCATGGTTATGGCTCACGGACTGAACCCCTATAAACAGGGGGTTTCTGAGATAGCGAACTTCATGCAAAATGGTGCGGATCCGCAATGGGCTGAGTCTCCTCCGCCCTACGGGCCTATCTCACTCAAAATCGAAGAATTCATCGCTCGCATCGTCGATGGAAATATCGATCTCGCCATTTTCTTGTTTCGTCTTGTCAGTGTCCTCGCCGTTATCGGCATTTTGTTCTTTGTCGTAAAACTCGCACAGCTTTACAAATATAATCAAACGCGAGCGCTCTGGCAGGTAGGCGCTAATCCCCTGTTCATAGCTTCTTTCATAGCGAGTGGTCACAACGATTCCTTGATGACCATGTTCATGCTTGCAGGTCTCTACTTTGCGAAGCGATACCCCAATGTCTATGGTGGCGTTCTTGGCGTTACGATGGTGACTTTCGGCGTCGGAGTGAAGCCTCTAGCACTTGTGGTGCTCCCCTTTGTTGGCTTGCTGTGGGCGGGTAATAACGCCAGCTGGGTACGCAAATTCACTATCTGGTTTATCTCAGGAATTATTCTTCTTGCCGAGCTCGCTATTTTAGGTTACATAAGCGACCTTGGTTTCGGTTGGGTCAGCGCGCTCTCTACTACGGGCGGTCAGTACATTTGGTACACTCCCATCGGCTTGGTGATCGGTTTCATTGGGCTTTTCGCACACGGCGACTCTTTCGATACTGTTAAGAAAATTCTTGAGAATATTGGCAAACTTCTAGGCATCCTGAGCGCGTTAAGCTTCGCATTTGTCGGTCGATACCGTAATGTGGTGCGGTACGCAGGTCTCGCGATTCTCGCCATGCTTTTTTTCAGCCCTATGATTCAGTCGTGGTATATTCTCTGGGCTGTTCCTATGATTGCCGCGACAGGTCTGCGCTCTCACTTCCAGCTGATGTGGTACTTTGTGACAACCCTGTTCTTTATGGCGTATGCGGTATGTGATCAGCTGTACATCTCACCATATCTGAACGATTTCAACCAGGGAATGGCGCGTCTTATCGCCATTTTGATCTGTCTGGCCTATATCGTCTATCTGATGGCGTTAGACCCGGCAACGCGACGTATGGTGTACTTGAGCTTCCACCCACATCAGGTAAAGCGAACTATCACACGGATGTGGTGGCAGCTCTTCCCTCAGACACGTGAAAGGCTCCGTGCGCGGCGCACCCGTCAAATATTACAAAAACATTAAGGTCGGCGGATACTTGGGCGTAAACCCCTGTCATGGCGCGGAACCAGGCTATGGCGATTCAGGATTTTTTCCATAAATTTGTGTCATTTTTCGAGTTCGTTTACCATAATGTGACTTTTCGGTGTACTCTATAAATGTATTTCACACCGATATCGAAGACAGTGAAATGCATGCCTCAGTAGCTCAGAGGATAGAGCAGGAGCCTTCTAATCTCTTGGTCGGGGGTTCGATTCCCTCCTGGGGTACCCGTACACACGAGCGCCGCTCCCTCAGATTGAGGGAGCGGCGCTCGTGCTTGTACCGGTAACCCCGTAACCACCTGCGCATCGTCGCTAACAGATATGTACCTTTATTTCTTCACAGGGTTTGTGTCTTTACACGAGTTCAGCACGTTCTCCATAGCGCGTTTTTCATCGGCAGTGACCCATAGCTGATACTTTGCTTTTACATGCACCTGCCGCGCCACATATGTGCATCGGTAGGCCGTATTGCCAGGAAGCCAGTCAGAAGCATCAGCATCAGATTTCTGCATATTTGCGGGCCCGTCTGCTGCTACCAGGTTCTCGGGGTCGTTCGCGAGCTCACGACGTTTTTCCTCGCCAATATCTTGAGCCCCGGTCTGCCACGCATTCGAAAGCGCCACCACATGGTCGATCTGAACGGCACTTGAAGACTTCTTACCTCGTTTAAATTCGATTGTCCTGCCGGTATAAGGATCGTCAAGAGTTCCGGTTTGTACGGTGCAAGCACGAGTTCCCGCTTTGAAACGAATATTTGTTAAATCACGACGCAAAATATCATCACGAGTATTACATCCATTATGATCGACATCATCCCAGGCAGCACCAAATTGCTCACGTGTATATCCGGCTTTTGATGCCCGCTCTTTAACAGGAAGGGCAGCAAGTTCTTCCTTCACCGTCGATAAGTTAGGTGCATATGCTGTGGCTGGATCAACCGCATCATGCGGGTTCTTGACCTCTTCCAGAGACTCAGTTTTGACGTTCTGCTCTTCGCCGTCCCCTGTAGCAGAAGATGGGGCACTAGGGCTACCCAACAGCCCGCCTTGGCTATGCCGCCCAATATAAATAACGGCAATAATCAGCACGATGATCACAAGAATAGCCAAAGCAGTATAGAGAAAACGCTTGTTCTTAGGATCCATATCTGGAGGCAAAATCTTGCGCGGGTCTACATCGGCAATCTTCTTAAAATCGCGAAGATTCGGCGTAGGAGGCCTTTTAGACTTTGTCACGATGTTCTCCAGTACGTCTGCGGCATAGATATGCTGTTAGATTCAGTGCGCTCATAAAGCTTACGAATGAGAAAAATCTCATGCTAAAAACCGGATTCACCGGTATTGCACTACAAGGATAGGGGTTTATAGAGCTAGAAAGAAATCCAGAGGTAAAGGGTTTTCTTTACCAATATTGTGACACGTATCAGAAGTTCCCCGCCTCTCTTGTTCATCCACAAGATCAGAATTCTTGTCCCGTTCAGATAGGCTATCCACAGGTGCACATACAACGCTCTCTTTATCACACTACATTGAGGCACACTAGAAAAACCGCGCCCCACTCTGACAGGGGATGCACATTATCTGATTAACACACCGCCTAACATCTCAGGGAGCTCTATCATGGCTGATACCGTTATCCTACGCGGGTTTACCGCAACCGCCCCACAGCTACGCACACTTCCGACCGGAATTCCAGTCGTCAATTTTAGGTTGGCAAGCACGCCACGCTGGTTTGACTCAGCAACAAACTCCTGGCGCGAGGGACAAACAAGCTGGTACACTGTCTGCGCCTACCGCAAGCTGGCACAAAATATTGCTGCCTCCCTCACAGTGGGAAGTCCCGTACTCCTCACCGGGCGCGTTCGCACACAACAGTGGCAACGCGAAGATGGTTCTCAAGGTGCATCTGTCGAAGTTGATGCCAGCAGTATCGGTCTTGACCTTACCTTCGGCACCAGCACATTCTCACGCACTGTAGAGCACAGCGGCACGCAATCCCGCACTCAGAATGACGCAACAAACCCGATTCAGAAGGATGTATCGCAGGACGGCCATGCCGCTCCCCCACAACCATCGAGTACACAGCAATACCCAAACCGCACCCTTCAAGAAGCTGGACCACGAGGAACAGCATCTTCACCTCAACGGGAATTTTCACAACCCAAAAACACTGTTTCAGCATCTACAGATACGCACCAGACTGTTCACCAATCTTCAGAACCGACAAATAGTTTTGAGTATGAGAAACAAAGCGATCAAATATCTGAAATGGCGCCCTTCTAGAATTCAACACCCCAACTTCTAAAAACCGCATATAGCGTGCCGCGTATCACCTTGAATTGATTTGTCACAAGTTATCGAACTCATGTAGAGTAGTATCCGTTGCAATCGCGCGGGAAACCGCATGATGTACATGGTGGTCGTAGCTCAGTTGGCAGAGCGCCTGGTTGTGGTCCAGGAGGTCGCGGGTTCAACCCCCGTCGATCACCCCGTCACTAGGGTCGTTATGGTAATCCCCATAGCGGCCCTATAGCTTTACCTACTAGACTTTATATGTTTTATTCCCCTGAGGAAAGAGGATTTTCTGTGCAATCAACTCTGACATTTTCTGAAGACCATGAACTGTTCCGAGAAGCAGTCCGTGAATTCGTAGCACACGAAATAACCCCTCACTACCCCGACTGGGAACAAGCACACATCATGCCTCGCTCAGTATGGCAAGCCGCCGGAGAAACAGGAGTATTAGGACTTGCGGTCCCCGAAGAATTTGGCGGAGCCCAGCTGCCCGATTACGAGTATCAATTAGTTCTAACCCAAGAACTCGCAGCCGTTGGAGGATATGGGTTTGCGCTCGCAGTGCATCTTCAACAGGATCTGGTGCTCCCCTATTTACTCGCATACGGTACACATGAGCAAAAGGAACGTTGGCTACCCCAAATGGTAAGCGGTGACCTTGTAACTTCATGTGCTTTTACAGAACCAGGTGCAGGATCCGACCTGCGGGCATGCCGCACATCCGCAGTACGTGATGAGAACTCTTACCTTCTCAACGGGCAGAAGACTTTTATCGGATCCGGTATTTCGGGGGATGCAGCCCTCGTGTTGGCCCGCACTGATGGTTCCTCTGAACGTGCTTCTGAGGATTCATTTTCCCTCTTTTTCGTCGAAAAATCTGATGGTTACGCCCCGGGGCGACAGCTCGACAAGATAGGTATTCGAGCCTCAGACACTGCCGAACTATTCTTCGAGAATGTACGTGTTCCCGCTGAGAACCTTATCGGTGAGCCCGGTCAAGGCTTGACCTATATCAAACAGCATCTGCCCCAAGCGCGTTTAGCGATTGCCGCTGCGTCCGCCGTCATCAGCAGGACTACTCTCAACACCACACTAGAGTATGTAAAAGAACGTAAGGTTTTTGGGTCTCGTGTGGCAGATTTTCAGAATACCCGTTTTGAACTAGCTAATGCTCTCATGAATACCGAACTTTCCGAACTCTACGTGGCACGCGCTATAGCGGCTTTTAACGCTGGGGAACTTACCGCTGAGGACGCCGCTAAAGCCAAGGTCTTTGCCTCTGAAAAAGCCTGCACAATTACCGATCGGTGTCTGCAGCTTTTCGGCGGCTACGGCTATATTAATGAGCATCCTGTAGCCCAAGCGTTCCTCGCGGCACGGCTACTGCCTATTTTTGGGGGTACAAACGAGCTTCTGCGCGATAACATAGGATTTGACCTACTCGCTGAGTAGACGCCAATATACTCTATCAATAACTCTTTACCTTGTGATTTCGAGAACGAAGGATTTACCTGTGGCTATTCGCCCTGTTGTTATTTATGGCAATCCCGTTTTACACCGACCGGCTGCTCCAGTCACGGCCTTTGACGATGAGTTCAAAGCTCTTGTTACCGATATGTATGAAACTATGGATGCAGCCCACGGAGTGGGTCTCGCGGCTCCTCAAATCGGGGTAGGTTTACGAGTTTTTACCTATCAGATGGAAAATGAAGATGGTGTTACTCCCCGCGGGTGCATCGTTAACCCCAGGCTGACTCTCGGCAAGGTGTCCGCGGCAGAGCCCGACCCCCATGACGAAGAAGAAGGGTGTCTTTCGTTCCCAGGCTACGGTTTTCCCCTCAAACGTGCTGAGTGGGTTACTGTCAATGGATTTGATGTCGAAGGCAATCCGCTCAGGTTTGAGGCAACCGGCTGGTTTGCCCGCTGTATGCAGCATGAGACCGACCACCTTGATGGAAAACTATATGTGAATCGTCTTAATAAAAAATGGACCTCTCGCATGAAGAAAGTTGTTAAACGCGAAGGCTGGACTGTTGAGGGTAATAGTTGGATGCCCGGTGTAGATCCTGACCCGTTCGGACATTAAAAACATAAAATCATCCACACTACCGGTGCGCCTGATTCTTGATACACAGAATTAGGCGCACCGGTGTTGTATACGAGCGTCATGAGAAGCAGGGTGCCCTATAAGCCGGGTTCTGTCATCGGTACCGATGAAAGCTCTGTACCTGAGGCAATCATCTATCTAGGGCTTATGTTGCCATAAGCGTCAAGCGGCCTACCCGAACACGCGCCGCTGGCTCGGGCGCACTACCCTATCATGGCGTGTTCTGTTTGGCCTTGCTCCGCATGGGGTTTACCTAGCTGGGCACGTCACCGCGCCCACTGGTGGTCTCTTACACCACCCTTTCACCCTTACCTCGATGAGGCGGTTTACTTTCTGTGGCACTAGCCTGCGAGTTACCCCGAGTGGATGTTATCCACCATGCTGTGCTGTGGAGCCCGGACTTTCCTCGATATACCCCTCAGAAGACGTATCTCGCGATTGCCCAGGCACCCTGCTTCAGCCTTCTATTCTAGCGGAGTTATTATCGCTGCTCTATTTCTGCCCGGTAGAATAAGAAGCATGCTGATTCTTCTGCCTCCTTCTGAGGGTAAGACCCCTGCGCCTCGCACACACGCACCAGTTAATCTTGCCGAGTTATCGTTTCCAGAGCTCACAACCGAACGTGAAGATGTGCTGGAAGAACTCATGCGAGTTTCCGCTCAGGAAGACGCTCTAGATGTCCTCGGGGTGGGTGCATCGCTCACAGCAGAGATTGAACGAAACACGCGGTTAGTGGAGGAACCGGCGCATTCGGCAGCTAAAGTCTATACGGGCGTGCTCTTTGAGGCGCTGGATTACGCCAGTTTCTCCCCCGATGAACGGGAGTTAGCTCAGAAGTCCGTTCTTATTTCATCTGCTTTATGGGGTGTGGTGCAACTTGAAGATCATATTCCTGCGTATCGGCTGTCTATGGGAACCAAGCTTGGCGCTATAGGTGCTCTGGCTACATATTGGCGCGGAGCTTTGGGGAATGCGTTGACCGCATACGCGCAGGGGCACCTCATTCTTGACTGCCGTTCCAGCGCTTACGCGAAATCGTGGGTATCGCCGTCAGCCCAGACATTAGCGGTCCGTGTTGAACGCGTTGCAGCAGATGGTTCACGCAAGGTTGTCTCCCATATGGCAAAGCGTTATCGCGGAAAGTTAGCTCGCTACGTGATCACTCATGCCCTTACCGAGCGACCTTTTGAAGGTACAGCGGGCATTTCAGAATTCTTGGAGGCGCTTGACCGCGATTGGGAACTTGAATGTACCTTACCGACGCCCAAGAAAGCAGGAACACTGACCC
The DNA here is from genome assembly GCF_001809115.1 of Rothia sp. HMSC071F11. Classification (NCBI taxonomy): domain Bacteria; kingdom Bacillati; phylum Actinomycetota; class Actinomycetes; order Micrococcales; family Micrococcaceae; genus Rothia; species Rothia sp. HMSC071F11. Next base: position 701,546 of record NZ_KV795756.1, read on the forward strand.
TTATTATCCGTGAATAGATTTCTCAGGTGTGAATATAGCGTGTATTCTTCTGGTATCTACGAGAATTCTCCCGCTATCAACACCCTAAAGAAAGAACTGTTATATTCTAATTTCGAAGTGTAGAGGAAATAGATTCTGTATACTCGGCACATTTTCTAAGAATGTGTCCAGAGAATTTTCTCACAAGGTTTATAACAGTTTTATAAATATCTTCGAAGATCCTTTACCATATATGACATCCCTGGTACATTATAGGGAGTCATATCGCACTAGCCATGATGGATTATTGTATGTCTTTCACTTTTAAACTTCGTAAAGCTCCCACGACTATATGCTCACTTACCCTAGTTGGCGCTACTCTTGCACCTAGTACCCCCGTCTTTGCAGAAACTCAGCAGCCCCAAACCACCGATTCTCAGGGGCAGCCTGCCGTTGTTGCACAGGAAGATCTCTCGACCCTAAATCAGGTGGAAGGTAACGCAACTCCGCAGACCGTTTCGCCCCAGAAACGTTTTATTGACGTTCCTGAATCTTCTGCTTTTTATAATGAGATTACTTGGCTTTTTAACCGTAAAATCACGATCGGTTACCCAGATAGCACATACCACCCGAAAGATTATATTGAGCGTTCGGGTATAGCTGTTTATTTCTATCGCCTGGCAGGCTCCCCGCAAGTTGACCTTCCCGAAAAGTCGCCTTTCACAGACGTTTCTCCTAACGATATGTGGTATAAGGAAATGGTGTGGTTCCATCAGCAGGGTCTTACCACTGGCTGGTCTGATGGAACTTTCCGCCCGCATGACCTGGTAGATCGTAACGCTATGGCGGCATTCTTCTACCGCTTCGCGGGCAGCCCTCAGTTTGAGGCACCTGCGGTCTCTCCTTTCTGGGATTTGAGCCCAGACGAGCCTTTCTATAAAGAGATTGCCTGGCTTCGCAGTACAGATATTACGACCGGGTGGTCAGATGGTTCTTTCCACCCCTATGAGCCTATTTCACGTGAAGCAATGGCGGCATTTATTTACCGTTATGCACATATGCAGCGCTAATAATCAGAGTCTAGATAAATATGGCGTGCTCCTAAGAGAATAGGGGGCACGCCATACTTATATCTTATTTATAACCGTCGTATTATCACCAAAATACTATTCAGGAAAAATAGTAATGCATGTTGCAAAATATTAGTTTTTCTCACATTTATTTTAGAAGTCCCGTCGGGCTGTTCTGAATATTTTTAGCGAGGTGTGCTTGCCGAACCAATGGTTTGTCCAGTGCTTACATGAAAATCCCAGGGGTCGGTATTTAGCGAGGATACCGAAATTTCAATACTGTATCCCTGGCCCGCTAGGGTTTCTTGCAGACGTTCCGCAGCACGATTTAACCATAAAGATTCACTTGCAGCATGTGAACAGTCGATGAGTGCAGTATCAGTACCTCGTACAAGTTCTTGTTCCCGGAACTCACTGGCAGGGTGATGCCGTAAATCTGCGGTGATATAGACATCAGCTTCAGATGCCCGCACGGCATCAAATAACGAATCACCGGCGCCTCCGCAGAGAGCAACACGACGAATAAGTTTTTGTGGGGATCCCGCAACGCGCAGCCCACCCGCTGTTGCGGGAAAAGCAGCAGCTAGTTCTTCAGAGAGTTCCTGCAATGTAAGAGGGCGGGCAAGAACACCTACACGACCTGTTCCAACGCTATATTCCTTGCCCGCAAGTTCTTGCTGCTGCTGATCAGTCAGCGGTTCACATCCTTGCAGATTAAGCGCTTCACAGAGAGCCTCGTTGACACCAGCGACGGCGGCATCAGCATTGGTGTGCGCACCGAGCAGGCCACATCCGCCTTCAATGAGGGTATGGAGCACGTTGCCTTTGTAATCGGAGTCGGGTATGAAGCTGGTACCACGCAAGAGAAGCGGGTGGTGAGTGATAAGAAGACCGACCCCAAGATTTACGGCTTCTTGGGCGGTTGCTGATATGGCATCAACTGCAAAATGCACATGTTTAACGCGGGTCTGTAAACGTCCGCAGACTAGCCCGGAAGAATCCCAGCTAGCGGCAAGGTGCGGCGGATACAGGCTATGAAAAGTATCAACAATGTGGGATAGCGTAGGTGTTGTCATGATTCTATTGTGGCATCTAGCAGCAGAAATACGAGCTATTACACGTCCCGTAGCAGACCTCGGGTAGGACGGGGAATAATAGTTGATACAGCTATGCTGTAAAGGAATGTACATCTATCTGTGGAAGAGGTCTTATGAAAAGCTTGGTTGTTGGCGGCGGTTGTTTTTGGTGTATTGACGCTGTTTTTCGGCAGTTCCAGGGTGTAAAAGCAAGCGTATGCGGGTATGCGGGCGGGCACACCCAAAACCCCGATTATCGGTCTGTATGCTCGGGAACGACGGGGCATCACGAGGTTGTTCGGGTTGATTTTGATGAATCGGTTATAGGTGAAGACGCGATTTTGGATATTTTCTTCGCCGCACACGATGCGACAAGTTGGGATCAGCAGGGTGCCGACCGTGGTTCGCAGTACCGTTCCGTACTGTTGTATTCCTCTGACGAACAGAAGGCTGTGTTTGAGGCTGCGAAAGAGCGAGCTCAGTCATTCTTCGACTCCCCAGTTGTCACCGAGATTAAACCGCTGACTGAGTTTTGGGAAGCAGAAGGGTACCACCAGGATTACTACGCGAAGAACCCATATCAGGGGTACTGCTCCGTAGTAGTTGGGCCTAAGGTAGCGAAAGTGCGCAAACAATATGCTCATCTTTTGAAAGACTAAATACAGATCGGACCCTTGAGAATCCTATAAGGAGTTCGAGCCCCGTAAATCTATCCTTGAGAAATAGAAATTTTCCATGTTTCACATGCAGGATGACGTTATGATGGAATTAGTACAGATTTGAAAGGGCATCATGACTCTAGTTTCACGTCGCCAAGCTGTGTATTTGACCGGTACGGGTCTCACAGCGGCAACGGTTACTGCCTGTACGCCAAAGGTTCAGCCGGTAGGTAATGATGCTTCTCCCTCACCCGGTGGTACCGCATCTGCTGAGAGCGCAGCCTCGGCGGCGGGGGCTTCCCCATCAGCATCGGAGGGTCTGCAAAGTTCTGGGAAGAACTATCAAGGATCTGTAAAACTAGAGAAATACGATTCTAAAGGTGAGTTCAAACCGGGCACCCGCGAGCATAAGGCCGAGAACGTACCGGTTCCTGTGGAACCAGAAAATATGCATGAAGAGTCTGTGGACGGCATGTACTCATTCATTGCATTCTGGGTTGAGGCACAAAACTATCTTTACTTAACGGGTGACGGTGCTCTGTTGCGTAAAGCTGATCCGGCTGATGATTACACCGAAAGTATTGATCTTTATAAAGCCTTGTACGACAGCGGTGTAGTGTGGGTTCTTGGGGAACAGCATCCTATGAAAATTTCACTCAACTCTGCAAAACCGGTGAAGAATCCACGGAGTGAAACATCGTATATGTGGATTGCTACCGTTGAGTTTGGTGAAGGTACTGAAATCTATAATTCGCAGACTCAGGAGACTTACCCCCTTAATGACCTTATGCAGTCTGGGTCTAGGGTCTCGGTGATCACTCAATATGAGAATGGGGCATGGCGCATGCTCAAGGACGACGGCTCGCAGGCTTCGCCCGGTGGCACTAAGGCACCTTAGAAATCTCCACACATTTTAGGTGTGCTAGGGTTTTACCGGTAGATTTTATAGAGAACGTATATATTTTTGCGTTCTATTCTTGTGAAGTTTTTCGCGCAGGCGGAAAACGTTTTTTGATGGGAAGGTTTCTCATGAGCTCAATGTCGCGTCGTGGCGCTTTCACTGTTGTAGGTGCCGGTTTTATAACTATTCTTACCGCGTGCTCGTCGCAGAATAAGGATGCGGCGCCAAGTGCTAGCGCATCTGCCAAGGCTACATCGCCATCGCATTCGGCTGCCTCTGCATCTGCTACCCCTTCTGGCCCTAGTTTTAAGGGTGAGTTGAAGTTGGAGAACTACAGATCGTCTGGTGAATTTGAACCTGGCACGCAGGAGCATCCGGCGCAGCATGTGCCTGTTCCGGTGGAACCCGTGAAATTACGTGAGGATTCGGTTGAGGGCCTACACGCTTTTGTAACCTACTGGCTCGCGACTTTGAATTATATGCTTTTGACGGGTGACGGTAACTATTTCACGAATATTGATCATACGGGCGATTACACAACTATTGCCGATTTCATGCAGGATATGTACGCTTCAGAGACTGGCTGGGTGACTGGCGTGCAGAACCCGTTGACGATGTCTTTGGATACAGATCACCCAACGAAGGATGAGAAGAACGGATTTTATACCTGGAAGACAACGATGAAGGTTAATCGGGAGTCTGCGGTGTATACGAAGACGACGAACCGTTCGCAGCCGCTTCCTGAGGTTTTTAAGGTGCCGAGCGGTGTTGTCTCGGGCCAGGTGACGGCTCATTATCTTGAGGGAACGTGGCGTATGGTGCGCCGTGCTCCTGCCGCAGCGGGTGCTTCTGCCAGTGCGGGCGGGGAGAATAAGTAGGCTGCTCCCCCGTTTTCTGGTTATTCACATTATGACGCGGGCGAGTTAGGTTTTGCTGAAAAGGTTATATAAGTGCCTTTTAGAAAATCCTGATCCGCTTGGCATTTATAAAAATATAGAGAATTCCCTGGTTCGCCTGAACCGGGGAATTCTCTTTTCCTAGTGTGACCCCAACCGGATTTGAACCGGTGTTGCCGCCGTGAGAGGGCGGAGTACTAGGCCGCTATACGATGGGGCCGGACTGTTTTTCGGGACCCGCCCGAACAACATATATAACTATACAGTTAAGGGAATACCCCACCAACTCTAGTAAGCATGATATGCGTCACTAGACTCAATGGAGTATTCCTCATAGAGCTGAAAGGTTATCCCCGCAGGTGCGGGGAACGAACATATTTGAATCTTCACTAACTACCCTTGTTAGACGGCTCATCTCTACGAATGTGGAGAAAATATTCCAGATGACTAAAATTCCTATAAGCCAAAAACACAAAAACCCCAGCTTACCATGAGCTGGGGTTATCTGTGCGCGATACTGGGTTCGAACCAGTGACCTCTTCCATGTCAGGGAAGCGCGCTACCGCTGCGCCAATCGCGCCTACAACATCAATGTGTTGTTGCGAGGTGAGGACGGGATTCGAACCCGCGTACACGGCTTTGCAGGCCGCTGCCTAACCACTCGACCACCTCACCGCATACATCTCTCGCGAGATGAGTTCGAACTCTAGGAGTCCTACGAGCGGTTGACGAGACTTGAACTCGCGACATCCA
>NZ_KV795756.1:706979-736270 GCF_001809115.1 Rothia sp. HMSC071F11
CAAGGTGGTGCTCTACCAACTGAGCTACAACCGCTTATCAGGTGCTTTTCAAGCATCAACAACAGGCTTTACCCGTCACACTGACAGATAAATACTATACGGGTTTTTTCGTCGTTTGCCAAATCTTTTGCCGCACTTTTTAGGCCGAGCGTCAGTACCAAAAACCTTACAACCTTCTACACAAATAAGGTCGCAAATATCAAGCACAGCATTCTACGCTATACCGCAATGCCATGAAGTCTAAGCCTCTGATTCCCCTAGCAAGCCTTCACGAGCGAGCGCCGTCAGACGCGAGACGGCACGGAAGTACTTCTTCTGGTAACCGCCAGCAAGCATTTCGGGTGTGAAGACCTGGTCGAAAGGTACACCGGATGAGACGATCGGCAGGTCTTTGTCGTAAAGACGGTCAGCGAGCACAACAAAGCGCAGCGCTACCGCTTGCTCGGTAATCGGGTGTACATCGCGCCAAGCGATACCCTGCAGACCGTCGATAAACTGGCGGTAACGGGAAGGGTGCACTTTCGCTAAGTGTTCGACAAGCTCTGAGAAAGTATCGATACCCACGGTTTTTCCATCGAATACTTCCTCAACCTTAGCGTCGAACGCGTCGGGAGTTACGGGTTCCGGTGCAGCTGGAAGACCGCGATGACGGAAGTCTTCACCATCCACACGGTGTACTTCGAATTGTTCGGCGAGTACTTGGATTTCACGTTTGAAGTCTTCGGCGGCAAAGCGTCCTTCGCCGAGGGCACCGGGCAGAGTGTTGGAGGTTGCTACGAGTTTGACGCCCGCATCTGCGAGTTCGCGCATCAGGCGGGACATGAGGACAGTATCGCCGGGGTCATCAAGCTCGAATTCGTCAATGCAGACGAGCTTGTATCCACTGAGCGCTTCTACGGTTTTGCGGAAGGTGAGGGCACCAACCAGGTTGGTGTATTCGACGAAGGTACCGAAGGCTTTGGGCCCGTCAACATAGTGCCATAGGGAGGCTAGAAGGTGGGTTTTCCCAACACCGAAGCCGCCGTCTAAATAGAGCCCGGATTTTGCGGAGTCTTTCTTTTTACCGCCAAAAAGTTTGCCGAAGAACCCGCCAGAACTTCCTCCTTTGTTGATTTTATCGCCGAAGGTTTTGAGTTTTTGTACTGCTTCAGCTTGGGAGGGCTGGTTTGGATCGGGAATATAGCTGTCGAATGACACTTCACCGAATCGTTCTGAGGGACGAAATCCAGCGAGAAGCTCTTCTGCTGAGACGTTTGGGATACGTTCGGTAAGGTGTTCGTAGGTGACGGGCACGATATAACTTTCTGAGTGACGTCTATGTTACTTGTCTTAAGTTTAGTACGGATGTGCTGAGCTTGCCGCAGCCCGGTACTCGGAGCGCTCTCTCCCTCGGGTACAGATGCGGTGAAAACGCAGTAAAACCCGGGACTATGCGTTTTACGTGGTTTTAGTCATGTGTGATCTAAAGCCTTGAAAACACAGTCCCGGGTTTAGTCGTTAGGGGTGAATTCTGTGTGAGATTCGGCAGAGACTTATGAGAAGGTGAGCGAGTACAGCTGCACTCCGGGCGAGACCTTGAGCTCAATAACTCCGCTACTTTGCTCATCGCCGCGCACAATGTGGTGGGCGTTGGGAGCGCCGTCTACGTGAATCTTTTCCGTTGTACCATTGCGCCGCACTTCGATGGTACCGCTGCCGCCGGCAACAACCTGCGCTCCGTGGGCACTATAGTTAATCCGCAAAGTGCCGTCGTTTCCTTGAGGCTCAATACGTTCGGGGGTTATGGACCACGTACCGTTGAGGTCGTATTGGTCAACAGCTAGACGATCTGCTGGTTTGAAGGTTCGGGTTCCGTTAGCGTAGCTTTCTTGCCCCGCAAAGTACATTGCGCGTTTAGAGCCTAGATACGTTTCAGGGGTTCGCGCATCATGCGCGTTTTGTGTTTCCTCTTGTACATCATCCTTGTGAATAGGGTCTGGAAGCTGCACTTGTGGGTTTGCAGCTTTGAGAAGTTCGCGTACCTGTGCCTCAGTCACCTTATGCCCACCTTCACCATAGTGAACAGCACGAAGTTTACCTTCACTATCAATGAGATAGTGTGCAGGCCAATAGCGGTTGCTGTAAGCACGCCAAATAGCATAGTCGTTGTCTTGAACTACCGGGTATTTAATACCTAGGTTCTCAATGCCTGCCTGGACATTCTTACCTTCGTGTTCGAACGCATATTCCGGCGTGTGTACTCCCACTATTTCTAGACCATAATCATGATATTTGGCGTAGAGTTCATTCAGGTGCGGTGCCGTCCTCTGACAGTTAATGCACGAGTATGCCCAAAAATCAACGAGTGTAACCTTTCCACGCATATGAGCGAGACTTGGCTGATTCTCAGTGTTAAAGTTACCCGTGCCACCTGCTAATTCCGGGGCAGAGCCGCAGTCCTGCAATTTTTCTTCATCGGGTCGGCACGAGCTTATCGACCCACCGGTGGAGGAGGAAATAATATTATTCTGCGTATCTTGACTGATAGTCTGCTCAATCCCTTCCGTATAATTCGGAATTGCGCGCTGTAGCTGGGCGGGAACGTTGAATACTAGTCCGATTGAAAGAGCGATCAAGAGTACACCCGAGGCGGTGCGTACTCCACGCTGGTGGGTGCGGAACGTCTTAACTCGTTCTGCAATGCTCCGCCCCGCAAGAGCAAAGATCAACAACGGGATCGCTGTTCCGAAAGCAAAGGATAGGGTGAGTGCTACGGTTTCGATACCGATGTTTCCGGTTGCGCCAGCAAGGGTAATAGCTGCAAGAACCGGACCTGCGCAGGGCACATAGACGAGACCGAGAGCAAACCCCATGAGGAAGCCGCCACGTGTGGTGCTGCGTTTCGCTCCGAGTTTTGAGAATTTCGCGAAAGGTTTTTCAAGCAGGCGCTCCAACGGGGGTATAAGCATGCTCAGCCCAACAATAATGAGGAAGGTGATACCTAAAATCCTCAGCGTATCTTGCGGCAAGTGCAGGGCAGCAAGAATAACCGAACCGAGCAGGGTAAAGAGGCTGAAGCTCAGAACGAGCCCGCCTACAACTTGATAGGGACGCCAGCGTGATGCAGTACGCTGCATGGGTGCTGGAGCTGCGTTTCCGAGAACTGCGCTTCTGCGCGAGAATAAGGCTTGCACATTGTCCGCAGAATCTTTTGCTATGCCTGTTTGTCCAAATTCGGTAGATGCAGTGCGCGCTGAATCTGCACCGCCAGTGACGAGAATAACGGGCAAGATAGGCAGGATACAGGGCGAGATCCCAGTGATAAGACCACCGAGTATGCCAAGGATGATGAGCGATAACAGCATAGTTATTCTTCCTCATGGATTGGTAATGCGAGGCGATGCTGCCTCACGTGTTGTCATGGTTATATTCGGAACGAACTGCGGTTTCGGTTTGGTTGAAATTATTTTTATAGCGATGCCTGCACAATTGACAGCATCTTAATGAGGCCTTTTACTCCGCAATATTCAAGTTCATGGAAGTTTTTCTCAAGGTGTTGCGAGAGGTAGTCGGATACATCATTTAAAAATTTTTCTGAGGTTTTGCAATCCGAGCGGGCTGAATGTTCCGAATACCTAATGAGTCCAGTTTAGGATTCTGAATATTTTGCAATGGTACGGGCGCTCCTCCGCGTTACCTGTGCCGATATAAGATTGGAGTTACGTATGTCCGTTATTCTTCGCACTGCGTCTTTTGCAGCTGTTTCTCTAGCCCTCGTTGCTGGTGTTTCTGCATGTTCTTCTAACGCTTCTGATCAGAACTCATCGCCGAGCGCATCGTCGAGCTCTTCTGCATCATCCACCCCCTCTTCTTCTGCCATGATGAGTTCAGACGCTATGATGTCGCCTTCAGCTATGCCGAGTCAGTCTGCCATGTCTGGGGACAAGATGGATGGCGACCACGGCAAGATGGACGGCGATAAAATGCAGGGAGATCATGACAGCATGAAGCATGATGACAATAAGATGGACGGTGACAAAGGGGGCAAGATGGAAAACAAAGACGCCATGATGTCTCCTTCGGCTTCCGCCATGTCGAAGTAATATTTTGCCGGTATGCTGCTTTACACCCTGGAATATTTTCTAGGGTGTAAAACATACCTAAACTTCGCTTATCACCGACACAATAATCAAATGTCATCATAGGGCGTGAGATGATATGACCATGACTTTTTTGGATCGTCAGGTGACTTCGGCGTATCAAGAAGCTCAAAAAGCCACCCAAATTCCTCAGGAATATCAGCGCTTAACTGCGTTGATGGAGTGTGCTGCCGCAGGAAACGAACACTGTTTTGAAGCTCTATACGATGCGCTTGTTCCGCGTCTGTACGCGCTTATTAACCGCATTCTTCATAACCGAACGCATGCGGAAGAAGTTACTCAAGAAGTTTTTCTAGAAATATGGCAAAAAGCGCCTTTATACCGTGCAGAACGGGGTACCGTGTTGTCGTGGGCTGCAACTATTGCTCACCGCCGTGCGGTTGATAGGGTGCGCTCCGTTGCAGCCTCCACAGAACGTGATTTCACACGCGGTCTTGAGGAGTATCGCGAATCTTATCATCATGTTGATGACGCAATAGCTGCTTTTATGGATACGGAGGAGGTTCATCATGCTCTATCGGGTATTCCACGCGAACAAGCCCAGCTGCTCACCATGGCATATTTCGGAGGTAAATCACAGCGCGAGATCTCCGATGAAACGGGCATTCCTCTAGGAACTGTCAAAACCCGCATGCGCGCTGGCATGCAGAAACTACGTGAACGATTGGAGGGCACCCGTGAGCACTAAAGACTATCCCGAAGATTTCCCCAATAAACTCGACTACGCCCTTCACACGCTTTCACCAACGCAACGTATAGCGTTTGAATCGTGGGCCCCCAAACACGAACGCGAAGATGCTAAGGCCGATGCTGCGGTTCTCTCTGAGGTTTTTGGTACTTCGCTCACTCCGCAAGAACCGTCCGCTGAGCTTAAAGCGCGTGTGATGGCGCAGGTTGCACATACCGAGCAAATCCAGCCAGTTAATGAGCTAGGTACAGATGATGTGAATGCCGAGCATAAGAGTGATCATGCCGATTCCGAAGGTTACTTTGCATCAGATAATGCAGACAACGCTCAAGCTATCGCAGACTCAGAGGATTCCGCTTATGCACGAGCTAAACGGCGTTGGTTCGGGACCCAGGGTAAATTCTCACCATCGCGCATGACGGCTGCGGCAAGTATTATTATCGCTGCTGGTCTGGGCATATGGGGTTTCACGCAGCATCAGCAACTAGAACGTACCTCCCAGGAGCTTCAAGCCGCGAGGGTGTCCTCTTCGGCTCCAGCACATCCGGCAGCTGCACGACCTGGCGACCAGTCGATCGTCGAGCAAATCAGCATGGCTCCTGACCTTTCAATGGCCCAAGGTAAAGTCAACGGTATGCCAGTATCGGTCATGTACTCCCCTTCCCACAACATGGCGGGTGTTTCAACGACAAATCTGCCTGCGCTACCCGAAGGAAAGGTCTATAAACTCTGGTTTTACGATGCTCAGGGCAATATTGTGGGATCTGGAATCCTCAATTCTGCTGGTCGCGGTGCAGGGATCACAACCATGACAGAGCACGATCTGAGTACAGTCACCGACTTTGGTATCTCAATTGAAGATGAATCGGCTAATTCTCCTAGTCAGAAACCCGCTATGCTGGAAAACGTTGTGTAGCCTAACGCTTGCAGGCACGCCATCCCTACGCAGGTAAAGGTGATACATACCTTAGGGGTTCACCTCACGTTTTCGTAGAATAGTCTTCATGGCTAAAAAGAATAAAGGCGGCAAGAAAGGTGCCTCCACCGCTGCGGTCGCGCTCTTGAAGGAAACTAAGACTCCTTTTGAGATTCGTGAGTACGAGCATGTGGAGGGAGAAACCTCCTTTGGGTTGGAGGCCGCGCAGAAACTTGGCGCCAATCCTGAGCAGGTATTTAAAACGCTTCTTATTGTTCATGACAAAGATTTTGCGGTGGCGGTAGTGCCGGTGAGTGGGCAGCTAAACCTGAAAGCGGCGGCACACGCCCTTGGTTGGAAGAGCGCCTCCATGTGCGATCCGAAGGTTGCCGAGCGCCGCACTGGATATGTGGTGGGTGGTATTTCGCCGTTAGGGCAGAAAACTCCTTCCCCCACGCTTTTGGATGCCAGCGCTGAGCAGTATCAAACTATCTTGGTCTCTGGCGGTAAACGCGGGCTTGATATTGAGCTCTCCCCCGCCGACTTGCTTAAACTCACCGGCGGCAACTATGCGCCTCTTCGCGCCTGAGCAGCCGTGTCTTGAGCTGCGGATCCCTGCAGCGGAGGACGCTGCCGAATGGTATGCGCTGTTCAGGGATACGCGCGTCATGGAGTATTTGGGGCGACCCGCAGATTCACTCGCTCACTATGAGGATATGGTGGTGCGTACCCTGTACCATCGGGAACAAAACCCGAGCCAGCACCGTTATAACGACGACAGCTCATAAGAGAAGATTTGAAGGAGTAGCAGTGGGAAACTCACTACCAGGTGTCGGTAAAATTGCGAAGAATTGGCGTGAAGTTCTCAAACCCGAAGAATACGCGGTACTGCGTGAAGGCGGCACCGAACGTGCTTTCACCGGCGAATACTGGGATACGAAAACCGAGGGTGTGTATTCGTGCCGAGCCTGTGGGACCGAGCTTTTCCGCTCTGCTGAGAAGTTCGAGTCGCACTGCGGCTGGCCCTCTTTCTTCGCTCCACTCGCCGAAGATCGTGTGCGGTATCTGGAAGACACCACGTTAGGGATGCGCCGAGTAGAGGTACGTTGTGCCGCCTGCGATTCGCATCTGGGTCACGTGTTTGAAGGCGAAGGATACGATACTCCGACTGATCTGCGGTATTGCATCAATTCTGTCTGTCTCACATTGGAACCGCAAAAGTCGTAAGCTAGAGCTATTTACGAGACAATACTGCTGTTAGCCCGGTGCCGGTCTTTGGGTTTTCGGTATATTTGAAGAAACATGTAACGCACAGCGGCAACGGGTAGAATGGTGGAGTCATTGTTTTCAGCCCCGTCGAGGGAGCTACCAGAAACGGATATTCAAGGAACCACTTTCAGATGAGTCTCAGCCCGAGTACCGAGCCTATCAAACTCCCACCTATGCTCGGATTACCTGCTGATTTCACGGTTCCTGATGTTATTCCGCTAACTACCCCGTCTGTTCCGGTCCCCTCTATTATTAACACGGAGAGGGCGCTTGAACGTGCTGCTGAATCTTTGCGTGCTGCATCCGGTCCGGTTGCTGTCGATACGGAACGCGCACAGGGTATACGGTACGGGATCAGGGCTTTCTTGGTACAGCTGAAACGCGAAGATAAGCTCTACCTGATCGATCCCGAAGCTTTTTCTGACCTTAGGATCATCAACGATGCTCTAGCAGATGCCGAATGGATTATTCACGCAGCAACCCAGGATTTTCCGAGTCTGGATCTTCTTGGAATGCGACCGCGTCTTCTCTTTGATACCGAGCTCGGTGCACGTTTAGCGGGTCTGGAACGGGTGAACCTGGGAGCTGTTGTCGAAGAGCTTCTAGGGTACAAACTTGAGAAAAAGCATTCCCAAGAAGACTGGTCACAGCGTCCTTTGCCAGAGTCTTGGCTGAACTACGCATGCCTTGATGTTGATGTACTAGCAGACTTACGCGATGCCTTGGAAGAGGTTTTAGAAGACCAGGGAAAACTTGAGTATGCCCGCCAGGAATTTGCCTATCTCTGTTCACTGCCGCCCGCTGACCCTGCTGCGAAGAAAGCCGAACGGTGGAGGAAAGCGAAGGGACGGAACACGCTCCGGTCCGTACCGCAACTAACAGCCCTGCGGAATCTTTGGTTCGAGCGCGATAAATTAGCGCAGAAGAAAGATATAGATTCTAAGGCTTTACTCTCAGATGCCGCACTTGTTGAGGCTGCGCAGAAAATGCCTCGTAATGTACCAGCTATCATGGCGATTCCGGGGTTCCGTACTCGACTGTTGAAACGTGAAGGTCCCCGCTGGGTGCGTGCGATAGTATCAGCTTCTCGGGGTGAGGACCCGGCGCCCTATACCATTCCGGCAACCGCGCCTCCCCCGCTTAAAGCTTGGGAAACGAAACGCCCTATTTCACTAGAGATTCTTAGCGAAGTGCGGAAGATAGTACAACGGGAGTCAGAGCGGCTCAATATTCCAGCACAGAATATTATCAGCGCTGATTGTATACGGCGTCTGTGCTGGGATCCGCCCGAGCCTTACTCTCAAGAGGCCCTTCTTGAGGCTCTTCGCTCGCATGATGTGCGCCCGTGGCAGATTGAAATCCTCGCCCCGGATCTTCATGAAGTTTTCCAGCGACACCTTGGCTAATGCCTTAATACATGGATCTCTCAACCCAAGAAAAATATGGAGGCACGCGCCACACAACAAAACGGCTTATTCGCGTGCATACGATTTATCTTCTAGATTTATAAAAGAGCGACACGCAGCTATCCCACAGGTACGGTCGCCTCAGCATCACACAAGCCCGGCTTCACACACCGGGGAATTCAAGGAGGAACGATGAACGAAGTACCATCGTGCACCTGTTCGTGCGCACAATCAGAAATTTCTGGGCACGAGCCAAGCTCTCAGAGCATTCAGGAGCTGGAGCATAAACTTTCGCGCCGAAATGCACTCGTAGCGGGGGCTACAGCTACCGCAGGAGCTCTTGCTTTAAGCGCCTGTGCCGAAGGTTCCAGCGGTGGTGGCGGAGGGGGCGGTAACGGTGCTGCCGGGCCAGAGTCCCCCACCGATATTGCGGCTGCTTCGGAGGTACCCGTCGGCAAAGCGGCGAAACTTACCAAAGGCGGCGTTACCGTTATCGTATCTCAGCCTGAAAACGGTGTCTTCAAGGCTTTTAGCTCCACCTGCACCCACCAAGGATGCCAACTCAACGTACAAAACAACAGCCAAATTGTGTGCCCATGCCATGGTTCTCAGTTTGCGCTCGCTGATGGTGCAGTCAAAGGCGGTCCTGCCGAGTCGCCGTTGAAATCCTATAAAGCAGAGGCGAAAGACGGCAGGATCATTGTTGGGGGCTAGGTATCTTTCACACATTAGTATTGGCGGCACGTTAGTTTTTAACGTCTAGATTTCATGTCAATAAAAACGTTGGGGTGTGTGAAAATCTAAACACCCCAACGTTTTATTTTTTGCACTCGGTAAAGCACCACAAAAAAATTACTGAGTATGCCGAGGCTTTTGCCCTTCTTCGCGTGCGAAGGGAACCTTATCACCCGCAAGCTGCGCGAGAATATCGGCAGTAATGGTTTCCGCGCACAAACCAACATCTTCCAGGATTTCCTCACGTGACGCATGCGGTATAAATTCTGCCGGTAAGCCGAGCTCACTCAACGCCGTGTCCACACCAGCCGCACGCATCTCTTGGCGAATGCGTGAACCCACACCGCCCGCACGCACACCATCTTCGAGAGTCACAACGATGCGGTGGTCTCGTGCAAAATCCACCACCGAATGCGGAACCGGCATAACCCATCGCGGATCAATCACCGTCGAATGAATGCCCTGCTCGGCAAGGCGCTCAGACACTTCGAGCGCTACCCGTGCCATGGCGCCAACGGCAACAAACAGCACATCGCGCTGCCCAGTTTCAGGATGCGGCCGCCCGGTGCGGGTCAGCACATCCACCCCGTCAGAGCGGCGTTCCAGGGCAGCGATATCTTCACCCACCGACCCCTTTGGGTACCTGACAACGGTCGGTGCATCATCAATAGCGACGGCTTCACGAAGCGCTTCACGAAGCGTCGCAGCATCGCGTGGAGCGGCCAAGTTTAACCCAGGAATAAACTGCAGAAGCGATAAGTCCCACATGCCGTGGTGACTTGCGCCGTCAGGTCCAGTAATGCCGGAGCGGTCAAGAACCAGAGTCACGCCCGCCTTGTGAAGGGCAACATCCATCAAGAGCTGGTCGAAGCCACGGTTTAAGAATGTTGCATAGAGTGCCACCACAGGGTGCATACCGCCGTATGCCAAGCCTGCGCTCATCGCAACGGCGTGCTGTTCTGCGATACCAACATCAATGACTCTGTTCGGATGCGCTTGCGCGAATTCACGTAGACCAACAGGAATGAGCATGGCACCGGTAATGCCTACAATGTCTTCGCGTTCATCCGCGATCTGTTTGATCTCACGACCGAAAACACTCGTCCATGACTCTTCGGTGCTGGTTGAGACAGGCCTACCGGTAAGAGGATCAATCCTTCCTACCGCATGGAATTGATCATCATCATTCGCACGTGCCGGAGCGTAGCCGTGTCCTTTCTCTGTAATAGCGTGCACAATCACCGGGCCGCCGTAGTTCTTAGCGGCACGCAAGGCGGTCTCAACAGCTTCTTGATCGTGCCCATCAATTGGACCAACATATTTCATGCCGAGATCTTCAAAAATACCCTTGGGGACCACAACGTCCTTAATACCGACCTTCATGCCGTGCAGCCCCCGGTAAATCATCTGCCCCAGCGGGCCGCCACGCTGCAGACCACGGCGCATAGCATCAAGCGCCCGATCATATCGATGGTCAAGACGCATACGGTCAACCTGCTGCTGCACCTCGTGCTTAAGTGCCGTCAGCTGGTTAGCAAAACCGCCAATAGTAGGCGCATACGATCGACCATTGTC
The DNA here is from genome assembly GCF_001809115.1 of Rothia sp. HMSC071F11. NCBI lineage: Bacteria > Bacillati > Actinomycetota > Actinomycetes > Micrococcales > Micrococcaceae > Rothia > Rothia sp. HMSC071F11. Next base: position 717,708 of record NZ_KV795756.1, read on the forward strand.
ATTGACTACAATAACGACTTTACGACTACGGTCGGCAGCGATATTATTCACGGCTTCCCAGGCCATGCCTCCGGTCAACGCACCATCACCGATTAAAACCACCGTATAGCGGTCATTTTCTCCGTTGAGAGCGTAGGCGCGTGAAATACCATCAGCCCAGGAAATTGATGATGAAGCGTGCGAGGACTGAATAATATCGTGTTCAGACTCGCCACGATCCGGATACCCCGACAACCCGCCCTTTTGGCGCAGGGTGTCAAAGGCGTGACGACCGGTCACCAGCTTGTGCACATAGGACTGATGCCCTGTATCAAAGAGAATAGAATCGTGGGGCGAATCAAAAATACGGTGGATACCAAGAGTCAGCTCAACAACACCAAGATTGGGGCCTAAATGACCACCCGTTGCAGAAACATTCGTTACGATAAACTGACGGATCTCTTCAGCGAGTTCACGCAGCTGCTCGTAGCTGAGGGGGCGCAAATCCCGAGGTTCACGAATATCGGACAAGAGCCCTGAGGATTCCTTGTTCGCCTCGTTCTCAGCAGACATACACTCTCCTTCTGCACGGTTGAGGTCAACAATGTACCTCTAGGTCTAACAGTTAAATTCTAACGGGTTAGGTTATATATACCCATTTGAAGGTTGCCGAAAAAAGTCATGGTTACCGTGTTCGCCATCTTAGGTACATACAGTTTTGCTGTCTCTACGAGAATTTACTTATGACGTTTTGACAGACGCGCTGGACGAATACGCGCAGGCGCACGGTGAAAAAGAGCGAGCGTCTCAACATGATGCGTATTAGGGTACATATCAAATGCCCGGACCTGTACGAGATCCCAGCCTAGTTCACGCAAAATAGCTGTATCGCGTCCCAAGGCTGCAGGATCACATGCCACATATAGAATGCGCCCGGGCTTGAGTTCGTTGAGGCGTTCCAAAACTTTGCGGTTAGCCCCTTCGCGAGATGGGTCAAGTACCACGGCATCCGGGGTAGGTATCTGGCCAAGGCTATGTGCTGCTTTAAGATCTTGAAGGCTTTGCGCAACGTCTCCACGAATAACCTCAACACGGGTTTCCTTGGAGTTATCGCTTCGGGAAGGACCATCCGGAGCGAAGTTGGAACGCGCATCACGGTGCGTTACCGGGGAACCTTCAACGCTGATAACCGTTCCTTCTGAGCCGACAGCATCCGCAAGCGCTGCTGTAAATAGTCCAGCACCGGCGTATAGGTCGAGGGCGCATTCGCCTAAGGTTGGGCGGAGCATGGTTAACATGGTGCCCATGAGAGTTGAGGGGGCACAGCGGTGAATCTGCCAGAAGCCACCTGCGGAGACCTGATAGCTGAACCTTCGCGGACCAAAACTTACTTCTTCGGTTACGGAACGTAACCCACCGCCAAGGAGTATATCTCCCTGACGCACACGCCGATAAGGGCTATGCACGCTGGGCTGCCCCGAACGCTTGCTCGGTTTTGCTTTCGATCCGCTGTAGGGGGTGAAGAAAAGTGAGATTTTACGTTTAGCAAGCTCGCCCCAAAGCTGGATGCACTGCCTTTCAATCTCTTTGGCGACGTGGGTTGTCTCAAACCGGGGATCAACCATGAATTGGAGCAGAATACGCCCACGTGAAGACAGCGTTGCTTCTAGTTCGCGAACCCCCCGCAGGTTGAGCTTGTGAAGTTCTAGGTCACGCAGTTCACGTGCCACGAGGGGAAAATCAACTACGGGTACCGGCTGCGAGCTGTGGTAGGGGTACATGCCGATGCGCCAATACGTTGTACCGTCTTCAATGCTTTTAGCGGTGGTGTACCGTATACGAGATCGCCAGGAGAGGTCGCCTTCGACGAGGTCTCGATTAGGCATAGACTCAACGATAAGGTTTGTTAAGAGTGGTGATTCTAGAGGGATGCCGCCTAAGCGATGAAGCTGAGTTCGTACGATCTCGGCTTTGTAACGCCGTTGTTCAGAGGGTTCTAGGTGTCCATACTCCATCCCGCCAAGAAGCTCTGCTATGCCGGTGAGTTTCTGACGTTCTTCGGGGGTTTTGAGGGCATCTGCCTGTGCCCAGGGATGCTTACGGCGCACTGGTGCAGGCACTTTGACGGCTACAACATCTGCAAAGTAGAAACGGTTTTTGGGGCCTACTGCTGTAATTCGAACTTGGGCTTCTTCACCCACTACACCGTGCCGTACGAAAACGACCCCGGCGTGCGTACGTGCAACGAGTGCACCTCCGTGAGCGGGGGTCTCACAGGTTACCTGGATTAGCTCGCCTATAGTGTACCCCTGCTCCGAGGTAGCGTTATCCGCACCGGAGTCACGTACTGTGCTGATTTCAGGGGTGTTCACGCGTCTTCTCCTTACAGAATTCTGATGTGAAGCATTCTACACCGCTTATTTTTAAATAACCGTTCAACCCTGCCATAAGCATGAGAAAATCTCAAGGGTTCTCATGGAATATCACGTTTCTTTTGTGTGGGTTGAGCCCCGATACATCGTATCGTTTTTATGGGAATGAACAGAGGTATCAATGTCCTCGGTATCGATGGACGTTGCATTCTCATGAATGCTCCACGGAACAGTCACAAGAATAACATTAGGTTCTTGCTGTAAAACTTTCTTAAGCTGTTTGACAGTTCGTGGATGAATGAGGCGCTGCCACCAATGTTCCGGAACAAACTCTGGAATGTAAACAGCAATAACATCCCGCGATGTATTGTTCTGAATGCGGCGCACATAGTTATGTACGGCTTGGACGGTATCTCGGTAGGGTGAATCAATCACTGAGAGCCGCACAGGAATCCGCATGCGATCCCAGCGAGTCTTCACATCGTCAAGAGTGGTCTGGTCGTTATTAACGGTCAGAGCTTCCAGTGTTGAAGGGTGGGATGCGCGCGCATAGGCTAGGGCACGAAGCACGGGTTTGTTGAGGTCCTTCGTGTAAACAATGGCGTGCACCCGTGAAGGCAGCGAGGATAGATCGGCGGTTTCTAGATCTTCATATGGTATTTCTGCTGCTTTGATGACGGCATCGTAGTGTTTACGGGTTATCATCATACCCCCGAACAAGGTAGCGATTATAAGAAGCGAAAGCCAGGCACCTGCCATGAACTTAGTGACAACAACAGTAATGAGTACAGCGGCAGTCACGATAACCCCGATGATACTGACGGCTAGGTCACGGATCAGGTGTCGGCGCGAAGTAAATGCCAGTGTAATGCGCAGTTTTCGGATGCGGTAGCTCACTACCGATCCCTGAGTGAGCAGCATCGAGAGGAACATACCCACGAGATAGAGCTGAATGAGCGAGAAAATATCCGAGCCAAAAAGCAGCGTTAGACATGTTGCCATAATAGCCAGCAGGAGAACCCCGTTACGGTAGAGGCCCACAGAGTTGATGCTCCGTAGCTGAACTGGCAGATACCTGCGGTCAGCGAGAGCAGATGAACTCAACGGAAAACCGATAAAAGCTGTAAAAGATGCTATGGTCAGCACTGCAACTGTGGCAAAAACAAGCAGCTGAGGTATGAGCGGGGCACCATCATAGATAGCGAGTGCTATCTGATAGAGCGCGGGTTTCTGATGGAAGAATTCGCCTGGCGCGCGCCCCTCAATCAACAAATATTGTGTGGTGTCATGCACCATAGTAACGCCGGTAACTTGGGCTATGTAAAGTATGCTGACGAGAAGCACACCCGTTATGGTACCCATAATCATGAGGGTGAGGGCGGCATTATGTTTTTTGGGGCGCCGGAAGAAACGCACGGAGTTTGAGATCGTGGAAACTCCGGAGAGCGCAACGGCACCCGCTGAAAAAGACCGTGAGATCAAGAAGAAGAACGCTATGCCAATCAGCTGTGAATCGACGTTTTCGGGGAGTACCGAGTAGTTTGCCGATTCTGCTTTAGCAAGCACACCCATCCAGGATTTTATAATTCCAATGCACAGCGTAACGCCTAGGATCGCGAGGAAAATATAGAGCGGCCAGTGTGCTATCTTTCCCATGAGTTGTAGACCGCGCAGAGACACTACGGTCAAAATAATGATGAGCAGTATTGCGATGGCGCTGCGATGATCTTGTAATTCTGGGTAGAGTGCCACCAGGAATGTTGCCGCCGACGACATGGAAACGGCAACCGTAAGCACGAAATCAAGAAGTACCGAGGCCCCCAAAATAACGGCGGGTTTACTGCCCAACCGCCGGTGCACTAGTTCAAAGTCGCCTTCGGCAGCGACCTGATTAATGTTGTATCGGTAGGTGCCTACGATCATAAGACCTACGACGGCGACCGCTAACCCAACCCAAGGGGCATAGACAATGGCTGCGTTACCCGCAACGGCGAGCATCAGAATAATCTCGTCGGCGGCGTATGCGACAGATGAAATACCGTCAGAGCCGAAAAGGGGTAGGGCAAAACGCTTAGGCAGCGACATGGCCGCTACTTGACGCGAATCTACCGGCTTACCGGTGAAGGCGCTGCGAATTTTTTCCCAACGATATTTCACAGGTTTAAGGCTATCCGCCTGCGGGGTAAAGCTCAATTTTATTTGCCGCGTGTTTCGCAGGTCATCGGGCGTTTAGTGGTCTTACTCGGTACACTTAACAGGAAAACCGGTCGTCTGTTGAGGAGGAAAGCACATGCCCCATTTCGTCATTATGGGTTCTGGTCGTGTGGGAGTTATGCTTGCCCGTACTCTAGAGGCTTCGGGGCATACGGTAGCCGTTATCGATCAAGATGAACGAGCTTTCCAGCCCTTGCGTAAAGGGTTCAGCGGGCAGTTGGTGACCGGCGTCGGTTTTGATCAAGAAACGCTCAAACAGGCGGGTATTTCGGACGCGTACGCTTTTGCTGCTGTATCTTCGGGAGATAATTCAAATATTATTGCCGCCCGCGTGGCGCGTGAGACTTTCAAAGTAAAAAATGTTGTTGCCCGAGTCTACGACCCAAATCGTGCTGAATTCTTTCAGCGTCTAGGTATTCCCACGGTAGCCGCCGTGCGGTGGTCAACGGATCAGGTGCTTCGTCGTCTGCTACCGGAGCAGGCACTCAAGGGTGATTTTCGGGAGCCATCGGGCAGGCTCATGCTTACTGAAATTCCGCTGCATGAACAATGGGCAGGTCATGCACTCGTGGATATTGAGCGTGCTGCCGGGGTGCGCATCGCCTACATTACCCGATTCGGTGAAGGCATGCTTCCGCGCCCAGATACCGCCTATCAGCAGGGAGATACCGTACACATTATGATGCGCACGGACGATATTAACGAAGTCTCTCGGATTCTTTCGCGGTCGCCTCGTACTGATGAAGACGTCGAGTACAGTACCGATCCGCGGCTGGATTGGTTCCATGCGAAGCCGATAGACCCGGCGCAGCACCCCGGCGATCGCCGTCGCCCGAAAGCATAAGGAGCTTATAACATGAAGGTACTTATTGTTGGGGCCGGTTCCGTGGGGGCATCTATCGCTAAGGAGCTCAAGGCGAATGGGCACACGGTCACTATTATTGATTCCAAGCCTGAGATGAAAAAACGTACCGACCTGCCGGGAGTGCGCTGGCATATTGGTGACGCCTGTGAGCTATCTGTTTTGCGCCAGGTTCACCCGAATACCGCTGATGTGATTGTTGCCGCAACCGGTGATGACAAAGTTAATCTGATGGTATCTCTACTGTGCCGCAGCGAGTTTGGTGTACAACGCACGGTAGCGCGTGTGAATAATCCCCGGAATGAGTGGCTTTTCGATGATGCCTGGGGCGTGGATGTGGCAGTTTCCACTCCGCGTTTGATGACGGCTCTCGTGGAGGAAGCCGTCGAGGTGGGCGATGTGGTGCGTCTGCTTACGCTTCAGGCCGGCGGGGCGACGTTGGCGGCGTATACGGTACCGCTCGATCATCCTGTGATTGGCTACAGGATAGACCATGTGCAGTGGCCAACCGATACGGTACTCACCGCCATCTTGCGCGATGGTGTTCCGGTTGCGCCTTCCGCCGATGTTGTTATTGAGGGTGGCGACGAACTTTTCTTCATCACGACGCTTGACGGAGAAGACCAGATTCGGGCGCTCTTCGCCTAGGTTATCTCTCTGCCCCTCCTAGATCACCAACGAAAACGAGCTATTTCTCAGCTGAAACGCGCGAAATATAGACGCACGTTTAGCGTCTCTAATGATGGCTGAGGATTGTGTGAGGTCTAAAAGCTTCCGCCGTCTCCCCCGCCAAAGCCTCCGCCGCCACCGTCAAAACTTCCGCCGTCACCTCCGCTAAAGCTAATTCCAGAGTCCGAGGAGCTGTTGTCGGCAGGAGTAAAGCCGTCGCCGTACCAGGATCCCCACGAGTATTGCCAAGGATCGACATCCCAGCCGCTCGTTTCGGGAGTAGCACTGTTTGCATAGGTTCCGTGTGTAAGAACGTTCTGAACCGGGAACCAGTAGGTTCGGCCACTCCCGGTTTTCTCACTTTCTTTTTGGTCAAGTTCCTGCAGCTTCTTCAAAACAGCATTTACACTGAAAACACCAGCAGTTGTGGGAACGGCATAACGTTGAGCTTCAAGCACGAAATTTTGCGCGTCGAGGCGTCCTGAGAGTTCTGGGTATAAATATTTTCCGGTTTCTTGTGCCCATTCATGGGATGCCCGCACCAAACGGAGCGCTTCTTGGCGGTCTTCAAGAACTCGGGTAGTGCTCTCATGCTCAGTCTCTAAAAGATCTTGGATGCGTTGCAGCTGAGCATATTCCTTAATATCTTCTGGCTGTAGAGAGAGATAACCCAGAGGCGCATACATTCTAGTTTCAATGAGAAGACGTTCCGCAATTTTTTGAATTATAGAAATTAGAGTCTGTTCAAAAATATCTTTTATGTCTTGTGGCATAGGAATAGGAAAACCTTGATATATCCTCATAACCCACTCCAAAAAATGGTCTGCAACAGCATAAAATTCTTCGGACTCAAGAGACTTCGCATAGTTACTTATTTCTTGTATGCGACTATCAAAATATTTTTTGAAGAATCTATTTTCATGATTTTGTGCAAAATCAAAAAGATAATGCGCAAGATGAGAAGAACTTTCTTCAATATGTGCGGGAGCATCAACAGATTTTTCCCATTCCTTAAGAAATTCTTGAAGTTTAAAAAATAGAATCCAAAGAGCAACTTCTGCATCCTGCGCAATATATGCACTCTTGAATATTTTGATGCGTTGCTCGTCCGATACGTTGCGAGAAACTAACAACAGCTGTTTTTCCGCTTCAGTAAGATTATCATCAATATCGCTTAATAGATTATCAAGTGCAGCAGAATACATAATAATTGGTTCAACTATTGAACTCTTCTGTTGCCGTCCCTGCAGTAATACATCACTTAGCTGCGGAGCTAATGAAGCAACTTTAGTTTTAGCATTTTCAAAACATTCTCGGCGCAGCTCTAAGTCTTTGCTTATGTGAGAGCGCAGTACGGGAATTTTAATCTTATTTATAGGATCTTCAAGACGTTGGGCTTTACTCCGAATAAAGGCATAAGCATGCCTTATCGCTTCATCATCTGCTTTAATAGATTCATGTCCAGACTCCCAGTGGTTCTCAGCGTCATGTAAATAACGGTATGCCTGGGCCAAATGCCGATGGTTGCTATATGTTTCCACGGTGTCCTCATCAGAAAGATTCAAAATATCTTTATGCAACAGCATAATATAATTTACATAATCGACATAACCTGCCCAGAATACGTATTCTCTAACACGAGTTTTGCGCCCATCAATTTCTAGATTAAAATATTCTATAGACTCCTGTGAAATAGGTTTTTTATAGTTCAAATACCTCTGGCTTTCACTTTTAGCCTCCCCCAATGTTCGTATAAAAGCAAAAGAATCTCTAGGCTTCACCACCTGGGTATACAGATTTTCCGCACTATATTCTTGGCTAACAAGGAAATAAAGAGTATGGATAATCATGGTATCTAATATTAAAAGTGAGAAAAATGTATATATTGTAAATACCCAAATACTTTTATCATCGAATGAAATAGCTAAACCCATAAACATTAAGGGAAGATACCCCCAGGCTACAATCTCAAAAAATTTTGTCTTTGTAACTTCATACCTATAAGCACCTAATATCAACTCCCATAGTACATACCACAAAAATCGCGAAAGAATAACAGACACTGTAAAAATAACAGCACCAGATACGACATTTACTGGATTATCTCCACGTAATGTAATAAGAATTACTGCACACGCGCTAATAAAAAATGCAAAAATTAAAATAGATTTAGCATATAATGATTTTAAAATACTTATCATAACTTACTCCTTGGGTGGTTGGATAGACCAAGAGGCTACAAAGACGTCACTAAGCATACTTTAAGCATGCTTAGTGACGTAAAGAGTTTTATAAGGTTTCTGCCGGATCAGATACTCGCCACGCCAGCCAGATACCCGCCGCGTACAGAGGCAGCCCCATAACGATGCGCATAGCACCTAAGACTTCGGTAGCGTTCATATAGTAAAGCGGTATTTGGATCGCAAGTCGCAACAGCAAGACAGCCGCCATAATCCACGTTGCCAGCTTATAGGCTTTCAAACGTTCGGGTTTCTGCCGCCAGGTAAGCTGCTCTCCTCTGATATACCCGAAAATGAGTCCCGCCAGAGGCCAACCCACGATAATCGAAGCTACGAACGCAACACTGTAAATGCCGTTCGTCCAAAAACCCGGCAAATAGTAATCGGCAGCGTTCCCTGTGCGAAAAGCAGTGAAAGCACAAATTGCAACACCCACAATACCCGACACCGCAGGTATGAGTTTACTGCGCTGTATAAGGCGCAGCACGGTAAAAATACCTGCAGCTGCTACCGCGATAACTAAGGCCAAGTTTAAATCTTTGGTGACCGTGAAGAAGATAAGGAAGAGTAATGAAGGCAGAGAAGTTTCTACGAGTCCACGCCACCCGCCAATTGCATGGAGCACATCCACATGACCTGACTCTGTGCGGCGGATATTGCTTCCCAAAGAAGCGCCCAGGCTCTTACCTAATGACTCTTGCCCCGATATCGAGTTTGTCTCTGCACTCTGGGCACCGTCAGAGGCATACTGGTTATTCAAATGCTGAGGGTCATGTGGAGTATTAACCACGTCGAGGATCCTTTTCTAAGAAGTATTGGGGAACAATCTCGTATCGAGGGTTGTACATCACGGGCGGGTACGTGTGCGTTGAGATAACCCCAGAGCATCGCAGCAGGCACCCCGCCAGTAAACCAGGAACTACACGCTGCCCGTGCCAAATAAGGGTTACTCTTTCTCCCACTGAAAACGGCGGACGTGAGGGGAACCGCACTTCTAAGCTCTCCGTCATGGGGGTCTTCCCCAGAACTGATTGTTGGTCTCCATCAGAAATAACGGTCTCAGCATTCTGCGAGTCTTCCTGCTCATCGTCAAAGTCTTCACCAGGAGGCTCAACAATGGGCATACCAATCAGAGCTAGAGGACTGGCCCATTGAAGCGGTTTTGATTTCGCCACGATAAGTTCTGCTTGGTAGAGCGGTTTATCGTGAACAGCAGGGATCCACACCTGATCGATACGGCCAGCTAGGCGAACACGAAAACGTTCGGGGTACTCCGCCTCAACTTGAGAAGAAGTCCCCGAACCGGGTGCAGCGTGGCTGTTATCTATGCGCGGCATTACCCAATCTCTGTAATCTCGGGTCCGCGACGAGGCATTGGGCGTAGTTCGCGTTTATCCTCGTTCTTCTTTTTCTTCGTTTCAGTCTCTCGACTACTCTCCTGCTCCTCAGGTTCCTGCTCTTCATCACCTGAGTCGTCTAAGGTATATATCTGTTCCGGCATCGTCATGGGTAATAGCTCACGTGGCGGGCGGGGGTCGTCGCCACGATTGACAATAGCGGTACGGAAGACCTCTTCAATCGCTTCAGCAGCTTCTTCATTGCCTAGAACAGCCTCGCCAGAGATAACACCGCGTAAGAACCATCGAGGGCCATCGACGCCAACGAATCGTGCGATGCGCTCCCCTCGTTTCCCGTCCTCAGTTGTAGCGGGAAGGCGGGTTAGCATCTCGGCGCCGAACTCGCCCGTATACATTTCGGCGGTTCCACCCTGCGATGCCACAGACTCGGCAAGATCATGCCGAATATCATCCCATATGCCAGTACTACGAGGCGCTGCGAACGCCTGAATCTGGAGGGTTCCACCAGCACGAATACAGGTTGCGGCAATTACAGCTCCCGTACCTTCGTCCATCTCAAGACGCAGATTTAGGCCGTCAAGCATCTTAATATATAGAGCACCAAGGTCGATGTATTCTTCGGTATCATCAACCTCACCAATATCGTGGGGGCCTTCAGAACGGTCGTAGATAACTACCTCGGGCTCTTCATCATCACGATCGACCTTGTTAAGGCTGGACTTAGACTTAGCTTTGGTTAGCTCAGCATCTTCTTTCTTGGAGTCTTTAGAAGTAACCTTAGTAGTTTTCTCTTCTGCTTTCTTACGCTCATCGTCAGAGCTTTTCTTGCCAAAACCAAACACTGAATATCCCTTACTGGTAGATGTTAGTGCGTCTCATATTGTATGCAGATATTGTATATTTCTTTGTGCGATTAAAGTCTATTATCTGCCGAATTACGCGGTAAAAGATTATTTCAAGCCGCTTGAGCCAAATCCCTGAGATCCTCGTTCGGTTTCGTCAAGGTTCTCTACCACCACAAAATTAGCGTGTTCATAACGCTGAATGACAAGCTGGGCAATACGATCACCACGCTTGATTTGGAAAGACTTTGCACGATCCGTATTCAATAACGTCACCATAAGTTCACCGCGATACCCAGAATCGACAGTTCCCGGTGCGTTAACAATTGTGATTCCGTGTTTAGTAGCAAGCCCCGAACGCGGATGCACCAACCCTACATATCCTTCGGGAAGAGCAATAGCAATACCGGTAGGTACAAGTGCTCTCTCTCCAGGCGCCAGTGCAAAATCTACTCGTGAACGCAGGTCTGCGCCCGCATCACCAGGATTGGTGTAAGACGGTGCTGGGAGCTCTGCATCAAGCATTTTAATCTGGACATCAATGGGATTAATCATGTCTTTCACTCTACCGAACATACAGGGGCTACGTCATCTCTGTCCCTTTAGCGTACAGGAGTTTCACATAAGTACTGCACGGTGCTGGAGTGCGCAGAAAATAACCTCAGTTAGAATGTTGAATATGATTTTCTGCCCAGATGGTGCACACACTCTTTTTCTAGACGCCATCTGAACAGGTACCCAACAAGCTTAGAAGGACTATTACGATGGCTTCTTCGTCACCTCATACGCTCTATTATGAGCGTCTTTCTCCTGGACCTGGCATGTGGTTTCTCACGCTGTGTGCCGGAGGTGCATCTTATCTGGTGGGCGCTCCTATTGGTATTCCGGTGGGTATTATTGCTGCTGTCGTTGTTACGCTTCTTCTCGGGTGGATTTTATACTTCTCCGCGCCCACTATCGAAATATCGCAGGATTGGGTTCGTGTGGGGCGAGCAAGTATTGAGCGTGCTTATGTGGGTGAAACACACGCATTTCGTGGCGAACAGGCCCGTATTGCGGCTGGTCCCGACCTTGATGGGCGCGCATATATGTGTTTTCGCGGGTGGATAACACCGAAAATCCGCCTCGATATTACCGACCCTGCCGATCCAACCCCCTACTGGATTGCCTCAACTCGTAATCCCGAAAAAATAGCCGAGATTCTAAACGGCTAGTTTTCTTTGCAGCTAAAAGGGCGGTCTCCCTAAGGAAACCGCCCTTGAGTCGTATGGTTTAGCTTCTTATCCTTCGCATTCTACGCAGTACAACAGACCGTCTTCTTCACGCGCAATCTGCGAGCGGTGACGAACCAGGAAGCAGGATGCGCAGGTGAATTCGTCTTCCTGTGCGGGCAGAACCACTACGTTGAGCTCTTCATTGGAGAGATCTGCACCGGGCAGCTCAAAACTTTCTGCCGCAGTATTCTCATCCTCATCCACCGCCCCGGACTGCATCTCCGAACGGTGCGCGTTCAGCTCTTCGTAGGATTCTTCGTTCTGTTCGTCATCCTGCTTGCGGGGTGCATCGTAATCAGTTGCCAAACTATCACGCTCCGTCGTTTTTGGTGGGCTGAAATCCTACCGCCCACGGTGGTCTAAATAGGTAGTACCCCATCACATATCGGCGTGTTATGCGACGGCGGCATGCAGGTATTGTTCACTATTGATACCCATTTTGTCTAATCGGGACGCAGTTAGTGAACTTTTAGCCGTCATAAAGGCCTCTTGGAAGATATCAATTTAGGATTTTTTCACGATGTTTTGGGGGTTTTACTACCGTTTTTTACGGCTCTCACGGTACCCTTGGTAGGTAACTTTATGTTTTTAAACCGGCATAACGGCATGGTTGTGGTGTTGCCCCACCCATGAATTTGGAGGTTCTTATGCTTGAATTGCGTCTGATTGGCGTACATGATGACGGTGAAAATCTGGTGCTTGAGTCTGCTGACGGCACTAGGTTTCTCCTTCCAATTGACGCGAATCTGCGCACAAGCATCACTAAGGCACGACGCATCCAGCCGCTTCGCGGGCGAGGTACTAAGGGGTCTTTCGGTCCGCGTGATATTCAAACTCGCTTCCGACAGGGTGCAAGCGTAGAAGAAATTGCTGAAGAATCCGGTTGGGAACCGGAACGCGTGCGCAGGTACGAGTGGCCTATCGTGGCGGAGCGCTCGCACATTATTCGCGCCGCTCAAAACGTGAAAGTGGGACGGCGTGATTCAGCCTCTGGCATAGGGCAAATTCCTGTCACCCTTGCGGCTCGTATCGCCGAGATTGCGCACCAGCACGGTTTTGAGGATGCCACCCAGGATTGGGAAACTCGGCAGAAAGAAAACGGGCAGTGGCGAGTCGAAGCCGACTTTGCGCTCTCCGATGAGGCACGCTCCCACCTGCCTGAAAAGGTACGGTTCCCCGCTCGTTGGACTTACAACCCGGCTAATCAAGGGCTGTACGCATCAAATGAGGCAGCATACTTCCTGATGGGAAGCCCGGCTGCGGTGGCAGCTGCGGCTAAGAAAACTTCTTTGGATGGCGAAGATGAAGAGCACGAAGAACATCCTGAGGCAACCGCCCCGGTGCAGCAGCGGCTTGTGACTACTCATACGACTCCGGTACACGTTAATGCGCCTACCTCTTCTTTGAAGGGCGAAAGCCGTGACGAACGTAAACTCAATGAGCTTCTCGAACGCGCCCGCTCGGTACGCCCGGTTACTCCCGTGGTGGAAGAGCCGGAAGTGTATGAGCCTGAGCCGGATACCCCGCAGTCAGTTGAACCCGTTGATGAGCATGACAACGACGACTCTGTGGCTTCAAAGCCCGAGCATGCTCATCACACTCCGGAGCCCAAGGGCGAGCATCACCAAAACAATCGTGATGGGAACAAGACCAGTTCTTCGAAGAAGCAGCGCCGAAGCATTCCTGCATGGGATGATATCCTTTTCGGCGGGCGTAAATAGTAGTAATTTCTTACTAGGATTCCTGAAGATACAGACAATTTAGCCTGTCGTCCTTGACGTTAGGAGGTCGGCAGATACCGCAGAGGAATAAGACGCTCCGCATCGGTCAGCGAGCCATGCTGCCCCACCATGGCAAGGGCGCGTTCCTTCTGGCGGCGCATATCGTAGAGCGCATAATTATCACGAGCGCAAACGATCAGATCGCCAATTCGTTCTCGCGCTGCATCACGAATTACCGTGCCGTAGTAGCCCCGCTCATACAGGTCATGCGAGTCTAGCACCCAAGCGTGCTCGCCCCAGTGCCGAACCCAACATTGTGCGCTCTGGCGACGGGCATCCGGTGAAGTATCGTGCAGATAGAGCTGTACTACTCGCGGTTCCCCCGCCGTCATAGCAACATTTTCCAGAAGTTCTTTGGTCGCCGAATAGTCGATGCGGTTTTCCTGCGGAACATTTACCATGCCGTGATCGGCCGTGAGGAAAATACCAGCCCACGCCGGGGAACGTTCGGCAAGGCGACGCAATGCCAGATTAAGTTCTTCAAGTTGTTCAAGCCATTCGTCACTTCCCGCACCGTAGCGATGCCCCGCTTGGTCAAGCTCTCCCCAGTAAAGGTATATCAAGGTCGGTGTGCGCGAGGCCAGAAGTTCGCAGGCATAAGTGATACGAGCGTTATAGTCGGCTGCGCCCACAAACTCGCCACCGCGCAAGTTTGCTTCGGTGAGCCCGCTCCCCCGGTATTTCTCCAGTGAAATCGTCACCACGCGCCTATCGGTACAGTACCGCTCGAAAACGGTGGGCAGGGGTTGCCAGGCGTGCGGATCAACGTTCTTATCCCACCCCGAAAGATGGTTCATCACGGTATTCGTCGTGGGGTTGCGAACCTCGTAGCCAGCAATCCCATGAGCCCCCGGCGCGGAGGCGGTGCCCAACGAGCCTAGCGAAGCTGCAGTCGTGGTGGGGAATGCAGCATCCAATGCCCCTAAAGAGACTGTTTTTTTTAGATAAGGCGCATAAGATCCGTAGCTTTGCAGCAGTTGTTCTCCCAGACCATCGACCATGATCAGGCAGATATTACGGAATCCGTTTGGGTCAGCCCCAACTTCAGTTAGTCGTTGTGCCAGGTTGAGCGGGTCTGCGTCCAGGCTGAAACCTGGTTCATCATCCAACGGATGCTGAGCACGCGGTAAGCTTCTCTGCGCTACCAATGATGCTGCCGATTCGAAAACATCTGCCACGCTGTTACTTCCATAGGCGGGTGGCGGGGGCACCGGGTTTCCAGCGTAATCGAGGTATTCAGACATATCAGCGGCTTTCGCTTACCTGAATATGTGCGCGGTGTAGGGCGCGGGCGAACTGCTGCGCTTGAAGGATAGCTTCGGGACCGTCCGCTGTTGCCGAGACGCGCAATGCTAAATCTTCTCGGCTGGCGTCACCACTATACCCGTGATCTGCGGTGCAGTGCGGATCGGGGCAGGTAGCGGGTGCCAGTTCCAGGTGCAGCGAACCCGTCCATGCTATCTGCATCGAAAGTTCGGTGGGGACCGTTCCGGGCTTATATGCCTGCGGATTATCGTACCCGTAACTAATAGTGACGGCGCGCAAAGAACTCAGCTTAACCGCTTCAACGCCCACATGCGCTACGGTCTGCTGCCCTTCTTCTTCAAGATGTTGGTCGTCTAAATGGGCCAGAATCAACAAAGATCCACTAACAACTAAAACCGTGATATGGCGATGCAAATTATTATGGCTGAAATGCGTTTCAACCTGCACAAAATGGGATTCTGGTTCTAAACCGGCAAGGGCTTCATCAACAATGTCACGCACTAGATCTGGGTAGAAACCTGCACGCTCGATATCGGCCGTGAGCTTTTCCCGCGGATCATATGCGGTCGCTGTCATGAAGACTCCTTAGGGTCATAGGTAATAAGGCAGATTCGTGTGCGCATGTGTAGTGCCGTTGTCAGACACCGTAGTTTATACCTTAGTGCTTTACATGCCGCCTGTGCTACTTTGACGGGCATTTGGGCGGATTTTTCTGCGCTACCTGTAGAATAGAATTACGAATACGCCCACCCCACATTGGGTGCATTATTGTGCGCCTCAAGGAGAGAAATGGCACGCCGCAGCAAGTCCGCCGTTGAAGATTACCCGGTTGATATTGTCGAAAATATTGTCGATATTGATGTCTCTGCCGAGATGGAATCCAGCTTTTTGGAGTACTCCTACTCGGTTATTTATTCGCGTGCTCTGCCGGATGCGCGTGACGGGCTGAAACCGGTGCAGCGGCGCATCCTCTACATGATGCAGCAGATGGGGCTGCGCCCGGATAAGGGGCATGTGAAGAGCGCCCGCGTGACCGGCGAGGTCATGGGTAAGCTGCACCCGCACGGTGATGCCGCTATTTACGATGCGATGGTGCGTTTGGCGCAGTCTTTTGCGATGCGCCTGCCATTGGTGGATGGGCACGGTAACTTTGGTTCGCTAGACGACGGCCCGGCGGCTGCCCGCTATACGGAGGCACGCATGGCTCCCGCAGCGACGGCGCTGACTGCGGATCTTGACGAAGACGTTGTTGATTTTGTGCCGAACTACGATAACCAGTTCATGCAGCCGGGCGTGCTGCCAGCAGCGTTCCCTAACCTATTGGTCAATGGTACAACCGGCATCGCGGTGGGTATGGCAACGAACATGGCTCCGCATAACCTGCGCGAGGTTATTGCGGGTACGCGACATTTGATTGCGCATCCTGATGCCACGCTCAAAGAGATTATGAAGTTCATTCCCGGCCCCGATCTGCCCAGCGGCGGCACGATTGTCGGATTGAGCGGCATTAAGGATGCCTACGAAAGCGGGCGCGGCACATTCAAGACCCGTGCCAAGGTCTCTATTGAGCAGGTGACCCCCCGTAAACAGGGCATTGTGGTGACTGAACTGCCGTATATGGTGGGCCCCGAAAAGGTTATTGAAAAGATCAAGGACGGCGTTAACGCCAAGAAACTGACCGGTATTTCTGATGTGGTCGATTTGACCGACCGCAAACACGGGCTGCGCCTTGTTATTGAAATTAAGAACGGTTTTAATCCGCAGGCTGTGCTGGCCTCGCTGTATAAGCACACGCCGTTGGAGGATTCTTTCGGCATTAATAATGTGGCGCTGGTGAATGGTCAACCGCAGACCTTGGGACTGCTTGATCTTCTGCGGGTGTATATTGATCATCGTCTGTCGGTGGTGCGCCGCCGCACCGAATTCCGTCTGGGTAAGCATAAGGACCGTCTGCATTTGGTGGATGGTCTGTTGATTGCCATTGTCGATATTGACGAAGTTATTGAGATTATTCGGTCTTCGGATGAAACCGCGCAGGCTCGTGAGAAGTTGATGGCGGTCTTCGATCTGACGGAGGTTCAGGCGAACTATATTCTTGAGTTGCGTCTGCGCCAGCTTACAAAGTATTCCCGCATTGAGCTTGAGGCTGAGCGTGATAAGTTACGCCAGGAGATCGCTGAGCTGGAACGTATTTTGGGTTCCGATTCTGCGCTGCGTGAGCTGGTATCTGACGAGCTTGCCGAGGTTGCCGAGAAGTACGGTAACGATCGCCGTACCGTTTTGAAGACGAAAGACGATATGCAGTCTGCGATTGAGGCTGTCTCAAACGGGGCCTCAAAGGCGAAGAAGAGCCTCGGGTTGGCGCTTGAAATTGCCGATGAGCCCTGTTGGGTGCTGCTGACAGCTTCCGGCATACTGGGGCGCACGGTGGGTAAACCAATGCGTGAGGCTCTAGTTGATCCGGGCAAACGCATTAAACATGACGTCTTCACCTCTATTGTTCCCACGACGGCGCGGGGCGAGATTGGTGCGGTGACCTCTACAGGTCGCATGGTGCGCCTTTCGGTCATGGATTTGGTGGTGTTCGATGATTCTTCGGGAACTCCTGTATTGACTACGGGCGTCAAAGCTACCGAGGTTGTTGCCTTGGCAAAGGGTGAGAAGCTGGTGGGGCTTGTGCCGTTGAATGAGGTACTTGCGCTGGCAACGGCGAACGGCGTGATTAAGCGCGTGAACCCGGAGTATCCGCTGAACCAGACGGAGTGGGACGTTATCAAGCTCAAGCCGAAGGATACGGTCATTGCCGCAACCGTGTGCTCTTCCGACGATAATGCCCTAACGTTAGTCACCCAGGAGGCGAAACTTCTGACCTTCGATGCGGCTAAGGTTCGTCCACAAGGCCGCGCGGGCGGCGGTATCGCCGGTATTAAGCTGGGCGCGCAGGATGCGGTAATTGCACTCGGCGTGACCGCCCCGGGTTCTGCCGCCGAAGTTGTGACCGTTACGAACGGGCAGGACGGTATGGCGAGTGCGAAGGTCACTCCCCTAGCGGAGTACCCGCAGAAAGGCCGCGCGACTGGTGGCGTGCGGGCGCATCGTTTCTTAACGGGAGAGTCGAAGCTGGCACTGGCGTGGGTTGGCGTTGGCCCCGCAAAGGCTGGCACGCCGGGCGGTGTGGCGCGTTCCCTGCCGACCGAGCACGGTTCACGTGACGGCTCAGGTGTGCCCCTTACCCAGGCGATCGGCGCGGTAGGCCCTAACTATGCGGCTATCACTGAGCAAGCAAAAATGGCGTCTGACGGGGAAAAGTTGTTCTAGCTTTGTGCTGACATGCCACTATTGTTATTTTTTATTCTTTTGTGGGGAATAATGCAGTGTTACCTCTGCATAAGAGGCAACACTGCTACCTTTAAAAGTGAGATTTTAGGTAACACATAAGTTTTATCTCACTAACCCCGAGGAGAAAAACGTGGCAACACCGGATAAGCCTCTAGAACAGATGACTGCACAAGAACGGTTTGAACTTGGAAGAAGCCGCTACAATGAGGGTAAAATTTCTGAGGCTATCGAAGTATGGTCAAACATCACCCGTGATGACAACCCCAAAGCCTACGCATGGGCACAGCTCAACCTTGGGCTTGCCTATGAAAGCCCAGGCGAGTTGGATCAGGTCATCGCAGCCTGGTCAAAGGTTCGCCACAGCGAC
>NZ_KV795757.1:0-1154 GCF_001809115.1 Rothia sp. HMSC071F11
GAGGAATCATCACAATAATTATTCTGAGAACGAACTTTTTTACACCAATATAGGCTATAGCGGGTTAACAGCTCTGAACAGTTCAATGTATTCCATTCACCGGCGAATGGGATACTGGTAAATGTAATATATTACTAGATTTAAGTATAGAATTTTTAACATTATTTCCTGATATTTATTTATGGAAAATATACCCGCTAATGTGCCAGCGCAACTCAAAGGGTCTTCAACAGCATGCATATCACTAACACATGCTCCCGAAGACCCTTGAGCCGAAAATATATTTTATTTTCAGAAATCTAATACACTAAACAAAATGCGAAAGATAATACGGTGCATTAATTACTGTGCTGCCGACAGAGGAACAACCGGAATGTAGGTACGGTTCCAAACCACAACGGGGTAGTACGCGTAACTCGCCGTTAAGGTATCCCGATCGAACGCATCAATGTAGACTCGGTAGTGGTGGTTCGGGTTAATCTTAGTACCATCAACAATCGCGGATATACCGAAGTCCCCATCCGAATTAATGCTAGACGCGCCGCCGGTGCTAACGTCATCATTAACGATGTTCCCGAACTCATCAAGTTCCTGAACACGCAGGTCGTACTCTACACGGTCGATATCATCGATCCCCGTAGTCTCTACAGTCAGAGAGTTATCAGTCTTCTGCGGGTCAATGAATCCATCGACAGAGGTGATCCCAACAACCGCAGGGGCGGAGGGCTGGCTCTGACGGCTCTGATTATTCTGTGACGCAGACTTCGAATTTGAGCTGCTCTGGGATGCGGGTGCACCCTGTGGTTGGCCCTGAGCCTGCTGACCCTGGCCATTAGCATTAGCACCCTGCTGATCCTGGGTTGCACCAGGCTGGCCCTGCTGCTGTCCTTGACCACTCTGGGATGCGGAGCTTGCACCCCCACCCTGAGGAGCCTGCTGACCCTGGGTAGCACCACCCTGAGCCTGCTGACCCTGACCGCCGGCATTAGCGCTCTGCTGTTGATCTTGGGTTGCACCCTGGGTTTGCTGACCCTGATCCTGACCACTCTGCGCCGCAGAATTTGGCTGACCCTGTGTGGCTCCAGAACGTGCCTCATCCTGAGAACTTGCAGGCGCTGCGTTTGCCTGCGCAAGCGGAAGAACCGTCACACCCG
>NZ_KV795758.1:0-244 GCF_001809115.1 Rothia sp. HMSC071F11
TTGGTCGAATCCAGCAGCACCTCGGGGCCGGTCAGCGACTCGGTGAAGACGCCAAACCGCGCGCCCTTTGGCATGCTGCGGGGCACAACGTGCAGGGTTACGCCGCCGTCAAGTCTGCTGTAGTCCACATTCTGGGTGCTGTACCCGGGCCAGGGCAGCCCGCGCATCTGGGTTTGCGGAAGCCCGTAAAACGCGGTTCCGACCGGTCCGATAAAGTCGAGTTTGGGCGAGTTCATGTGCTCGT
>NZ_KV795759.1:0-211 GCF_001809115.1 Rothia sp. HMSC071F11
GGTACGAGACCCTGCACACCCACAAACCCCACACCACAGAAGGAAAACCCACAATAATAAGTCCTAATTCAACCCATTCACTTGTGGTATATCCAGGCTTATAATCCTGTGAAACAAGAGTCGCGATAGTCATAAGGCCCAAAAGAGAAGCCAAAAAGAGTAACAGCAAAAGCGTTACCCATAAGAGCATTTTGATAAACCACGAGGCTTG
>NZ_KV795760.1:0-15689 GCF_001809115.1 Rothia sp. HMSC071F11
ACTGGGATTGGGTTTACTTCGGTGAATCTACCTATCAAGGAGAGGCTGCCTTCTGCGGCTCTACTTATTGGGATTGGGCTGACTTCGGTGAATCTACCTACTGGAATTGGGCCGATTTCAGCACCTCTATCCATTACGATATAGCTAATTTTAGCCAATCCATCTATGAAGGCGAGGCTTATTTTAACGCGCCTATTTTTTATCAGGAAATTTATTTTAGTATAAACAGAAATAGCAATAGTTATTCCCGTTTTACAGAATGCGACCCTATATTTTGTGATGGAATTTATCAGAATAAAACACTTTTTGGATCACGCAATAATAAATTTACAGTTGAAAATGGCAGAGGCTATCCTATTTACCTAAATCTTAAAGGATTGCCCCTTGACTGTAAATTTCTCACTCCAAAACAGGAGGGGTGTATTGAAAATTATTTTCAAGAAATAGAAAATATAAAAAATAAAATACTTATAGAATGCCCTAAAGGGAAAGAAGAAATATCAGAAAAACTACAGACCCTTAACAAAGAAATCCATGAGTGGTGTGATGCAATTACCATAATAATGGAGGGAGAGGAGAGCTGTATAATATCTGATCAGATTATACCTAGAGAGTTTTAGAAAAACTGTTGAAAACAGCTATCCCAGAACTCCACAATGCAAAAACCCTATGATAAGAAAATACCGGCGGTTTATACAGCAGCTCACCTCTAATGTCCCACGAGAGTTTTCAGGCTTAGTGGCGTACTAGTATCTTCACTAGATGTGCTCCAACCACATCAAAACCAGGACCTCACACAGAGCTCGATAAACCCCTGCGGCATATACTATTCATCTTCTTTGTAGACATAATCCTTGAAATAGTCAGGGTCGCCGTCGCTGTCTAGCCATAGCTCAAACCAGCCCAGGAAGTCCTGGCGCTCACAGCAGGGGCTAACGCCAACATCCGAAAAGCTCCACACCTCACCGGCACACGGCCCGGCAGTGATCAGCTCATAGGTCATGCCGCATCCTTCATCCATGAGCTCAACACCCTGGTTCCCCAGCTTACGCTCAAAAGACTCATCACTCAGCTGTTCTTCGTCCTCCTCAACCTCCCAAAGCCAGCCGTCCGTGAGCCTTAGAGGACGGGAAAGATCTTTGCGCTCAATCTCTGCGAGCCGGTGAATGGAACCGGTGCTGATATGCACCATCGCCGGGTCACGCCAGCCGTCACCAACCTCCAACAGAAACAGCCTGTACGCCTGCGGCAGGCGGGTGTTGCAGGCACGCTCAAAAGCAATAATGTCTGCCTCCGAAACGGTAGGCCCCAGGTCGATATTCTTCTGAGCGACTTTAGCCTTAATACGCTCGATCACGCTCGGGTATTCTTCAGGCTTATAGATAGGCACAAAAACTCCTCAAAATAGGTTCTTCGGTTTCACAGGGTTAGCGCGAGCCTTTGTACAAGTTACTGCACGCTGTTTCTCTCCCAGCGGTCTTAAGGTTACGGATGGGCTATGCCTGTCGCCCATCTTAAAAGCATCTATGCCGAGGGAGAGCTGCTAGAAGAGGCAACTACCGAGGATTTCTCGGTAGTTCGCCAAGGTGTCAGGCAGGATCAGCGATCAAAACGCCCCTACTCCCCCACCAAAGTCTTCGGATCCAGAGGTGTGCTCGTACCTTCCGCCAGGTGCTCTAGACGCCTCAAGATTAAACCTTCGCGCAGAGCCCAGGGGGAAACACGCATCGTTTCGATACCGAACATCTCCATCGCGGCCTCAGCCGCCATCGCGCCCGCGAGAACCTGGTCGGCGCGCATCCGGGAAACACCGGGCAGGTCAGCGCGTTCGGCGGGAGCCATAGCCTCCATGCGGCGAGTCCACAGGCGCAAATCCGTCACATGCATCTCACGCTTCACATGCGGCCCCGCAGAATACGGTGCCGCCCCGCAAATACGCGCCAACGACCGGAACGTCTTCGAGGTGCCCACCACCATGTTCGGCTCGCCAAATGCCAGCAACCGCTGCGCCACCGGCTCAATCTGCTCGCGCACATACCTGCGCAAGCGCTTCGTCTGCTTCGGTGAAGGCGGCTGTTCATCAAAGAACTCGCGGGTCAGACGGCCGGCGCCCAGCGGCACCGACATTGCCGCATCCGGCAGGGCATCCGTGCCCGTGGAGAACTCGAAAGACCCACCCCCAATATCAAAATTCAGGATGCGCCCCGCACCCCACCCCTGCCAGCGGCGCACCGCGAAATAGGTGATAGCGGCCTCTTGATCGCCCGAAATCTCGCTCAAACTCACGCCGGTCTTCAACCGCACATACTGCAAAACCTCGGCGCCATTACCGGCCTCACGAATAGCGGAAGTCGCAAAGGCGAGCAGATCTTCGGCGTTATTCTCAATGGCGAAATCGCGCGCAGACTTCACGAACTCGGTTAGAGCGGCGCGGCCTTCATCAGAAATATCACCCGACGGTGTCAAATACTGCACCAGCTGTAGCGGAATCTTATGCGAAGCGTACGGCTCGGGGCGGGCGCCCGGGTGGCCGTCAAGCAACAGCAGGTGAACAGTATTTGAGCCAACATCAAGAACACCGAGGCGCACGGCGCGCTCCTATCCCCCAGCCACCGCCGGGATAACGTACAACTTCATTAAGTGTGGCACAAGTCGCCGCATGATGCGCGCAATCCACCGCCGGGTATGCGCGAATTCGCCCGCCGTACATGGATGCACAGACCAGCGAGTGCAAGTCGCGCATCCATGTAAATCTTGCCAAGCGCAACAATACGGATACGTAGCCCACACTTTCGTGAGCAGCGCATCCGTATTGTTGGGAAGAAGAAAAGACTAGTCCTTCTTAGTCGCAGTCTTCTTTGCAGTAGTGGACTTTTTAGCGGTTGTTTTCTTCGCGGTGCTCTTCTTGGCGGTTGTCTTTTTCGCCGCAGTCTTACGCTTCGCAGGCCCCTTGGCACGCTTTTCGGCGAGCAGTTCGACGGCGCGCTCATGGGTGAGCGATTCGATGGTTTCCGAGCGCGGCACCGTAATGTTGGTAACGCCGTCGGTAATGTACGGTCCGAATCGCCCGTCTTTGACCACGATATTCTTCTCGCTGTTCGGGTCTACACCAAGCTCGGCGAGCGGAGGCTTAGCGGCGGCGCGTCCGCGCTGTTTAGGCTGCGAATAAATATCGAGCGCCTGTTCAAGGGTGATCGTGAAGATTTCTTCCTCAGACCCAATCGACCGCGAGTCGGTACCCTTCTTCAGGTACGGTCCGAACCGCCCGTTCTGCACGGTGATTTCGTTGCCTTCAGCATCGGTACCGAGCACGCGCGGCAAGCTCATGAGTTTGAGCGCATCCTCTAGGGTTACAGTCGCCAAATCCATAGATTTGAAGAGCGATGCGGTGCGCGGCTTAGCGGGCTTGGGCTTCTTCTTCGGCTTGGGTTTGCCGTTCTTGTAGTATTCGGTGGGCTGCGCATCCAGGTAAGCCTGAATTTGCTCCTCCGTCATCTCTTCGATAACTTCGGTGACGTAGGGGCCATAGCGCCCGTCGCGAGCGATAATCTGGTTCCCGGAGGCGGGGTCGGTGCCGAGCACGCGCCCATCGGATTTGCCCTGTTCAAGCAGTTCTTTCGCCTTATCGGCGGTCAGCTCGTCGGGCGCCAAATCGGTGGGAACGTTGGCGCGCACGGGGTCAGAAACTTCACCGGTTTCGGTATTGACAGTGCCTTCAGCCTCAAGGTAGGGGCCGAATTTACCCACGCGCAGCACAATGCCGTCAGCAATGCGGATCGAGTTAATATCGCGGGCATCAATATCGCCCAGATTATCCACGATCGGCTTGAGCCCGCGTTTCTTCTGTACCCCGCCGCCGAAATAGAAGTCGCCCAGCCACTCCACGCGCGATTCTTCGCCGCGGGCAATGCGGTCAAGGTCTTCTTCCATCTGCGCGGTGAACTCGTAGTTCACGTAGGGGCCGAAACTGGTTTCGAGCAGGCGCACCACCGAGAACGCAGTCCACGAAGGCACGAGCGAACCGGAACGCACCTGCACATAGCCGCGATCCATAATCGTTGAAATCACGGCGGCGTAGGTGGAGGGGCGCCCAATGCCCAGCTCGTCAAGAGTTTTCACGAGCGAAGCCTCAGTGTAGCGGGGCGGGGGCAGGGTCTCGTGCCCGGCGGCTTCGAGTTTTTCGGCGGTGAGCGAGTCGCCCTGCGCGAGCGCAGGCAGGCGTTTCTCAGCGTTCTTGGCGTCGCGTTCTGCCAGGCGGGTTGCGTCTACGCCTTCCTCATAGGCGGCAAGGAAGCCGCGGAAGGTGATAACGGTGCCGGATGCTGCGAACTCGGCATCGCGCCCGTTGGATGCGGTTGCCCCTAGCCGCACGGATGCGGTCGAACCGGTGGCGTCTGCCATCTGCGAGGCGATGGTACGCTTCCAGATCAACTCGTACAGCCGGTATTCGTCGTTGGAGAGCGTGCCGCGCACGGCATCGGGGGTGCGGAAGGCGTCACCTGCGGGGCGGATTGCTTCGTGTGCTTCCTGCGCGTTTTTGCTCTTGGAGGCGTAGGTGCGCGGCGCGGAGGGCACGTATTCGGTGCCGTAGAGTTCGGAGGCTTGGCGGCGTGCCGCCTTCACGGCCTGGTCTGAGAGTGCCACCGAGTCGGTACGCATATAGGTGATGTAGCCGCTCTCGTAGAGGCGCTGGGCAACCTGCATGGTTACGCGCGATGAGAAGCGCAGCTTGCGCGCCGCCTCCTGCTGCAGGGTTGAGGTGGTGAACGGCGCTGCGGGGCGGCGTTTATAGGGTTTGGTTTCGACCGAGCGCACCGAGAAGGGAGCGGCGGTGAGGGCTTCGGCGAGGGTGCGCGCATCCGCCTCTGAGAGGTGGGTGACCTTGGTGGAGGTGAGGGTGCCGTCGTCGGCAAAGTCTTTGCCGGTGGCAACTCGGGTGCCGTCAACCGCCACGAGTTTGGCGTCAAAGCCCTCGTTGCTGGTGGTGATGAAATGTCCGGTTAGATCCCAGTAGTTGGCGGCGACGAAGGCCATGCGTTCGCGTTCGCGTTCAACAACAAGGCGGGTTGCCACGGACTGCACGCGACCCGCGGATAGCCCGCGGCCGACCTTGCGCCACAGCACGGGTGAGATTTCGTAACCGTAGATACGGTCAAGAATACGGCGGGTCTCTTGAGCATCGACTAGGTGCAGGTCAATATCGCGCAGTTCCCCGAAGGCGCGTTCAATGGCTTCGCGGGTGATTTCGGGGAAGGTCATGCGGTAGACGGGAACCTTGGGTTTCAGAACCTCTTTGAGGTGCCAGGCGATCGCTTCACCTTCGCGGTCACCATCGGTTGCGAGGTAGAGGGCGTCAACGTCTTTGAGTTTGCGTTTGAGTTCGGCGACTTTTTTCTTTTTGTCGGGGTTAACCACATAGTAGGGGTCAAAATCGTCGTCGATATTGACCGCGAACTTGCCGACCGGGCCTTTTTTCAGGTTTTCGGGCAGTTCGGAAGGCTGCGGCAGGTCACGAATATGTCCCATGGACGAATCCACCAGAAATTCGTTGCCTAAATAACCGCTGATAGTCTTCACCTTCGATGGGGACTCAACGATCAGCAGCGCTTTTCCGTTCTTTGCCTTGGTGGGCACGGCTCTCCTCATATTTGTATGGTGTAGATGCGATACAACAATAGCGCACATTCTGGCGGTTACGCCTATTAGGTGCGCTTATCACGCATGTGTCTTATCACGTTTTACAGCTTGTGTTTGGATTAAGGGTGTGGATGCAACGATACCAGTTATTATGCACGTCTGTATCGAGTTGGCAACCGCAGATATGGGCCTTAGGCGGGTTGGCGGGCGAAATTAGTTGTATGGAAAATATCCTTCGCCCTGGGCAGGAAGAAGCGGGTATTCCCGGCCGTACACTTTGCGCGGCACAATGCGCACCCACTGCATGAGGTGCCCGCTTTCGTAGTGGCGCAGGCCGAAAGTGTGCACGAGCGGCGGGGTCATTTCGGGCGGCAGCCAGTGCGCCACGCCCTGCACGATCACGGAGCGGATGCCGTTCTCTAATTCCTCGTCGATTTCAAAGGAGACGCGGCGGCTCATAACCACGGCGGAGAAACGGTCGCCGCGGGTGGTGCGCAGGTAGATTTCGTGGTCGGCTACCCCGTAGAGGACCGGCAGCACGTCTACGAAGTTGCCATCGGTGAGCACGAGTCGCCCTAGATTGTTGGCCTGCAGGCGCGCCCAGCAGTCTTCGGCGCTCATTTTCTTGGTGGTGTCTGGGGTGTCTTGCATAGTCATTCTTTTAGTGTAGGGGTTTCTTCGTGCCGAAATTTGTGATGTTCGGCGCGGCAAAGGCGTGTTTTACGGGTCCGCCGCTGGGGTGCCGGGGGTTAGCTGTTTTCGTCTGCGAAGTGCAGAAAACTTTTTTCGATGAGTTCTCGAATAGCGACCAGCAGGGTGTCACGCGGATGCTCGTTCTCGGTGCCGAAGGCGGCGCGCGCATCCGGCGTGTAATCTTCCCAGCCGAGAAGCACGGCGAGCGCACCTAAAATCTGCCCGATGCTCAGCTCACCGTCGCATGCGGAGACGAATCCGGCGGTTTCGGTTGAGAGCAGAATTGTGCGGCACAGCCCGGATCCGGCACGCAGCAGAATCACGTTTGGATGCTCGGCGCCGGGGCGGCCGTGACGTTCTTCGGTCACGTCTTCGGCGACCACCAGGTGGGCTTCGGCGAGCGCCTGATCGGTCAGAGCGGTAAGGCGGTCGAAGCGTGCCACGGCCTCGGTGATGCTTTGCGCGATGGGCTGGGCTATGGGGTAGGTGATGTCTTCAAACCGGTTCAGGGGTGCGGTTTCGGTGGTGTGTGCCGGGCGGCGGAGCCAGAGCATCCCAAACCCAATAGAATGAACGTTCCGGTTTTTAAAGTCGTCGAGATAGGCTCGGTAGGTGTTCTCGTAGTGGTCGCGGTCGCGGTTTTCGCTCGCGTCTTTGAGCCAGGTTTCCGCATAGGATTCGGGGGTGAGCACTTCGCGCTGAATTACCCACGCCTCGCTCGGGGTGCCGGTGGCTGATTCGGCGAACCAGGTGCGCAGGCGAGCATCCCAGGGCTGCGCCTCGCCGGTGTTGTCGCGGTGAATTTCCCAGTTGCCGAGCATCTGGGCGCGCCCGCCGGGCACCAGAACCTCGGGGATGCACCGAATGAGCGTGCTGACAATATCGTCGCCGGGCAGCCCGCCGTCACGGTACGTAAACTGGTCGTCGCTGCTTTCGTCTGCGCGGCGCGGGGTAATGACGAACGGCGGGTTTGAGACCACAAGGTCGAACTGTTCCCCCGCCACGGGTTCCAGCAAAGAGCCTTGTCGAAGGCTGACGCGTGCTTCAAGGTTCTGCGGGTCGAGTTTCAGGGCGGGGGCATTCAGCAGCAGGTTAAATCGGGCGAAAGCGAGGGCACGCGGTGAAATATCGGTGGCCGTTACGTGGTCTGCGTGGGCGAGCAGGTGGAAGGTCTGAATACCGCATCCGGTCCCCACGTCAAGGGCACGCGCCACGGGGGTGCGCTCGGTAATCTGCGCCAGGGTTAGGGAAGCCTGACCGATACCCAGCACGTGATCTTTGCGCAGCACCCCGGGTCGCTGATGCGCCCCCAAATCGGAGACCACCCACAGCTCGGTGCCGTCATCAGCCGAATGCGGTCGCAGGTCAAACACGGCGCGGTACTGCGGTTCTTCGCCGGGGTTCTCGGGGGTGCAGGTATTTTCTGACTCCGCCGGTTCCACGAGGTTTGCCGCGATAAAGTCGTTAAGCGCGGGTTCGCCGCCGAGCGCATCGGCAAGTTCCATGCGGGTTAGGGTGCGTGCGAACAGGAAAAACCCGATCATGCGCGCCAGGCGGCGGTCGGGGTCGGTGGTGTGCGCATCATCAAGGATGTTCTGTACCCGCCAGGTGCCGGGCACAACCTGGTCGCGCACCATTGCCTCAAAAGCGCGCTCCCCCAGCAGTTCACGCACCCCGTCGTAGCTGTAGTTAAGCTTCTCAAGGGCGCCCCGGATGCGCTCAAGCCGGGCGGTATCGTCGCTTATGGGGGTGTCGGGGATGCGGGAGTACAGTTCATCAGCCATACTCCCCATTCTAAGCGCCCCGTTTCTTAACGCCGCGAGCAGGTGGTTTTGGTACGAGCAAGTAGGAAAATACTACCTGCTCGCGTTATTCCCACTCGATCTTGGGGGCGGGACTCCGCTATGCCTTTACCGTCAGCGCGGGTTTGATGTCCTTCACAATGGATTCGAGCATCCGCAGGTTGAAGTCCACGCCCAGCTGGTTCGGCACGGTCAACAGCACGGTATCTGCCGCCTGAACGGCAGCATCACGAGCGAGTTCTTCGGCAATCAGGTCGGGTTCGCCAATATAGCTGCGCCCAAACCGCGAGAAGGTATTGTCGATAATACCGGTGTAATCCTGCGAATCTTCCTGCGCGCGGCGACCAAAATAGCGCGCCGAATCGGCATCGATAATGGGGATCACCGAGCGCGAGACCGAAACGCGCGGCACGCGGGTGTACCCTGCCTTGACCCATTCCTCGCGGTAGAGGCGAATCTGCTCCGCCTGCTGCTGGTCGAAAGGCACACCTTTATCTTCGAGCATCAGCGTTGAAGACATGAGGTTCAGCCCCTGCTGTGCAGTCCACACGGCGGTGCTGTCAGTTCCCGCGCCCCACCAGATGCGCTTGCTCAGACCGGGCGACTGCGGCTGCACGGGGGCGTACTTGCCCTGCACCCGCGCGGAGGGTGCCATGCCTTCGCCTTGGATTGCCTTCATGAAGATGTCGAGGTGACGGCGTGCCATCGCACTCTCATCTTCACCCTCGGCGGGGAAATAGCCGAAGCTCTCGAAACCGCGGATAACGGATTCGGGCGAGCCGCGTGAGACACCCAGCTGCAGGCGTCCGGCAGAAATCAGATCGGCCATCGCGGCGAGTTCGGCCATGTACAGCGGGTTCTCGTAACGCATATCGATCACGCCGGTGCCAAGCTCAATGCGGCTGGTCTTCGCGGCGATAGCAGACAGAAGCGGGTACGGGGTGGCCTGCTGCTGATCGAAATGGTGCACACGGAAGAACGCGCCGTCCAGGCCGATGTCTTCGGCGCCTACCGCCAAATCGATAGCCTGGTGCAAAGATTCGGATGCGCTGTTCACGCGCGAACCGGGAATTTCGGCCCAGTGCCCAAAAGAAAGAAAACCAAGTTTTTTCTCTGTGCCCGGCTGTGGTTCAAGATTTTGTACCGCAAGTTCGGTTTTCTGAGTGTCTGATGCGTTCATTGTTATGCCTTTCGTATTGCCCTACAGGGGGTATTTCCTCGTGTATGAGTATTCAGCATACAATTATTTACTTTACAGAGCAAGCTTTAAATAAGATGAGTAAAACCACTCATATAACTACTAGTCAGAAATCTATTCTATATAAAATATATGCGACATATTAGGTAATGGTTTATTTATATTTTTTACGCGCAATACTTACCTCAAAGTAACGAATGTGCATTTCTTCCACCGTTAGCATATCCATACCTCGTTCAAAACTTTTATGTATAAGACCCCGGTAGAAAAACCATATAAGTCATTATTTTCTAGGTGCAGGTACTACAGACATTGCTTTTGTCGTACCTGCTTGCCTCAGATGATGTAAATCCGGGAGCGATGGTTTGTCGCGAGCCTACCGACAGGTGTTTCCTGGAAAACACGTTTTATGATTCTTTACTCGCCTTGCGCTCATACCATTTTCCTACGCCCCACCACATCAGCGGCGTAAACGCCACCGCGATCAGCCAATACACAAGCCAGAAGCTACCCTTCAGACCGGTCACAAAAATCCCGGCGATAAGCAAAACCGCCGTTATCAGACACGCCGTCACGCATTTTCTCAACTGCTGAGCGCTGCTGACCGCAACCCCCTCCGAGGCGGAGCCAGAGAATTTCCTGTCGAAAGCGTGAATAATACTCCGACCAAAAACGATCGAGAAAGCGATATAGAAGGCCGCGAATCCGTGCATAAATTCTGCCGCGCCACTCTGGCTCAGCGTGATATAAGAAAACACCAGCAATAACAGGTCGATCACCGGGGTTGCCGCTAATAATACGATTCCGGTTCTGGGCATTTTCAAGGTATAACGAAATACGCAGCCTAACACCAGGCATGCCCAAAACATCGCCTCAGCGACAACGGTGGCAACAAGCATCGATTTCCCTCATATACTGGCGGAAAGGTACGTAAAGTTTAGCATCAGAATAAGTTTTTATGATGTAAATCGAACGTATTTTCATAACTATACTTTGGTACTCGGCTCTTCAAGATGCACCTGAATTTTCAGAAATACTTGATATTTGACCGACGACCCACCTTCCCCCGAAAGCCCAGAATACTGGGCATAGCTAGCGCGGAACTCGTAGCCTAGAAGCATCTACACCACTGTGGGGCGCTCGCATCCTGTTCAGATGCGAGCGCCCCATAGGTGCATTCTGCCTCAATAATTTTTGGGCGGGCCGCTGCTGTTTTACCTAAGAGCGCAGGTCTGCGGCTGTATAGTGGGTGGATGCGTATTTGGTCTGCCCACCCGTCCCTTCTTGACCGTCGTGCCCTGATCGCGTGCTGGCGTGAGAGCTTGCTTGCGCAGAAAGTGCTGCGCGGGCTCACCCGAGGGTACACGAATCACCCGCAGCTCATTCGGTTTCGTGCGCATTCTCAGCCGGTAGAGGCTATTGGGTCTTATCTGCATGGGCTCGCCGATGAGGCGCAGCTGCGCGGGTATTCCTTCAACCGTTCGCTGATTGCCGCTGAGCAGGGTAAGAACCTGAGCTCTATTCCCGTGACCGAGGGCCAGCTTGCCTACGAATTGAGCTTTTTAGCGCACAAAGTTGCCGGGCGAGATGTCGATTGGGAGCCTATTCTTACCGAGCGTCTCGCGAAATTCACCCAGGCCGGTAAGCCCGCGGTGCACCCCGTGTTCGAGGTAGTCCCCGGCGAAATAGAAGCTTGGGAGAAGACCAAGGAGTTCTAGTCGGAGCGCTTTATGCCGAGGCAGGAACCTCTAGCAGCGGCACCCACAGTTCCATCGTGTAGTCTGCCGCCTGCATATCGCCGCGACCGTACACCTCCAGGCCGCCTAACGGGCGGTACTGCGGATGCGACGGGAAAAACTCACGCTCAAAGCTCTCAAAACCTGCCGGAATAGACCGCGAAATCGGCCCGGTAACCTCAACCACCGCATAGGTGCTCGCGGGAAGTTCCAGCAGACCCAGCCCAAGTTTATGCGCCGAGGCACGGTCATCAACCAAAATACCGGCCGTGTAGCGCACGAAACCATCGGTACTGGGTTGAGTGCACACGCCAATGTACTGGGTAACCGCCAGAATATCGAGCATCGCCGGGGATGCCTTCTGATTCAGCTCATCCCACAGCGGCGTGAAATCATCCCCCAGCTTATACACCTGGGATACTCCCGCCACCAGCAAAGAGCCGTGTTTCTCAATGCGCGCGGGTGAAACCGTCACGGGCGCCTGTACGGACTCGCTCATGAGATACCAGCGTGGGCGCTCTGGCGGTCCACCGCGCATTCGGGCACGCAGCGGCGTTTCGCATCGTCGGTGGCGCACTCTGGGCAGAGGAGCACAAGCTCGCGGCAGCTCTCATTCGAGCAGTTCTCAAATTTATTAGACGGTGCCGAGCAACGCTCACACTGGCCGATCGTGACAGTATCCGGGGTGAACTCCATGTGCATGCGCTTATCGAATACGTAGAGCGAGCCCTCCCACAGGGACTTATCGCCGTATTTTTCGCCGTAGCGCACAATACCGCCGTCGATCTGGTAGATCTCTTTGAATCCGCGGTTCTTCATGAGGGCGGAGAGGATTTCGCATCGAATGCCGCCGGTGCAGTAGGTGACGACGGGCTTATCTTTCAGATCGTCATACTTACCGGATTCGATCTCGCGAATAAAGTCGTGGGTGGTGCGAACATCGGGCACCACGGCGTTCTTAACTTACCGATTTTGGCCTCGAATGCGTTGCGTCCGTCGAAGAAGACGACTTCATCGCCGCGTTCTTCTACAAGCTTGTTTACCTCTTCGGGCTTGAGGTGCACGCCACCGCCGACCACGCCGTTTTCGTCTACTTTGAGCTCGTCGGGAGCGCCGAACGCCACGATTTCATCGCGCGCTTTGACCGACAGACGGGGGAAGTCTTCGGCACCGCCCTCAGACCATTTGAATTCCATGTTCTTGAAGCCGGGGTACTGGCGGGTCTCTTTGGTGTACGCCTTAACCGCGCTGATTTCGCCGCCGAGCGTGCCGTTAATGCCGTGTTTGGAAATGAGGATGCGCCCGCGCAAACCGAGCTTCTCGCACAGGGCACGCTGCCAGAGCATGACCGCCACGGGGTCGGTTATGGGGGCAAACTGGTAATACAAGATAATTCGATTCTGAGCCACCCTCCTATTTTACGCTTTCTGGGTACATCGTGTGTGCCGTGGCGGCGGAACTCGTCCCGTAATGTGGCCGATATTCCCTGTTCTCCCGCGGGATGCGCCCGCGATGATGGGTGCATGTGGTTTCTTTACCATGAGGTATGTCTCGTCGTTTTTCTGCCCCATCGCACCGGCTGATTTCGTCGTTTTCTGGTAGCGAATACCTTCCTGCTGAGGCGAGTGGAACATACCGGGCGCCCTGCGATTGCCCACGCCGGTTTACCGTACCCGAGGTTTTACAATGGTGTGATGCGCCCCGAACCTTCCTGCGACTCCCTGGCTGATGAGCACCCCGGATTCTCCCCTGCCTCGCGCCCCGACGAGAACCTTCGCGAGCAGCTGAGCAGGCTTATACCCAAACTCCCCGGCGACGGTTCGCTGCCCCCGCAAATCACCCATGTGCACCGCATCCCCGCACGTGAAGGGCAGTATTCGCCGTGGCCGCACTGGCTGCACCCGCGCGTGATTGAGGCTTTCGAGTCGCTGGGCGTGCACGAACCGTACACCCACCAGGTGCAGGCGGCACAGGCAGCGCATTGCGCCTTCGATGCTGCACTCGCCGAAGACGCGCACCGGCTCTCCTTCGGGCGAGCATCCGGACAGGGGCACGATGAGTCGGGCACAACGGCGCGGCATGTGATTGTGGCGACCGGGACCGCATCCGGAAAATCGCTGAGTTACCTCATGCCCACATTCGACGCCCTCTACCGCGGGGCGCGCCGTGAACCGCTCAGCACCACGGCAGCGGATACGAGTTCCACAGGTTTTCATCAGAGAGCGAACGTTCTATATATTTCACCGGCGCGGGCACTCTCAGCCGACCAGCTCAACGCCATCACCGCCTATCATCTTCCCGGGCTCAACGCCGCCACCTATGACGGCGACACCCCGGCGCAGGAGCGGCGGTGGGTGCGCGAACACGCTAATTTTGTGCTCACCACCCCGGATATGCTCAACTACGGAATTCTGGGCAACCACCGGCAATGGGCGAACTTCCTGCGCGGGCTGCGCTATGTGGTGCTTGACGAAGTGCACAGCTACCGCGGCGTGTTCGGCGCACATATCGCCAATCTGCTGCGCCGCCTACGCCGAGTCTGCGCGCTCTACCGCGTAAATCCGGTGTTTTACGGAGCATCCGCCACGAGCGCGAACCCTGCCGAGTCTTTCGCCAAGCTCATTGGAGTGCCCGAGGGGAACGTTGACGCGATTACCACATCGACCGCACCGCGTGGAGAATCCACCGTCATCCTGTGGGAACCGGAGTTCCTGCCCGATACGCAGGTGACCGATAAACTCGCCGCCGGCGCGAGCGCCTTCGACACCCGTTCCGAGGCGGAAAAGCAGGCACCACAGCGCATCTCCGCTATCGAACAGGGCGCCCAAATGCTCACCGACCTGGTACTCTCACGCACCCGCACGCTTGCCTTCACCCGGTCGCGGCGCGGCGCTGAGCTGATCTCTCAGCGAGCGCAGCGCTACCTTGATGAGACCGAGGCGGGGCTGGCGCATCGGGTGGCGGCGTACCGTTCGGGGTATATGCCCGAGGAACGCCGTGAGCTTGAGCATCGGCTGCGCACCGGCGAACTGCTCGGGCTGGCAAGTACCTCTGCACTTGAGCTGGGTATCGATATTTCCGGGCTGGATGCGGTGCTCGTGGCGGGCTGGCCCGGAACCCGCGCATCCTTTATTCAGCGGATTGGGCGTGCCGGTCGCGGGGGTCAGGATGCGCTCGCCGTGCTTATCGCTGGGGACGATCCGTTGGATACGTATCTGGTGCATCATCCGCAGGCGATTTTCGGGCAGAGCGTGGAAGCTACCGTTTTCGACCCGACGAACCCTTACGTGCTTTCGCCGCATTTGTGCGCTGCCGCGGCGGAGTCTCCGCTACGTGCCGAGGAGCTTTCCCTGTTCGGCGAGCATACTGAGGCTCTGCTTAACCGGTTGGTGCAGCAGAATTATCTGCGCCGCCGGGCGGACGGCTGGTATTGGACGCACGCGGAGTCGGCGACGAATCTGGTGGATCTGCGTGCCACCGGCGGTGGTCCCTATCAGCTGATTGATGCCGAGGATGGTTCGCTGATCGGCACAATGGATTCGGCGCAGGCAATGACTCAGGGACACCCGGGAGCTATCTATATTCACCAGAACGCCCAATACCTAGTGGAGTCCTTGGATGAAGCGGCGCGCGTTATTCTGCTCTCGCGAGTGTACCCCGACTATTACACGCGGGCGATTGAGGCGACCGAAGTGAAGATTTTGCAGGAAAAGGCGGGTGTGCGGTACGGGTTCGACTGTACTCAGCCCGGTACTGCTGGTCTGACGCTGCATCGCGGGCGAGTTCAGGTGACCGATCAGGTTATGGGCTTTCAACGGTTTTCGGTGTACGGCAGTGAGTACCTGGGCGATGAGCCGATGGAGATGCCGCCAAGCATCCTGATGACCGAGGCTATCTGGTTTACCTTTGACCCGAGCTACCTGTTTGCCGCCGGTGTGACCGAACCTGATATACCCGGCACCCTGCACGCCGCAGAACACGCCGCCATCGGCTTACTACCACTGATTGCGACCTGCGACCGCTGGGATTTAGGCGGACTCTCCACCCTGTACCACGCCGATACGGAACGCCCCACCATCTTCGTATACGATGCAGCACCCGGCGGAGCAGGCTTTACCCAGCGCGGATTTGAGGCGGTTCGCACCTGGCTGGGCGCAACTCTGGACGCTATTGATTCCTGCGGATGCGAGAGCGGCTGCCCCTCCTGCGTACAGTCCCCCAAATGCGGCAACCGCAACGAACCACTGTCGAAGGCGGGCGCACAAAACCTACTACGGGCAATGCTGCACTCACTCGATGACGCAGAACGGGACATGCTGTAAAGACTAGAGCATTCCACAAGATCTGACTAGCACCTCCTTCGGGCTCCCTGGTCGGATTTTATGGGCTTCCCGGTTCTTCAGCAGTTCGGTTGGAGGGGGTGCTTTCGGGGATCTCATCGCCGGATAATCCCTCATCGGGTGCACCCTCCCCAGAGTCCGTATGCGGTGCCCCGGCGCGCGATGTACCTTGCGCATCGCCGAGGAAAGCAAACGGTCCGTGCACAGCAGAGCTCACCCGAATATCCACGGTTTCGGGGCGGTCCGCGAGGGCGCACCCCACCAGATTGGCGTTATTATCGCG
>NZ_KV795760.1:15789-16013 GCF_001809115.1 Rothia sp. HMSC071F11
CGCAGCGCATCCGCCGCGGCGAGCGCCGCCAGGTCTGCCGCCTGCGCCGCCCGCCGATTCGCCATACTTACCCCGGCAAAACCGATGATGACGGTTACCAGGATCAGCAGGGCAGCGATAATGCCTACCGCGAGTACGGTGCCGCTCCCCTCCTCCGGGTTTTCGGTCGGCTGTGGCCGATCAACCGCCTCGCACTGCGGTTTGGCAAACGGCGGCACGCATGC
>NZ_KV795760.1:16113-17409 GCF_001809115.1 Rothia sp. HMSC071F11
TGATGACGGTTACCAGGATCAGCAGGGCAGCGATCATGCCTACCGCGAGTACAGTGCCGCTCCCCTCCTCAGGGTTTTCGGTCGGCTGTGGCCGATCAGCCGCCCCGCACTGCGGTTTGGCAAACGGCGGCACGCATGCATTCCAGATGAAACCGGGCGTGACCATGTTTATTCGCCGCCAGACGTCGTGGCGTTATCCGAGCTGCTCTCAACCCGTGCGGTCGCGGTGGCCTGCAGCCTCCAGCCGGTTACCGAGCCGATAACCCCCGGTGCCGCACGCTCCATCTGAACCCGCACCTGCCGCGCCCCCGAAGTTTCTTCCACGGTCTGCACCTGTAGGTTAATGCTGGGGTCTATCCGCGAAACTTCATGCTGTACGGCGGCGAGGTTGTCTCCCCGGGCGAAGGCGCGTGCCGCGACTCGCGAGGATTCTTCGAGCCGCGACTGGGCTATTCCCACCGCTGCCGCTGAGAGACAGAGTGCGAGCACCGCGATCACGGCGGGCAGAGCGACCGCGAATTCGGCAGTCACAGCGCCTTCATCACGTGCGCGTAACCGCCAGGCGCGCATCATGCGGTGTATAAGCCTCATAGACGTTCCTTTCGTCGGGTTTGGGCAACTCTCGCGGTTTTCACGGGTAGTACCGGGTTTAGAAAAGCCCAAAGGTCAGCCCAGAACCGCCCGTTGCAAGGGCGTTCTTGACCATATCTACGAGCATGCCGCGAATCTCGTCGGACTTGAGAATGGCGACCAGCAGACCGGCAAAACCTACGGCGGCGAGCATTACGATGCCGTATTCGGCGGTGCTGGCGCCCTCCTCCGGGTCGTTTTCGTCCGCGTATTCAACCTCGTCGGTGGGCGAGGTCATCTCGTGCAGTTCGGCGGCTTCATCCGTGCGAATTCCCGCGAAGAGTTCCTCGTGTTCACTCAGGGAACGGCATTCTGCGGCGCATTTATCGAGGGTGCAGCCGGCGGCGAGCGCCTGCGCTAGTTGTTGGGCAAGATGCGGTTCAAGCTGCTGCAGGTATATGTTCGTGTATTCGTCGAGTGCCTGCCCTAAAAGTACGGGGTTCTCTTCCGTGCGGGCATAGGCCTCAAGGCATTCCTGAGTGCTCCGGTGCGCGGTGTGCAGAGCAGGAGAAGAGTGTACAACAGTCATCGTTGTTTCCTTTCATATAGTGTTATTTGATAATTTTTGTGGGTAGATTTGGTGCAACGTGCCCCGGAGCGAAGCTCACCGGGTTCAGGCCAGCAGCCCCGGAAGAAGCGAGATCACAATCGGTATGATTCCGCAGC
>NZ_KV795760.1:17509-18044 GCF_001809115.1 Rothia sp. HMSC071F11
AGAAGCGAGATCACAATCGGTATGATTCCGCAGCAGATAAAGGCCGGAAGCGAGCACAGTCCCAGCGGAAGAACCAGCGCCACGGCAAGTTTTGCGGATGCGCGCTCTGCCGCCCGGCGCTCTTCAAGCCGATATGTTGCCGCGCAGTGCCGCAGCAGTGCCGAGCTGGGTGTTCCCGCCGAATACGCCGGTGCCAGAATCCGAGCCAATTCCCGCAGGAGTGGATGGTCGTAACCGTCCCAGGCGGCCTGCCAATCGGCGCTTACCGTCAGGGTCAAGGTGATGTGCTCAAGCGCGTCGCTTATTGCTCGTTCTTCATGCGCGAGTGCCCGGCCAAGAGCCTGTAGGGCGCCGGTCAGGCTGAGCCCCGCACGCAATTGTGCGGCAAGAAGCTCAAGCATCAGCGCCGGGTCCAGCGGCTCAGTCTCTGCAGAACCGCTAAACCCTGCCGGTTCTTTCGGCGGTTTCCGTTCTCTTCGGCGCCGCCTAGTACCTTGAGCACGGGCATTCTTCTGCGCGGGTTCCTCGGCCAGCA
>NZ_KV795760.1:18144-18756 GCF_001809115.1 Rothia sp. HMSC071F11
TTACCGTCAGGGTCAAGGTGATGTGCTCAAGCGCATCGCTTATCGCTCGTTCTTCATGGGCGAGTGCCCGGCCAAGAGCCTGTAAGGCGCCGGTAAGACCGAGCCCCGCGCGCAATTGTGCGGCAAGAAGCTCAAGCATCAGTGCCGGATCCAGCGGCTCAGTCTCTGCAGAACCGCTAAACCCTGCCGGTTCTTTCTGCGGTTTCTTTTCTCTTCGGCGCCGCCTAGTTCCTTGAGCGCGGGCATTCTTCTGCGCGGGTTCCTCGGCCAGCACGGAGCTGCGTTCGGCCCGGTGCACAAGCCGAGCCGTCCAGCGCCTCCCAAGAAGCGCCAGCGTGATGCCGAAAAAACCAGTCAGCAGACCGGCCAGCGAACCGGTCAGCGCGCCGACGGGATCTGTTCCCATCAGCCAGCCCATCACTAAGCCGATAAACGGCAGCCACGACAGTATCTTGCCGGTCGTTTTCGGCCCCGTCAGCGCACTTTCTCGCCCAAGAAGAGCATCCAGGTGTTCTTCGGCGTGTTCGGCTGCAGCCCGTAGGGTCTGAGCCAGAGGTGCGCCGGTGGTTTCGTTCATACGTAAGCACAGGCCGAGTTCGCGGATGCGCTCCC
>NZ_KV795760.1:18856-19167 GCF_001809115.1 Rothia sp. HMSC071F11
GGCCGAGTTCGCGGATGCGCTCCCGGCTGTGTGCCCGCCGCGCGCTAAGGGCGCCCAGGGTTGTTCCCGCCGCGAAACCAAGCTGTTCTTCACGGGCCAAAGTGTCTAATAGCTCGTCAATATCGTCTTGGGTTTGTCGGTATGCCCGCTCGCGTCTGCTGCCCGTCAGCCGGTGCAGCGCCCGGCGAAAGAGCGAGGACTTTTCGGGTTCGTTCCCATCAGCGTTCCCCGTTTCCCGACTCTGTGCTGCGAAACCGTGAACCGTAAAGCCGTCAGCGCCAGGCGGATGCCGGGTACGGTTTTCAGCCGTT
>NZ_KV795760.1:19267-19838 GCF_001809115.1 Rothia sp. HMSC071F11
CAAGCTGTTCTTCACGGGCCAAAGTGTCTAATAGATCGTCAATATCGTCTTGGGTTTGCCGGTATGCCCGCTCGCGTCTGCTGCCCGTCAGTCGGTGCAGCGCCCGGCGAAGGAGCGAGGACTTTTCGGGTCCGTTCCCATCAGCGTTCCCCGTTTCCCGACTTTGTGCTGCGAAACCGTGAACCATAAGGCCACCAGTGCCAGGCGGATGCCGGGTACGGTTTTCAGCCGTTGCTTCGCGCAGGCTCAGGCCCGCATCCAGGGTTGCAGATATACCGCGCAACGCTTGCGGCCATAGACGCATCTCGGTTGAGGTTGGTGGAGTCGGCGGGATAAGCCTTTGAAACCGTGTCTTTAGCCGAGGCTGTGTTGTGGCGGGCAGATACTCGCCAAATGCCATGCTGTCGCCTGCGTTTTTACGCGCCTTTCTCTGAGACGAACCGGCGGCGAGCGTCTTATGATGCACCATCAGGCTCATAGTTCCTCTCCTTCCTGGCTACTACGGTTGGTTTGTTCCCGTGGTACAGCTGTATAGGGCGCGGCAGAATCGGTGCGAACCCCCGGGTCGTAT
>NZ_KV795760.1:19938-20261 GCF_001809115.1 Rothia sp. HMSC071F11
TTTACGCGCCTTTCTCTGAGACGAACCGGCGGCGCGCGTCTTATGATGCATCATCAGGCTCATAGTTCCTCTCCTCCCTGGCTGCTACGGTCGGTTTGTTCCCCTGGTACAGCTGCATAGGACGCGACAGAATCGGTGCGAACCCCCGGGTCGTATCCATAGGTACATGCGGTCGGTGTAGTCTGCGTTTCGGGGGTTGCGCCGCGGTGTTCGTGTGCGGGATGCGCGGTTGCCGAGCGTGCATGGGCAGCGTATGTATCCGGTGAGGCAGCGTCCGTGGGAGAGCTCGGCGGTAAGTTTTCCCCGTTACCCTCAGGTAGGGT
>NZ_KV795760.1:20361-21435 GCF_001809115.1 Rothia sp. HMSC071F11
GGTGAATAATGCGGTCAAATGCGGTAGAAGCGTGCAGGGCAACGGTGCGTTCATCCAAGCTGGCGAGCGCACCCAGCGCGGCAAGACGATGCGGCACAGCAAACGCGGAATTCGCGTGCAGCGTTGTGCCTGCGCCCTGGTGCCCGGTGTTCATGGCGTTAAGCAGGTGCAGGATTTCAGAGCCGCGACACTCCCCCACCATAAGCCGATCGGGTGCCATACGCAGAGCTTGCACCAGCAGGTCTCCCAACGTGATCTCTCCGGCGCCTTCGGCGTTCGCGGCACGGGTTTTGAGGCTCACCGTATGCGGATGCTGCGGGCTCAGTTCCGGGGTATCTTCCAGGATCATGAGGCGTTCCCAGGCTTCGCATTCGCCCAAAAGCGCGTTGAGAAGCGTGGTTTTTCCGGTACCGGTTCCCCCGCTGACGACAAAGTTCTGCCGCCGCGCAATCATGGTGCGCAAGGCTTGCTCGGTCGCCGCATCAAACATGCCGCTTTCGCGGAGCGCGGTAAGTGTCAAACAGCTTTGGGCGGGCAGACGAATAGACAGGTGTGTGTTCTCGACCAGCGGCGGAATGACCGCGTGAATACGCCGACCGGAGTCGTCGTGCACGTCGTCTGCCGGATGCGCCGCATCGAGCCTGCCGCCGTGCGCCCTAATGAGACGGTTGGCGAGTTGGCGTACCTGCGCCTCGGTCTCGAAAGTGAGGGTTACCGGTTGGGTTTGTCCGTGCGCCTGAACCCACACATCCTGCGGGGAATTCACGTAAATATCGGTGATTCCGGGAATATGTGTGAGAGTTTCAAGCGCACCCAGACCGTAAAGTTCGGCGTGCAAGCAGGACAGCGCACGCGATACGATGTCGGGCTCGTGCTCGACGGGAAACTCGTGGTTTTCGTCCCCGTACATGTCCTCTTCACAGGCCTGCTGCACCGCCAACGTTAGGTCTTTACTCGACCACAATCGGGGATTTTCGCCATCTGCCGAAGCAGCGGGTGAAGCCTGATCGGTCTCGGCGTGCGGGCTGGGTGGGCGCGCCAGCAGATAGGTGAGGGCATGCCGGGCGATGCGCC
>NZ_KV795760.1:21535-23559 GCF_001809115.1 Rothia sp. HMSC071F11
GGTCTTTACTCGACCACAATCGGGGATTTTCGCCGTCTGCCGAAGCAGCGGGTGAAGCATGATCGGTCTCGGTGTGCGGGCTGGGTGGGCGCGCTAGCAGATAGGTGAGGGCATGCCGGGCGATGCGCCGCGCGCGGTGATCCTCAAACACCGGAATAGGGGTGAGCCCCAGGCGTTCTCTCGTCTCGACTGAAAAGTCGGGTGCCATCAGCTCTTGAGGCGGCATGCAGGTGCCAACAATCGAGAGGGTTTCGGGCGGGGCATAGTTTCCGCAGGCGACGAAGTCTGTTTGCTCGGGGGCAAACCCGTCGGTGCCTGCTGTCTCGGCGCTACTCGATCTATAAGCGCTACCGGCGCCGCGAGAGAACGCCCGGAAAACGCCGTGTTCTGCCGTTCCGGTTCGAAATACTGCCTGAGGTGAAGGAGGTAAAGCTGCCATACCCCTATTTCACAGGTTTTCGCGCATGCGCACGGCAGCCAAGCCGCAGGCTGTGGATAACTTCACCCTGCGGGACAGTTTTGTGCGGTATCCACAGGGCAGGAGGCCATTCCCGTACCATCTCTCCGCCCGCCCAGCGCACACACCGCGCTTTTATGTCGCCCTATGACGCGCCGCGCTAACCGCACCACTTTGCGCCCGGCCCATCAATCGCCTTACTCTGTTGCCTTGTCTTCACGAGACGGTTCATGCACCGGGTTATATGCAGAAACACCAATGATTCCCGCCCAGCACAGGATAAGTCCGCCAATCGCGACGACAGACATGAACGAGAAGGTCAGCAACAGAGAGGTAGAAAGAACCACGGGCAGCATCAATCCGACTCCGTAGAGGGGAACCCCCAAAGCACCGCCCGCGTTCCTAGCGAATTGAACAAATCCGCTTGTCACAGCCTCGCTCCCGCCGCCGATCGCATCCTGGAGCCTCACGAAGATCGCGGGCATACCGATGCCGACGCCGATACCCACGAGTGCACCTCCCACAGTCAGCGACCAGATATGAGGCACCAGGCACGTCAGAACACCGATAGTCGCGGTCAGCCACCCGATTACCTCTGTGCGTTCATGATGCGCGCGCAGTCCGCCGATTGCGGAGCCGATGCCGCTTCCCGCCACCAGAGGCAGTACCAGCCACCCTAAAGTTGCGGCATCCATCTTCAGCGTATGGGCCATTGACATGGGCAGATAGGCGGCGGCACCGAAGGCAAGGCTCGACAAACCCGCCGTGCTAATCAGTCCTCGCACGAGTACCGGCTCAGCCAGCACAGACCGGAGGCTTCGCGCTTCATCGGGTTCACTCGGCAACCGGCTTCCAGGGAGGCTCAACGAGAAGGCAAGAGCCACGATAGAGAGAAGAGCAGGGCTTGCGAACGCCACACGCCAGCCGAGAACTGAGGTCAGCCAGCCTCCAAGGGGTGCCCCGATCAGTGTCGCGACAACCTGCATTGAACCCAGAAGACCAATAATCCTGCCAAGACGTTTATCCCGCCAGTACCGGGTCACAGCCGCCATACTCGCAGGCACGATAATGCCAGCGCCAAGACCCTGAATAACCCTGAACATAATGAGCTGCACCATCGACTGAGACTGCGAAGTCAACACTGTAGCCGCTGCATACAGCAGGGTACCCACAACATAAACCTTTCGCGGTCCTTGGCGGTCGGCCCAGCGACCACTGTTCAGAAGCACTGCGGTGGACGCTAACATATAGGCACCCACAACCCACCCCACGGTGCTGTGACCAGCAAGCTCGGAGGCAATCGTCGGCAAACTGACCGTGATAAAATTCTGCATCAGTGTAGCCGAAGCAGACCCAATGAGTACGGCTGCCAGACACCAGTGACGACGATTCATCTGCCCTCACTCACTTTCGACCGGTGTAACCAGTCCTGTGTTCCCATCGACCCGAATCGTCTGACCCGACACAATATCCTGCGTACCGGATTGAGTGCCGAGCACAGCAGGAATCCCGACTTCGCGCGCAACGATAGCTGCGTGAGAAAGCGGACCTCCAGTATCAGCCACCA
>NZ_KV795760.1:23659-23876 GCF_001809115.1 Rothia sp. HMSC071F11
ATCGACTGAGACTGCGAAGTCAACACTGTAGCCGTTGCATACAGCAGGGTGCCCACAACATAGACTTTCCGCGGTCCTTGGCGGTCGGCCCAGCGACCGCTGTTCAGAAGCACAGCGGTGGACGCTAACATGTAGGCGCCCACAACCCACCCCACGGTGCTGTGACCGGCAAGCTCGGAGGCGATCGTCGGCAAACTGACCGTGATAAAATTCTGCA
>NZ_KV795760.1:23976-24477 GCF_001809115.1 Rothia sp. HMSC071F11
ACACAATATCCTGCGTACCGGATTGAGTGCCGAGTACAGCGGGAATCCCGACCTCGCGCGCAACGATGGCCGCGTGAGAAAGCGGACCTCCAGTATCAGCCACCACGGCGGCAGCCACATTGAACAGTGGGGTCCAGGTGGGATCGGTGTACCGGCACACGAGTATTTCGCCCGGTTCCAGCAGCCCGAACTCTTCCGGCCCGTGGATAACCCGTGCCGTGCCCATCGTCACCCCTGGGCTCGCGCCAACTCCTTTGATGCCGTCCGTCTCAGACCGGTGATTCCCCCGGTCCCACCACAGAGTCTCAGCGGTTGTGCGCTTCTGCTTTCGGTGCGAAATCCTCTGCTGCAGATCGGAGGACGGTTCTTCTGCAAGCAGCGCAGATTCTACCTCATCAAATAGCGCAT
This sequence comes from Rothia sp. HMSC071F11, assembly GCF_001809115.1. Classification (NCBI taxonomy): domain Bacteria; kingdom Bacillati; phylum Actinomycetota; class Actinomycetes; order Micrococcales; family Micrococcaceae; genus Rothia; species Rothia sp. HMSC071F11. The sequence goes on from NZ_KV795760.1 coordinate 24,385, forward strand.
AGGTTACATCTGAGGGATTCGCCAAGATGCTGCGTTCAACGAGTCGATGTGCGATCTCATCCATGACCCTACGAGCCTCAACAAACCATTCTT
>NZ_KV795760.1:24577-25204 GCF_001809115.1 Rothia sp. HMSC071F11
GCGCAGATTCTACCTCATCAAATAGCGCATAGGTCACATCTGAGGGAGTAGCCAAGATGCCGCGTTCAACGAGTCGATGTGCGATCTCGTCCATGACCCTACGAGCCTCAACAAACCATTCTTCGATGAGATACAGAGAGCCTTCACGTGCGACATGCAGAGCCCGCAGCGCGGTGACCGTCTTATCCCAACGTTTATGCAGGAACCGTGGCAGTCGGCTGCGCACGAGCTGACGTTTATCGGCCCGATCTGCATCCATGGTGTGCCTGCCGCGAATACCAGCAGCAATCAGCGTGAAAAATGCTTCAGGGTTCTCGCCCCAAGACCTGCTTGAATAGGGCAGGTACATGCGCGGTGTGCGCGCCCCAATTCGCGACAGCGTCTGCTGAACCTCTTCGAGAAACGTCGGCCCGTTGGCGTGCTTCGAGAGAGATTCAACCGCGTTATCTGTTTCCACAAGGACGTCATCGAGACCGAGTTCGCGGGCGCGCTCGCAGAGACGCGAAATCTCACGGTCGATATGTGCCGTCACAAAATCGAGGTTCGCGAATAAATCCTCGGTGGTGATGCTCGGGCCGAGCCGCGCAATTTTAATCATCACATCCGCCTCAGCACGTTTGAACATTA
>NZ_KV795760.1:25304-25773 GCF_001809115.1 Rothia sp. HMSC071F11
AAATCGAGGTTCGCGAATAAATCCTCGGTGGTGACGCTCGGACCAAGCCGCGCAATTTTCATCATCACATCCGCCTCAGCACGTTTGAACATTAGCGGCATGAGGTAGCGCGAGAAGCGAGCGCGCGTAAGCTCAGCTGCCGCATCAACCGCACGGTGGCTCCGCGCAATCAGATCACGGTCGGTTATACTCTCAAGCGTCCGGTTATCCGCCTGGAATGCTTCAAGTTCATGTTTCCAATCCAGCGAGTCTGTATTCCAGTCGGGATTCGCCGCCGAAAAGGCCTGTCGAATCGTGCGCGGCAAGTGCGTTACGATGCGCGGCGAAACACGCGGCCACGTTGCATGAACGCTCGCAATCCCATCATCGCTGATGCGGATAACACGATCAACGGGTGGTGTATCCACACCGAAGGAACCGAGAACTTGCTGAACTTCCTGCTGTACCTTGCGCACGGGCATGATGTCCA
>NZ_KV795760.1:25873-26088 GCF_001809115.1 Rothia sp. HMSC071F11
TGCAGGTCCGTGTCCCGAGTCGGTGTTCGACAGATTCGATAAAGATGTAATCGGTCGAGTCTGCAAGAGGTAGAGCTCATCGCCGCATATACCCCACTCGATATCTTGGGGTGCGTTGTAATAGGCGGATACCTGCCGCCCGAGAGCGTGAAGTCGTCGAAGATCGGAGTCTGACAGGCACGAAGCCGCGCGATCATTCGGTGGAACCGGGCTTC
>NZ_KV795760.1:26188-58734 GCF_001809115.1 Rothia sp. HMSC071F11
CGTTGTAATAGGCGGATACCTGCCGCCCGAGAGCATGGAGCCGTCGAAGATCGGAGTCTGACAGGCATGAAGCCGCGCGATCATTCGGTGGAACCGGGCTTCTCTTAGTCCCGCCAGTGTGGTCGAGGTCGATGCGTGTCTCTTTATCCCCGATGATCGTCTCGACGGCGTGCCCCTGTGAGTCCAGCGTAAATGTATCCGGGTTGACATGGGCGGCGACGACGGACTCGCCAAGACCGTAGGAGGCGCTGACGAGCATCCGGTCCGTCATGCCAGAGATAGGATCTGCCGTAAATAAGACGCCCGCCACGTCTGCAGCAACCATTTCCTGCACCACCACGGCAAGTTCCGCCGATTCATGGGAGAACCCGGCTTCTGTGCGGTATGCCACTGCCCGATCCGTCCAGAGGGACGCCCAGCATCGCCTTAGAGCATCGACAACAGACTCTTCTCCCTGCACACCGAGATAGGTATCCTGCTGCCCCGCGAAACTCGCGCTGTCCAGGTCTTCCGTTGTCGCTGATGAACGTACCGCCACAACCGGCGATCCCAGCGCCCGATAAGCCTCGATGACGGCATCTCGCACGGCACGCGGGACTTCCTGCTTCAGGATCAGCTCTCGTGCAGCGTGAGAGTTCGTACCGGTTGCCTCGTGAATAATATCTTCAGCAATCGGTGCGACGGCTGCCCTGTAGGCGTCGGTTGTCACGCAAAATCCTGGCGGCACATTCAGACCGGCGCGATGCATCGTTATAAGGTTGGCTCCCTTGCCGCCGACGCTGACTACCTGAGCGTCCCCAGAGGGATGACCTCGCCGGAACCAGGATATGAACGCGGTCGTCTCTTGTTCGTGTGGAGCCTTCATCGTCCGATCACCGCCTTAATCGTGCTTCGTGCCACTCTTTGTCCTGTCTCAACGGCAAAGCGTTTCTCTATTCTTTTAGAATATCTGTCGCGGTGGGGTTTGGACATAGATTGCTGTCATCGAATTCGCCCTGACATGCAGGTTCGTTCACCGTCGCCTTCGCATATTCGGGGTTCTCTCACCGATAATAGGAATGTGTACATTCTCGTTGTTCCCCTCGATGCGCCCGCCGGCGGTTCGGTCATTCCGCTGGATGCGCATCCCGCGCGTGCCCACACGGTCACGGGAACATCGGGGCATGGATCCCCATCCTCCCCCGCTTTTTGGGGAGTTTTTCACGTCGAATCCCTCGCCCCGGCGCAGCTGACCGGCATGCACACGAAGCTCAATATTCTGCGCGCCGACCGCGTGAGTACCGGGAATCTGCCCGCCTATGTGCGCGAAGTTGAACGCCGCTCTGACCCGCGCATTAACCCCGAGTCGAAGCAACCGCACGCACGCTGGATATGGGCTGACACCCGCACGATTGCGCCTATTCTGCTGCGCAAAGGGGTGCGGGTTCAGCTGTGCCACGATATGCGCTTGGTACAGCGAATTTTGCTCACCGCGAGTACTCACCCGAGCGGGCATGTTCGTTATGAACCCGTTCTCGACCTGGCGCAGGATACTGTCGAAAAACCTGCGGGTAAGCTGCCCGTCGCACGCCAAATTGCCGGTCAGGGCGAGCTTTTCGGGGACGACTTTTTGACGGCGGCGGACGAAAATACTGTATCTGGTCATGAGGCGGCGCCCCCAACGCTGACATCGGCAGATACCGAGTTGGTGCACCGGCATCTCGATGAATTTACCGCGCAGCTGCGGGCGATCGCCACCGGTGCGCATCCCGAAAGGCTGCGGTTATTGGCGGCGGCGGAATCGGCAGGATCCCTGGTCGCGGCAGAAATCGAATACTACGGCATTCCTTTTGATACCGCCGTGCATGATGCCCATTTGACTGAGATTTTGGGCCCGCGCCCGCCTGAAGGCGAGCATCCCGCCAAGCTGATGGAGCTTGCCGAGCAGATTCGTGCCGACCTTTTCGCGCCCCATCTGAATCCAGATTCCCCGCAGGAACTTTTACGCGCGCTTCACGCCGCCGGGGTTAACGTGCCCAGTACCCGCTCCTATGTGCTCAAGGGCTGGGCTGAGGAGACTGCCACGCAGCGGGAACGGCGGTGGGCGCTCATCGAGCCCATTCTCAGGTACAAGAAGCTGTACCGCATCTTTACGGCGAACGGGTGGTCTTGGGCGGATTCCTGGGTGCGCAACGGTCGTTTTCGCCCGCATCTTGAAGTTGGAGGCGCCGCGACCGGGCGGTGGGGCGCATCCGGTGGCGGGGCTCTGCAGCTTCCCGCCGAGATCCGTTCGGCAATTCTAGCTCCCGAAGGCGAGGTTTTTCTCGTTTCTGACGGTTCGCAGATTGAGCCGCGCATCCTGGCGGCGCTCAGCCACGACGAGGCGCTGGCATCGGCGGGCCGCGGCACCGATATGTATGCGGGAATCGCCGAACTCGCCCGGCTTGAGGGCGTGGCGCTCACCGAACGCGCCCAGGCTAAGGTGGGGCTTCTCGCCATTATGTACGGCGGGCGCAGCGGAGAAATTGGGGCGCTGCTGCCGCATGTCGCCAAGCTTTTCCCGCGTGCGATGGAGTTTACGGAACGTGCGGCGCGCATCGGCGAGGTGGGCGGGCAGGTCACCACCTTTTTGGGGCGCACCTCACCCGCGCCAGATGAACGTTTCAAACGGACGGTCGCAGACCGTTCTACCCCTGCGGCTGAGTCGCGTGCCGTCTCCCTTTCGCGCTCTTACGGGCGTATGACCCGCAATTTTGTGGTGCAGGGAACGGCTGCGGAATGGGCACTGTGTTGGATGGGCAGGGTGCGTTCGCGTCTGCTGACCGAGACGGTTTTCGGCATGCCCATGCGCACCAAAATTGTCTATTTCCTGCACGATGAGCTGCTGCTGTGCGGCCCCAAGCTTGAGGCGGAGCGCGTCGAGAGGATTCTGCGGGAGTCTGCGGCAGAGGCGGCGCGCCTACTTTTCGGGACGGTGCCAGTGGAGTTCCCGGTTTCAGTGACAGTAACAACCAACTATGCCGAAGGCAAATAGGCCCGCGCCGCCTACGCTCGTTTCTCTTCCCTCCCGCGAGCCTTTAGACACCCGCCAACGGCTGCTTACCCAGATGCGGGCGCAGGTTTAAGTACCGAAGCATCCCACGGTACTGTCCAGGTGAGCGCATCAAAAATCTTATCGAGCACGATCGCGGTGAACCCCCACACAGTGAACTCGACCCGCGTATCGCCGCCAGAGTGCGCAACCTCAAACGCCGGGGTTTTATGGGTTATGCGCCCGCGTTTCACGTATGCCGTATGCCGGTTGGCGGGGTTGAGCAAATCCCGTACGGGCACCCGCGCAATCAGGGCAGACTCGTTCGTATCGACCACGCCAACCCGCGTGGGTGAAGCCCACCACCCCAGCACCGGGGTCACCCTGAAATCGCTCACGGCAAGCGGCAGGGTCGGCAGATCCCCCAGAATTTCAACGCCCGCAGGGTCAAGCCCGGTCTCTTCCACGGCCTCGCGCAGGGCGGCGATGCGCCCCACCGGAACTCCCCGCTGGCGCGACAGCGCATAATCCTCGGGGTCGATTTTGCCGCCCGGGAATGCAGGCTGCCCGGCGTGTGAGCGCAGAGTATCCGCCCGTACCAGAAGCAGAACGTCCAGGTTCTCGCCCACGCAGTCCGGGCATCCCTGAAAGTCGGCGGATGCGCTCGGTTCATCATCGAGTACTCCGAAGAGAACGAGCACTGCCGCCTCTTTGGAGAGCGCACTGTTGGGCGCGTACCGCATGAGGGATTCTATCTTGAAATCGAGTTTTCCTGCGGCAAGGTTCGCGAGTGCATCGCGGGCTTGTTCGGCGGCGGTGTTCAGGGTGTTAGGCACTCAGCGGGTATCCTTCGGCGTGCAGTTGGCGGCGTGTGGCACCGGTGAGGAAGCGCAGATGCAGGCGTTCGCGACCGGGTGCCATTTCATATTTCATGAGTTTACGCGCTTTGGTTTCGTCCGTCTCGCCTTCACCCCAGGATGGGCACAGGTCGGCGATGGGGCAGACCCCGCAGGCGGGTTTGCGGGCGTGGCAGATGCGCCGCCCGTGGTAGACCATGCGGTGTGAGAAGTCGGTCCATTCGCGCGGTTCGATAAGCTCGGCAACGTCGTGTTCGACTTTGACGGGATCGTCTTCGGTGGTGAATCCCATGCGCCGCGCGAGCCTGCCGAAATGGGTATCGACGGTCAGCCCGGGTACCCCGAAAGCGTTACCGAGTACCACGTTTGCGGTTTTGCGCCCGACTCCTGCCAGTTTCACCAGTTTATCGAGTGTTCCGGGCACTTCTCCGTCGTAGTCGTCTGTGAGCTGGCGGGCGAGTTTGACGATAGATTTCGCTTTGGCGCGGTAGAACCCGAGGGATTGAATATAGGGTTCGACCTCTTCTTCGGTGGCGGCGGCGAGGGCAGGCGCATCCGGGTAGCGGGCGAAGAGCGCCGGGGTTACTTGATTGACGCGCACATCGGTAGTTTGCGCCGAGAGCACCGTGGCGATCAGCAGTTCAAAGGCGTTCGTGAAGTCGAGTTCAGCCACGGCGTAGGGGTAAGTTTCACCCAGGATGCGGTTAATTTTGCGGGCGCGGCGCACGGTGGCAAGGTGACTTTCGGGGGCTTTGGCGAGTGCTTTCGCGCGGCGGCGTGCCGCTTGTGCCGCTTCAAACTCGGGCACGGTGCGGATGCTTAGCAGCTCACGTTCTTCCTCGGTGAGCTGTAGCTCTGGGGCTGTGTCGGTGGTGCTTTTCGGTGCGGATGCGCTCATAGCGCGAGCCTACCGTTTTTTGTCTGCTTTTCCCAGCTAGGGGTACCGAAGTTCGCCGTTACTGCACGGTTTCTGCCGCTTTTGAGCGGGTAAATATGCCACACTAGGGGTATGTCTGCAACGATTTTTGTTCTGAACGGTCCTAATCTGAATTTGCTGGGGCAGCGTCGCCCCGAGGTGTACGGGTACACGACCCTGCACGATATTGAACTGATGGTGCGTGAGCGCGCCGCCCTGCACGGCTTCGATATTGAGTTTATGCAGTCCAATCATGAGGGTGTGCTGGTGGATGAGATTCAGCGTGCACGCACCCGTGGCGCGGCGATTATTATCAACCCGGCGGCGTACACGCACACGTCGGTGGCGCTTCACGATGCGCTGGAGGCCGCCGAGCTGCCCGTCGTTGAGGTTCACCTCTCGAATGTGCACCGACGCGAGGAGTTTAGGCATCATTCGTATGTGTCCCCGCAGGCTACGGCGGTGATCGCCGGGGCAGGCGCCTACGGGTACGTGATGGCGGTAGATTTCTTGGCGCAGCATCTAGAGTCGGAGTAGATTTCTGCGTTAATTGAAGCACCCAGATGGGTTACGTTCTGTTCTAGGGGTAGCTACGATTAACCAACCCGCATTTTTCGATTCCACAGCGGGAAGGTGTACCTGCCCCTGAAGGACTTCTTAAGGAGGACACATGAAGATCGCTCTTGTAGGTGCCACCGGAACAGCTGGTCGCGCCACCGCTCACGCCGCCCAGCAAGCAGGTCACGAGGTCATTGCTCTCTCTCGTGCCACAGGCATCGATCTGCATACCGGAGAAGGACTAGCTGAGGCTCTGAACGGCGCCCAGGTGGTCATCGACACGTCCAACGCTTTTCCAGCAGACCCCGCGGCCAGCCTGGTTGATACTTTTTCAGACGTTACCAAAACCCTAGAGAAAGCCTGCCAGCATGCTGGGGTACAGCATCTGGTTCACCTTTCCATCTGCAATATTGACCACCCCGCATTCGACGATTTTGACTACTATCTCGCCAAGCGAGCGCAGGAGAAGGTTTTAGAGAACAGTTCCCTTCCGCACTCCATCGTCCGTTCTGCGCAGTGGATGGAGTTTGCTCTTAACCCTGCAGCCGTCACACAGACCGAGACCAACGTGAAGGTTCAAAACTGGCTGATTCAACCCATCGCTGTGGAGACTGTGGCAAAGGTACTCGTTCAAACTGCGACCGAAAGCCCGCGCAACCGGCAGATCGCTGGGCCCGAGCAAATTTGGCTTCCAGAACTGACCCAAATCTACCTGCACGCCATAGGTGATCGTCGAAAAGTCAGCGTTGTAGATCCTGTCTTAGATGCGCTCGCTAAGGGCGTTCTGCTTGCCCCCAAGAATGCAGAGTTACTTGGGCCCACGGTCGCTCAGTGGGCGGAGGAGCAGACACCCGCAAACAGGTGACGTATTGGCGCAGCACCTGGAGTCGGAGTAGAACCGAGAAGTATCGTCGTAGAGCCTCAGCGCCGAGCGGTGAGGCGGGCACACAAAGGTGCCTCACGCATCCAATGGTAAGGATACGTGAGGCACCTTATATCTTGGTTGTCATCGCACGGTTACCCAGCGATAACATCATGCGTTCAACGTGTTACAGCAATTAGTTCTTGCAGGTTCCGGTCGCCACGGAAGTGGTGTTGCTGCCGCCAGCCTCAAGCGCCTGCTTCAGGGTGGATGCGGTTATCGCATAACCGGTCTGACCCGTGCTACTTTCACCGTCGGGAGCTTTACCGAAGACCACGCCCACAACGTTACCGTTTTCGTCAAGAACAGGCCCGCCGGAGTTACCGTGCTGCACATCTGCGGCAAGCTGGTAGACCTGGCGCATCGGGTTAGGCTTACCGGTCTCTACGTCAATGGTCTGGGTATTGCCCACACCCTGCACGGTCGCAGGGAGCGCCTTGAACGGCCCACCCTGGGGGTAACCCATGAAGGTTACGGTCTCGCCGGGGTTTGCGTTCCTGCCGATCGGCAGCGGGTCCAGGTTCATCCCGGGCACGCGGATAAAGGCAAGATCCTGGGCGGTATCCATATAGACCACCTCGCCCTGCCAGGTGCGCCCGCGCTGATCCCTCACCATAGGCGAGTTCACGCCCGAAAGCACGTGTGCGTTCGTCGCGATAAGCCCATGATCCACCACGAACCCGGAACCGGTCGAGGTGTATCCGCACTGTTCTGCGGCGCCAAGAATCTGCACAACAGAGGCAGAGGCGTTATTGAGCGCCTCCGTTTCTACGCCCTGGGTGGGCGCGCTGGTTTCCGGGGCGATCAGCTGGCGCACCTCGGGAATAGTGCCGGATGCGAGCACATCGTTACGAATATTTTCAATACCGTTGCGCAGACCATCCGGGGTGTTCTCGACCATCCACGAGAGGGTCTTTGAGTTGTTCAACGCGGCGTTGAATTGCGGCAGGGGTACGGTGCGCATCGTGAGCGTTAAGACCACGAGCACAAGCGCGCAGGCGGCAACATTGAGCACGCCGCCAAAGAAACGTTCTACGCCTTTAAGCGGGGTTATATCCGTGACACGGCGCAGGCTGCGGCCGCCGATGAGTCCCAACCACTGCCCCAGCGTTAGGCAGAGGATCAGGATACCGATAGCGGTAATCAGCCCCCATTTGGATCCCACAGCCGCAACGGCAAGCGGGATGAGCCACGCGGCGGCGCATACGCCTAGAGCAAGACCGATGAAGGTGCCTAGCGTGGTGAAGAAACCGCTACGCAGACCGGCAATGAAATAAAGCACGAGAATGACAGGAATAATAATGTCAAGGGGGCTAAAAGTTGCTGACATGAGCGTCCTCCTTGGTGAATACATAAAATGCGGTGAATCCGCACGGCGCGTCCGGAAGGCACGCCTGAGCATGAGAGAAGTCGAAGAGTTCGTGCGCTGCTCAAAGCCCTCTCACACTGTACATGCTGATGCTAGAGTGCGAAGCTGTGAATTTCTTAAGTTTTCCCCGTAAGCGCAGAAAACTTTTCCTCCTGGATGTTGTTTTTTAGATGCGGAAATAAAAAATATGAGGTACGCTCAGTATTAGTATTAGTTGAATATGTCACACACCAGCGATGCGGTTCACATCGTATCCGTCTCGCAGACGCGACCGTGTGACGCACAGATTTTCGAGCGAAAGAATCGCCCGCTATCCCACTCAAGGAGTAACTATGGATCTCGATATCCTTCGTCGTTCCCCGCTTTTCGCGACCCTCGATGACGCCGCGTTCAAGCTGCTCACAGACGATATCCAAGAAATTGATTTGTCCCGCAACGCCGTGCTCTTCTACGAGGGTGACCAGGGCGACCAGCTCTTTGCTGTGCTCTCCGGCAAGGTCAAGCTCGGGCGCACCGCCGCAGACGGCCGTGAAAATATGGTCGCGCTCATGGGACCCGGTGACGTCTTCGGCGAGATGGCGCTCTTCGACCCTTCCCCCCGCTCCACCAATGCCGTAGCGGTTTCCGAAACACGCCTGGCTGCTATTAAGCACGAGTCCTTCAAACGTGCACAGCGACAGGATCCCAGCATCTCCGACCAGGTTATCAAGACTCTGGCACGCCGCCTGCGCCACTCCAACGAAGCGCTGGCAGACCTCGTCTTCTCCGACGTCCCCGGTCGCCTCGCTAAGGCGCTCCTCGACCTTGCAGACCGCTTCGGGCGCCCCGCAACCGACGGCATCCTCGTTGCCCACGAACTTACCCAGGAAGAGCTGGCACAGCTTGTCGGTGCATCCCGCGAAACCGTTAATAAGGCACTGGCAGAGTTCGTCTCCCGCGGCTGGATTCGTCTAGAGGCACGCGCAGTCGTGATCCTCGATTTGCCTCGACTGCGCCAACGCTCGCGCTAAGCTCTCTGACGGGCTCGCAAAGTCTTTACAGAAAACCGCATCCGATACATCGTGTTATTCAACGATTTCGGATGCGGTTTTTGCGTGCTCTGCCTTTGCACCATAGTTTTCTTTAGCAGAAACGGGCTGCACGCGCAGGACTCACCCCCCGGTGTATTAGTTTGGTGAGGTACGCATCATTCGCTTGACAGGGAACCCGTCTCGCCTGGAGGCGATCCACCCTGAATCGCTTACGATGCGTCCTCATCAAGCACGAACCTCCGTGCCTCGGTAGGGTGTCCGCAGCGAGCGCCTAAGGCTGTCTCATAGGATGAAGCGAAGCGCAATCCGGTGAGACTGGTCGCCTTGTAAAGCGAGTGCGGAACATCCTACGAAGGCAAAGGTTCTTAGGACTTCATGCGTGCCCAGACGGTTCTTCGCGAGGTATCTCTTAATTAGCAACATAGACGTGCTGCCGGTTCAGGTCCTCACGTTCGGCAATATCGAGCAACGCAGTAGCCATATCCGCCGGGGTAATCATCCAGCCGCGTCGAAGCGGCTTGTGGGCATCTAATCGATAGGAACCTTTAGCTTTCATCGGCTGAATGCGAGGGGCACGCACCGCCGTCCACTGCGCGGTACTTTCCCACAACACCACATCCATACGCCGCATATCATCGTAGGTTGCACCCAAAAAGTGTTGTAGCAGCGGCAATACCACCCATAGCTTGAAGAGCCCTTGATGAGCCCAATGTTCGGCGACCTCCGAAGAGATCACAACCAAACGTGATACCCCGTGCTCCTGCATAGCGTCCAGAAGATTCTTTGTCCCGGCAGAGTAAAGGGTTGTCGGCGTTTTCGAGGTGCCAATTCCTACGGTACTAATGACCGCATCTACGCCCTGAAGCCAGGGTTTGAGGGCCTGAGCATCAAGAATATCTACAGCGCCCGTGGTTAGGTTCGGGTGCTCAAGCTGAAGATTCTGCGGATTCCGGGCAAGTGCAACTACCTCATGACCACGCGCAAGCGCCTGTTCCACGACCAAACGACCCACGTTTCCGGTAGCACCAGATACTAAAATTTTCATAGTTTTCGACTTTTGTTAGGGAATAGTGACCACAAGTTTACCGCGCACATGCCCCGTGCCCAGTTCCTTATAGCCGTCACGGATGGATTCAAGCTTGAACGGGTACACATGCGCTAAGGTCACGTCAATATCTCCCGATGCCACCAGATCGGCGACTTCTTTCAGGTCACCGGGCTGCGCATGCCGCGCCCCCGTAAACTGCGCGCCTTTTATCATCGCCTTCGGTGTAGGAATCAGCGTGCCCATCGCGGACCCTTTCAGTCCGAGCTCTGCCCCTAACGGAATGTAGTCCCCGCCGTAGCAGTCAAGCATTTTCGTAACCGGGGTCGGTGCTGCCTTGAGAATACGTTCCTTCAAACCATTACCGTATGCAACCGGAATAGCCCCTAGAGAGCGCACAAACTCCGCGTTTTTCTCTGATGCGATACCGATAACTGTTGCTCCCCGATGCACCGCAAGCTGAACCGCCACGGCTCCTACGCCGCCGGATGCGGCACTGATAACCAGCACGTCCTCGGGTTTCAGATCGATTGCACGGAACGCCCCGCATGCGCTCTCCCCGGCAACCCCCAAGGCTGCGGCAACCTCAAAGTTCAGATTCTCAGGTTTCGCAACAATATTCTGGGCAGAAGTCACCAGTTTCTCAGCCAGGGAGCCTTTCGTCACGTCGGAGCCGGGAGCGCTGCGCAGGGTTCCCAGTACCGCATCGCCCACAGCAACATTGTTCACGCCGGGGCCTAGGGCATCTATCACACCGGAGAAGTCACGCCCCACGCCCTTAGGAAAACGTGCGGGGCCGCGGCCAAACCACCAGGACGGGTGACGCAAACGGTTAATCGTCTCTGCGACACGAAGCGGCTTGAACCCCTCGAAAGTCCTCATCTCCAGAGGGTTCAGTCCGACCGCTTTGACCGTCACACGGACTTCACCTTCACCCGGTGTAGGTTCATCTGACTCAACCATTTCTAGGACGCTGGGATCGCCATAGGCGTTGTACTGAATTTTGCGAATCATGAGATTTTTCCTTTCACTGTGACTATCTGCCTACAACAAAGGCCGGATTCTCAACACAATACAATGCGGAAAATCCGGCCTTCCAAATCTTATGAGGGGGCGACAGAGGCCGATTTGAGTGGACCGACTGTGCCAAGCGTTCCTGTTTTAGATGACACCGGCACAACTTCGGTAAACGAAAGCATACACGCGCCGTCGTTCTTCACGAGCACGGGTTTCTTCACCTCAACGGTACGACGCTTTGCCAGCCACGATACCCCGGTTTCTGAGGTGGCGAGCGACTCAAGCATGCACATCACGGCGGGAGTCACCAGTTCCTCAAGGGTCTTACCCACCGTATTCGGCTGCCCGATACGGTCCCCCAGTTCCGAGGTATCCTTGCTCTCCATGAGCGAGCGCGCATTCACCCAGCTGCCCCACACGCCCTTGCCTTCCAGCAGCTTGGCGTTCTGCCCCACAGGAACAACCGTGGTGAAGTAGGCGATGTCGTAGCGTTTATGGAAGAAGTCTGGCGACTGCCAGCGCGATACCGGGCGCAGCAGGTCTGTGCGCAGTTTCAGCCCGCTTGAGGTTAAGAACTGCCCGAAGCTCTTGTCTTGATCGGCGATTGCCTCACGCTGACTCATCTGTTCTTCACCCGCGCCGCTCTCGGCGACGTTCTGCCCGTCCTCACCGGCAAGAAGCAGACCGGTCTCTTCAAAGGATTCGCGAATAGCAGCGATCACGGTGCGGCGCGCGCAGGTTACATTTTTGAATTTGAACTTGGCAGACCATTCGTCAGGGGTCGGGCCGTACCAGGGGGTTGCGTCGTCATCGCCGGGGGTCACGGTACCGCCCGGAAAAGCGACAACACCCAAGGGTGAAGACCCCGGACGATAGGTCAGAATGGTTTCAAGACCGTCTTCGCCGTCACGCACAAAAATGACTGATGCCGCTTGGCGAAGCGAGCATGCCCCAGCATCCTCACCGCCTTCGGATGCCCATGTTTCGGCGGCGGTGCGCATAAACTCCGGGATTTTATAAAGACGCTGAATCTGTTCGGTGCGTGCGGCGGGCGCAGAAGACCGCCCGGTAAAGATGCGCGGCTTCTGTTCTTCACCAACCACCGGAACTACTCCGGTGTACAACTTCTGAGAAGGTGTCGTAGTCATGATCCTGAGAATATTAGACGTACTCGACGATGATTTCAACCTCAACGGGAGAGTCCAGCGGAAGCACCGGAACACCGACCGCCGAGCGGGCGTGCGTACCAGCCTCACCAAAGATCTCACCCAACAGCTCAGAGGCGCCGTTGATCACGCTGGGCTGACCGGTAAATTCCGGGTCAGATGCCACGAACCCCACAACTTTCACGACCTTCTTCACCCGGTCAAGGTCGCCGATAACGGACTTCACGGCGGCAAGCGCATTCAGCACTGCAATGGCGGCGTACTTCTTGGCATCCTGAGGGGTCACAAATGTTGAGTCACCCGAATCCGAGACTTTACCGGTGGCGGGCAGCTGACCGCTGACGAATGGAAGCTGCCCGGAGGTATACACATAGTTCCCGCTCACCACGGCGGGTACATAGGCGGCGACAGGGGCTGCGACTTCGGGAAGCTGGTAGCCAAGTTCACGAATGCTCAGTTCGTAACGGGATTCAGTCATGGGGTTCTCCAGGGATGTGGTTGGTGGCACGTGCACCGCATATATGTAGTGTTGTGTAGAAGCATATCGCAAAAGGGACGCTAAACCCGGCAACCGGAGGATTCAGGTTACCGGGCGTGGTGCAAGGCTTTAGCCTTCAGCTTTCTCGCGTTTGAGGTAGGCGATGGGGTTACCCTGGGTGGGTGCCACCATGTTGCCTGCGGGGTTCGGTCCGCTGGGTGCGGGTGCACCGGGCAGAACCGCAACGAGTTCCCACCCTTCCTCACCGTAGTTATCAAGGATTGCCTTGGTGGTGTGCACGATCAACGGCACAGTCAAATATTCCCATTTCTTCATAGCTCTAGGGTAGTCCTGTTCCCCGGCTCGAACAAGGTCATTGCACCCTATTGCAGGTTCAACGCTCTAGGCGTAACAAAGGAGCAGAACGTGACGCCGAACGGTCACCTCGTGCACCGGGTACGCCGGTCAGCCCCGCACCGAGTACATAACCCGCGAGATGACGCGGATTTTCGGGGCATAGACGCAGTGTTTTCACGATACAACCAAGGATGCGCATCCGGCGCGTTGCCCGCGAAGACGGGAAACCGGCAAGTTAAACCTAGAGTTTAACCCTTTTGAGGGATGCGTTCTCAGGTGTATCCGCTAAACTGAATGAATGGCTTCACGAAAAAAATCGCGCGCGCAACGGCGTCGCCCCAGTGACTTTTTGCAGTTTGTGGCGTTCAGCATCATTGCCGGGTTCTTGGTAGCAATTATTGTGGTACCCCCGGCGGTAGGTGTTGGCATGGTTGCTAATGCCTCAATGGCGTGGTTCCAGGATCTTCCGGAAGATATTTCAGAAGGTCCTTTCTCACGCCCATCGACTCTGTACGCCTCTGATGGTAAGACCGAGCTTGCGACCTTCTTCGAGGAAAACCGTACAGAGGTTAAGCTCGATCAGATGTCGCCGCATATGCGTGATGCCATTATCTCGGTGGAAGACCGCGACTTCTACAACCACGGCGCCGTATCAGCTATCGGCATTGGTCGTGCGTTTGCGAATAACTTCCTGAACCCGAAGAAGCGTCAGGGTGCATCGACGCTCACGCAGCAGTACGTGAACAACCTGATCGTTGATTCCGATGTGCAGCGCGGCGCGGACCCCACAACCCTGGGCGGGAATAAAGGCTATCTCGATAAGATCAAAGAGATGAAGCTCGCTATCTCGATGGAGCAGAACAAGTCTAAAGACGAGATTCTTGAGGGCTATCTGAACATCGTGAACTTGGGCGGCACCAACTACGGTGTTGAGGCGGCGGCCCAATACTACTGGGGTATTTCCGCGAAGGATCTTTCGGTAGCCCAATCGGCCCTTCTCGCGGGTCTGGTGCAGTCACCGAACACCTATGACCCAACGACCCACCCCGATTTGGCGCGTGAACGCCGCGATGTGGTGCTTGGCACCATGCTTCGTGACGGTAAGATTTCACAGCAAGAATACGATGAAGCCATTGCATCGCCTATTAAGCTCAATGTTCATCCGCCTGAGAAGGGCTGCTCTGTTGCGGGCGAAAGCTCATTCTTCTGTAACTACGTGGTGAACTATGTTGCGCTCGACGAATCTTTCGGGGCAACTCCCGAGGAGCGTTTGAACCTGCTCAACCGCGGCGGTTTTAAGCTTGTGAGTACCCTAAACCCCGAAGCGCAAAAGATCGCTAAACAGTCTGTGGAGGCTGTTCAGCCCGGTTCCACCAACACCAACAACGTGAACGCCGCTTTGACCAGTGTGGAGCCTGGCAGCGGTCGCGTGGTGGCGATGGCTCAGAACGCCGAATGGGGTAAACCCAAGGATGCGAATGACCACTCGCAAACCCAGTTCAACTTCAACGTAGATTCGCTCTATGGCGGCACCCCCGGATTCCAGCCGGGCTCAACCTTCAAGCCCGTGGTGCTGTCCCAGTGGATTAACTCTGGTCGAGGTGTGAACGCCCAAATCGATGGTACGGCCCTATCCTACCCAAGCAACTTTGGGTGGAACGCCCGCTGTGTGGAGGGCGGTAAGTACTACTACCGCGACTCCGCTAACGGCTGGTCCTTCAAGAACGCAGTTCAGGGATACCAGAGCTGGGGTACGGTTGCCTACGGTATTCGCGTTTCGGCTAACTCCTACCTGTATTCGATGGTCAGTAAGCTCGACCTCTGCGATATCAGCGATATGGCGAATAAGCTGCACCTGCACGACGGTCTGGGTCAGCAGCTGTACGATCCGGGTCTGCTCAGTGCCAACATTGGTGGTACCAGGTACGGTGCTACCCCGCTGACCATGGCGAGCGCATACGCAACTTTCGCGAGCGAAGGTAAGTACTGTGAGCCGCGCCCACTTGAGAAGATTACTAAGAGTGACGGTTCGCCCATGAAGACTTACGAGTCTAAGTGTGAACAGGCGATCAGCCCGGATATTGCTAACGGTGTGAGCTACGTGCTCAAGGGCGTGCTTGCCTCCGGAGGTTCAGCGCCTAAGCGCGCTATCGGTCTGCCGGATGCTTCCGCTGCGAAGACCGGTACGAACGATAACTCCTCGCAGACCTGGATGGTCGGTTACACCCGCGGCCTGGCAACTGCTTCGTGGGTGGGCAGTAACGACTTGGGTTACCGCTCGATGAACGGTATTGCGATTAACGGTCGCGTGCTGGAGTACGTGGACGGTGCGACCTATGCGGGTGCCCAGTGGCAGCAGTTCATGCAGGCCATGGCACCGAAGTACAACACCGAGAAGTTTACTGAGCCCCCGGCATCGGTGACGTCAACAAACGTCAACGGTAACTAAAAGGGTGTACTGAAGAAAGGCACACGATGTGTGAGAACGCATCCGGTGCCCGCGCATCCGTGGCGGCTTCTGAAGCGGCACGTGGTTCGCACTTCACACAGGGTATGGTGAAGTTTGCGGCTGCAGGGCTTGCTTTGGGAGCCGCCACGGCGGCGTATGGGCGATTCGTCGAATTAAATAATTTTCAGGTGCGCGAGGAAACTCTCGCGGTGCTTCCAGTGGGGTCGCCAAACTTTAGGATTCTACATATTTCGGATATGCATATGATTCCGGGGCAGCGGGCGAAGACTGAGTTCATGCATTCGCTGGCGGGATTGAACCCGGATTTGGTGGTGAATACGGGCGATAACCTCTCGCATGTGGGTGGGCTTGACCCTCTCTTGGAGGCACTTGACCCTCTCCTGGATTTTCCGGGGGTTTTCGTGCCTGGCTCGAACTGCTATTTTGCCCCGGTGCTGAAAAATCCTGCACGGTATCTGTGGCAGGCGCGCACGCCTCAGGAGATTGAGGAAGGGTCGCGTATGCCGCTTCCGATTGAGCGTATGCATAACGCTTTTGAGTCGCGAGGATGGACGGGGCTTATTAACCGGTACGACGGCATCACGCTGAGCAGGCTGCGCCTGGAATTTTCGGGGGTGGATGATCCGCATCTGCGTTACGATGCGCATCCAGGGTTCTCACCGCAAGCGTTTGAGCCTTCGGACGTGCCGAGTATTCGTGTGGGCGTTGCCCATGCACCGTATATGCGCACTCTGCACAGATTTGTGCAGGATGGTGCCGAACTTATTCTTGCCGGTCACACGCACGGCGGGCAGGTATGTCTGCCGGGCGGTCGGGCTCTCGTGAGTAACTGCGATTTGCCGCCTTCGCGTGCGAAGGGTGTGAGCTATCAGGGCAATGTTCCGGTGCAGGTTTCGGCGGGGCTGGGGACCTCACGGTTCGCGCCGGTGCGCCTCTTCTGTCCCCCGGAGGCGGTGCTCGTCACCCTCACGGCAAAGGACGGGTAGGTTTTCTTCCCCTTTATATTCCGCGAGCAGGTGGTTTTTGGCCAAGCAGGTAGTATTTTCTTACCTGCTCGGTCAAATGCTACCTGCTCGCGTGTAGAGTAAATACCGGAAGGCACTCTTCCCTACTACTGCAATGCATTGGAAAGGCCCATGCGATATAACGACTACCAGCAACCTATCGGCGATGCCCTGCCCGACTACCGCGCGGGCGATACTCCCAGCATTGACTCTCTACAAGGGCGCTACTGCCGCCTCGAAAAACTTGATGCAGAACGCCACGGCAACGACCTGTACGAGGTCTACGGCCCTGAAGCTCCCGAACAGAGTTTTACCTATTTATCCTTGAACCCTGTTGCTGACCGAGCAGAGTTAGAGACCCTCCTCAAGCGCATGGAGGAATCCACGGATCCTTACTATCTGGCTGTGATAGATCAGGATGGGCGTGCGGTTGGCACTTTAGCGCTCATGCGCATCAACCCCGCCCACCGTGTTATTGAGGTGGGCAGCGTGACGTATGGCGAACGTCTAAAACGCACTCGCGCCGCCACGGAGGTGCAGTACCTTCTGGCGCAATACGTGTTTGAGACGCTGCGCTATCGCCGCTACGAGTGGAAATGCGATGCGCTGAATGAGCCTTCACGCCGCGCAGCCGAGCGTCTGGGCTTCACCTATGAGGGAACGTTCCGCCAAGCCGTCGTATATAAAGGCCGCAACCGCGATACGGCGTGGTATTCAATGCTAGATACTGAGTGGGAGCAGCGTAAACACCGGTTGCTGCAATGGCTGGATCCGAAGAATTTTGATGCGCACGGTCAGCAGCGCACCTCCTTGCGAGACATCGCTTTATAGCCGTTAGCCGAAAGGGTCCTCTGAGGTATTGTCAGAGCCAAACGGCATAGATACCATGGTATTTTCTCAAGTCGAACGGAAAGGAATACCATGAAAACCCTTGTGATTGTCACGCATCCTAGTATCCATGATTCTATGGTCAGCAAAACCTGGGTTCACATGCTGCGCCAGCATCCAGATCGGTTTACCGTGCATGAGCTGTACAGCGAGTACCCCGACGGCGTGATTGATGTAGAGCGCGAGCAGGCTCTCGTGGAAGAGCACCAGAACATTGTGCTTCAGTTCCCGGTGTACTGGTTTAACTGCCCACCGCTTCTGAAACAGTGGTGCGACGAGGTGCTGACGTACGGGTGGGCCTACGGCTCGAAAGGCAAGGCGTTCGAGAATAAGAAACTCGGCATTGCCGTCTCGCTGGGCGCTCCCGCCCCAGAGTACAGTGCGGAAGGCTCCGTCGGGTATACCGTCGCCGAAACCCTGCACCCCTTCGGGCTGACGGCCAACTATATCAGCGCCGATTATCAGCCTCTCTTCGCGTTCCACACCATCGACACCTATGAGAGCTACGATGAAGCCGCTGCCCAGCAAGTGGTAGACAGCGCGGATGACTACCTGGCGCATCTGAACACCTACCACACCTAAGCTGCAACCGTGCAACCTCTCGCGTGCTAGGAGAAGAGGAAACGGGTTAAGCTCACCGATAAGAACGGGACGCTCAGGGCAGAACCGTAGCGGGTGCATCCGGGATGCCGCTCTATAATTAAGAGCACTAACGCTCGCTCACGCCATGTAGGAACGTTGAACCGCATCTAAGCAGGAGGAATCGAGCACGACCCGCACACACGCCCCCGGCACTTCTCGACGACGCAATCCCTTCTTGGAAACTGCCCCGGAGCCTATTCCCGCGCCCGTGAACTATGATGCGGGCGAGCGCGCGCCCCTCAAATTCCTGCCGTATATTGCCCCGATTCGGTGGCGCTGGGCTATCGGCATGCTGGTTGCTATTGGCGCGGCGGTTCTCGAAATTTCTATTCCGCAGATGCTTCGGTTCATTGTCGATGAGCTTGTGCAGAATACGACCGAGGCGGGCGTCTGGATTGGCGGCGGACTAGTACTTTTGATCGGCGTGGGGAACGCATCGTTGGCGTATTGGCGGCGGTGGCTGATCGTGGATCCTACCTCCACGCTTGAAATCCGCATGCGCATGAACTTTTTTGACCGGATTTTGCGGGCGCCGCTGAGCGTTCTTGACCGGTGGTCTTCCGGGCAGTTGCTCACCCGTTCCATGGGTGATTTGGGTACGATTCGCCGGTGGTTTTCGTTTGCGCTGGTGCAGATGACCTCGGTTGTGGTCATGTTCGTAACGGGCGGGTATTTTATGGTGACCGCGTCCGCCCCGCTTGCGGTTATTTTTGGGGTGGCTATTCCGGTGCTGGTGCTGTCGCTCATCAGCTATGTGCGCAAATATGAGGCATATACCCGCGAGATTCAGCGGCTCACCAGCGATCTTTCGACCCGCATTGAGGAGTCTGTGCGCGGTATTCGGGTGGTTAAGGCGCTAGGCCGCTCCCCCGAGCAGATTACCGAGTACACCCGCGATGCCGAACATTTGAATGAGGTGGAGCATCGCCGTGCCATGTTGGTGGCACGTGTGGGGTTTTATCAGCGCGTGATTGTGGGGGCGGTGACGATGCTCGCCCTGCTGGTGGGCGCGCCGCAGGTGGCATCGGGTAGTCTTTCTTTGGGTGCGATGACCGCCTATTTTGCGGTGCTGACGGTGGTGTTGGGGCATGTGCTCCGTTCGACCGCACTGATGGCATCGTATTTGAATTACCGGGTGGCGTTTGAGCGTCACGTTGAGGTGATGGCGGACCCCGGCGATGAACAGGTACGACTAGTTGAGGAGGAGACCGTGGCTTATCCTTCGGGTGGCGCAATTTCTGTGGCGTGTGAGGCGGTGAGCTTCAGCTATGCCGAGCAGGCGAACACTGTAGATGCCGTCGATTCTGATGCGGTGGCTCGCGCACACGAAGATTCCGCTGATACTCAGGCGCGCACGGCTGAGGTTCCTGAGGAGCATTCCGGGCAGGATGGGGCTTCAACGGATCACGCCGAGCAGAGCGGTTTAGGCGGTTTTCTGGCGAAGATTTTAGGTTTTGCCAAGGGTTCGCAGGGTCACCAGGACAGTGCCGGTTCCGCACAAGAGGCAGATCCCGATCCTGCGGCATTCCCGGAATTACAGGCTGATATGCAGGATCCAAGCCCCGAGCCTACAGAGCAGGAACGCGAGTTTGCGCATGCACAGCAGAAGGCTGCAACCTCCAAAACCCCGTCGGTACTTCACGATATTACGTTTAAAGCTTTTGCGGGCGAGATTCTGGCGCTCGTGGGGGCTACCGGCAGCGGGAAATCAACAATTCTCAACCTGATTCCGCGGTTCTATGAGCCCTCGTCGGGAAAGATTCTGCTGGGCGGTCGCGATGCCGCCGATATGCCGCTGCCTGAGGTACGCGCGCAAATGGCCTCTGTTTTTGAGGAGGCCGTGCTGTTCTCGGGGTCGGTGCGTGAGAACGTCCTGCTAGGGGTGCACGATCTTAGCTCTTCTGAAGAGGCGGATCAGCGTGTGCGCGCCGCCCTCACGATCGCGGCCTGCGATTTCGTGGACGACCTTCCCGAAGGGGTCAATACCATTATTGGCGAAGAGGGGTTGAGCCTCTCGGGTGGTCAGCGGCAGCGGCTTTCTTTGGCGCGTGCCCTGGCGGTTCGCCCGAGCGTGCTGCTGCTTGATGATCCGTTCTCGGCGCTGGACGTTCACACGGAAGAGAAGATTATTGAGGCGCTGCGCACCGGGCATGAAGGACTGGGCGGGGCTACCACCCTGCTGACCGCGCATCGTCCTTCAACGGTAGCGCTTGCCGACCGGGTACTGCTGCTGGAGGATGGCCGTATTACCGCCCAGGGAACCCACACCGAGCTTATGAAGCTGCCGCAGTACCGCCGCCTAATGAGTGTGCAGGACGAGGGTTAATGCCCACGCGTCTCGTGCCAAATTCTGACGAACGCACGAACCTGTCCCCCGAAGAACGGCGGCAGGCTCGGAAGCGTTCGTATCGTCTACTGCGTGAGATTTTGCGCCCGCATCGGCTGTCCCTGGCGATTTCCGTGGCGGCGGTAATACTCGGGGCGATCGCATCCGCCGTGCAGCCCTGGCTGATTGCACGCGTGCTCGATACCGCGATTGAACCACTCACCCACGGCGACAGCGCCCCGCTTATATTCTTTGTGGTACTTTTTGGGGCAACTGTGCTCGCTAACGGCACCCTGACCTGGGTGAATGTGGTCTATACGGTGAGGGTTTCGCTGGGTGTGCTGTTGAGCCTGCGCACGCGCGTGTTCCAGCATTCGCAGTCACTGAGCGTCTCGTTCCACGAGTCATATACGTCAGGCCGCGTAATTTCGCGGCTGACAAGCGATATTGATACGATCCGCACCTTCTTAGACAGCGGTATCAGTCAGCTTGCCACAACCCTGCTGGGGATTGCGTTCTCGGTAATCGCCATTTTCCTGTTGGATTGGCGCATCGGCCTGCTTCTGGTGGCTATGACGGTTCCCATCTGGTTGATAACCCGCTGGTTCCGCACCCGCTCAGAAACCGCATTCCGTGCCATGCGTAACGAATCTGCCCAGCTGACAAGCCGTTTTGTTGAAACCTACACCGGTATTCGAGCCATTAAGAGTTTCGGTGCAGAGGCGGATGCGCGCGCATCGTACGCACGCAACGCCGAGCGGTACCGGGTTGCGGTCATGGATTCTATCAAGCTCTTCGGCATCTACTCCCCCGTGCTGATTCTGCTGGGCAATATTTTTGTGGCGGCGGCGCTTGTGATTGGGGGGTATGCGGTGCTCGGCGGCACCATGCAGGTGGGCACCCTGCTTGCGCTCATTATTTATGCGAACCGGGTGTTTGAGCCGATTATGACGCTCTCCGAGTTTTATAACGTACTCCAGTCGGCGTTTTCGGCGTTGGAGAAGGTTTCCGGGTTCTTAGCGGAGAAGCCACAGATTCAAGACCCGCAGCATCCGGTAAGCCTGCCGCAGTCCCCCACCGCGCCGGTGAGCACCGAGAGTTCGGTGGAAGCAGCCCCGCTGGGTGAGATCGTTCTTGAGGATGCCGCATTCGGTTACACTGCGGGTCAGCACGCGCTCATGCCTACGTCGCTGAGGATTGCACCGGGGCAGACGGTGGCACTCGTGGGTGAAACCGGTGCCGGAAAGTCTACGATTGCCAAATTAATTGCCCGTTTCTATGACGTTGATACCGGCAGGGTGCTTCTCGACGGCGTAGATGTGCGTTCCCTGACCGACCGGGAGCTGCGCCGAAACGTCGTCATGCTCACTCAGGAAGTCTTTCTGTTCTCAGCCTCGATTGCCGAGAACATTCGTTTGGGGAACCCGCAGGCGACCGACGACCAGGTACGCCGGGCGGCGCAGGCTGTCGGCGCGGATGAGTTTATTCAGACCCTCCCGCAGGGGTACGGCACGATGCTCGGGCGCGGCGGTGTGAACCTTTCAACCGGGCAGCGTCAGCTTGTGTCTTTTGCCCGCGTTTTCTTGGCAAATCCGCGGGTACTGATTTTGGATGAGGCTACTGCATCCCTCGATATTCCCAGCGAGCGTGCGGTGCAGCGGGCGCTCAATGCTCTGTTAGCGGGGCGTACCGCTGTGGTGATTGCACATCGTCTTTCGACCGTGCTGAGTGCGGACCGGGTGCTGGTTGTTTCTGCGGGGTCTATTGTTGAGGATGGTTCACCGCAGGAGCTGATTGCCGCCGGTGGCGAGTTTGCCGCAATGTACACCTCGTGGGAGGATGCGCGGCAGGATTCAGACTCCCCCGGCGCCTAACTCTTATGTGCACGTTTAACCTATTGTGATACATGCATGAGAGCCCTAAACGTCATAGTTCTTAGCTGTAACCGCCTGAGTAGACACGGCAAAGTTTTTTGTGGATGATAAAGGTGTCTTGCCGCTTCGTGGAGCGTGCAGATACTCATTCACTTAAACTCTTATAACCTCATGGAGGAAAATATGTCACGCAATGATGCGAGGAAGTTTCTGGCTCAGGGCACCGCTTCTGCACTCACTCTTGCTCTTGGCCTGACCTTTGCCGCTCAGCCTGCTTTTGCGGAAACTGCGAAGGCGGCGGATCCTGCGCCGAGCGCATCCGCAGCCCCCAGCGCACCGGCAGCTGAAACGAACCCCGGGCTCTCGGTAGATCCGACTCCTGCGGCGCCTATGCCCGCACCGGCCCCGAGTGACGGCCCGTCTCCGGAGGCGCCCGCACCCGCACCGAGCGAAAAGCCAGCGGCGGTGGTCTTCAAGGATGTTCCCCAGACCCACATGTTCTATCAGGAGATCACGTGGCTGGGAGAGACCGGGATTTCGACGGGCTGGCCCGATGGCACCTTCCGCCCGTCCCAGAATATTGAGCGCGCCGCAATTGCCGCATACTTCTACCGTATGGCTGGATCACCCGATGTTGTTCTGCCCAAGCAGTCGCCGTTCACCGACGTTGCTACGAGCGATCCCTTCTACAAGGAGATCGTGTGGATGCACCAGCAGCACATCACGACAGGCTGGTCGGATGGCACTTTCCGCCCGCACGATTCCGTTACTCGTGAGGCTCTGGCGGCGTTCTTCTACCGTGCCGCTAATATGAACGACGATGCGGCACCGGCTCAGGATCCCTTTACGGATGTGACCTCGGCGAACCCGTTCTACCGCGAAATCTCGTGGTTTAAGACCCAGAAGATCACAACCGGCTGGCCCGACGGCACCTTCCGCCCGCATGAACCCGTTACTCGTGAAGCGACTGCCGCGTTTGTGTTCCGCGCCGCCAAGATCTAGGCGAGTAACCTTGTACAGCCGCTGCGGGAAACGTTGAGCGTTTTTCTCCGGTGGTGCGTGTGCTTCCGCGTTTTTAGTGCATCAAGCAGAAGGCGGAAGCACACGCACAAGACACCGCGCCTACTCCCCTGGAAACTCAGGGTTTACAGGTTTTTGAGAGGGCTTATTCGTGTTGCTTTCCCTGGGCTCTTCGGCTATTATTGATGAGTTGCCTGCGGGTTGCCCCGACAGGTTAACACCGGGATGTGGCGCAGCTTGGTAGCGCGCGTCGTTCGGGACGACGAGGTCGCAGGTTCAAATCCTGTCATCCCGACCAACCCTAAACCCCCTGAGAGTAATCTTCAGGGGGTTTGTTGTATGTACCTTCTGCCCGGGTCCCCCCTAGGCCTCACCAAACATCTAAATATCCAGTGTACGCAGCAACTCGCGTGGCGGAATCACACCGTCCTCAATGTAGGCGCGGAAGATAGGCGCCGCCTGCTCACCCGTGAAAACCTCTTCGGGGTGCACCTGAACGGGCATACGGTTACCAACCCACGTAATGGTTGTCCACGCATCGGGGTCGGTCACAGGTTTGCGGGCCACCGTGTACTGTTCGTACGAACCATCTTCGGCAGTCACCCTAATTTCCACCGTCATCGCATGCGTAGAACCGGCACACTGTATATAGTTGCCGTGCGCCACCGAATCCTGGGGAACGTCATCAACATGGTTCACGCCTTCAGGCAGAGCCCACACCACAAGGGCGAAGCGTTTGTCACCCTCCAAAAAGTCGGGATCAGTGAGGCGCTGCTCGGTATCGTCGGCGAAAGACTGCGGAGTCTGGGGGACATCAAATCCGTTATATTCAGTCTTCCCCACCACCCTGTACGCAAAGTACGTCACGGACTTATTCCTCTCTCACGTTTTCTTCAGTAGGCACCAGATTATCGAAGAGAAACCGTGCGTGCCAGCATATTCGTCACTTCGCCGGGCTAACCCCGCCCACTCATGAGGGCGAGCGCCATTTCGAGGGGGCCGCGCTGCTGAATTTTCTCCCACAGGGTGCACAGCATCATCGCCAGCACCCACCATGCAAGCAGGAACCCGAACCAGAGCGCATAACTATAGACGCTCCCCTGCTGCGGGGCGCGATAACCTTCACCGGCGACCATCGTCACGAGCCGCCCGCCACCGTAGAATGCCAGCCCCAGCATCACAATGGATGCGCTCAGCGACATTCGACCCAGCCGCGCGAACGGTTCCAGCACGCCTTTTCCGGCGCTGAGCCGCGCAAGTTCGCCCCACGTGCAGACGGTTCCCGCCACGCCTACGATGGTGAGTACGATCGGCCACGTGAGCGGTCCCAGTTGGGCATGCGGATACACCCACAGGTAGATACACACGGCAAGAGAACCCAGCGCAACCGGTATGCCCAAGCGTGCGCCAAGTTTTTCGTACCCTCGCCACAGCACCATACCCAAGCCCATAAGCCAAATAAGTTTGAACCCATCCTGAAACATGGTTCCCGCGCTCTCGTTCACGATTGCTGGGATTGTGCGATGCAGCCAGTCGTCGGCAGTCCACCCGCCCACGCTCAGCCGCTCGTAAGTGAACGGCACGGCGGGGCTGGCGAGCACGGTCACAGCAAGCTGCACCCAAAACGGCATGTACACCAGCCCGATGCTCAGCAGAGTCAGCACAGCTAGGGGCAGAAGCATATCGAAACGGATGGGGAAGTCTTTCCACCCGGAAAAAGCCTGATCCGCAAAGGCGCTGTGTGGAAGTTGGGCGAGAATCCAGCCGAGCACGCAGAACGCCAGAAAACGCACGATACTGCTCGCAAAAAACTGCGGAAAAGCCACCTTGCGGGAGTATAAATATGCAGCCGCGCCCAGAATCACGGCAAACAGGTTCAATGCCTGCGGAAGCACCTGTGAAAGCCAGCTCAGATGTTTGCCGGGCACCAGGTTAAGGCTTACGCTCACAGGAATGAGCATGAGCAGAAGCGCAAAGGCGCGAGCGCTGTCTAACCCGGTATCTCGCCGGGTGTTGGTTTCCGGTAGCATGCATCTCCTGCTCGCTCGTGCCTGTGGTGGTGCATTCTACGGTACCGTGTTCTGCGGGCGGTTTCTAGCGGCGCCTGATGCTGTGATGGTTCGTGTTGAGGGTATGCCGCATCACGTGATGTCAAAATGTTTTGCCCCAGCTCAGGGCGCAGATGTGCAGGGTGGGTGCAAGATACCGGATTGTTGTGTGCGGATTATCCGCTAACTTCGGAACGTCATGTGATACCTTAGGCAGCTGGAGTAGATTTCCTCGCCCGCTGTACTTACGCCCGACCTCCTTGAAGCCGCCTCCTATGTGAATAACCCGAAGTATCTAAGGTATGCTTTCTTCACTATGAACGTTCTGGATGTTTCTCAGCTTGCCCAGCCCCTCGCCGCCGCGCACACGCATATTCTTGCTGCGGGTCCGCACGAGGCGTCCGGGGTTGAGGGTACCGCGCAGTATGTCTCGATTTTTTGGGTGACCTTAGCGGCGCTGCTTTCGCCCATCATGTCGCGGCTAACGGGCAAGCGCATCCCTGATGTGGTGTTCCTGCTGATCTGCGGTGTGCTCATTGGCCCGAACGCGCTGGGGCTGGCATCCGGCAGCGACGGCGGCATTCCGCTGCTGAAAGAGCTGGGTTTAGGCATGCTCTTTCTGATTGCCGGGTTTGAGATTAACGTCGATTCGCTGCGTAACCGCCAGGGTAAAAGCGCGATCGCAACCTGGTTCGTTTGCTTTGCACTGGGCGTGCTGGGGGCGGCGCTCATCACCGGTTTCGCCAAGGGTTTTAACACCTATATTGCGGTGGGTATTGCGCTGAGTTCCACGGCTCTGGGCACGCTGCTGCCCATGCTCAAATCCCATGGTGCAGCGGGTACTCGGGTGGGTAATGCGGTGCTGGTGCATGGTGCCGTTGGCGAGCTTTTCCCGATTTTTGCGATGTCGCTGCTGCTCTCCTCGTACTCGCCGGGTTTGGCGATTCTGATTCTGCTGGGGTTCATGGCGATTGCTGTGGTGACGGCGATTATTCCGCATCGTCTTCTGCAGAAAGTGCCCGGCCTGCGCCAGATTATGGCGGTAGAAACTAACACAACCAGTCAGCTCGTGCTGCGTCTTGCTATGTTTCTGCTGGCTACCCTCATCATGTTTACGGCGCTTTTCGGGCTGGATGCGGTGCTCGGCGCCTTCGCTGCAGGTATTATTATGCGTTCGCTCACCCCGGTGGGCGCACTTCACATGATCACGGCACGGTTAGAGACGGTCGGGTTTACGTTCATGATTCCGCTGTTTTTCGTGGTCAGCGGTATGGGGATTAACCCCTCTGTGGTGGCGTCTTCGCCTCTGCTGCTGGCGATGGTGGTTATCGGTATTCTGCTGGTGCGCGGGGTGCCGGTGTTTATTGCGGAGCGGTTCACGAACACGGGTTCGGGACTGCAGTCAATGAGCGAGAAGGTTGAGTTGGCGCTGTATTCAGCGGCGGGTCTGCCTATTATTGTGGCGGTCACGAGTATCGCCACGAGCTCGGGACTGCTGGAGAGCTCTACCGCATCGCTTCTGGTGGCAGGTGGTGCCCTCACGGTTCTGCTGTTCCCGCTGTGGGCTGCAGCCATTAAGCGGGCTTTTAGGTCACAGACGGCTGAGAATGAGTCCGGCGTTTCTAAACGTGCCCAGATTGATGCGTTGAAGGCGCACCGCAACGCGACGGTGAAGCTCACGACCGGTATGATTCCGGCTGTGAAACCGACGAAAGAAACGCACAGTCCTCTGCGGGGCAATGACTCTTCGGGGTCCTCCAAAACCCAGAAACCGCCGGAGAACTAGCTGTTTTCTTTCCCAGGCTGAGGAAGTGTATTTAGGTGAGGGTTTTGAGGATAGCCCGTGCGTGTTTTGCCGCCTGCGAGGACCCTTTAAAACCGCCTAACCACGCGGTCATCTCGGGGCTTAGCTGCGGGGAATCATTCACGCTACGCTTCGCGCCGTGAGCACGCACGTATTCCTGTGCATATACGCCCAGAAGCTTCCCCATCCCGTGCTGGGTGCGCTCACAATGCGGCAGCAGACCCCCTAAGAAACGCAGGGTGATGCGCGGGTCTATGGCCGCCATATCTTCAAAGGTATGCGCCCACCGGGTGAACATCAGCGCCGGGGCAGCCTGCGAGAACCCTGTAGTGGCGTCTTCGTAGGAGAGCCGACCACCAAGGTTCTCCGCCAACAGCTCGGCGGCTCCCGCACGGTCTATATGATGCTTTGAAGTGGCCAGCACAGCGAGCGCCTGCGAAGTGATGAAGTTCCACTGCCCCGGATGATTCCTGAGAGTCTGGACCATATCATGCATATAGTGGTGCCCGTCTTCTTCGTCGAGAAAGACCCATCGTTCCAACAGCCCTACCGCCACGGGCACTGTGGAGGAAGGGCAGAGGCGCGCCAGTTCTTCGCAACTCGTTGTTGCATAGTGCAGGGTGAGTAGATGTTTTTCGTCTGGCATGTGGTGTGGTTCTGCGGCAGGCAGGTGCACGGTGGGGCTCCACCACACGTTTTCGGGTTTGCCGTTGGGGCGTTTCGCCTCGCTTTCACGATAATCCCAACTCACTCGAATGCTCTCAAGAATATTGGGGACTTTCCCCGTACTTTTCCCGGAACGCACGTAATCAGGAGGCGGGGCATCGTGGTCCGTATCCCCGGCGGTTTGCTCGGTCTGCGCTGGGGCTTTCAAGGCTGTATGCTGCGCGGTTCCCTCTTCTGTACGTTTCAGGAGTTCGGCATCCTCTAATTCCTGCCGTGCAACAGGGCTGAGGTTCTGCACATGCTGATGCAGCGTTTCAGTCGCTTTGGCTTGATGCAGCAATTTTGCGGCTGCCACCTGCACCTGTGGATGCGCGTGGTTCAGCCCCACAACAGATGTTTCGGCAACCGGCGTATCACCGACTGTACCGCGCAAAGAAGCCAAGAGTTTGAGGATCGCCAGCGCATTCGCCTTGCTCGTCAGCAGCGCGGGGGCGCATCCGCGAACGAACCAGTCGGCGTCAAGAAGACCCGCCCGATGCACCGCCGAAAGCTGTTTGACCGCTAGGGTGACGGTCGTGCCCACCGGCGACCCCAGCAGGTTTACGAGCGTATCCTGCCGTTGAGCGGATTCTGCGGCGGTGGGTTTGAGCGCGGCATACATGCGGGAGAACCACCCGGCGCGGTAGGTCGCGAAGTCCCGCGCTAACGATGCCAGGCACGCATCCAGCAGATATTCCCGGGGAATCAGCCCCTCGGCGGAAGCATCAAGCAGTTCTCTCTGCCAGGTGTTTCTGAACGTATTTTTATCTACCGTCGCGAACGATCTTTCGGGGGTTCCCTCGACGGTGAACAGGTGCCACAGCAGCTCGTCACGAAATTGCCGGTCGTGGCGCAGCAGACTCTGCCGAAGCGAAACGTTCAAGTTCATAAGCGCCAGAAAATAGCCGTCGTCATGGTTCAGCTGCAGCCCATCGTAGAGCTCGGCTAACCGAAAGAACCCCTGATCGCACCAGTGAGGTGCGGGACTGGCCAGTCGTTCGATTTCCTCGCGGAACCCGCCCGCGCGCAGGCTGCCATAATTCTCGGCTTTGTACAGGGCATATACCTGTTCAGGGCCTTTGTCCGCGAGAAGCTGGGGTAAGTCCTGGATGAATTTTTTATAGGAGGTGCGAAGATCCATATCATTACTCATTTGCTGATCCTGTAGACTTGGCGCAAGACTCTGCTCGTTCGGCGTTTATGGTTCATTGTAGAGATTTTCCCGCGTCGATGCGGCACATTCCCATCCCACACCCGCATTTGAACAGAGCCAGGCGATTTTCCCGCGCAGATGCGGCACATTCGGAAAATTACAAGGTTCAGACGGTTTACCGACTTGAGGTCTTTGCACCGCGGACTCTCGAACGGACTTTGCAGCCCTCTCGCTCGTATCCTCTTGGGGTGCCCTTTCCCCGAGTAGATATTATTTCGGCGAGCAGATAACAATCCGCTATCTGCTCGCCGAAATAATATCTGCTCACGCTCTAGGTGCGGGCGGGGAGATGCGCCCGACCGAGCCTCACCTGCTGCGTTCGCGTGCATCGCGCTTACCGGTTTTAGGGCACCAACGAGTTGAGGTGTCTGAAACCATAAAATAAGAACATGTAATTTTGGTTTAATCGCTCTAAACCCACAAAAAGGGTATCCTAAGTTTTTATACATATAACCTCTTAAATTCCATAATTTACCCGTCACGTAATCGTTACCCGGCAGCATTACTTAAGGTCATTAACACCCTCAAAAGTCCGTAATATTCGGTATTTTTACGACAAATTTTCGGCGTGTTACGACTCTTATCTTTTGCGAGTGACACTGTGTCAGCTAAGATGAAATAGATACGGCAGGGCTCCTCATAAATCCCACAGAATCCAATATCTCATGTGGGGTTGCAGGTTAGTCGAGACATGACTCTTCCGGGTAGTCCCGCGTTGACAGACGAGCTCTACAGGGACGGAGAACGATATGGACTCAACCTCTGAATAGCTCATTAGAGCATCTCAACTTTACGGCCTCACACACTAATTCCATACGCACACACAGTCATTCTAAGGAAGACAAATGCACCAAACACTCATGATGAGTGCCGGTGGTGTAGCACTAGACTTTCCTGCCTGGCTGCGCATCACCCACTTCATTAACTTTCTGATGATTGGACTTCTCATCCGATCCGGTTGGGAAGTTATTGCCTCACATCCGCGTTTTTACTGGAACAACCACTGCACCCCCGGGTCTGAGTGGCTCAAGTTCACGAAGGATAAGGTTTCAACCGTTCCTGGCGAATACACCGCCCGCGACGATCAACGAAGCCTCTCCCCTCTGATTTCGCTCCCCGGTAAGGCTCAGATTGGCTTGGGACGTGCTTGGCACGCTCTCACTACCGTCATCTGGATTGCTAATGGTCTGGTTTATGTGAGCCTACTCTTTATTACGGGTCAGTGGCGCCGTATTGTTCCTACCTCCTGGGATATTTTCCCCGAGGCATGGCAGTCCATCCAGATTTACGCGGGTTTCCAAATCCCCTCTATTGAGCATTTCCAACCCTACGATGCGCTTCAGAAGCTCATGTACTTCACCGTGGTTTTCATCGTGGCACCACTGATGATTGCCACCGGTCCTATCATGAGCCCCGCATTCTGCGGTCGCTTCCCACGCTACGTGCGGTTGTTCCGTAACCGCCAGACCGCCCGCTCAATTCACTTCTTGGGCATGGCGTTCTACTGCGTCTTCACCATCATGCACGTGGCGCTGGTACTCATCGTTCACCCGCAGTACAACATTGCGCACATGATGCTCAATAAGAACTACAACGAGATTGATGCGGCACAGTTCGCCCAGGCAGTGACCATGCTGATCGTTGGTGTCGTCGTAGTTCTCGCGGTCTGGATCGGTGCTTCCTACTGGTCGCATCGAGACCTGCGCTTCGCTCAGACCTTCGTTTGGGGTCTGACCCAGCCGGTTCGCAACCTGTTCCTGGATCGCATCTCCTCACGCCAGGTCAAGAAGCAGACCTTCACGGACGCCGACATTTCGCCGTTCCACTGGGTTAACACACGCCCGCCTACAGAGCGTGAAAGCACCGAATGGAACCGACTGCGCGAACAGGACTTCGTAGATTATCGCCTGGAGCTGGGCGGTTTGGTGAAAGAACCGAAGTCGCTAAGCATCGACGATTTGAAGTCCTTGGGCAAGGAAGTCAATATTACGATGCACACCTGCATGCAGGGGTGGACGGGCATCGCCAAATGGGAAGGCGTTCGCCTGCGTGATGTACTCGCCCTTGTCGAAAAGGACGATAACGCACGGTACGTTATGGTGACTTCCTTCGGACACGTGGGTCACACCTACGATGGTCGCCCCACCGAACCCTACTACGAATGCTTGGATATCTCCATGGCAATGGAGGACGAAACCATTCTGGCTTGGGGTATGAACGATAAGCCCCTACCGGATGTTTACGGTGGTCCCCTACGCTTGCGTGCAGATTCCATGCACGGCTACAAGATGGTCAAGTGGGTTCAGAAAATTGAATGGATCAGCGATTACCGCGATGTTGGCGACGGTCAAGGCGGTAGCCGCGAAGATTCCGGTCTGCAGCACTTCGACGCTCGCGCGTAAAGTTCTGTAGCTTGTTCCTAGAAGCCCCTGCTGGGCACCGGGTTACTCTCCCGGATGCGCGGCGGGGGCTTCGCTGTGCTCGTGCTGTGGGCGGATGCTCTTACTCCCCTAGCTTCGTGATGCGCGTGCTAGTGTGTGTGGCGACCTTGCCTCTGCACGCCTGCCGTATCCACCTCCGTGCTGTTCTCATGCTGCCCGGGTGGTGCGGGGGCATTGCATACGGGGTATGCAATGCAGCAGGCTTCTTCGACTACCTCTGCTTCCCTTGCCTCCCTTACCCTGCTCGCATATAGCTACCTACCACGTAAACCTAATACTCCCCCATGCGGTAGAGTAAATACACCAGCCATAATGCGTAGAAAGCGAGACCCGATGAGTTCTGTACACCTGCCCACGCGCAGAACCATTCTCACCCTCGGACTCACCGCCACAACCATTACACTCAGCGGATGCGCACCATCAACACGCAGCCAAGAAAAACCAAGCCCCTCATACCCCTCGCCAACACAATCATTTGTCCGCGAGCCCGAATATGGGTACGGCTACGATGGAATTATTCGGCTTGATAATTATGAAAAATCTGGAAAATACACCCCAGCGACTCACGACCATAAAGCACTAAACGTTCCCAAACCCCTAAAACCCGAGTACATTAATGAGTACAGCCATGATGGTATCTGTGCTTTCCTAGCATATTGGATAGAATCAACCAACTACGCCTATCTCACCGGAGACCTTAAACCTCTAAGCCAGATAACAGATCCGTATAAAATTATCCATCCTGAAATCCTCAAAATGTATGAGGATAACACAGGATGGGTTATTGGGCCACAACATATTTATACTCTTGAACTGGTTACACCAGCTTCAGGAAACGATTTCAAAGATTCCACAATCTATGAATGGCAAAGTGTGCTACGAGTTTCACCAGAAGCTACGGTCTACGTAACCGCCAATAAATCAGAGAAATTATTTACAGATTTTATTGGTGCCCGCGAAAAAGCTGATATAAGTAGCGATGTACGTTATACAGACGGAGAATGGCATCTTGTGAATGATGATGGTTCTAACTCTTATAAGAAACCACTCTAAAACCTCTCACGAAATCTGATAAACAACATCATAAGCAGTCTCAGACCTCCACTTACCCTCCACATACGCAATCTGCAACTGCACCTCACCCGGCTGTAACCCTAGAACATCAGCCAAAGGACGAGTCTCCTTCGTGTCCGCATAAAACACCGAAGCACTGGCGTCTATACTCAACCGAGCACGCCACATATAGTTCTTAGATCCCTCAGGAGTTTCAACAGGTTTGGGATCCAGCAACTCTAACTTTATCGGCGACTCCATAGGCGATAAATGCTGACTGATCACCCATCCAGTCTCGTCCTCATACAGCTTCACAATATCAGGACGAGCCG
>NZ_KV795760.1:58834-111235 GCF_001809115.1 Rothia sp. HMSC071F11
GCTTCACAATATCAGGACGAGCCGTCTTCAACTCAGGATCAATAATCTTCAAAGGCTCTGTCTCTCCCGTAAGCAACAAATAATTCAGGGCAGACACCCAAAAACCTAAAGCACTCCAGACATTAGAAACGATATATTCGTTACTTGACTGATACGGGCGAGGAATTGGAACACCCCACGCACGATGCTCCCGAGTCCCAGGAATAAACTTACCAACCGCCTGAAACTCCCAATACTTTGTAACGCCTGATTGGTCTTCCTCATCCCAAAATGGCTCCTCCGTAGACGAAGGAGAAGATGAAAAAACCTCAGTTCTAGAAGGAGCTGACCTAGAAACAGCGCATGAACTCAACACCGAGCCAGCAACAACACCCAAACCACCAGTAAATATTAATCGGCGAGATAATCTGCCCATCATACTCCCCTTCATCGCAGCAAAATCAGCCAGGCAACAACCCAAACCCTATACAATAGAGTAATACACTGACCAAATGCCCAGAGAGCCAAACACCCATGAATTCCACACACCTGCCCACGCGCAGAACCATTCTCGCCCTCGGACTCAGTATTTCTGGGACGTTCACGTTAAGTTCGTGTGCCCGGCCAGAAGGTAGGACTTCTCAGTACGAGTATAGTGAGGTATATCCGACCCCTTCACAGACCTTTGAACAAAACCGTGGAGCAGACTACAGCGGCACCATACAGCTAGGAACATATGAAAAGCACGGGAAATACGTTCCTGGAACCCAAGAACACAAGGCGCAAAACGTTCCTAAACCTCTCCAACCCCATTACATCAATGAATACAGCAGCGACGGAATGTATGCTTTCCTCGCCTATTGGGTTGAGTCCGTCAACTATGCATATCTTACTGGTGATATTAAACCACTAAGCCAAGTCACCGATGCAACCGCGACTATTCCTTCAGCGGTTCTTGATCTATATCAGAAAAATACAGGATGGGTTATAGGACCACAACATATTTTTACCATCGAACTTTCAACACCAGGATCGCATGACGTTACCCTAAAATCACCCGACCGTATATGGCAAAGTGTTATCAATATTTCCTCAGAGGCTCAAGTATACGACTCCACCAATAATTCCACGCAGTCTTTCCTGAAAGTTATTGACAGGGTAGAGAAGGAGGAAGTTAACGCCAGACTCAGGTATCTTGATGGTCACTGGAACCTCGTTAAAGAAGACGGGTCAATCAACCAGAGAAAACCACTTTAATATTTTTTTAGGACACGGTATAAATGCTGTGATATGCAGTATCTGACCGCCATTTACCCTCCACATACGCAATCTGCAACTGCACCTCACCCGGTTGCAACCTTAGAACATCAGCCAAAGGACGACTCTCCTTCGTGTCCGCATAAAACACCAGGGCATCAGCATCTACATTTAAACGAGCAGACCACGTAAACACCTTCGAATCCTCCAACGTTTCTGCAGGATGCGGTTCCAACAACTCACCTTTTAACGGTGACTTATCCTGACTCATCACCCACCCAGTCTCATCCTCATACAGCTTCACAATATCAGGACGAGCCGTCTTCAACTCGGGATCAATAATCTTCAAAGGCTCTACCTCCCCTGTGAGCAACAGATAATTCAGAGCAGAAACCCAGAGACCAACTGCACTGTAAATATTTGACACATAATAGTCCTGAAAAGTTTGATGAGGGCGCGGTATAGGTGTACTGACGGCAGGGTGCTCTACAGTTCCTGCTTCGAACTTTCCCACAGTTTGATAATCACCAAACTTCACTACTCCAGAGTAGTCTTTACTATTCCAAAAAGGCTCAGGAGTACGAGACTGCGTATAAGGAGAGTTTTTATCATGTCCACGCGGAGGAGAGCATGAACTCAACAACCCACTAAAAGCTACCCCCATGCACAGCTTACATAACGAGCGTCGAGGGTAAATGGCCATAACATACCTCCATGGTTGTATGTTTCCTATTATCTCAACATTCCTTTCCGAGCTTCTGTCGCACCCCTACTAATGGAATTTTCATTCACCGTATTTGTGCCAGTATAGAGATAAGTTTCAGATTTATCATACTTTCCAGAATCTACAGCCACTTCAGGAGAGTCACTATGTTTACCAATATATTTCTGCGCACCTTCCTCATATTCGCTCATCTCATGATGAGCCATAGGGTTCAAGCTAGAAGAATCAGAATTGACTATAACCTGATTACCTATTGGATGAAAAAATGGATTTGACACCGAATATGGAGTAAGCGCAGGAACTGGATCACCCACATGGCTTACTTGAGTTAGATCGAATTGGTGCGGAAGACTTTTATCTTGGGATTCTAGATTATTAAGAGGAGCACCGTAGGTTACCACATTGCTTATATGGTATTTTTTATTAAATTCTTCATTATTCGCCAGATTGTATGCAACAGCTCCGCCTTGAGAATGCCCCACCATGACGACTTGTGCATCAGCTGGAACTTCCGCATCCTTTAGAGCTTTATCTACCATACGCGCATAAGGAGACATATTATCGATTGATACAGATGTACCGTCTCCGGGAGTACCCAGGTTAGAGCCTATACTACCTAACTCTCCCTTTTTACCTCCAAAATCTGTACCAGATATGTAAACATAAACAACTTTCTTCTGAGTAGCTTGATCTGTATATATATCCAATTGAACCCCTGAGTATCCTCGATCTTCTTTCTCTTCTAGCGCCTTCACGTAATCGGCTGACTCTACTTCACGCATACGAGAAGCAATCTCCTTAATATCTTTAGGGGGAGATTTTGGAGCTTCAGATATATGTGGAATTCCTTCTTGATTCTCTGCCTTGGTCACATTCAAATCTTCAATATCAGGGTGTTCCCGCCTATGGTACATGTTATTGGCATTCCTAATACCAGCACCAAAAGCAACCATATAATCGCTTAAAGAGGGTACAGAATTTTTATCTCTGAAAATTAAAGAAATAATATATCCATTCATAAAATCTTGACTATACTCGCTACCTTTATTATAAAGATAAATAAAAGCAATGACAGGCAAAAACTCAACTTTCAGGGCAGTTAAAGCATTTGTAAGATTCCAAGCTAGAATACGATAAGCAGCATTAGTAAAACCTTCCCACATATTTTCAAAGGATAGTTTGAATATTTTATCAGCTGATCTTATATCTATACCATATAGCTT
Organism: Rothia sp. HMSC071F11; assembly: GCF_001809115.1. Lineage (NCBI taxonomy): Bacteria > Bacillati > Actinomycetota > Actinomycetes > Micrococcales > Micrococcaceae > Rothia > Rothia sp. HMSC071F11. The sequence continues at coordinate 62,018 of NZ_KV795760.1, forward strand.
AGACATTACATACGGCATAACAGGTGCATGCTCCTTCAGCTTCTTCAGTTCTTCAACTGAGACAGGTGAGAGTCCCCATGGGTCGATGAACCCTACGGGGTTGTTGCCGACCAGAGAATATTCGTTCCCTACCCAGCCAGTGCCGGGAATTGCCGGAAGTGGGTCACGCGAGAGGAACGAAGCCGTCGACCCATCCACCATCCGGTGTCCCAGAACGTTTACCCCTGCAATCCTGATACCACCAGCACGCGGCACAGAAATCAGAGACAGCGCATCCGGCATCATAGATGTCTGAGCTGGTGAAGGCGCGCTACTCTGAGGGCTATAGACGCTAAACGGATCGAGTGAGCCCGTTCCCGGTGCCAGCATGGGAATCGAGAACTCACGGTCTTGGGGCAACGAAACGCCCAGAGCGCTATCGGCAATACCTTCGGGAAGCTTAGCAGCGGGCGCAGACCCCACGCCCATAAGCGCGGGCACACCCAAAAGATCATCCCACACCACCGGAACCGATACACCATCTGCGCCTGTCACCCGGTAAATCTCGCCTTCATAGGAAGCTGCCACAGAAACAGTACTCTCAGCAGCCGCAGCATTCGCACGCGACACAGCTGCCAGATACCCGGAAGGGTTGAAATCTACGTCTATCTGAGAGCCATCAGAGGTACGCTCACCTGTGCGGTGACCGTTAGCATCGTAGGTAAACACACGAACCTGGGACAGTGAAAGCTCGATAGGTTCTGTTGGCGTATTGTCTAATGACAAAGCGCCCAAGGTGAAAGCCTGAGGATGTTCTGGACCGTGCTGCTTTAGGAACTCATCAGCATGCGCGATCTCATCGGAAGAAGCGTCGAGAGTATACGTACAAACGTTGTGAAGCTGAGCCGCAGCGTCATAGGTGAAAAGGCGCACACGGGCAGCGACAACCTGTAGAAGCCCAGGATTTTCTGCATTTTCTGGTTCGACGAGCGCGTATACTTCACGTTCCAGCGTGCCTGCACTCCCCCAGTTCCAGGTCATGTATTCGTTTCCACGGCGGGCACTCACCAGCTGCCCAGAACCATCATAGGAGTACATGACTAACCCAGCAGGAGAATCGACACCAATAATGCGCCCTTCACTATCCCGCATAATCTGAGCATGGCTGTAAACATCGCCTGAAGATGCAGACTCTTCGGAATGCTCCGTGATCAGACCGTCCGTGTAGTTCCAGCGGCGAACAATATCTCCCACCCGAGCACGTACTAGGTTGTTAACGGCATCATAGGCAAAGGACGCGGTTTCTCCCTGAAGGTAGTCACCCGTCGATACCAGGTTTCCGGCATTATCGTAGGTGTAACTCTGCATGCCATAGGGACTAATCAAACCCGTGCGGTAGCCATCGGCATCATAGATATACACTAGCTCGTATGTTCCTTCCGAGAGGAAGGTCTGAGAAATATCAGCAACCGAGGTTTCGGAGGACAGCACCGATTCACCGACTCCGTGACGAACGCTGACCACGCGATCCAGGCGGTCACGGTGAGTACGGGTCACCCAAGGTTTTTGACCCGAGTTTTTACCGCCAACTGCGGTCCAGTCCCGCACGGTGATGCTTCGGCCGCGTAGGTTTCGGGCAATCTGCGCCATCAACTCACCGTCAATGCGGTATGCCGTCACCTCGCCGTTTGCATCGTGCTCCCACGCATGAACCCTGCGGTCAGGGTTAGTCTTTGAAACTAGGCGCGAAGCACCGTCGTAGGAATACTCTGTCACGGCACCTACGGGATCAACTCGGCGTACCATATTGCCCAGAACATCATATTCGTAGCTGGTAATGGCACCTGCCGGGTCCATCATCGATACTACATTCCCAGCTTCGTCATAGGTGTAATGGGTACGTCCGCCTACGCCGTTAATCATGGTGATAACCTGACCTGCGGCGTCATAAACGAAGGAGCGGGTACCGTACTTACCATCACGGATACTTGTTACGCGCCCGGCGGCATCATAGGTATAGTGCGTCGGAAGCTGCGAACCACCCACCACACTGATAATACGGCTGGCACGGTCGTACGTCATGCGTTCCACAGTTCCATCCGCAAATTTACGTGCTACCGGGCGCGAATCGGCATCATACTCCAGCTCGGTGGTATTCCCGTTTCCATCGGTCATAGACGCAAGCCGCCCCGCTCGATCGTAGGCGTAGGTTTTGACTCGCCCTGCGGGAGATACTTCACGCACAAGCTGATGCGCGCGGTTATATTCGTACCGCGTCAGGCCGCCTTCGGCATCAAGGATTTCAACCGGGTTACCCACGGCATCATAGACGATGCGCTCTTCACCAGATGCCGCACGCTCTTGAACGGTTTCCGTGGGTGAGGGGATTTCCTCGCGTGCTACCGGGCGTCCCAGCTGATCCAGCTTCACCCGTATTGCTGTACCTGAACCGTCATGCTGCGTCACCGTGCGGTGGGTACGATTGGCGATATTTTTCACCTGCACACCGGTCGGGTCGATCGTGCTGGTAAGCGTACTTGCCGCGTCGTAAGTACGTTTCCAGGAACCGCCAGCGGGGTCGACGGTTTCCACCAGACGTGCCAACCCGTCATAGATATAGGTAAAGGTTCTATCGCCGGGCAGGGTTTCCGAACTCATATTTCCGTAGAGGTCGAAAGTACGTGTGGTAATGCGCTCAAGCGCATCGCGAAGCTGAACCACATCGCCGCTGGCACCGTATGTGTACTCTTGACGCGCGCCCAGGGGGTCAACGGCAGCAGTCAGGCGAGCGCCTTCAGCGTACTCAAATTTCCAGAGAGCACCCGTGGGGTCTTCATAGCAGATCAGGTTACCTGCGTTATCGTAGGTTAGAGTCGTGCGATAACCGAGTGGTGTTGTTACTGCCGTTAGCTGGCCTGAAGGAGTGTATTCCAGGCGTGTGGTCTCGCCCAGATCATTACTCATAGTAACCGGCTGCCCAAACTTGTCGTAGGTGAAGTTCACCCCTACGCCCTCAGGATTTTCGGTTCGGATCAGCATTCCCTGATTCCAGGTGAATGTGGTGGTGTTGCCCTGGGCATCAGTCACGGCAGACGGATAGCGATCCTCAGGACTGGCATAGGTGAAGGTCTGGGTTGCAAGGACCTGCGGTGCACTATCTTCCGTTCCCTCCCCGTTCAGGTGGGCGATGTACGTTTCGTAGCGTTTCCGCTGGTCCACCTCAAAAGTAGAGATGATTTGAGAGGTCACCCGGTCAAATTCATCGTAAGTAGTGAGCGTTTCTGCGCCTTCGGCGGTGATCTCGCGAATCTGCCGACCACGCTCATCGTAGTACCTGTGTATGCGGCTCCCATCGCGTTCCGTTACGAGACGGCGGTTACCGAAGGTGTCGTAGGAGAAGGTAGTACGGCCGCCTTCAGCATCATGCAGGGCAACCAGGCGACCGTATTCATCGCTAACCCACACGTTTGCATCGGTGCCGTCAGTATTGGCAATATCGGTGATGCCGTGGTTCAGATAGGAGTACCGCACGGTACGCCCGTAGTGGGTGAGCTGTTGAACTACACGGGCTCGTTCATCATAGGAGTTAGTAACCTCGACGGTACCATCTGCTGCGATAACACGGTAAATCAGATTATTCTTATCATGCTCGTATGTACGGGTACCTCGCGCAGTATTTACACCCGTGAGATGTCCAGCAGTTCGTTCTGCAAGACCTCCGTACATATATTCAGCATGCTCACCAGTAGAAGTGGTTACGTAAGAAACGCGCCCATCACGGTATTGAATCTCAATATGTCGTCCAAGTTCGTGTATAAGCTGAACTATTTGACCTTCGCTGTTACGCAAAGCAGCAATTGTAGTTCCTGGACCAGTAGTTGCACCAAGCCAGGTACCGCTCGGAGAGAAATAGGTTCGGGTTCCCTGATTATCTTGGGCACAGTAGAGCACACCGACATGTTGCTCTGTGGTATTCAGAATGAATTCAAGTGTGGAGTCAATGTCATGATGTTCTTCAAGACTTATACGCTCAAGCCATTGCGCTTCTCGCTGAGCTCGGGCAAACCCTTCACCCTGCCGTGCATAGAAGATATGCCGCCCATCAGGAAGAATACGGGTTGCGCCTTCGTCCTCAAAAAATAGTTTTACGTCCAGATTCGATGACCAACCAGGACCAAAAACACCAGTATCCATAGAGTCATCGAGCAAGGCGACGCTGTTGTACATGCGGGTTAGAGCACAGGATGATGCAAGACCGGAATACTCAAGGTCAATCTCCGGTTCGATAAAGTTACCCGTCGCCACATTAACAGGGTCGTTTGCGAAACCACTTGAAGGCGTTTTACCCGTCACCATAGGTGCTGGAATCGTTAGGTCGGCGCGGTTACTACGTATACCTTTAAGATCTAAGCTGTTTTGCAACGCCGCGTCCGAGAGGGTAATAAACTCGCCAGCAGCTCCAGCCTTTTTAAATTCGTTCGCAATAGTATTTGCCCACCGATGATCTTGGCGATTCTCTTCATTCCATGTCTCAAATGCTTTTATAAAGTCTTCGCAGTCAACGCTCCCCCACTGGCTTCCAGCAGAAAATTCCGCAGCTTTATTACGGATTTCACTAGGAAAATGACTAAGCCCAGCGACAAGGCTCTCAGTTTGCATAGCGCTTATCATCAATCTGGAAGGTCGGAGCGAAGATACCGACATACCCTGTTCTGTATTCTCTCCTATACGAGGAAACTCACGTGAAGGCTGTCTTACGACCTCAATATGAACATTGGGAGGAATAATTTCATCTACTGGCGGGGCAAATCCCCAAAACTCATCCCAGCTTTTATGAAGCCCCCACCAGTCATCCTCATACTCGCGTGCCTTCTGGCGGTTTCTTCGTTCATCATAAGCAGATCTATCAATTTGTTTAATAGACCGTTCTAGCTGCTCCAGGTAGCTGATAATAGCGTTTCCACCCTCAACAGCTATCTCCATATTCCGCCGGTAAACTTCAGCGAAATACCCTCTGAAATCTTTAAGTGCTTCATCAGCAGTTCTACGCAGATCAGGTAGCAGAAATTTAAGCTCTCGCAAGGCTCTCTGACATATATCTGCGAATGAGGAAGCTGCAGAATGATCAAATATAAGGGGATTATGGTTCGCGTATCCGATTTCGGTTCTCTGTGGTTGTTCATCGCTCATGGCATGCATCCTCAATTTTATTAAGTCACGGAAGCTCAACGGTGTTCATGTAATTGACACCTATAAGAATACCTTGAAGAACGTAAATTATCGTGAATTTCTTCAATACTCCTTGAGAAATTTTTACACTGCATATTGCTGGACTCCTCATGTCATACCCTAGACTCTTAGTACAGAATGCTACTCACAGAAAGTACGCCGCGCACAATGAAAGGGGATGGGAACCATATTAGGTTCCCATCCCCTTTCTATTGCGTCAGCGGTGCTCTAGGCTCAACCGCATAGTCCGTTTACCGCATTTGCCGAACCGGCTATTTGCCTTCGAGAATCACCACATCCAGGATGCGCGGCCCGTGCACACCCTCCACGCGAATCAGCTCAATATCACTGGTCGCAGACGGCCCGGAAATCATGGTCACCGGGCGCTCATAGGTGATGCGTTCAATCGCCTCCGGCACCAGCTCCACAACCGTGGATTCCGGCACCACGCATACATGGTGGTCGGGTACCAGGGAAATCGCGCGGCGGCCTTCCTGCGGGGTGGAGTTCAAGAAAATGGTGCCGGTCTCAGCGCACGATACGGTCGAGGAGGTGACCACCGCATCCACGGCGTCAAGCTCGTGCACCGAAAGCGCACCCGGTTCGAGAGTGCTCCCCGAATCGGTGACATGCACGCGGGTTGCAGTATCCTCAGGCAGCCATTCGGGGTTCAGCCCGGTGGGAACCACATAGCGCGAGTTCTCTCCCAGACGCTCGGCAATAACCTCGGCGATATTCGATTCGGTCGCGTTAAAGACGTTCGCCTTATAGTCGATCAGACGATCCACCAGCATCTCAATAGTCTGCTCGCGGTTCAGCTCGCTCACGCGGCGGTAGTTACGCACGGGGGTTGGTGCCTCGGGGGCGTCCGACAGGGACTCACGAATACGTGTGAGAATATCTTCCTTCGCAGAGGACATTATGCGTTCTCCTTACCTTCACGAGCCGCCTGAGCTTCGGCCGCAGCCTGTGCGTTCGCTGCGGCTTCTGCAACCTTACCCTTATTCGCTTCGATGAGAGCGGCAATATCCACGCGCTCGGCGCTGTCGCGAGCGGGAGCGCCAGATTTTTCCTTCTTCCACCAGTTGCGGAACGATTCTTTAGGAGGCTCAGGAATATCGCGGTAGTCCGTCCAACCGCCGACAATTCCGGGCACCTTCGTAATCTTATGTTTCTTGCCGCTAATCAGACGGGACATCGGCAGACCGCGTTCGGCGACCGCCATCATCTTGCCCGAGGAGAACAGCTTCTTGGCGCCGTACATCATGGCGTCCATCTGGGTGGGCGCGTGTTTCTTCGCGTGCTTCGCTTCAACATCCTTACCGCGCAGATGCACCAGCACCTCGGGGAAGTTGATCTTCACGGGACATACTTCGTAGCAGGCACCGCATAGCGAAGATGCGTATGGCAGCGAGTTATTGTGCGCCGCTTCAATACCGGAAAGCTGGGGCGAAAGGATTGCACCAATCGGACCGGGGTAGGTGGAACCGTAGGCGTGGCCACCGGCGCGCTCGTATACGGGGCACACGTTCATGCAGGCGGAGCAGCGGATGCAGCGCAGCGCCTGGCGACCCAGTTCATCGGCCAGCACGGCGGTACGGCCATTATCGATGAGGATCACGTGCAGGTTCTGCGGACCGTCACCGGGGGTTACGCCCGTCCACATGGAGGTGTAAGGGTTCATGCGCTCACCGGTGGAGGAACGCGGCAAAAGCTGCAGGAATGCCTCGTAGTCCTGGAAGGTGGGCAGCAGCTTCTCAATACCCATGAACGAGATGAGGGTATCGGGCAGGGTCAGGCACATACGACCGTTGCCTTCGGATTCCACGATGGTCATAGTGCCGGTCTCAGCGATACCGAAGTTCACGCCCGAAACGGCGACCTTGGTCGAGAGGAATTTCTCGCGCAGACGGTTACGCGAAGCCTCCGCAAGCTCTGCGGGTTCATCGGTAATATCCGGGTTAATGCCTTCAATCTTTTTAAGGAAGATATCGCGGATTTCGCGGCGGTTACGGTGAATTGCCGGAACCAGGATGTGCGAGGGGCGGTCTTCGCCGAGCTGCACAATTTCTTCCGCAAGGTCGGTCTCAATGGCGTTAATACCGTTCTCTTCCAAGAACTCGTTCAGACCGGTCTCGGCAGTTGCCATGGACTTGATCTTGATGATCTCGTCCACACCCTGTTCGCGAATCAGATCGAGGGCGATCTGGTTTGCCTCGTGAGCATCTCGTGCCCAGTGCACGTGACCGCCGCGCGCAGTAAAGTTGCGCTCGAACTGTTCCAGCATTTGAGGCAGGTTGAAGAGCACATAGTTCTTCACCATTTCGCCGGTGTTGCGCAGCTCCTGCCAGTCGGGCAGCTCACTGGTAACGCGGGCACGCTTATTGCGAATAGCGTGGGTCACGAAACGCAGGTTATTACGCAGCTGGTCATTCTTCAGCTCGCGCTTGGCGTATTCGGGGAACGGTTCGTTCTCAAAGATATTGCCTTCGCCGTAGTGCACGACCTTCGGCATACCCAGGGGGATTGCGGTGGAAGTCATCATCAACCTACTTTCTATGCGAAGGCGAGTTCTACGTTGCCGTCAATCTTCAGCGGATTCTCCTTGGTGGAGGCGAGGATTTCGGCAAAATGGACGGTCTTAACAGAGGATCCACGACGTGAGAGCGCACCGCCGATATTCATCAGGCAGGAGCAGTCGCCGCCGGTGCATACGGATGCGCCGGTCTTCTCAACGTTGGTTGCTTTGTCTTCAACCATCGCCCCGGAAACATCGGCATTCTTGAACGAGAAGGTTCCGCCGAAGCCGCAGCACTGGTCGAGGCCCTCAATTTCGGTGTACTTAATGCCTTCAACGGTGCGCACAAGATCTGACTGACGGGAGCCAAGATGCAGCAGGCGCATACCGTGGCATGAGCTGTGGTAGGTCACGTGCTCGGGGAAGTAAGAACCAAGCTGCTCGGCGGCGTTGGTGATACCCAGAACGTCAATGAGAAGCTGGGAAAGTTCAAAGGTACGTGCGGCAATCTGTTCTGCCCGCACGGCAAGATCTTCGTCACCCTGATGACGAGCGATCATGGGCTGCTGGTGCCCCAGGGATGCCACGCAGGAACCTGAGGGTGCCACGGCAACATCCCAGTCCCACGCTTCAAAAGACTCAACGTGGTTTTTTACGACGGGGTAAGCATCATCAAAGTACCCGGAATTGACATGCATTTGGGAACAGCAGGTCTGCCCGGGAGGATAAACAACCTCATGCCCCAAGCGTTCTAGAATCTCGACGGTCGCGCGTGCTACGCGGGGATACATGCCATCAACAATGCACGTGGAGAAAAGCGCAATACGCATGTTATCCGTCCTTTCTGGTTTCGAGTCTCTACAGAACCGCTGATGTGGGATGCGGTATGCGCTCCGGGACGCAAATTCCTGTGCCGAATTTACGTAACGCGGGTTTTCAACGCGCCAGGATCATGACTGACCAGGTTCTCTCAGGAACCCGCCGGTTTTTACGGGGACCGGTCATATCGGTGTAGAAACGTATTCGTAGACTTTCTTCGTTGATCTTCATTTAACACCAGGTCCGGAGCATTCCTTTAATTGAAATAACGAACATTTTTCTCACCAAATTGAGTTTTAAGGACTCCCTTAGTTTCAGGTAGTAAAGCATACTTTAGGTCATAGCAACCCCAATGTTTCGAGATACCTTAAACAGACATTCCGGCGGGTGTATATGCAGCATCCGCGAGCTGATGCGGAACTGCCCAATTTTTCTGCATAATTTCCCGCAAATATGCATATCTTACCTATGCAATCCCTTGCAATATCGGGTGGCACAACCCAGGAGCATCTCGAAAAAATACAGTGCGCAAAATCTCTATGCGCAGAGCTGAAATTTAATGCCAGAAGTTGGAACAACCCGTTTTTTGGCACCCAGAACGCAAATATCACCCTTCTCCCCCGCCATCGTGCGGGAAAAACATCTGCACTCTATAAGTTGTATCTCAAAGCACCCTTCGGGTAGGCTTCACATGAAGCTAATGGTCTGACCACATCCCAGAAGGATGCCATAGTCGCCACGAATCCGTGGAATTTTGATTGGTCTGACCACATCACATTGAACCGAACCAAAGGAGTTCCAGTGAATACATTCTTCGCTGAACCCAACGCAGTCGGCGGAAGCCTTGGGCTAAGCGCGCTCGTGGCAACCATACCGCTGCTGACCTTCTTCATCATGCTACTCGTCGTCAAGGCACGCGCACACTGGTCGGCGTTAGTGGCACTTGCCGCATCCATACTGGTGGCAAGCCTTGGCTATCATATGCCCTTCGACTTGGCAGGGCTCAGCGCGGTGCGCGGCGCTATCTACGGTTTGGTCATCTGCTGGGTGATCCTCGGCGCTATCTGGTTCTACCAGGTCACCGTGCTTGCCGGACGCTTTGAAGACTTGCGCCGCACCTTCGACCGTCTGGGCGGCGGCGATTTGCGCATCCAGGCGATTCTGATTGCCTTCTGCTTCGGTGGTCTGCTTGAAGCCCTCGCAGGGTTCGGTGCTCCCGTAGCAATTACCGCGACCATGATTCTTGCCCTCGGCGTGAAGCCGCTCAAAGCAGCTATTACCGTGCTTCTTGCTAACACCGCTCCTGTGGCCTTCGGCGCCGTCGCCGTCCCGATTGTGACCGCAGGCGATGTTGGCGGCAAAGACCCGCACGTTATTGCAACCATCGTTGGTCACCAGGCACCGTTCCTGGCAATGTTCGTGCCCGTCATTCTGCTCTTCATCCTCGACGGTATGAAGGGTGTTAAAGATGCATGGCTCCCTGCCTTCGTCATTGGTATTTCCTTCGGTGTTGCGCAGTGGATCACCGCTGCAACCCCCGCATACAACCTCACCGACGTGGTGGCATGTATCGTCTCGATGGGTGCAGCAGTGCTCTTCCTGCGCTTCTGGAAGCCGCGCGGCGTAGAAGGCGTGCGTGAGCGTTACGGCCTGCCTTCACAGGTCGAAGAGAAAGAAGCACTGCCCGCCGTGCGCGTGTGGATGGCTCTTCTGCCCTACCTGATCGTGGTTGTTATCTTCGGTCTCGTGAACCTCAGCGCAGAGTTGAAGGCATGGCTGAAAACCGTGGCTATCAAAATCGATATTCCCGCGCTTAGCTCCCGCTTGGTCACCAAAGACGGCACAAAAGTTAAGGATGCCGTTTACTCCTTCACCTGGCTTTCGAACCCCGGAACCCTGCTGATTATTTCGGGTCTGATCATGGGTGTTATCTACTTCCTCTTCAACGAGAAGGGTCGCTACGGGTTCAAGTTCCCTGCACTGTTCACCGAATTCGGTTCGGTCGTCTACCGTATGCGCTGGTCAATTCTGACCATTGCATCGGTGCTGGCACTGGCATACGTCATGAACTTCTCGGGTCAGACCGTTGCCATGGGTACCTTCCTGGCAGGGCTCGGCCCCGTATACGCTATCCTGGCGCCAGCACTGGGCTGGATCGGTACCGCCGTGACAGGCTCGGACACCAGCGCCAACGCGCTGTTCTCGAAGCTGCAGGTCTCTGCCGCCGAGAACCTGCACCAGGCCGGTATTTCTGGGGCAACCCCCGAACTGCTGCTGGCTGCTAATACCACCGGTGGCGTGGTTGGTAAGATGATCTCCCCGCAGTCCTTGGCTATTGCGGCAACCTCCGTGGATATGGAAGGTAAGGAATCCGACATTCTCAAGGCCGTGGTTCCCTGGTCGTTCGCCATGCTCGTGGTGGTTTGTATTCTGGTCTTCCTGCAGACCAACGTGCTCTCGTTCCTGATTCCCTAACCGGTACGCTGCACATACAAACGCATAAACCACGATGGGGCGGTGTACTTCACGGTACGCCGCCCCGCGCGTTTCTCTCACTATTCCATTCCTCACAGGCTCAGGCACTCTCCCACCCCACCTGAGCCGCCTCAAACGCACACACGGCGGGTTATTCTCACCCGCATCTTGAGACTTATTAGGATGGGAACACCTCATGACTCACCTGACAGACTCGACATCCCGCATACAGGAACGCAGCTACAGCATCATTCTTGAAACCTTCGAGCGGCGGCTGCGCCTGGGCGAACTGCGTGTCGGTGATAAGCTGCCTTCTGAGCGTGCACTGGCCGAAAAACACGGAATTTCCCGGCCCTCGGTACGCGAGGCCCTGCGTATTCTCAACGCGCTGGGACTGATTCGCTCCAGTAGCGGATCGGGGCCTAAATCAGGCGCGATCGTCATCTCGGAGCCCTCCGACACCCTCAGCTGGGCACTGCGCATGCACATCGCAACCCGCAACCTGCCGGTCAAAGATGTGGTTTCTACACGTTTGCTTCTGGAAGGACCGGCTGCACGTGCCGCCGCAAATGCCCCCGACTCCCCCGAACGCGATCTGGCGCTGGAAAATGCCCGCGAGCATCTGCGTGAGATGGATCTGCCGCAGGTCTCGAACGAGCGTTTCCATTTCTGCGATACCCGCTTTCACTACGAACTTTCAAAGCTGGGCGGAAACATTGTGCTCGATACCGTGATCGATTCACTGCACATGGCAACTATCAGCTACGTGCAAGAGGCGGTGCCGCTGCTGCGTGATTGGGATTCCGTCAAGCAGACGCTTCAAGACCAGCACCGGGGCATTTACGAGGCGATCTCCACCCGCGACGAGGACGCCGCCTATGAGCGGGTGTGCGAGCACATCAAATGGTTCTATTCGCTCTCAGACCGCGCCCGCGACCAACAGCGAGAACGGCAGGCCCAGGTGATGGATGCGGATGCGCTGCCGCATCAGGTGGTGCTGCACGAGGAGCATCTGGCGTAGAAAATCGCCCGCGAGCAGATAATATTTTGACGAGCAGATAGCAACCCGTTATCTGCTCGTCAAAATATTATCTGCTCGCGCATTTAGTCTATCTAGAACTTCGTGCCGGTCAGCCTCTCGTACGCTTCAACATAGCGGGCGCGGGTCTTCTCAACCACATCCTCGGGCAGATGAGGCACATTATCCGAACCGTCCCAGCCCGATTCCGGCGAGCGCAGCCAGTCGCGCACAAACTGCTTATCAAAGCTCGGTTGGGATTTTCCGGGTTCATACTCACTCGCATCCCAGAATCGTGAGGAGTCGGGGGTGAGCAATTCGTCGCCAAGGGTGATTTCGCCGCGGTAAGAGTCGGTTCCGAATTCGACTTTGGTGTCAGCCAAGATAATGCCCTGCTCGCGGGCGATTTTTTCGGCGGTGCTGTAGAGTTCGAGTGAGAGTTCTTCTAGGCGGTTACCGATTGCGTGCCCTACTTCGGCGTAGAGTTCTTCGCGGGTTACCGGTTCATCGTGCTGGCCTACTTCGGCTTTGCCAGTCGGCGTGAAAATTGGGGTTTCGAGGCGTGACCCGTCCACAAGCCCCGCAGGGAGTTCGATGCCTGCTATGCTTCCGGTGTCGCGGTAACTTGCAAGCCCTGAACCCGTCAGATAGCCGCGCACAATGCACTCGACCGGGAACATATTGAGCGATTTGCATATCATGGCGCGCCCTGCGACTGATTCGGGCACATCGGTTGAAATCACATGGTTTGGGATATGCGAAAGTTGTTGAAACCACCACAGCGACATTTGGGTGAGGATTTTGCCTTTATCGGGGATTTCGGTGGGAAGAATTTTATCGAAGGCACTAATGCGGTCAGAGGCGACGACCATGACGGAGCCTGCGCGGATTTCAGCATCATCACTGACTGTTAGCCCGGCGGCGTCGTAGCGGCTTTCTTCGGGAACGTATAGGTCGCGTACTTTACCTGAGTAGACGTGCGTCCACCCCGGAATCATGGGTGGGTTGTTGCGGGAATTCATGGGGAGTTCTCCTGTGGGGCGAATGTGCGCGGCGTGTTTACCTATTCTTTACCTTACCGGACAATGCCCGCATCCCGCGATATGTGAATCCGAATGCGGCCGCAACGCCGTGTTCTCAGGGTTCGGCTGTTAAGTTCTGTTACTTGGCGCCCAGCTGGAATACACCGCGAGCAGGTTGCTTTTGGTCGAGCCGGTAAGAAAATCCTACCTGTTCGACCAAAAACGACCTGCTCACGCGAATAGAGAATAGCGGTTAGTTGCGGAGTTCGGGCACGGTAATCGCCCCCTGCGCCGCTTTGAGAGCGATATCGGTGCGGTATTGTGCGCCTTCCCAAGTAATAGCATGTACCCCTTCGTAGGCGGCATCGCGAGCCTGGGCGAGGGTATCACCAAGTGCGACGACGGCGAGCACGCGACCGCCCGCCGTCACAATCTCTTCGCCCGCGACGGCGGTTCCGGCGTGCACCACATGCACATCGGGCATAACGGATGCGCTCTCAAGCCCCGCAATCGCATCGCCCTTACGCGGGGTTCCCGGGTAGTTTTCTGCCGCCATGACCACATCTACGGCAGTGCGGGGGTCCCATTCCAGGTGGGTGCCTTCGGCGATCTCGCCGCGGGATGCCGCAAGGAGCAGCTGCCCGAGCGGGGTGCGCAGGCGTGCCAGCACCGCCTGGGTTTCGGGGTCGCCGAAGCGAGCGTTGAATTCGATGACGCGCACGCCGCGGCTGGTAACGGCGAGCCCGCAGAAGAGTACACCTACGAACGGGGTGCCGCGTTCTGCCATGCGCGTGATGGTGGGGCGGGCGATCTTTTCGATCACTTCGTCCACAAATCCTTCGGGCAGCCAGTCAAGTGGGGTGTAGGCGCCCATCCCGCCGGTGTTTGGGCCTTCATCGTTGTCAAAGATGCGCTTGAAATCCTGCGCCGGAGACAGCGGGAGCACGTTCTTTCCGTCGCTGATGACGAAGAGCGATACTTCGGGACCGTCCAAGAATTCTTCGATCACCACGGAACCGCCAGCGGCAAAGCAGGCGTTCGCATGCTCTAAGGCAGCGTCCCGGTTCTCGGTGACAACCACGCCCTTACCCGCGGCGAGCCCGTCGTCTTTCACCACATAGGGGGCGCCGAATTCATCAAGGGCTTGCGCCGCTTCGGCCTCGGTCGTGGCGACGAAGGCGCGGGCGGTCGGTACATTCGCCTCCTCCATCACCTGCTTGGCGAATGCCTTGGAGCCCTCAAGCTGTGCCGCAGCCGCAGAGGGCCCGAAGACCGCGAAGCCCGCCTCGCGCAGGGCATCGGAAACACCGGCGACTAGAGGTGCCTCAGGGCCAATAACCACCAGGTCTGCGGCGAGCTCGCGGGCGAGCGTAACAGCCTGCTCGGGGTTATTGGCATCGATGGCGTGTACCGGAACGTCCTGAGCGATGCCCGCGTTGCCGGGTGCGCTGTGAACTTCGGTTACCTGTGGATCGCGCGCAAGCGCACGGATAATTGCGTGTTCGCGGCCGCCGGGGCCCAGTACCAAAACCTTCATGTACATAAGGGTACCGTGTCGAATGCTACCCGGGGTGGGTTTGTAACACCTCACGGCTGCTTTATCTAGTGCCCTCTGCCCCCATAACGTTTTTACCGTGTAACGTTGTGCCCGCCGAATAGTGTCTTGAACCGTTCAGCTGTTTTCCACGTTTTGTGGTTTTTCCCGCGTTCGTAGGTTAGCTGCCCCAAGAGGCGCGGTAGCGGGCCTCACCCACAAATGCCTCATATGCTTTCTGTTCTGCGGGAGGGAAAATGAAAATATAGGTTTTCTCGCGGCCTTTAACGCGTGCCTGGATTTTCAGTGCTGGTCCGCGCCGCAGATTACCAAATATCAAACCGGTACCGGGTGCCAAACGCAGCCCGATACCTACAGTTTCATGCACCACATCGTATTCGGGGAGTACTTGAATATCTGTAACCTCGCCCCAAGCAATACGCCGCCGAAACAGTGGCATGTACAGCAGAATAAAGCCTTCATGAATGACAAGTAATCGTTGGTATGCATTCGCTAGCGAAGCTGTGATAGCGGTAATCAGCAAGGCGATCATGATGAGGTCATACCGCCCAGGGTTCAGCCACGCAACCATGACCACAGGTATCAGAGCGATACCGGTGATCAGAAGCCGAAACCTTGCCGGCAAGTATATTTTGGGATATTTACCCACGGTGACGGATCGTTGAGAGTGAGGGTTATCCCCAAGGGCTGCAGGGTCTTCGGACATAGTGCCTCCGCCGCGATTTACTGTTCTACCAGTGTACCGGGAGCGTCCTTTCAGGCAGCTCACAAACGCCGTGTATTTTGCGTTATTTCAGGGAATGGAAGTAGGCTAAATTGTCTTGTGAATACGGTCTGTTCTACTGGCCGGGCGCATTTACAGGGCGTATTACACAGACGAAAGGACCCTCATGAGCGCGCAAAATTCCAGCACTCAGGCCACCGCCCAAGATACGCACAGCGAATCCGATATTCACGCCAGACTTTTTCCGGTTTTGGCGCGCGTAGCATCCGTAACCGCGGTACTCATGTACGTCTTCTACTTCCCGCAAATTATCGGCAATATCAACGGCCATAAGGGCGACTGGATCCAGCCACTCGTTGCAGGCATTAACTGCACGCTGTGGGTGGCATACGGTTTGTGGCGCGAGAAGAAAGACTGGCCCATCGTGATTGCGAATGCGCCCGGCATTATTTTTGGCGGTACGGCAGCCATCACCGCGCTCATGTGATTTTATCCGCTAGAATTTCTATTTTTAGCACTATTATTGTGGGTATATGACTTCTCCTCAGCTTTCCCTCACAGACGCCGAACTCGTATTTCAGACTCGTAACGATCTGATCGAGACGACCCACCACGGTATTGTGGTGGTGCTCTCCCCCGAAGGCACCACCGATCTTGCCCTCGGAGACATGAGCCAGCCATTCTTTGCCCGCTCGGCGCTCAAACCTCTGCAGGCTATCGGCACGCTCAAGTCGGGGGCGCCGCTGCGTGGCGCGCAGGTAGCGATCGCGTGCGGGTCGCATCAGGGAACGTTCGAGCAGATGCGCGCGGTTCAAGACGTGCTTCAGGGCGCCGGTGTTGATGCGACCGCCCTGCTCTGCCCTACCGCCTACCCCGCTGATGCGCACGCGCACGAACAGATGGTACGCGCGGATTTGGCGAAGACTCCGCTTGCGCATCCATGTTCGGGTAAGCATGCCGGGTTTCTGTGGGCGTGTGCCGCGCAGCTGGACCGCTCGGTTGTAGACCCGGATTCGCGCCAGTGGACGATGAAGGATTACTGCGACCCTGAGCATCCGCTGCAGCGCATGATTGCTGAGGAGATCGCGAGTTTTACGGGCGAGCCTGTGGGCACATCGGGCATTGACGGATGCGGTGCCCCCGTCGCAGCGGTCTCAGCTCTGGGTCTGGCGCGTGCCTATTCGACGCTCGGCACAGCGATTCGCAATATGGATGCGGATGCGCGAGCCTCGACCGTAGCGACTGCGATGGTGGATTACCCCGAGCTGATCCAGGCCCCCGGTATGCCCGATACGGTACTGAGTGAGCAGCTGGATGCGGTCGTCAAAAGCGGCGCCGCCGGGGTATTGTGTGTGGGCCTGCGTTCTGGCGCGTCTGTGGTCGTGAAGATTTCTGACGGCGCAACCCGTGCTGCTTACCCGGTTGCGCTGTGGGCGCTGGAAGCTACGGGGCATCTGCCTTCCGAGCAGGTGCAGCAGCTTCTTCCGCAGGTGACTCGCCCCGTGATTGGCGGCGTGCAGGATAATGCACCCCGCGAGGTTGGAGGCTGGGTTCCCGGCGCGGATCTGGAACCGCTGGTGGGTGAGAGCGCGTGAGTGTGCGCCGTCGAGTTTCGGAGGCTGACGGCGCGGCCGCCTTTGCGCAGGTTAGACAGGTTTTTGATACTGTGCTTTCCGGAGAAAAACCGCTTATTAGTGCGGAAAATCGAGACGATATAGAACAATCGTTCGCTCGCCTGCCGCGCGGTGTGCGCGCTACCGCTGTGCGGTACGCCCTTGAAGAGCTCGCCACGCTCGCCCCCGGCAACAGCGTGGAGGTTCGGGTTCCACCCTACGGGGTTACCCAGTGTATTGCCGGGCCCCGTCATACCCGCGGCACTCCGCCGAGTGTAGTCGAAACGAGCGGGTTCATCTGGTGCGCGCTGGCTGCCGGTGCCCTGGCTTGGGACGATGCGAGCGCATCCGGACTACTTACCGCCAGCGGCGAACGCAGCAACCTTGCCCGCTACTTCCCGTTGTTCTAGGCGCCGAGCTGCCTGACAATGGCACCTCAAGTTTTATCGCGCACGCTCTAGAGCAGGTAACACTCCTTCAGCCGCGTTTTCCATCCTCCCGCCGTCGCCAAGAATCATTAGGCAGGATTCACCCCAAAAGATAGACTTGAAGACATGAGTAGCGCACACACACCTTCTAATTCCCACTCTGATTCTTCGGAACCGGAATCCCCCACGCCCGAAGCTGAAGCATCCCCTGAAACCGAGGTTGAATACTCACAGGTGCGGGTTCGCCGTGCCCCGTCGGTGGTAGCTTTCATGATGCTGGGGCTCGTCATCGGGCTTATTGCGGCGTTTATTTCGGTGATCGTGGGTCCAGGCGACCCGTCATATTCTGAAACATCAGTGTTCGGTGTTATCGCGGTTATTTACGGTGCCGTTGGTGTGGCGTTGGGCGCCCTCGTGGCCCTGTGGCTTGACCGCCGGTCCCTCAAAAAGTCCGTAACGGCGCGGGTTGAGCCAGAATCCAAAGAAGAGGATGAGTAGGAGCGAGCGGCGCATCCTAAAACGCTTGGCGCAGCCACACGTGACATATTCATCACCCCTGCGGGCGTTAAATTTCGTAGCGTGCACCACAGGGTAGCGTGAAAGAGGGTAGACTAGAAATGTCTGTGTACTCCCCTCTGAGGGTACGGCTGCTCAGCGGCTCACACACCCGCGCGCAGACAAGACTTTCCCGCAGTCCCAACGTCGAAAAGATGTGAATTGATTCGTCCTGACGGAAAACTCACTCACGATCTCGATCCGATAGACCACGGACCCAAGGACGCCTGCGGCGTATTTGGTGTCTGGGCTCCCGGTGAGGACGTGGCAAAACTAACCTACTACGGCCTGTATGCACTGCAGCATCGCGGGCAGGAATCCGCCGGTATCGCAACGAGCAACGGCAAGCGCATCCACGTGTATAAAGACATGGGGCTGGTGTCCCAGGTTTTTGATGAGGCCACGCTCAGCTCTATGCCGGGCGAACACGCTATCGGGCATGCGCGCTACTCCACGACCGGCGCATCCCATTGGGCGAACGCTCAGCCGACTCTGGGCACCACCCCGCACGGCACGCTCTGCCTGGCGCATAACGGCAACCTGACGAACTCGGCAGATCTCTACGATAAGCTGCTGCAAAAGAACGGCGGCAAGCCCCCGGCGTTTGGTGAGCTGGCACAGGGCAATACGACCGATACCGCACTGGTAACCGCGCTTTTAGCCGAGCACGATTTTGATTCTCTAGAAGAAGCCGTTCTCGATCTGCTGCCCACCCTGCGAGGCGCATTCTGCCTCACGTTCATGGACGAGCAGACTCTCTATGCGGCGCGTGACCCGCAGGGCGTTCGCCCGCTGGTGCTGGGGCGTTTGGAGCGGGGCTGGGTGGTTGCCTCCGAGACTGCGGCACTCGATATTGTGGGTGCATCTTTTGTGCGCGAGGTTGAACCCGGCGAACTTATTACGATCGACGAAAATGGCTTGCGTTCACACCGTTTTGCTGAGGCAAAACCCGCCGGATGCGTCTTCGAATACGTCTACCTGGCTCGCCCGGATACCACGATTGCGGGGCGCTCTGTCTACGAATCTCGCGTGGAGATGGGGCGCCAGCTCGCCCGTGAACACCAGGTCGAAGCCGATTTGGTGATGCCCACGCCAGAATCCGGCGTCCCTGCGGCCATCGGCTACGCCGAGCAGTCCGGCATTCCCTACGGTAACGGTCTAGTCAAGAACGCCTATGTGGGGCGTACCTTCATTCAGCCTTCGCAGACTATTCGCCAGTTGGGTATTCGACTCAAGCTGAACCCGCTCAAATCTGTAGTTGCGGGCAAGCGTCTGATTGTCATTGACGATTCGATCGTGCGCGGCAACACTCAACGAGCCCTAGTACGCATGCTTCGTGAAGCCGGGGCGAAAGAGGTTCACGTGCGCATTTCTTCCCCGCCCGTGAAATGGCCCTGTTTCTACGGTATCGACTTCGCCTCACGCGCAGAGCTGATCGCGAACGGTCTTTCGGTGGACGAAATTTGCGCTTCTCTCGGTGCCGATTCGCTCGGTTTTATATCGGAAGACGGCATGATGGCGGCAACCGAACAGCCCGCGAAAAGCATGTGCACGGCGTGCTTCACCGGCAAATACCCGATTGAGCTCCCCTCGGAGGAGCGCCGCGGCAAGTCGCTCTTCAATGCCGAAGAAGGCAAGGGTGGACCGCTCGCCGGCAAGGCGGCGGAGGTGACCGTTGAGCGCCCGGTACCAAACAAGCCCGAGCATGCGGAGGCTGTCTCCATTGAAACCCGCACGGGTACCGATACCTTGGAGAACAAGTTCGATACCGCAGCGCTTCCGGTGGTTCAGGCGCAGGCTGGCTCTGGGGCATCCGCACCCGTTGAGTCTGCTCAGGAAGCTCAACAACCGGCACCGGGCATGTGCAACCCCGGTCCCGACGCCGATCTTGAAGCGCTTTTGACCGAGGAAGACTTGGTTCCCGCACACGTTAATTCACGCCCTATAACCCCGAAGGACTAATAAACCCATGAGCGAAAACAGCACCTCTGTAACCTATGCAAGCGCTGGCGTTGATGTTGAGGCGGGCGACCGCGCCGTCGAGCTGATGAAGGATGCGGTGAAGGCGACTCACAACGCTTCGGTGGTCGGCGGTGTGGGCGGTTTTGCCGGGCTGTATGACCTCTCGGCCTTGTCCTCATATCGCAAGCCCTATTTGGCGACTTCTACGGATGGTGTGGGCACGAAGGTCGCTATCGCGCAGGCGCTCGATATTCATGACACGATTGGCTACGACCTGGTGGGTATGGTCGTGGACGATATTGTGGTGTGCGGCGCGAAGCCTCTTTTCATGACCGATTATATTGCTACGGGCAAGGTCGTTCCCGAGCGTATCGCCGATATTGTGCGGGGTATTGCCGGGGCTTGCAAGGTTGCCGGTACTGCGTTGGTGGGCGGCGAGACGGCGGAGCATCCGGGGCTTTTGGCTGAACATGAGTACGATGTTGCCGGTGCCGCAACCGGTCTGGTGGAGGCCGATGAACTGCTCGGCCCCGATCGCGTGCGCGAGGGCGATGTGCTGATTGGTATGGCTTCTTCGGGTATTCACTCGAACGGGTACTCGCTGGTGCGTAAGGTGATCGATGTGGCAGGCTGGGGCTTGGATCGTCAGGTGGACGAGCTCGGCCGTACTTTGGGCGAAGAGCTTTTAGAGCCTACTCGCGTGTATGCGGCGGATTGTCTGGATTTGGCGGCTGCGTTCCCGGTCAATGGTGCCGAAGGGCAGACCGGTCACGGTATTCGTGGGTTCTCGCATGTGACCGGAGGCGGTCTCGCCGCTAATCTGGCGCGTGTTTTGCCGCAGGGTTTGGAGGGTCGCGTGGACCGTTCGACCTGGCAGATTCCGGCGATTTTTTCACTTGTCGGTTCGCTCGGTAAGGTTCCGCTTGCCGACCTGGAGCGCACCCTGAACCTGGGCGTGGGCATGATTGCGATTGTTGATCCTGCGGTGGCAGATGCTGCGGTGAGTCGTCTGAATGAGCGCGGTATTTCAGCCTGGATTATGGGGGATGTGGTGAAGGCTGGCACCCCCGATCTAAATAACCCTGACTATGTGCAGGGTGCCAAGGGCGTTGATGGAGGCGCAGTGCGGCTTTACGGCAGTTACGCGGTCTAGCCTGCGCTCTGACAGGGTTTTACGCTGTAGCTCCCCTGCCCTATATCTATAAAACGCGAGCGGATGATTTTTAACGAATCATCTGCTCGCGTTTTGTGTGCTGTTGCGGCGATCTTATTAGGCAATAGTGCTAATTTTGCGCAAGCTTTAAATCTTTACTCAATACTTGGCTACCTATCATCTTGCACTTTCGGAAAACTTTAAAGTATTCCAAGACCCTAAATCTCGTATACCAGATAGTGTGATGTATATTAAATACATTATTATTTCCCCTGGGAGAATAAATTAGACCTTGGTTCTGCCTTGCAAAATCAAGGATTTCACCAATATTTTAATAGTAAAACTTTATGTGTAAATATATTTTAGTGCGAAATATATAAAAATATTTTGAGTTGAAATACTTTCAAGATGCACTTTTTCAAAACGCCCTATATTCTATTTTTTGATGACGAGTTCAATCACAAATTCGCCATCACATATATTCACTCACACATAACTGAACATAGGACATTTCATGTCACTCATCGAACACCCTACGGTGAAGCGGACCCGCATAGCGGCGCTGAGCGTAGCGGGTATCGCATCCCTGATGGTAGGGCTCTGCGCACCGTCCGCTCACGCCGCACCCGCATCACCGGTATCAACGAAGACCGGAATTCCCGCATCCTCACAGACTGAGGATATTCTGACTGCAACCTCGGTGCAGCAGCAGGAACAGGGCTATGACCGCTTTATCATCAACTATGCCGACCAGGCCAAGAACAACCTTGATATCGCGGGACTGGAATCTGGCGAATACTCCGAGTTTGTTCCCGAACTCTACCAAGGCATCGAGAAGAGCGTAAATTCGCTTGACGAGCTCCTCGGCATTAAAACCACCTATGTGCGTGATACCGCGCAGAATGATTCGGTGGTCTCTCTGTCAAAGCCTCTGAATGCGCAGCAGGCAAAGCAGTATATGCAGACGCTCGCCGAGAACCCGCAGGTGGACTCGGTCGAGCCGGATCTCAAACGCCAGCCCACCGGTAGCCTCCCCGGCTCGGACAAGGTCGATTTCAACGATCCTAAGATGTCACGCCTGTGGGGTTTCACCACTATCAAAGCCGATTATGCACTGAAGCACGCGGGGGATCACCAGGTGACCGTTGCCGTGATCGATACCGGCGTTACCAAGCATTCAGACCTAAACGAGAATGTGCTGCCCGGCTACGATTTCGTGTCGGATGCCTCCGCTGCACGCGATGGCAACGGACGCGATAACAACCCGCAGGATGAAGGCGACTGGACCACTGAAGGGCAGTGCGGTTCTGGGGCAAAAGCCACCAATTCAACCTGGCACGGCACCCATGTTGCGGGGACTATAGCGGCCGTCGGCAACAACAACATCGGTATTGCCGGGGTAGCCCCGAAAGCCAAGATCGTGCCGGTGCGCGTCCTGGGTGCCTGCGGCGGCTACGATTCAGACATTATCGATGGGCTGATCTGGGCATCCGGTGGGTCCGTGAGGGGTGTACCCGCAAACCAGCACCCCGCGCAGGTTATCAACATGTCTTTGGGCGGTGCCGGGAAATGCTCGCGCACCTACAACCGTGCCATCGAGTCCGTGAACAAGCGCGGCAGCATCATCGTAACCTCCGCCGGAAACTCAAATCAGAATGCTTCGGCTCAAATTCCCGGCAGCTGTAACGGCGTGATTAACGTGGGTGCAAGCAACCCTGGAAATTCACGTGCACTCTACTCTAACTACGGCTCGACCGTTGCCGTCAGCGCCCCCGGCGGCGATTTTAGGCAGTCGGGTGTGGGCGTTCTTTCGCTGGTGAATAAAGGCAAGACTGTTCCCGAGAAGGAAGATTACGCCGAATATGAGGGTACCTCGATGGCGGCTCCTCACGTTGCGGGCACGATTGCCATCATGCGGTCAAAATACCCGAACCTGAGCTACGAGAAGGCTCTGGATATTCTGAAATCCACCGCTAACCCGATCACCTGCGATCGTGACTATTGCGGCGCCGGCATTATAGATGCGGCTAAGGCAATGGATAAGGTCGATGAGCTCGTAGAATCGGAGAAACAGCCGAACCCTACACCGACTCAGCCTGCTCCGTCCGAACCTTCTAAGCCTGAGCCTGCTCCGTCCGACAGCTCTACTCCGGCACCGGCTGAAACCTCAAATCCTGAGCCTGCGCCCACACCTACCCCAACGCCTGCGCCGAGCAAGCCTGTACGCCCGATTGCGCCCCCTCCGTCGAAGCCGCTGCCCACGCTGCCTCCATATGAGGAACAGCTGCCGGTTCTGCCGATCAAGCCCAAACCTTCACCGAAGCCTACCAAGCCCGCACCGGTTGAGACTCCTAAGCCGAGCCCGGCTCCTGTGGAAACCAAGAAACCCACGCCCGCGCCTTCGGAGTCTTATAAGCCAGCGCCTCCTTCATGGTGGTACTGGTACGATTACCCGGGTCAAGGCTACTACTCCCCCAGCCCCTGGTACGATCCCTGGTCGGGATACGGTGCATGGAACCGCTGGGATTACGGATACGGTTCTTGGGGCGGTTGGGGATACCACCGCGGACACCGTGGAAGCTGGCACAACACCCCGTGGATGCACCGTTCAGGGCATCCGTGGTGGGCATCGTACCCCTACGGCTGGGGTAACAGCTACCGCGGCTACGGCTACTATAACGTAGGCTACCGCTACTAAAAGCCCCTGACGGATAACACATAAAAAGGCTCTTGATATACATCAAGAGCCTTTTTAGTAAGAAGTGAAATAGAGAAAATATGTGCAATTTTAAGTCTACATAAAATTTTACTTTATGTGTGATGCATGTCTATGATATAGGACATCATACAAATCTCATCCATGCTCAACACACGGGGTTTTTATTTGAGTAATTGATGAGGGCAATAACCGCATCGCGCCTGTCTGCTCTGCACAATATGTAGCGGCTATGAGGCATGATGCGGTGTTGCGCTGCTATGAGGCATAGTAGCCTCACAACCTTGAATATCTGGAGAACCCCATGAGTAAACACAGCCTTTTGCGGGCAAATATCCCTTTGAGACGCACAGTATTCGCGATAGGTGCGAACCAGCTGTCAGACGCTATGTCTTATATAAGTGTTCCCCTAATCATGCTGTTCCTCACCGGCTCCCCCGAAAACGCGAGTCTTGCCCTCTTTGCTACAGGTGTAACACGCATACTGGCGAGCTTCCTGACTGGAGTTATTGTCGACAGATATAAGCCCACATACACTCTTACGCTTTCATGCATGGGGCAGTGCATCACCTGGATAGTCCTAACCCTGTGTGTTCTCGCAAACGTCGGTTCTGTTCCAATTCTGATAGGCATCCTGTGCGTGATGGCACTGGCATCATCGTTCGATTACCCCAGCGAGCAGGCTATTATCGCACGGGTGGTGCCTACCAAACAGCTCGGCTACGCCTCTGGATTAGGAGAAACACGAGAATCTGCCGCGAACCTAATTGGCAGCCCGTTAGCGGGTCTACTCGCCTCCACTTCTTTGATTCTGACCGCTTGCGTGCACGCGTTTGTCAATTTCACAGCTTTTCTGGCGGCACCTAGTTCATCTACTGTTGTGCATGCCGAGCGTAAGCACCGGCAGGCAGGCAGTGAAACTACGGTGTCCGATACTGTCATCGATACACAATCTACCGGATTTTTTGCCGACCTCGCCCAAGGGCTCATGTATGTTGTGAAGAACCGTGTTCTTGTAGCGATCGCATCTGTAGCCTGCTGCGCGAACTTTGCCGCAACAGGACTGCCACTCGTCTTCATCTATTATTACGCGGAACAGGGTATTGCGGCCTACAGTATCGGTATTTTTGCCTGTGTTTTTGGTGCCGGAGTGCTCTTAGGGTCCCTAACAGTCGGGTGGATGACGGAGCGTTTCGCCTTAGGAACATTGGGTGTGCTGGCGGTCGGGATGATGGTCATATGCTACATGACAGCGGCGTTCACCCACGACTATTTTTGGATAACCTGTGCGCTGATGCTTATTTCGGGAGTGCCGCTTCCTGCCTTCAATTCCAGTATCGTCGCGTATATCAATGCTTCGACTCCGGTAGACATGATAGGACGTGTACATTCGGCGCAGGGCATCCCGAATATGCTTCTAGCTCCTGTGGCGGCATTGCTTGCTGGCATCATGTATGTGCAGTGGGGGATTTCCAGAACGGTTCTCTTTTACGGATCGTTTATGGTTTTGGCTTTGATCCTGATGCTCTCACAAAGAAGTCTTCGCACACTGCCTAAACTTTCGGAAATGGCCCCGGCTTCTGACTAAGTAATCTATGTTCCCCCTCCCTATAAAAGGCTCATTATTTGAATAATGAGCCTTTTATAGGAAGAGACCTACGCCGCAGGATGTTCTACAAAGAATGCGTGGCAAGCTCGCGTGAGCGCTCGTTTTGCTCCGTAGTCTGCGGAGGCGGTGCTGGCAGGAAAACCCACCGACGCTGTACCGCGAAACTGAGGGGAATCAAGGTCAGCTCGGTCAGGATCTTCGCCACGATGAGCACGACCCCGAAAGCGGTGAGAACCTCCATCAGCGCAGCATTTGCAAGCAAAATCCCCACCGCTAAAATCGCATAGCGCCCCAGGGACACCGCCCGCGAGGGGCGATCGGCACCGTCGTTCATGAGAATACGGTTAATACTGAAATTCGTCAGCGCCGAGATAATGCGCGCCAGCACAATCGCCGGGAGCAGAGCAAAACCCACGCCTACGAGGGCAAAGAGGGCGAGCGCATCCACGATAAACCCGGTGCAGGAAGATACTAAGAATCCCAACAGCGGCGCGTAGATTCGTGCGGAATCGCGGATCGGGCGGAAATGACTGCTCGGGTTCCCCAGCTCATATACTTTCACGATGGGCAGCTCAATAAGCTCCACCCCGGCCCGGCTAGCACGAAGCAGCATTGAAAACTCGTATTCGTATTTATCGCCGCGCAGGCTGAGAGCCCAATCAATCATCTGTGTGGTAAACCCGCGAAGCCCCGTCTGGGTGTCGGCAATGCGAGTGCCCGTCGCCAGCGTGAAGAACCCGACGGTAAGCGCATTACCCAACCGGGAACGCAGAGGAACGGTGGGCTCAGTGAACTCGGCGCGAGTATCCGGCAGGGTGCGTACCCCCAGCACGAGGGCACGCGTACCGATGCTCGCCATTCGCTCGGTTTTAGCGCCCACGCGCAGAATATCGCGGGGTAAATGCTGCCCGTCAGCATCCGCCGTTACCACAATGTGATCGGGCCGATGCGTCCGTGCCCACGCCAGCCCGGTACGCAGGGCCGCGCCTTTTCCGCGGTTTGCAGGTTGGGTAATAATCGTGATGCCCCGAATCGCCAGCTCGGTAAAGATCGGCACGTAGGTGCTTCCTGAGCCGTCATCGACCACCAGGATTTCGGCGTGCGCATCCAATTCTGTAATCTGCTCCGCTAACTGCACGAGAGATTCATCCGGTTTATAGGCGGGTATCAGGACTATCATGATGCGCTCCCGGCGATGTACAGAATATCGCTGGTTCCGCGTTCTTTGGTGCCGCCCATCGGTTTATTGACTAGCTGGTTGTTGAAGACCATCACCGAGGATCCGCCGCCGTCTAGGTTATAGGCGCTCACGCACCCGAGTTCCTTGAACATATAGGCAAATTCGGGCATGGTAACTCCGCGCGAATACCCGTCGGAACGCCCATCGACCACGATAAATACGAGGTGGTTCTGCCCGAGCACGCCCACACCGGTACGCGGCTGGTTGCCTTGAATGGAGTGGTTGCCGAAGTTGGTATCGACCTCAACCTGATCAATGCCGCTGACAACCTCTGAGTCCCGCACGAGTGCCGGCCCGAAGGAAAGCGTATTCCAGACGCCTTCGTTGAGGAGCTGCTGCGCGTTCGTGCCGGTTTCGTCGTAGAGTTTGACGGAGCCGTCTTGGTAGAACGCGAGCCCTTCACGGGCGCCGGAATCGCGGTATGCCACACCGTTGCGAATGACGATGCCGGTGTCACGGAACCCGTAGTAGTCGCCGTTAATCGCCCAGATGCCGTTGTGCTGCGCGGCGATATTGGAGGGCGTATCGATAATGTTTTGCCCGAATTTGTTGTTGGCGAAGGCTCCGCGCAGCAGGGTCATGGCGTTGAGTTTGATCTCTGCGGTAAAGGAAACGACCGCGTTGTTGCCGCTTCCTTCGGTGGATTTGGTAATGGTGATAGAGCCTTCACTGGCGCTCAAGCCGTCAGAGGTGACCTTAACGTTGGTGAGTTCGCTGGGACTTGAGGCACCGTCAGATGATGAATTATTATTCTTTGCTTGTTGTGATTTTTCATAGGATACGGTGTCATCAATCTGCGTATGCTCGGCAAGATAACGATTATATGCCCAACCAGCACCAACACCTGCGACGGCAAGGGTGCCGAGGCCACCTCCTAAGAGAACGCGCCTAGTTACTTTCTTTTTCTTAGGTTTCTGGGATATTTCAGAAGTCTCTTCGACCTGTTCGACTGGCAGTGTTGCGGTAGTATTTCCGTTCTTCATGATTCTAGAATGCGTGGCATTTCTCGTTTTAAAACATGAAGAAGCTATGTTTTAGCTATGTATGAGTATTCATTTCCGGGGATCGCCTCACCATTCGCATATACTTCACACAGCTTGATGCATTAGACGCAAGACTGTCTTAGTCCGATTTCTATTTCGCGGGTTATCGTGCATCGGGCGACTTAAATAACCGCAAAATGCACAATAACTCGCAATAAGCCTGCCGCCTCTGCGTGATACGCGCTTACGCACCGGTGAGGTTATCGAGGTGCCGCTTTGTGACGGAGTCGAAAAGATCAAGGCTCTGTGCGGAGCGTGCTATCAGCTGCGCGCCCTGCACCGTGCAAAATAAGGACTCCGCCTCTGCCTGCGAGTGCTCGGGATCGTACCCGGCATGCTCAAAACGCTCGGCGAGCCAGCGAATATTCTTAGCCTGAAAGTCTGCGGTGTTGATCTCGGCAGGCTCACGGTTTTCAGCTTGGGCGCGCAGGGGCACGAACGTTGCGTTGATATGCGTTCCCCGTTTCACCGTCTTCTTTTCCTCTTCAGCATCATAAGCGGATGCGCTCTGCCCCAGGGATTCCAGCGCCAACATTGAGCAAAGGCAGAGTTTATAGCCCTGTTCCAGGTTCGCACGGTAGGGCCTCATATAGGCTTCGAGTTCTTCGCGGAGGCTGCGTGCCGCATCCACACCCTGGTGCAGCGTCTCAAAAAAGTCTGCGCTGTACTTTTCGAAGGCTGCACGCACGAGATCGGATTTCACAGGGAAATAGTAGTGAATGCTGGGTTTTTTGATGTTCATTTTGCGCGCTATATCTGCGTAGCTAAAAGCGTTGACACCGTTCCTTTGGATATAGTCGGTTGCTATGCGCACAATATCATCTTTAGTTCCCATCATTCTCTCCTTATGTGATCGTTAAAATCCCCTCGACCGTTGGAGCGGGGGCTGCGATGCGAATTCGCCTTGTCATCACTGCGGTAACTGAGGACAATTCCCGCGAGTGCGATTTCATTGGCGGGAATATCCAGGTGGGCACGGACCTTATTCGGGTATTGTACATTTTCGTAGGTGACACTATCGTATCCATACCGCAGGATGCCCGCCAGCATCAGCAGATGCGCAAACAAGCCAACATGAAAACCCGTAGGCCGCTCAAGCACGCCCGCAGAGTATATAAAAAACCGGCCCAAGCCACCTTGCAGGGTGCTTAAGCCGGTTCACGTATGAGCGTAACGCTAGGGCTCTACCGCTACACCTCATCATCATATTTGGCATATTTCTCCGCGTATGCCGAGTAATCATCCTCATCATCATAGCGACGAGAAGATGATTCGGAGGATTTAGTGTTCTTAGCGTTGAGCTCGCGCTCAAGTGCACTGTAGTCGGTCTCGGGGCTGAAATACTTCATCTCCCGAGCCTGCCGTGTTGCCTTAGCCTTCTGACGGCCGCGCCCCATGGCGTGACCCCCTCTTTCCTCATGTCCGCAGCCACCACACCCAAGGCGCGCATAACCCACGGATCGCTCTCTAGTCTTTCCTATGTTCTAGGGTACCTTGTTTTACCCCTCAATGTCTTGTTGATTGACAGATTCATGCTCAGAAAATCTATCGAATCTTCAGTTTCTTCGCCCAAAACCCGGCGAATTATGCATAAGGTTTGGGCTCCACCTCGCGCATTATACGCTGATGTGGAGCCCAAACCTTTGTAGGAGCCTTCTATAAGAGCCGCGCGTAGCAACCCATCTCTACAAGCCCGAGACTCAAAGATTTTATCCCCAAGTCCCTGGGAACAACCCGCACTAGCTGGCTGTAAAGCTACCTAGCTCGGTCGCACCGGATGCCAACGACGCTGCGTTGGAGTCCACAGCCGATGTTGTAGTGTACACCGTGTAACTCTGACCCTTGACGATCGATGAGCTAGAGACGAGAACCAACTGCACATTCGACTTGGTGACTTTATAGTTAGCCACCACCTTACCAGATGAATCCGCTACTTGAACCGTGGATCCTTGCTCAAATCCGGAACTATTGGTCAGTTTCAGGTAGCCGCTCGTCGAGTTGGTGGAGGGAGCCTCGAACATATCTGCCGTGCTGCCGCTGAGAACCGTGGCACCGTTGAGGAGCAAGTCGCCGTTGGTATCCAGCGCAGCGTTACCGCCTTGGCTGGGACCGTTCACTATCAGCGTTCCTCCAGAAAGAGTTGTGACACCGTTCGAATCAATGCCATCGCCCTCAGCATTGACGGTAACATGACCGCCGCTCACGTTGATTGCGGCATCGACAACCTCAAAGGTTCCGCCGCCACCACCGGGCATACCACCCTGCGGGGGCTGGCCCATCCCCTGCTGGCCGGTACCTGTAGTTCCGTTCTGAGACGTGCCGTCCTGGGCGTTACCACCGGGCATTGCCGGAGGCTGTCCCATGTTCTGGTTGCCTTGGTTCTGGGTGTTGTTCTGCTGCTGACCGGTACCTGTGGTTCCATTCTGCGACGTGCCGTCCTGCGAGGTTCCAGACATCGCAGGAGGCTGAGGCTGTCCCATCCCCTGCTGTTGTTGATTGGAGGTTCCGTTCTGCTGCCCACCCGGCAGGCTGCCCTGCTGCTGATTGGCAGTATCAGAGGTGTTCTCGGATGAATCCGTGCTCTCAGAATTGCTTGTCTTCAGCGAGGCATTCATGCCGTCATCCGCACTCGTGACGTTTACATCGCCGCCAGAGACGTTGATGTACTGTGCTTCAATGCCTTCATCGGACTGTTCAACCGTCAGGGAGCCCCCGGAAATTTCGACGACCCGAGAGGCTTTGAAACCGTCATCGCCCGCATTCACAGTCACGGTACCGTTGCTCAGGCGGGTCCAGCCCTGCCCCTCGTCGGTGTCGTTAGTGGATTTGATACCGTCCTGCTGCGCGGTCACGTTAATAGTGCCGCCTAGGATATCCACATAATCCTTGCCCTTGATGCCGGTGTTCGCCGCATTGACCTCAAGAGTGCCGCTGGCAATCACAAGGCCGTCACTCGTGTGAATGCCGTCTTCGTGGTTGCCGTTCACCTTCAGGGTGCCTTCACCCGCGATCGTCAGGTCGGCTTTGGAATAGACCACGGCATCCGGATCATCTTCCCCCGTTGCGGTGTAGTCTGCACCGTCGCTTATCGTATTGGTGGTGCCGGATGCGCTGTAAAGAATAACCTCGTCAGCGTTTACCACGTTCAGCGCGGCACCGCTGGAGTTCGTGATGTTTGCGTTATCGAGAACGAGCCGAACCGCGTCGCTGTCAGCGGTTTCGACCTTGATCTGCCCCTGGTATTCGCCGGAGAGTTTGTACGTGCCAGCCTTCGTGATGGTCAAGGTGCCGTCTTCAACGGTAACGCCGTCCGTTGCGGTGGGGTTTGACAGGTCAATCGCGGTTTCAGAGGAAGTGTCCCAGCTGAGATCCTGTTCCGAATAGTGAGTATCGACGTCGAGTTTTTCGCCGCTTTTCACGTTGGTCGAGAATGACGAGCTGCTGGCGGCAGTGTCGGTGGCGGTTGCCGAGGATGTTGTCGCAGTCGTACCGACTGAGCTGTCCGCAGCCGTCGTGCCAGAGGCGAGGGCGTTGCTCGTAGTTGAGCATCCGGTGAGTGCAAGCGCTGCGAGCAAAGTTACCGAAGTTGCCGAAGTCAGTATTTTTTTATTCATGGGGAAAGAATCACTTTCTATCTACACTGTTTGAGCAGTTTGTGAGTATTTTCAGGGTTTACATCCGAATTCTACGGGGTAACGGGTACCTGCCGCATCAAATTCGCGGGTTCCTGCAGGCTCCTGATGTATGTGTTGTGTGATAGAAGTTGGATTTTCTGATGCATATTTGTGGCGTGCACCGCCACCCGCGCCGGAGTTTTGTGTGATGGTTTTATCCTGCGCAGGCTAAAGGTTGGAATAGGATTCTCTCCTCTCGTTATGTTTTACAGATCGGGGGTTGATGCCGTGAAAGTTCCACGTTCAACGGCACCAGGTGCAAGGGTGGTGGTCTTCGGATCCACCAGCGTGGGTGCTAGGTAAAGAGTGTATTCTTGACCCTTCACGATAGAGGGATTCGAGAAAAATACTTGTTTAACACCCGGAGTAATCACCCGGTAGTTTGCAACGACTTGTCCGGCAGAATCTACTGCCTGAACAGACTGCCCTTGTGGGAAAGTATCGTTATCTGCAATTCGCAGATACCCATTCGTGGAGTCGTCGATCGGGCGCTTGAAAAGCTCTACACCACCGCCGCCAAATGAGATCCTGGCGTCGTTACTTACAGTAATGTCACCATTTGGATCAATAGGATCATTGGCATCGTCCTGAGGGCCGTTGATTAGCAACTCACCTCCTGTATAGAACTCGTGTCCGTTAGAGTCCATGCCGTCAGCACCCACGTTGAGGGTTACATTTCCACCGGTCATGTTGATCACGGTATCAATAACCTCTGTGGTATCGCGGGCACCACCCAAGGGTACGGGGCTGGCATCCGGCTGGTCGCTGTCTTCCTTCTGATCTTCATACTCTTGATCGTTAGGCAGCTGGTCCTTGAGCGAGGCATTCACGCCGTCGTTATTGCTGTTGATGAGCGTATTGCCGCCATGAATATTGACGTATTGCCCTTCAAGCCCTTCTTCAGACCCTTCGATGGTGAGCTTCCCATCCAGAATCTCAAGGGTGCGCAGCGCCTTGATGCCGTCGTCGCCAGCGCGGAGAACAGTGTCACCGCCAGCCACGCGCGCCCATCCAAGACCTTGTTTTTCGGTGTTGGTGGCTTTAATCGCGTCCTTTGCGGCTTCAATACGCAGGGTCCCACCCTGAATATCCACGTAGTCCTTGCCTTTAAGTCCAGTCTTCGAGGAATTAATGTTAAGGGCACCGCCGGCAACAACCAGTCCTTTGGTGGTGTGCACCGTCTCGTCAAATTTGCCAGCGATATTCAGCGTTCCATCGCCCGCAAGGGTTAGGTTAGCGGTTGAATAGATCGTAGAATCTGCCTCTTTTTTGCCCTGAACTGCGTATTCTGGGCCGTCGCTGAGGTTATTGGTGCTGCCCCGAGACGTGTAGATGACGGCTTCGTCGGCAGAGGTAATGTTGATAGCAGATCCGGTCTCATTCGTGATATTAACGCCGTCAAGAATGAGTTGAACTTTATCTGTCTTAGGGGCTTGAACCTTCACTTGCCCCGTATAGTCGCCAGACATACGGTAGGTTCCCCCCTTCGTAATCGTAATCGTGCCGTTTTGTTCGCTGACCCCATCGGTTGCGGTGGGATCTGCCAGATTGAGCGGAAGAACAGCATCCTGGTTCCAGGTCACGTCTTCTTGCGTAAAGTGAGTTTGCGCATTAATCTTTTCACCATTTTTGGTGTTCGAGGTGTATACGCCAGATTTAAGTTCCTTCCCCTGTTCCTGTGCGGTCACAGTGGCTTTGGAGTTATCAGGGTTCCCGCTAATCGCGCATCCGGCAAGTGCCAGCGATGCTGCAAAGGCGCATGTAAGAACAGATGTAAACCGGTTTTTGAACATCTCGAACGGGGTTCCTTATCTGTAGGGATTAAGTATCTCGGTAAAGATTGCCTCAACCATCCTACGCGAGAGGGTGGGGTTTCCAGAATGCCCTAACACGGTGAGCCTCTGGAAAACCCCACCCTATTCTTGTGCCGCGTTCTCAGACGTTACCCGCTCAGGTCTAGATCTAAGCGGCAGGTTCAAGCTGCATCCAACGTTGAATCGTGCGCTTCCACTTGTTCGCCGGTAGCTGAGGATTCAGTGCAGCCATACCCGTAGCGAACTTAGAGATTTTGACGGGTCGGATACCCGCACGCCACAGATACTTATCAGCGACTGAAGGTGCGCTGCCGGATTTCGTTTCGATAATCACCGTACCGGGTGCAGTATATTCGGTACCGACCTGATACTTGGTTGGTCCTTCACCGCCGTCTGCGGTGTACATGAGCGCGTTTTCTGAAAGCGGAGTCCAGGTGAGCGAAGTATCAATCGTGAGGCGAGAATCCACCGGATTCTGCTCGGACTGGGGCAAATATACAGTCGTACGACGGTACCCGGTGCGGATAACCGGCTCCAGGTCATCGACAGACGCATCCGTCAGCTGCTCAAGCGCGGTAGCTACATATTCCTTGCCTTCTGCAGTGAGCATGTCACGGTTTTCGATAGAGTACGGAATACGTTCCTTGACCGTGAATTCACGAGCCCCTTCAGTCTTGACTTCCAAGAAGCTCAGGTCAGAATCCAGATAGCTGCGAGTACGTACCTTGAACCGGTTACGGCTGCCGATGGCGGAAGCCTTATAGCTCACCAGGTCAGGAGTGTCGAAGTATACAGAGTCATAGGCGAATTCACGCTGACCGTCGATTTCTAGGACGGCCGCCTCGTCGGCGGGAAGTTCAGCTAGGATAGATGCCGCATAATCTGCGTCCACAATGTATTTGCGGTCCACACGGGTCTGCATAGCGGCCTTTTCGTTGAGTTCATCGAGGCTGATGCTCTGCCAATAGGTTGGCACGATAGACATGGTACTTTCCTCTCGGTGCCCGCTTCGGTGAGAAGACGGAGTATTATCTACCGCAGGGGTGTGCGTAGATTCCAAAGTCTGTGCGGCGCCACCCTGAAACGGGGTGTACGGCTGAGGTGCTTGGGGACTCATGGTAGGTCCTTTCAACATGTGAGTTTTTAGGTGTAGGTTTAGGGGATATCCGCGAGATAAAGCCTAGGAAGCGTAGTATTCGTAGTTCGCGTTAAGGTGTTCTTGGAGTTGGGGAAGCTCTTTATAGGTGATAGTCACCTGTGTAGTGTCGTTGAGCAGGTCAAGCTCCAGGATCTTAGCGGAGACGACCTCGTACCCGAGACGTGATTCCAGATAGGCTTTCAAGGTTCCTTCGTCGCTGATAGCGCGATCCACCGTGACGGTTTGGGTGCGTGGCTGGTTTTTCGCTTCAAAGATCGGTGAATCCAGTAGTGCGATAATTCCGACCAGTACCACCATGAGGATGAAGGCGATATATGGCGGGTCAAGCCGCACGCCGGAGATCAAACCGAGGGCGAGAGATACGAAGTAGTACCCGACCTCGCGCTGGCTTAGGGAGGTAGACCGCAGGCGGATAATGGAAAGAACGCCGAAGAGTCCTAGACCCATAGCGCC
The DNA here is from genome assembly GCF_001809115.1 of Rothia sp. HMSC071F11. Classification (NCBI taxonomy): domain Bacteria; kingdom Bacillati; phylum Actinomycetota; class Actinomycetes; order Micrococcales; family Micrococcaceae; genus Rothia; species Rothia sp. HMSC071F11. The sequence continues at coordinate 96,776 of NZ_KV795760.1, forward strand.
CGCAGTGCTTCCGGCATGTGCCAGGGCGACCGTTACGGTGAAGACACCGGCGTTGATAACCGCGTATGAAATCATGAGTTCACGGGTCTTATGACGAATCATGTACAGGGTGCAGAGTGTGCCAATTGCTACTAGGTCTGCCAGTCCCATCATCAAGATATCCATTGGACTCTCCGTTCCGTTTTGTGTGCCGTTGTGTTCTTGTATTTCTAGGTTCGCGCCCGTTCCTGTGTTCTTCCTGTGTCTGTCTTAACTTGTAGTTATGTATTTCGTGCATATCTAAAAGTTCCCCGCGATTGCAGGGAATAAAGGATGAAGAACGAGACTCAGTACTACAAAAATGTGGTGGTATGCTCATAAAAATTCAGAATTTGCATATACGGAGCGTTAGCGCCTATCTAGAGGTCTTAAGGATGCGCAACAGGCACATTCTGACTTAGATAATGTCTCCTATGCAAATCCTGATTGGTACGCTTTTCGAGCGTTATTACTGCCGTGAGGGGTCTTGCTGCAGAGGGCGGTATCGGCAGCTTTTTCGTGGAAACTATCTTCCTAGATTTTGAGGTTTTAACAGCAAAATCCCCCGCTCCTCTAATCATGAGGAACGGGGGATTCTTGTAGCCTCCGGCAGCTTCTAGAGCCGTCCCGAGGACTTGATCATCTAATCTTTAGGCACGCTTGCGCTTACGCAGAGCAGCTACGGTTGCACCGCCCACGCCCAGAGCAACCATACCCAGACCTGCTACGGTCAGAGCACCGTTTGCACCGGTGTTAGCCAGCTTGCCATTGCTGTTCGAGGAAGCGTTATTAGAGCCGTTATTGTTGTTATCCGAAACGTAACCTGCACCGCCGTTACCGTTGGATGCGCTACCCTGCTCGCCATTGCCGCCGTTGCTTTCGCAAGCTACGCCGTCATGATCGCTGTCGAGCTTCTCAGAGTATGCAGCGTCGCCGCGCTTAATGTCCTTGAAACCTGCTTTGTTAGCCTCTTCGCAGGTTGCAAACTGGTGGGTTTCAGAACCGTTGGTCACCTGAGCGGTCTCGGTTGCGGTAGCAGATGCGGTGCTTGTAGCCTCAGCAGTGGTGGATGCACTCGGAGTTGAAGCAGGAGTGGTTGCTTCAGGAGTCGATGATGGAGTCACAGTCGGCGTAGATGTGGGAGTGCTGCCGCCACCTACGGCACCCATACCGCCCTGGCCACCTTCGCCGGGAAGGGAACCACTCTTCTCAGAAGCTACGACCTTGACCTTTACAGTCTCGCTGCGCCGCACATCGCCAGCCTTTTTGCCGGTCAGAACGGTAATTTCAACATAGTCACGTTCTGCATAGGCAGCATTCCACTTGATGTTGCCGGAGACATTGCCCTGCGCGTCTGCATCATAGGTACCCACGATGGAACCTTCATGGTCCTTAAGTACCAGAGTGGAACCAGCAGAACCATCTTCGGTTGTATAGCCGGAACCTTGGAAGGTCAACTCCTGACCTTCTTTCCATTCATTGGGGAAAGAAATCTTAGCTTCATCGCTGTGGGAGTGTTCCGAATTTCCCGGAACAGAAGTAGATACAGAATTACCGGGAAGGGAATTAGTGGCAAATGCTGCCGGAATGGTAGTAAAACCGCCTACCAATCCACAGCTCAGAGCTGCAACGGCACCGAAAGTAGCAATTTTTTTAGTTCTCATGCTTTATATATTACTCTCTCAAAACCCTGCCTTCGCCTCTATAACGCGGTTTGAGCGGATTTTTTAAAGAGAAATTATTAACACAGGTATTTTTGATAGATGTACTATTCCCATAAACTTTAAATATCATCTTGAGGTTTTAACTTTAATGTTATTGCAGGCACCTTAAGTTCTTTCAAAAAAAGACCCTTAATAGTGAAAATCGGTATTTCCAACGCCTTTTTTCTTTTGAGCAGCCTGCGGATTAGCAGATTAGATATCGAGGCGATCCAGCATTTCTTCCAGTGCCTCCCCCACGCCCGTGCGCCACAAATAGGTGACGCGCGCATCCGCACGCCCGGGGCCACCATTCATAACCGCCACGGGTTTATTCGCGCGCAGGGCATCAAGCACAATCTTGTAGCTGCTCATAACCGCGACTGAGGAACCCGCCACCAGCACACCCGAAGAATCCGCGAGCATCTGCTGCTGGCGAGCCTTCCGGTCGGCGGGCACGGATTCACCAAAATAGACAACATCCGGTTTGAGTTTCGTCGATCCGCAAACCGTACACCCCACCATCTGGAAGCTGCGAATATAGTCGTTATCGAGCTCAACGTCGCCGTCAGGATTGACCTGCAGTTCAGTACTTTCGAGGCGTTCCAGATACCCCGGATTTGCCGCATCCAGGCGGATATCCAGGCTCTCACGCGACTCACGCATTCCGCAGTCCAGGCACAGAATTGAGGATAAATCGCCGTGCAGTGCCAGCACGTTCTTGCTTCCGGCACTCACGTGCAGACCATCAACATTTTGGGTAATCAGGCCGTTCACCGCACCCGCATGCTCAAGTTCGGCGAGCGCATAGTGGGCTCGATTCGGGGATGCGCGGCGCATGCGCCTCCACCCTACGTAAGATCGAGCCCAGTAGCGTTGTCGGGCGGCATCGTCGTAACGGAATTCTTGGTAGGTCATGGGCCGGTGGTCTAAGAGTGACCCGGAGGGTCCACGATAGTCGGGAATGCCGGATTCGGTGCTAACCCCTGCGCCAGTAAGCGCCAAAACGCCGCCGGTGCGGAGCATTTTTTCGATGCCCTCGGCGGCGTATAGAGGGTCGTGTGGGGTGACTGTTTCGGTGACGACTCGTTCAATGGAGCGAATGGCGGCGCGATGCGCGGAGGCGATGAGTGTGCTTTTCTCGCCCGCGTCTGCGAAGTTCTGCGTATCGGTCCATTTTTCCATGTGTCTAGTGTATGTCGGGGATGTTTCTCTCCCCCAGTTAGGGACGGGCAACCTACTTCCCTGTTCGGGTTCCCTTGATCACAAACTCCTATATACAAGACTAGTATTACTGATAGTATTATTAGCAACAGCAATAGTGAAAGGAAGCATCATGGCAACCCCAACTATCGACGCTATGATCCTAGGGGCTCTGCACGAGCACCCGATGAGCGCCTACGAAATGAACAAAATGATGGACCAGCGCGGAGTGCGCGGTTGGGCGCGCATCAGCTCACCCTCCGTATACCGTAACCTGGTGCAGCTCTACAAGCAGGGATATGTGGAGAGCACCACCGTCAAAGACAGCGCTATGCCTGAGCGCACGGTCTACTTCATTACTCTCGAAGGCAAGGAGCGTCTTCATGAGCTTCTCTACGATATTGCCTCCAGCCCAGCGCGCGTAGACTTCAACTTCGTCTCCGTCATCGCGAATATCCGCATGGTGGATGAGAAGATGGGGCACGAACTATTGCAGTCTATTGCCGATACCTACAGCGAATGGGCAGATCGGCTGGAACAGGCCGCCGCATCCATTGACGACCAGATAGAAGCGAAGGCAACCCTAGAGTTGTGCTCCGACACCTACCGACTTATTGCGGACTGGGCACGCAAATTCGAGAAGGATTTCTATCAGAACCGCAAGAAGTAAGAGCTGATTCCACGCGTTAAAGACTGAGTTCTGGGAGCATAAACTATGCTCCCGCCTCGGGCAAAGATAAAAACACGGCTCGGAACGAAACCTTATAAGTTATGTTTCATCTATAGGTATGACTGGGTTTCCTCGGAGTAACTAACCCTCCTTGAAAGTGCCTGTGGGGCAAGCAGTAGCATGAGTTTTATGTCAAACACTATGAAAACAATTGCTATGCTACGTTCCCTACCAATTTCTGACCCAGAAGCACTCATTGAGACTGAAATGCCCATCCCTGTTCCCGGGCCCCAGGATCTCCTGGTTCGAGTGAAAGCTGTCTCTATCAACCCCGTGGATGTCAAGGTACGCGCAGGTGCAGGAGTTCAGCAAGATCCTAAAATTCTTGGTTGGGATGCGGCAGGTATCGTCGAGTCTGTAGGAGAAAATGTGTCTGGTTTTGTCCCTGGCGATGAGGTTTATTACGCTGGTGATCTCACACGCCCAGGTTCAAACGCAGAATATCAGACGGTAGATTACCGTATTGTCGCTAAGAAACCTGCATCGCTGGGGTTCACGGAAGCGGCTGCCATTCCACTTACCGCAATCACTGCGTGGGAAACGCTCTTTGATCATATGGGTCTCACCAAAGATACTTCGGGTAACCTTTTGGTGATTGGAGGGGCAGGCGGAGTCGGTTCTATGGTGATCCAGTTTGCAAAAGCACGAACTTCTCTTCGCGTAATTGCATCAGCCTCACGCCGAGAATCCGCTGAATGGTGCAAGAAGCTGGGAGCGGATGATATTGTGGATCACAGTAAAGATTTGGGGCAGCAAGTTCAGGATCTTGGCGGTGCCGACTACGTTTTCTCTGCTTACACTGAACATCGTGAAGAGGATATTGCCTCTGCCATGAATCCGCAGAGTCAATTAGTTTTTATTGACGATCCTCAGACTTTTAACATTGGCGCTTTTAAACCTAAGTCGATCTCTGTGACGCCAGAATTTATGTTCACTCGTTCCATGTTTGCAACAGAGGATATGGCGTATCAGTCTGATCTGCTGAGGCAGGTAGCTGACATGATTGACTCGGGACAGGTTACGGGCACTCTCACCGAGACTTTAACAGGACTTAGTGTTGAGTCTTTCCGTGAGGGGCATCAGAAAGTTGAAAGCTCCCATATGATCGGAAAACTCGTCATCTCTTATTCTTAAACTCCCGTCAATGTGAGGAGGGGCTATCGTGCAGACGATAACCCCTCCTCATGTATATTCTGCCGCTATGTCGTTGTATCGTACACGTCTTGTGCGTCAAGTACTTCTTGTTTATGAGCCTCAGACCATTGGCGAAGAACCCGTAAAGGCTCAATCAAGGTTTCGCCCAAAGAGGTAAGTTTATATTCCACAGTGACAGGTACGGTAGGAAAGATAGTCCTGCTTACCAAACCGTCACGTTCTAGTGTTCGGAGGTTCTGGGTCAGAACTTTCTGCGTTATGCCGGTGATGCTACGCCTCAACTCTGAAAAACGTTGAGGTCCCTGCTGCAGACGCCCGATAATAAGTGCCGTCCATTTATCCGCGATCCTATCGAGAATATGTCGGCACGGACAGTTCTTGTTGTAAACGTCAGCGTTATTCTCACAAGTATCCATGAGGGAACTATAGCATTTTGAAATATCTAGAAGCTTATGCAAACAGGCGTCTCGGTCCTTAGCTCTGCAAGCACGAGCTCCTCCGGGAGTGGAAAGTTGCAGCGGGAGCGTAATTTACGCTCCCGCTGCAGCTTAGCATTCTATTTCGCGCTGTGAAGAGTTAGTCGTCACGCTTGGAGGTCACTGACAGACCGTCCATTGCAACATCCGGGTTCACATCCACCTCTACGGTGTCGCCATCGTGGATAGCGCCCGAGAGGATACCCTTCGCCAGACGATCGCCGATCTCGCGCTGTACCAGGCGGCGCAGCGGGCGGGCACCGAAGGCCGGATCGTACCCTGCCAAGCCCAGCCACTCCAGGGCGGCGGGGGTAACATCCAGGGTCAGGCGGCGGTCGGTCAGACGCTTGCCCATGCCCTGAATCTGCAGATTCACAATCTGTCCCAGATGCTCGGAAGAGAGCGGCTCGAACATGATGATGTCATCCAGACGGTTCAGGAACTCGGGGCGGAACGCCTGGTGAACCACCTGCATCGCCTTCTCTGTGCGCTCCTCAAACGGCATCTCCTGATCGACCAAGTACTGCGAGCCCAGGTTCGAGGTCAGAATCAGAATCACGTTGCGGAAGTCCACGGTGCGGCCCTGACCATCGGTCAGACGACCGTCATCAAGCACCTGCAGCAGAATATCGAAGACCTCGGGGTGGGCCTTCTCAACCTCGTCCAGCAGCACCACGGAGTAGGGGCGACGGCGCACAGCCTCGGTCAGCTGACCACCCTCTTCGTGACCCACGTATCCGGGAGGCGCACCCACCAAGCGGGAAACGCTGTGCTTCTCGCCGTACTCACTCATGTCGATGCGCACCAGGGCGTGCTCGTCATCAAACTGGAACTCCGCCAGAGCCTTCGCAAGCTCGGTCTTACCCACACCGGTCGGCCCCAGGAACAGGAAGGAACCAATCGGGCGGTTCGGGTCGGAAATTCCGGCGCGGGCGCGGCGAACCGCATCCGCCACAGCAACCACGGCAGCTTCCTGACCGATCAGGCGTTCACCGATGCGCTTCTCCATCTCCAGCAGCTTCTCGGATTCACCCTGAAGCATGCGCCCGGCGGGAATGCCCGTCCAGGAAGAGATAACCTCGGCAATGTCGTCAGCCGTGACCTCTTCAGAGACCATAGCCTCGCCATGAGCCTCAGTTTCGGCGCGCTGAGCTTCCTCCAGTTCCTTCTCCTTGGCGGGAATTTCGCCGTAGAGCAGGCGGGATGCATCCGCAAGGTTGCCCTCGCGCTGTGCCACCTCGGCACGCGAACGCAGCTCGTCGATTTCGCTCTTGAGATCGCCCACGCGGTTCAGACCGGCCTTTTCGGCTTCCCAGCGAACGTTGAGCGCATCCAGCTGTTCTTTCTTATCAGCCATGTCTTTACGCAACGCCGCCAAGCGTTCCTTCGACGCTGGGTCGGTCTCGTTCTTGAGGGCCAGTTCTTCCATAGTCAGACGGTCTACGGCGCGGCGCAGCTGGTCAATTTCCTCGGGAGCCGAGTCGATCTCCATGCGCAGGCGCGATGCGGCCTCATCCACCAGGTCGATCGCCTTATCGGGCAACTGACGTGAGGGAATGTACCTATTTGAAAGTGCTGCGGCGGCGACCAGGGCGGCATCCGAGATTTGCACCTTATGGTGCGCCTCGTAGCGTTCCTTGAGCCCACGCAGAATACCGATAGTGTCATCAACACTAGGCTCACCCACGTACACCTGCTGGAAACGGCGCTCCAGGGCGGGGTCTTTCTCAATGTTCTCGCGGAACTCGTCGAGCGTGGTAGCGCCAATCATGCGCAGCTCACCGCGTGCCAGCATGGGCTTGAGCATATTGCCCGCATCCATGGAACCTTCGGATGCGCCCGCACCAACCACGGTGTGCATCTCGTCGATAAAGGTGACGATCTGACCTTCGGATTTCTTGATTTCTTCGAGCACGGCCTTGAGGCGCTCCTCGAATTCTCCGCGGTATTTAGCACCCGCAACCATGGATCCAAGGTCAAGGCTGATCAGGGTTTTACCGCGCAGGGATTCGGGGACGTCGCCGGAGACCATGCGCTGCGCCAGCCCTTCGACCACGGCGGTTTTGCCGACGCCGGGTTCACCAATAAGCACGGGGTTGTTCTTGGTACGCCGGGAAAGCACCTGCACCACGCGGCGAATTTCGGAGTCTCGGCCGATCACGGGGTCGAGTTTACCTTCGCGGGCGAGCGCTGTCAGGTCGGTTCCATACTTTTCAAGGGCCTGGAAGGTGCCTTCGGGGTCCGGGGTATCCACGGTGCGGTCTCCTCGTACTTGGGGAATGGTCTCTTCAATGACTTTGGCAGTTGCGCCCAGGTTTTCAAGTGCGCGAGCGGTATCGCTATCGCCGCTTGCGATGCCCAGCAGCAGCATTTCGGTAGAGATATAGGTGTCACCGAATTTCTGGGCGTGGGTCTGCGCACTCTGAATAGCGGCGAGGGCGCTGCGGCTGAAGTTTGCGTTCTGCACGGATGCTCCAGATGCCTTCGGCAGCTTCTTAATCTCTGCGGATGCGGCTTCCGAGATGGCGTCGATATCGAGCCCTGCGGCCTTGAGAACCGCTACGGCAACGCCTTCTCGCTGATCCATCAGTGCTTTGAGGATGTGCGCAGGTTCGATGCTGGGGTTACCCGCTGTCTGCGCGTTCATATTAGCGGCGGAGAGCGCTTCTTGGCTCTTGGTTGTGAATTTTGCGTCCATAAATCTTATCCTTTCGCGTCTTGTGCGGGGCGCATCCTGCGCCTTCTTTTTATAGCTAACTTGAGTCTACTACACTCAATATTTGGATGCAAGGGGCTACCACCGGTTTTTGGAACCAAAATTCAGTGATAAAAAGGCTCTTTATGTAAATAAAGCGGCAAAAAATACGCTTTATTCGTATAAAGAGCCTTTTTAGGGCGCGGGATGAGAGGATCAGACTAGGTCTCAGTCCAAGAAGTCATACGGGCTTTGTTGTCGCGCCTGCTCCTCCAAAACCTCGTCGGTAACACCCTGCTGTATGCGCGCCGAGCGCCTATTGGCATTGAAAGCGATCACGGCGGCGGTAATAGCCATGGCAAAGGTCAAAATTCCGAAGGTATTCCCGAATCCTGCACCGTAGCCCACGTAATCGGCACCCGCGAGCGCACCAATTCCCGACACCGGTACCCCGGCACGGTAGTCGGGAATGAACATCCCAAAGAGAAAAGCGAGCGCCCAGCAGGTCCACACGGACAATACGAATCCCCAGGATGCACCAACCCGCGCGTACTCGCCGCTGGTAACGCGACGATGAGCATCACGAAGCATCCACCGCGCGCCCAGACACAGAATTACGGCGAGTGCTGGGCCAAATGAGATAGCAAAAATGGGCACGAGATCACCAGCGGCACCAAAGAGGGCACGGCCGACGGTAATCCAAGCAGCAGAGACGAATGCCATGGGGTATGCAGCGTAGAGGGTTGCAACCTGTATAAGGGCAGGTGTGCGTGCAGCTAATGAGTTTACACGCGGGTGCGATCCGGAGTGCTCTGATTTTTCGTTCACTGTGCCATCTTAAACGGTTTGTGCCCCGGACTGGTACAGCACTCACCATGTCAGCGGGCTTTCCGCGGTAAATCCCACATAAACCTAAACTTTAACCAAAAACTTTATTGTTATACTGAGCACATTGGGGGCTTGCGGGTACTCATGCCTCCTAGCGGTAAATAATAGGAGCCTACATGAAAATACTGGTTTTAGGAGCAAGCGGTCGCACCGGAAGCATTTTCACCCGCAAAGCGCTAGAGGAGGGGCACATGGTTACCGCCTATGTGCGTAACCCCGATAAGACGGTGGAGCTTTTGGGGGAACACCAGAACCTCATGATTGTCCCCGGTGCCCTGAACGATTCTGAGCGGATCGCCACAATTTCTTCCGGACAGGATGTAATGGTTAGCATCCTGGGGCAGAAAGCTACGGTACGAGAGTTTCTATCCACCACGTTCATGCAGAAGCGCCTGCCGCTCATTATGGATTCGGTAGTGGGTGCGGGTGTGAAGCACTGCGTTATTATGAGCGCCTACGGAGTGGGCGATACGCTGCGGAGCGCATCTTTTTTCATGCGTGTAGGGTGCAAGATCATGATGCGCAGCATTTTTACGGATCGCGCAAAGGCCGACGCGATGGTTGCTAAGTATCAGCCGTATATTTCGCGGGTGCATCCGGGTCTGCTGACAGATAAGCCTGGCAAGGGTGGGGTCAAGGTGTTTGATGTGGCGAGTGTTGCGCGAGTTCCGGGTATTCCAATGATTGCTCGTGAAGATGTTGCTGATGCTCTGCTCAGTATTGCGGGAAACCCACTGAACGCGGGGACAGATTTTTTGGTGACGATTGATGACGTTGTCCTACGGGCTACCTAGAAATGCCCGGTAGGCTTAAACTATGACGAATAATTCTTCTTTTCCCGCCGCGATTCTTTTCGACCATGACGGCACGCTTGTGGATACCGAGCCGGTGTGGGCTGCCGCGAAGGTTGCTCTTGCGGCCGAGTTCGGCGGCACCTGGACCGAGCAGGATACCCTGGATTGTCTGGGGCTTTCTATGAAATTTACGCTTGACCGCCTGCGCGAACGCGGGGTTGATCTGCCGGATGAGCAGATTAATGAGCGCCTAGTTGCCAAGGTTCGTGAGGCATTGGCGCATCAGCAGGTGGAGTTTCTGCCCGGTATTGAGCGTTTCCTGACCCAAGTGCGTGATGCCCAGATTCCAGCGGCAATTGTTACGAATGCGACCACGTCGATCGCTCAGCGTACAGCCGATGCCGCCCCGGAAGGAACGTTCTCGGTCATTATTGGCAACGATGAGACGACGCATCCAAAGCCTGATCCGCAACCATACCTTTTGGCGGCGCAGCGTTTGGGGGTTGAGCCTAGCCGGTGTGTGGCGGTTGAGGATTCGCCCTCCGGGGTGCGCAGCGCAACGGCGGCGGGCATGAAAGTAATTGTAGTGCCGGGTGAGCTTGAGGTTCCCGCCGAGCTGGGGAATGCCCGCATGTTACATACCGAGTTAACGTTGGATGCGGTGCGCGCCTTAGGCGAATAGCCGCCCGATTTTCGCGTTCCTCACCGTATTCACGACGATGGTTCACTGATTGCACAGGGTTGTGGCGGGGTATGCTAAGCCTTATCTGGGCTATTTTTTAGCGTTGTCAGAACCGCATCCAAAGCCACCCTTATTATGAATTACTAAAAATAAACTTGACTCCGGGGCGTAAAAATGATTTACTAAGGATAACGCTTTTGCGGGGAAATAGCGGGTGAGAATCCCCCGCCGTCTACCCCCTTGAAGCAGCATCTACGCACTAAGAAGGAGTCTCACATGACATTCGCACAATACACCGCACCCGGTCTTACTCTTGACGAAGGCAAAGAAATTTCCGAGGTTCTGCAGGCTCGTCTGCACGACCTTAACGAACTGCATCTTTCCCTGAAGCACGCACACTGGAACGTAACCGGCCCCGACTTCATCGCCGTGCACGAAATGATTGACCCGCAGGTCGATACCGTTCGCAACTTCGTGGACGACATCGCAGAACGTATGGCAACCCTGGGTGCAACCCCCAATGGTCTCGCCGGTGCGCTGGTCGCAGCACGCAACCACGAGGATTACCCCGTAGGCCGCGCTCGCGTGACCGAGCACCTGCATGCCCTCAACGACGTCTACACCCGCGTGATCGAAGACCATCGCAAGGCTATCGAGTTCGCCGGTAAAGTTGATCCCATTACCGAGGATCTGCTGATCGGTCAGACCGCTGAGCTTGAGAAGTTCCAGTGGTTCGTTCGCGCATTCCTAGAGAATAGCGCAGGCGAAATCAAGTAATCCGCACACAGGATTTTAGAACGAAAGGTGCCGTCTCCCCTACGCGGGAGGCGGCACCTTTATATCTCTTCGCTCTCAAGAACGGGGCAGCGTTTCGTGGGATGTTTTGATGCCCTGCCCAATATTTTTCGATGGACACCAAAGGAACCTGCGGCACACCATCAACAGCGCGGGCAGAAATACCAGGCGAACCACAGTTGCATCCAAAAGCACCGCAAAAGCAAGGCCAATACCAATCTGTTTCATCTCAATGAAGGAAAGTCCACCGAAGACGCAGAATACTGCGATCATAATAACAGCAGCACTCGTGATAACCCCCGCTGTACGAGTAATGCCTTCACGAATCGCATCTTGGGTAGAATACCCTGCCGCAGCGAACTCGCGAATACGGCTTACCACCAAAATATGATAATCAAGGGATAGCCCTGAAAGAATGACAAACAGCATCAGAGGAATCCAAGACACCACATGTCCAGTGGAGGTAAATCCTAGAAGGTTTTCTGCCCATGTCCCTTGGAAAATAGCCGTCACTGCGCCAAAAGCAGCCAAGGTTGAGGCAAGATTCAACACGATCGTGATTCCGGCCAATGGTATAGACCGATAAGCCCCAAACATAAAGATGAATGTTACCGCAATAACGATTCCAACCACCCACGGGATTTTTGACGATAGGTTTTGCGTGTAATCCATTCCAGACGCAATATCGCCGCCAACCGCCCAACGAGAAACCCCTGATGACGGTCCAATGTCGGAACGCAACCGGTTTACCGCTTGATGCGCTTGCGCAGAGTCTGACGTATGTTTTACCGCGATATCGACAACCGCTGTACGTTGGTCTGCCGAGGTCCATGTGTTCGATACTCCCGCATAGGTTTGAGTGTCCTCACCCGCATGTTGAGTAACTTTATCCACTGCCTGCCGCACCTGTTCCGGTTCGCCTTCCAGCACCACATTGGCGCTGCTTTTACTGCCGGGAAATGCCTCGCGTATATCATCCAAAGCCTGCATAGATGACAAAGACCTTGGATAGTCATCCACAGTCGTCATCTTAAGACTCATAGATGCTGCAGGAGCTGCAAGTGCTCCAAACAAAACCGCCATAATCGCTAATGCCACCCACGGATAACGGCTTACCGGCCCGATAATCCGATGGGCGATCTTACTTCCCCCGGTCCCTTGCGAAAGTCGCCATACGAAAGGCACTCGCGGACGATCTACCGCACCGCGCAGCAGCATTAAGAGTGCGGGAAGTACCGTTAGGGATGACATCATCGCAACCAGCACAACCAAGATTGCACCAATGGCAGCACCCGTTGATAGCACATCTTGAACTAGCAGCAGACCGGCCATTGATAAACATACTGCGATTCCAGAAACTAATACTGAATGCCCTGCCGTCTCTGCTGCAATATGCGTGGCTTCTAACCGTTGATGCCCGACGGTGCGTTCCTCTCGAAAGCGACGCACATAGAACAGAGAATAATCGACACCAACAGCCATACCGATTAGCAAGATAACGTGCGAAATTAGCCCCTGATCCGGGAATACCTGTGAAGCGACTGCCCACAGTCCAGTAGCAGAAAATACTGAGGCTAGTCCCACCAGCAGGGGTAGCCCCGCTACAATCCAGGCCCCAAACACTATGAGGAGAATAATAAGTGTAATGGGTAATGTCACCACAGTAGCGTGGTTAAGGTCCTCGCCTAGCCAGGTCTGAAAATCTGAATTAATGGTTGCGTTACCGGTGTTAACAGTCGTGTACTCTGAATGATGCGAAGAGAAATCTGATACTGCAGAGTGCACGCCCTCAACACGCTCTGAGGCGGTATCTGGATTTCCTTCGATGGAAGCAGTTATCAATACTGACTTTCCGTCTTCAGAAGGTACAGGATCTTTAACACTCTCCACGTGGGATGCAGTACCTAACTGACGATGCAGGTCTTCGATCGCGACCCCATCCTGTTCCTCGCTGATTTCCGCGCCATCAGAACGTTTGAGGAGTACATTTTCTTCAGCAGCGTTATGTTTACCAGCGTCCCGTGCCATAACAGCTGCTTCGCGGGATTGACCGTTCAACGAGTCTACTTCGCCCGCCATTCGAGTGGGGATCAGGGTACTTAGGGATACGGTTAAACCGATCAACAGTACCCAGACCAAAAGCGCCCATATAGGACGCCTTGCACTCCACAACGCAACCCCACGAATGATGCCGCCGTGCGAAGAACCAACCGCATGAAGATTTGAAGAATTTATTTCACTCGGCTCCCCACTGGGATACCTGGCTGAAGAACCTGAATTATTTTTCTTACCATACAGTCGCATGATGTCTCCTTTCATAGGGGTCTAGATATAAATTCCCTTGGAGATCTGCAGTTATCTCGCAGTTATTAATTAGAAGTCAGATTTTTCTAGAAAACATGGGTGCTGGCACCACTCTTAGACCTAGGGTGAGACTGAGAAAGTTATTGTTATACCGAGAGTGGCGAGGAATTGCAGATAGAACGGCGCCCCTTCATCCGCGACTTTTACAATGCGATCTCAACCTAGATGTTCGACGCAGCGAACATAAAAGCACTGGCACCTTTTCCTAGATTTTCGAGGACGAACCCCCTATGCTGGTGAGTTGCACACCAATCTACCCGGGATATCTATGACATCGGCCGAACCGCGTAAAACTCAGAGCGAGCATCTTCTCACCGCACAGACTGAGGGGGTTCGCACCGCATCCGAAGATTCTTCCCCGGCGGCCGGGCACATACCGGCACGGCACCACCCCGTCACCCAGCCGAGTGATGCGCAGATCCGACGGTGGCGGCGTTATCTCGCCGATGAAGAATCGGAGGCGCGCATCTACCGCTACCTGGCCCAGCGCGCCGAGGGCGAAGAGCGTGAGATTCTGATGCAGGTTGCCGAGGCCGAGAAACGCCATCAACAACACTGGCGCGATATGCTTGGCGAACATGCCGGTAAACCTTCACGTCCTTCGCTCTCTTCGGCGATTTTGCAGTTCCTTGCGCGGCATTTCGGGTCGGTTTTTATTCTGGCGATGGCTCAGCGTGCCGAATCCCGCTCCCCCTACGCCGAAGATCCGGACGCCACCGAAGAAATGGCGGCTGACGAGGCTATTCACGAAGAAATTATCCGCGCCCTGGCTACTAACGGGCGTGAAAAGCTCTCGGGCAACTTCCGCGCGGCGGTGTTCGGCGCGAACGACGGGCTGGTCTCGAATCTGGCGCTGACGATCGGTATTACGGCCTCGGGCGCATCCAGCTCTATGGTGCTGCTTTCGGGGGTTGCCGGGCTGCTCGCGGGCGCGCTTTCTATGGCGGCGGGCGAGTTCGT
>NZ_KV795760.1:111335-111573 GCF_001809115.1 Rothia sp. HMSC071F11
AAATGGCGGCTGACGAGGCTATTCACGAAGAAATCATTCGCGCCCTAGCCACCAGCGGACGCGAAAAACTCTCCGGCAACTTCCGCGCGGCGGTGTTCGGCGCGAACGACGGGCTGGTCTCGAATCTGGCGCTGACGATCGGTATTACGGCCTCGGGTGCGTCCAGCTCTATGGTGTTACTTTCGGGGATTGCCGGGCTGCTCTCGGGCGCGCTTTCTATGGCGGCGGGCGAGTTCGT
>NZ_KV795760.1:111673-111976 GCF_001809115.1 Rothia sp. HMSC071F11
CGCTTTCTATGGCGGCGGGCGAGTTCGTTTCGGTGCGTTCTCAGCGTGAACTTTTGGATGCCTCCCAGCCGACCCAGGTGACTCTGCGTGTGGCAAGTGACCTTGATATTGATGCGAACGAGCTTGAGCTCATCTACCGGGCGCGCGGCATGGATGAGGAGGCGGCGCATCACCGCGCGCTGGAACGTTTCGGGTACCTCGACTGTGATTGCGACCCGTCACTGTCGCATCGTGCAGATGAAGAGGGCGAGGAAGAGAACGTAGCACTCGGTACGGATATTGGCGCGGCGGCGGCATCGTTTA
>NZ_KV795760.1:112076-112713 GCF_001809115.1 Rothia sp. HMSC071F11
GGTACGGATATTGGCGCGGCGGCGGCATCGTTTAGCTTCTTCGCATCCGGGGCGCTCGTGCCGATTCTGCCCTATATTTTCGGGCTTTCCGGCCTCTGGGCGATGGCGCTTTCGCTCCTGTTCGTCGCCATGGCGCTGGGCTTCACCGGCGGTATTGTGGGCCTGCTCTCGGGGTCTTCCCCGATGCGCCGCGGACTGCGCCAAATCCTGATCGGACTGGGCGCGGCGGGCATCACCTACCTGCTGGGCCTAGCCTTCGGCACTACGCTGGGGTAGGTCTATTCCGTTCCATACTTTCTCTACGCCAGCGGCGTTGTCCCTTTGCGATACACGAAATGCCACGCATATGACGTGGCATCCGGAACCGGAACATCCAAGTAGTCTTTCAGCTTTAGCTACTTGCATATCGGGTTATCGGCTATACAGCATTGCGCAAAGAGTAATCATAATGGAGAGACTGGTTCTTTGTTTTACACTCCCTCGCAAGCCCAATAGAAAAACTCCTGCCGTTGGCACTCTCCCGATAGTGGAGGGCCGTTGACAGGAGCGAATTAGTACTTTGATTATATATGAATCCCCGGCGGCGCGAGCGTAATACTCGCACCGCCGGGGGTCTTATTAGCTGCCCGAACCGGGC
>NZ_KV795760.1:112813-113104 GCF_001809115.1 Rothia sp. HMSC071F11
CCGCCGGGGGTCTTATTAGCTGCCCGAACCGGGCGGAATGCTATTTGTTGGCGAAGATTTCGCGCATCAAATTAGCGGCCTCAGAAGGGGTCTTGCCAACCTTCACGCCGGCAGCCTCCAGGGCCTCTTTCTTCGCCTGTGCGGTCCCCGAAGAACCTGAGACGATCGCACCCGCGTGGCCCATGGTCTTGCCCTCGGGAGCGGTAAAGCCAGCCACATAACCGACCACGGGCTTGGTGACGTTTGCCTTGATGTACTCGGCGGCACGCTCCTCCGCGTCGCCACCAATCT
>NZ_KV795760.1:113204-114451 GCF_001809115.1 Rothia sp. HMSC071F11
CCGCCGGGGGTCTTATTAGCTGCCCGAACCGGGCAAAATGCTACTTGTTGGCGAAGATTTCGCGCATCAGATTAGCGGCTTCGGAGGGGGTCTTGCCAACCTTCACGCCAGCAGCCTCCAGGGCCTCTTTCTTCGCCTGTGCGGTCCCCGAAGAACCTGAGACGATCGCACCCGCGTGACCCATGGTCTTGCCCTCGGGAGCGGTGAAACCAGCCACGTAACCGACTACGGGCTTGGTGACGTTTGCCTTGATGTATTCGGCGGCACGCTCCTCCGCGTCGCCACCAATCTCACCAATCATCACAATGCCCTCGGTCTCCGGGTCAGCCTCGAAAGCCTCCAGAGCGTCAATATGGGTGGTGCCGATAATCGGGTCGCCGCCAATACCGATAGCGGTGGTGAACCCAATATCGGCGAGCTCGAACATCATCTGGTAGGTGAGGGTACCCGACTTAGAGACAAGACCGATCTTGCCCTTTCCGGTGATATTCGCCGGAGTAATACCGACCAGGCACTCCTCAGGGGTGATAATGCCGGGGCAGTTCGGCCCGATAATGCGGGTAATCTGCTTGCCGCTCTCGTCCACCGAAGCTTTCGCGGCAGCCCAGAACTCAGCGGTATCCTGCACAGGCACGCCCTCGGTAATGACGACGACCAGACCGATCTTAGCCTCAATAGCCTCAAGCACGGCGGCTTTGGTGAAGGCGGGCGGCACGAAAACGATCGAAACGTTCGCACCAGTTTCGGTAATAGCCTCGGCAACGGTACCGAAGACCTTCAGCTCAACATCGGAGCCGTCCTTTGCCTTGTGGGTAACGGTGGTGCCAGCCTTGCGGGCGTTCACGCCGCCCACAATGTTTGTGCCGGCTGCGAGCATACGAGCGGTGTGCTTGGTGCCTTCGCCGCCGGTGATGCCCTGAACGATGACCTTAGAGTCTTTGTTCACAAAGATAGACATAGTTTTTCCTATAAATCCTTCGGTGGCGATTACGCCTTGTTAGCGAGCTCTGCTGCCTTGTCGGCACCTGAATCCATGGTGGTTGCCTGCACCACGAGCGGGTGGTTTGCCTCAGAGAGGATGCGGCGGCCTTCCTCCACGTTGTTGCCGTCCAGGCGCACCACAAGCGGTTTAGTTGCGGAATCGCCCAGAATCTCAAGCGCTTTCACAATGCCCTCAGCCACAGCATCGCACGAGGTGATACCGCCGAAGACATTCACGAAAACGCTCTTAACCTGCTCATCGCCCA
>NZ_KV795760.1:114551-115968 GCF_001809115.1 Rothia sp. HMSC071F11
GCTTAGTTGCGGAATCGCCCAGAATCTCAAGCGCCTTCACGATGCCCTCAGCCACGGCATCGCACGAGGTGATACCGCCGAAGACGTTCACGAAAACGCTCTTAACCTGCTCATCGCCCAGAATAATCTCAAGACCCGCAGCCATGACCTCAGCGGATGCGCCGCCACCGATATCGAGGAAGTTGGCGGGCTTCACGTTGCCGTGCTTTTCGCCAGCGTATGCCACAACATCCAGAGTAGACATCACCAGACCGGCGCCGTTACCGACAACGCCAACTTCGCCATCGAGCTTCACATAGTTCAGGTCGTGCTGCTTAGCCTTAGCTTCCAGCGGGTTTTCGGCGGATTTATCGACAAGCGCCACGTGATCGGGCTGGCGGAATTCCGCGTTATCGTCGAGAGAGACCTTGCCGTCAAGAGCCAGAATATCGCCTTCGGGGGTCTGCACGAGGGGGTTAACCTCAACGAGGGTTGCATCTTCCTTCTTGAAGACATCGCCCAGCTTCACGAGAACCTCAACCACCTTGGGCTGCAGCTCAGCAGAGAACCCGGCAGCCTCAACGATCTCCTGTGCCTTAGCGGAGTCGATACCCACCAGCGGGTCCACCTCAACCTTAGCGAGAGCCTCGGGCCGTTCAGCGGCGAGCTGCTCAATTTCCATGCCGCCCTCTACCGAGCACATGGCAAGGTACGAGCGGTTTGCACGGTCAAGCAGAATCGAGAAATAGTATTCTTCAGCAATGTCAGCCCCCTGTGCGACCAGCACGCGGTGAACTGTATGACCCTTGATATCCATATCAAGAATCTGCTGAGCGTACTCGTATGCCTCGTCAGGGTTTTTAGCGAGCTTCACGCCGCCAGCCTTACCGCGGCCACCGGTCTTAACCTGAGCCTTAATGACGGTCAGGCCGCCGATTTCCTCAGCTGCTGCCTTTGCTTCTTCGGGAGTGGTCGCAACAATACCCTTGAGCACGGGTACACCGTGCTTTGCGAAGAGATCGCGCGCCTGGTATTCGAAAAGGTCCACAGGTGTCCTTCTTCGTCGAAGTGATGCCGCCGCATGGGGTGCGACGGCCTGGTCTCATGAGGTTCATACGATGCGCCTTGGCACCCGCGCGGGCGCGCGAAAACGCTTTCGAAATCCTCTCATCTCTACTTTATCGGAAATATAGGTTAGTGTGCACTTATGGGTGCATATCAACCCGGTTTTTGTGGGTGGCATCACGTGTTCGGATGCACCCTGCGGGTCGGGGGTCTACGAGACTTTCTCCAACGGCGCATACCGCAGCAGCAGACGCTTCTCTTCGGAGGCAAAACGTACCTTCGCCACGGTCTTATCGCCGGTGCCTTCCAGAGCGAGAACCCTGCCCTCACCGAACTTGATGTGGCGCACCGTATCGCCCACCTTCAGCTGCGG
>NZ_KV795760.1:116068-118057 GCF_001809115.1 Rothia sp. HMSC071F11
CGGTCTTATCGCCGGTGCCTTCCAGAGCGAGAACTCGGCCCTCTCCAAACTTGGTGTGGCGCACCGTATCGCCCACCTTCAGCTGCGGAATTTCCTTGCCTTGATGCACTCGCGAGCGGTTGCGCACCGCCCCGGATGCGCTGGCTGCGGCCGCCAAACCGTAGCTTGCCGAACCATTGACCTCGGCGGTTGATGGCTCACGGTTCGCCCGGGAGCGGGAGTCATCGTATCCTGCGTAGCCGCCCGCGCTGCGCCCGTCTAACCCGCGCTCGCTGCCGGAGCCATAGCCGCCGGAACTGTATCCGCTCGCCCCGCGATAGCCACCCGACTGCCCATAAGCACCGGCACCGTGGCCGCCGTACCCGCTGGCGCCATTGGCGTATGCGCCCATCCCGGAGGCGCCAAACCCGGCAAAACCGCCCAGGCGGCGCCATTCGATCAGCTCCTCAGGAATCTCTTCTAGGAAGGGAGAGGGCGGGTTGAACTGGCTCTTGCCCCACATCGTGCGGGTCTCGGATCGGGTGACGTAGAGCCGCTGCATCGCGCGCGTGAGCCCCACATAGGCAAGGCGGCGTTCCTCGCTCATCTCGCCCTCGTCGGTCAGCGCCCGCTGATGCGGAAACAGCCCGTGTTCCAGCCCGGTGAGGAAAACAACCGGAAACTCCAGGCCTTTGGCGGTGTGCAGGGTCATTAGGGTAATCATGCCCTGCGCCTTCGCTTCCGCGGCCTCAGCGGCAATCTGCGCGGCAGACGGGGTCTGACCGTCGGCGGAGGCACTTCGGGATGGAATCGAGTCGGCATCCGCCACCAGCGAGACATGCTCTAAGAACTGTTCTAAGTCTGCGCCGGGGTTCTCCGCCTCAAACTCGACCATCGCATCCAGCAGCTCCGAGAGGTTTTCCACCCGGGATTCGTCCTGAATATCCTTAGATTCGCGCAGGGCGGCGAGATAGCCGGACTGTTCAAGCACCGCCTCTAGGGTTGTGGCGGCTGATTCGGTGCGCGCAATCTGGGCGAGATCGTCCATGAGCTTGACGAACTCCGCATACTTTTTCACGGCGGCAGCACCCAAACCCGGCACACTCCCCGGCTCGGCGGCAGCGGCACGGGCGGCGGCGAAGAACGAAATTCGCTGTGCCGATGCGTGATCGGCAACCACGGTCTCAGACTTCGCTCCGATACCGCGTTTAGGTTCGTTGAGAATACGCCGCACGCTCACATCGTCGTCCGGGTTTGTGAGGGCGCGCAGGTAGGCGAGCGCATCTTTAATTTCTTTGCGCTCATAGAACCGGGTGCCGCCGACCACGCGGTACGGCAGTCCGGCGCGCATCAGCAGTTCTTCAAGGGCGCGGGATTGAGCATTGGTGCGGTAGAAAATCGCCACATCCGAGGGTTTGATACCGTGTTCATCGGCAAGCCGGTCTATTTCTTGAGCAATGTAACGTGCCTCCGCATGTTCGGATTCGGCGACGTACCCCACGATTTTTGCGCCCTCCCCCGATGCCGTCCACAGCTTCTTAGGGCGGCGGTTTGGGTTGCGTTCAATCACGGCGTTCGCGGCAGAGAGAATGTTCTGCGTGGAACGGTAGTTCTGCTCCAGCAGAATAATGTGCGCATTAGGGTAGTCGCTCTCAAAATCCGTAATATTGCGAATGTCAGCGCCGCGGAAGGCGTAAATCGACTGGTCTGAGTCACCCACGACGGTCAGTTCGCCGGGCGGCGGAGCATCCGGATACGGCCCCTGTTCGCGAGTGTTTCCCTGCGGATGCGCCCCCACCAACTCCCGCACGAGCGCGTACTGGGCGTGGTTGGTGTCTTGGTATTCGTCCACCAGAATATGCCGAAACTTACGGCGATAATAGTTTGCGATTTCGGGGAACTTCTTGAGCAAAAACACGGTTTTGCCGATAAGGTCGTCAAAGTCGAGGGAGTTCGCGGCGCGAAGGCGCTGAGCGTAGACGGTGTAAATCTGCGCGATAGTCTTTTCCC
>NZ_KV795760.1:118157-119474 GCF_001809115.1 Rothia sp. HMSC071F11
CGGGGAACTTCTTGAGCAAAAACACGGTTTTGCCAATGAGGTCGTCAAAGTCGAGAGAGTTCGCGGCGCGAAGGCGCTGAGTATAGACGGTGTAAATCTGCGCGATAGTCTTTTCCCACGGGTTATTCGCGGCCGCCGCACTGTATTCTTCGGCGCTCACCAGCTCGTTTTTGAGGGCGGAAATCCTGTGCCCCACGGCCTTAGGGGCAAACTTTTTGGTGTCCAGGTTCAGCTCTTTGATAATGAGCGTGAGCAGGCGCTGCGAATCCGCCGAATCATAGATCGTGAAGGTGGATTTGAGCCCGAGCGCCTTGGCTTCCCGGCGCAGCACACGCACGCAAAAGCTGTGGAAGGTGGAAATCCACATGTGCTGTGCGCGCGGGCCGATCAGCGCTTGGATGCGCTCACGCATTTCCGCCGCAGCCTTGTTCGTGAAGGTGATGGCGAGAATCTGCCCGGGAGTCGCCCGCCCGGTTGCGAGCAGATGGGCGATGCGGTGCGTCAGCACGCGGGTTTTACCAGACCCGGCCCCGGCGACGATCAACAGGGGTGAACCGGCGTGTAAAACAGCTTCGCGCTGCCGGTCGTTAAGCCCGTCGATCAGGGTTGCGGGGTCGATAGTGCTGAGCGAATAGGTGCGCTCCCCGTAAGGGTCTTCGGGGTTGTACTCGCTTCCGTACCCGCCCACTCGGTAGGCGGGTGGCATGAACTCGCCGAGCGCATCCTCATGGGCGGTGACGGTTTGGGAGGTCACCGCTTCAGGGTTGAGCTCGGGCATAAAAGATTCGTGGGCGAAGGGGTCTTCTTCGGGTGCGGAGCTATCTTCCGGCGGAATGTGGGCATCATATTCGGGATCGTAGGGCGGCTGCGTGTTTTCGAGATCGGCAAAGAGGGTATCTGCGGCAGGATCAACGCCGGATGCGGAGTTGGTGGGTTCGCTCATGATCTACCTCGCTGCCTAGAATACACGTTCGATATTCCATGCTACCGTATTTGCCCTCTCGCTCCCACCCATAGCGCCCGTTTGCCGCGCATAATTCGCTCTTAGCGGTACCCCACCGCGCGGTGTAGACATGTTACGATGACCGGATGGATCAGGTCATCACTCCCGCTATTTGGTGCGACGGCACCGCCGACGAAGCAGCACAGTTCTATACTGGTGTTTTCCGCGATACATCCATTGCCGAGCAGGCGCCCGGGCTCACGGCGACGGTCAGCATCCACGGTTTCAGGCTCTCGCTCATCAACGGCAGTAACCAATATGCCCCGAACCCGTCGATCAACTGCATCCTGAACTTTGATCCGCTCTTATTCGGC
>NZ_KV795760.1:119574-120280 GCF_001809115.1 Rothia sp. HMSC071F11
GCGACGGCACCGCCGACGAAGCAGCACAGTTCTACGCCGATGTTTTTCGCGATACATCCATTGCCGAGCAGGCGCCCGGGATCGCGGCGACGGTCAGCATCCACGGTTTCAGGCTCTCGCTCATCAACGGCGGTAACCAGTACGCGCCAAACCCGTCGATCAGCTGCATCCTGAACTTTGATCCGCTCTTATTCGGCGGAGAGGAACAGGCCCGAGACTACCTTGATGAGCTCTATGAGCGGCTCAGCACCGGCGGCGTACTCATGGAGCTGGGTGAGTACCCCTTCTCCCCACGTTACGCCTGGGTTCGTGACCGTTTCGGCATGACCTGGCAGCTCATGCTCACCGACCCGGACGGCGATCCGCGCCCCTTTGTTATCCCATCCTTCATGTTCGGCGGTACTAATCACGCTAATGCCGAGGAAGCCACAGACGCTTGGATCGCCCTGTTTGATAACGCCCGCCGCGGTGCTCTGTACCGTTACGAGGAAGGCGGACCGCTGGATGCGGGTACGGTCATGTTCACCGACTTTACCCTGCGCGGCACCTGGATGGCAGCCACGGACTCTGGGACCTTCCACGATTTCACTTTCACGCCCGGAGTCTCCATCATCGTCTCCTGCCGCGACCAAGAAGAGATCGACCGCTACTGGGCGGGGCTCTCTGCTGTGCCCGAGGCCGAGCGCTGCGGCTGGTGCGTCGACCG
>NZ_KV795761.1:0-214 GCF_001809115.1 Rothia sp. HMSC071F11
TCCATCGTGCCATGACGCTGGAGACCGCCACGGGCTCTTTCCACCCACGAGAACGAATCAGGTACGAGATCACGCCATCAAGCGGTTTCGGATCGCGAGAATCTTCTCCAGAGGTGGTATAGCCACCCAGCGCGCGCATATCGACCCGCTGGGCACGAGTTTTTCGCTGTCCCGGTTCGGCGCTCATGGCAGAGCCAAATTCACGAAGAATCTT
>NZ_KV795762.1:0-263 GCF_001809115.1 Rothia sp. HMSC071F11
CCTCGCAGAAGTTAGCGTATCCGGTGAATTTCACCCCAGGGAAGTTAGCGTATCCGGTGAATTTCACCCCGGGGAATTCAGCGTACTCGGTGAATTCTGCTCTGGAGAAGTCAGCGGACCAGTAGAAATTAGCGTTCTCGGTGAATTCCGCCCCGGAGAAGTCAGCTTTCCTGGTGAATTCCGCCCCGGAGAAGTCAGCGCCCCTGATGAATTTCACACAGAGGAAGTTAGCCTCCTCGGTGAATTTCGCCTCGAAGAAATCA
>NZ_KV795762.1:363-1653 GCF_001809115.1 Rothia sp. HMSC071F11
TCAGCGCCCTCGGTGAATTTCGCCCCGAAGAATTTTGAGAAATCCCCGAAATAGCTGTTTCTAAAACCAACAGGGTAGAAGAAAAATGCGTTTGAGAAATCATACTTAAAATATGACCACGTTCCGGGTTTAATTTCATCTTTACCATTTTCACATTTGACCTCTCCGCCATTAAGACGTTTTTTAATTTCTGACAGAATTGTTTGACGCACCTCCTTTTCTTCCCGGAAAAGCGATTGATCGCGTACAAACTCTTCGCGAGATTGGTTTGATTGTTTGTCGTCTTGCTGTTTTTCAGCTTTGGGAGTGGAATTATCTGCAGAATTTTTAACGGACTGTATAGCTTGGTTTTTATCTTGGCATTTCTGCAGATATTCTTCGTAGCTAAGAATAAGTTCGTCATGGCGTTCAGCCAACGGAAAAGAAGAACGTATATACGCGCACAGGCTATCGATAATAATTTGTCCTTCTTGACGGCGTTTCTCCATGGAAGGGAGAGTTTTCTCGTCATCTAACCAATCGTCAACAAGCTTGGCTAAGGTGTAGACGCCTCCAAGACGGATAGCGGATTTATCATCGGCAAGTTGTTCAATCGCTTTGGCATAACGAGCGCGTCGCTCGGCATGAACCTGTCGTGTATGCTCTTGATCGTTTTTACGGCGATTTTCCCAAAGGGTGAGTATTGCGAGAACGCCACCCGTGGCAGCAAGAATAGTTTGGCGTAGGATTGGAAGACTATCACCGGAACCATACGAGGTGATAAACGGAGGAATAAAAAATGCACATCCTCCACCTATGAGAGCTACAGCAATAAGAACTGTATAAAATCTGTTTTTCCACCATGCATTATCTCTCTTAGAGGGGTGGAAGTTATTCGCCTTTTCATCCATGTCTAGGGTTCTCCTTTGTAAAGGTAAGGAAGGTTTCTTTGAGTAAAAGTAATATAATCTGCCATATTTTTACGCGAAAAGAATTTTAGCTTTCATCGTCGTCTTCCAGATCGGAAGGTTCGTCTGGATCGAAGAGTTCTGTGCCCTTAGGGATGATGAACTTAACACCGTTATGTTTATGTTCCTTCTCTTCGGTCTCAATTTTGTAGGGGCTATCATATGAAACCTCGAAGTTATAATCTCCTGGGGCGACCTTACATGAAAACCTCGCTTTATAGGTTTTATTGTCTAGCGTGTATTCAAATATTGGTTTGTTTTCGAATGCTGCCTTGTGGAAGTCAGCGTTTCCGTTGAATTCCGCCGCGGAGAAGTTAGCGTTCTGGGTGAATTTCGCCCTAAA